>NZ_AEWI01000032.1 GCF_000191885.1 Anaerophaga thermohalophila DSM 12881
CACTTTTTCAGCCCTGAGTGCAGTATAAAAAGCATATTTTTATCAAAATCAAGGCGTTTTAAATTTTTGTACCTGTTAATGAGGATGCAAAAATTTAAAACAACAACGAGTTTGGCAACAAAGATGCTTTTTAGACCATACTCAGCCTTTAATTTATCACTATCTTATGGTTGAAATTATTTTTTCGCATTTTTAATTCCCTTTAATCCTCGTTTGGGGTCTTTATTGGCAGCCTTTATGATGGCATCTTTTTGTGAACAGGGGAATGCACCTTTCTTGTTTCCTGCACATATTCTGTATCCGGCAACCACGATGAAGGCGCTGCCGAAATGTTTCTGTGCTGCGGTAAGGCCCAGCTGATGTTCGATGCCAAACGAAAAACTTTTGTAATCAATACCCACAGTTGTTGCCAGTCCCAGGTCGCGGCCCAGCTGCTCATCCATTGAACGTCGGTAAGCAAGAATTCCCCAAAAGGCATAATTTGGATCAAGGGTTGGCATATAGAGTTTAAGGTTAGCATCGAAACGGGTATTCTCAAAGCTGTTTTGACGATAATAAAACAAGGGTTCTACATATATTTCCCGGTCAGGAACTTTCCACGAGGTGCCGGCATGAATATGTAAATCAGGACCGGTTTTGGGTTCCCATTCCGATTTATACATCGGGTTATTCTGAGAAAAAATATTGGATAATGCCACACCGACATGGTAATTGTTTACCTCTAACATTAGGCCTGAGTTTGCATTAAATCCCAACCCGCTTTCACCGGTTCCTGTAATAATAGGATCAATACCCGCGTCCTGGGAAAACCCGCTGTAATCAATAGAACTCTGTTCCAAAAATGCCGAGAGTCCAAAATGCAGTGAGGTGTTGCCGTGTCTGTTTTCCCTTAGTTTTACTTCGACCGAGAAGGACTGTTGCAACCCCATTCGCTTAAAATTCCCGTTGCGGTCGTTAAAAATATAGGTGCCTGAACCGAGATTATGAGATAACGGTGTCTGGAAGGACAATAGTTGCGTAGTAGGCGCGAGGTCTACGCCGAACCATTGCTTCTGATAAAATCCGTTGAACGTGATGCAGTTGTTGTTGTTACCCGCATCTGCCGGATTAATCATGAACAGATCGTAAACATACTGGTTGGTTATAAAATATTTTTGTCCTGATATTGAGTTTGATACCAACAACAGGCCAATAACAAAAAGTACGGGTTTTCTCATTTTGTTACAGGGTTTTAGGGGATTTTGGCCTCTAATCCCGGTGTACTACTTTCCTGGTCAGGATTGTACCCCGGGTATTAGAGAAATTATTATCGTTTAACGGTTACATTTCCTTTAATTATTTTTTCTACAGGCTTAAGATGAATGACATACCAGTAATCGTCCGACGGTACAGGTTTATTCTGATATTCTCCGTCCCACTGAACAGATTCGGAGGCTTTAAATTCACGCAACAGTTTCCCGTAACGGTCGAAAATGGAAACATCCGAATCGGGCAATCGTTCCAGTCCTTCTATTACCCAGGTGTCATTATACCCGTCGTTGTTAGGTGTGAAAAATCCGGGTATTTCTATTTCATAGTCCGAGTTGATGTAAAAGAGGGTAGATGCCCTGCATCCATTGGAATCTTCCACAAAAATTTCATGATCACCATTTGACAGGTTTTTAAATGTATTTTCTGTTTGCAGATCGTTTTCATCGTCCAGTGCATAATAATAGGGTCGGGTTCCGCTTTCAACAAATACGGTAACTTGTGCATAATACATGGTATCGAGCCTGATAATTTCAGGCGATGGATAAAATTCTGCATGCATCGTGTCTCTCAGGTAAAAACAACCGTCGTAAACTTCTACCCAATAGTTGCCTGTTTCAGCTACTGTATCGGTTTGGGTGGTGGTTCCACTGCTCCACAGATAGCTTTGAATGGGTGTGATCTGTTGTTCTCCTGCATATTCGGTAATGATTTCCGTACCTGCATCCAGTACCAGTTGGTCAGGTTCACAGATCGAAGTGTCGTTACACAATGAGTAGGGAGGTTCGGCAAGAAAGTCGACTACCCTGGTGTCCCATCCCTGGCAACCGTGAATGTTTGTAACCACCACTTTATTCAGAGTGTCCATTAAATTGGCGATGATCATCCTGTCGGTACTACCGTTGTGCCATTTGTAGCTTTGGTATCCTTCCGGTGCTTCGATGGTGACAGGATATTCGACCGGGCAGATAAAAATATCGGGTCCAAGCTCTATGTCGGGGACCTGGTACCAGACCAGATTCATAGTATCTCTGCCGACACAACCGTGATCGTCGACTACTGTGACGTGGTGCCGGCCTCTTCCGACGGTAATTCCCGTCACATCTTGTTCTCCGTTTGACCAGTAAATTTCCGGGAAGTTGGGAACTGTGAGTGTTTCCGTTTCGCCGGCACATCCTTCAATGTCGGGACCAAGATCAACTGTTGGCAGGGGATGAACCGTAACATTCACCTGTTGGGTTGAAGTACATCCGTTATCTGCCCAAACCTGAAGGCTGGTGGTACCTGTGCCAATGTTGAGTGTTTCGATGTAATTGGGCTGGTCATCAGATGGATCACCATTCCATTCATATCTTGCAAAAGAAGGATCGGTTGCAACCATGATGGTATCGCCATAACACTTTTCTCTGTCGGCACCCAGACTAAATACCGGAGAAGGCAGGTGACTTAATGTCATACTGCCTGAATTTTCACATCCGTTGTTGTCGGTGATATGCAGGGTGTAATCGCCGGCTTCGGTAACCACCCAGTTGCTGTTTTCCGGCCCGTTAACTGAGGTTGCATTCTGTTCCCAGAAATAGGTGCTGACATCAGGAACAATAGACGGCGGTATTTCGAGCGTATAGGGTTCATTGTCGCACACCTCTGCATCGTCAGGTTCAACATCAATGAGCTCATGGTAAGCAATTTCCACCTTGTCAACGAACTGGCATAAACCGTCTTGTACTTCCAGAAAATAGACACCGGCAGCGGGGTTGGCGTTTGGATCGGCTTCGCCAATATCCGTGCCTGTAAAGTAGTGTTCCAGGTCCCCGGTTTCGTTCATCGTATACCAGGTGTGGCCTCTGGGTGTGTTGTCTGCCGGGTCGGGCTGTGGAGAAGACCAGCCGGGGGGATTGGTCATGTCGTATGAAATGTCTGTATTGGGGCAGAATTCAACCCGGGCGGGTAAGTTAAAGGTGGGATTATTCCACACGTTAACTTCCGTTGTTTCAGTAGCAGTACATCCGTTAGCCTGGGTAGCTGTTAGCTGATAATTGCCTTCTGATCCAATCAGGATATAATTTTCTGTGCTGAGCGTATCCGAAGCATCGCTTAGCTCAATCCAGGCAAACGAAACGAAATTGTGGCCATTGGCTTCAATCCTCATTATATTGCCATCGCAAATGTCCACTTCGCTTGAAATGCCAATATCCGGAACCTCCTGTACATACAGATTGAATGACCCGGAAATGTTGCAGCCGTTGTCGTCAGTCGCTTCGACGGTATAGATGCCTTCATCCGAAAGCGATGCATTTACAACCGTATGTTCGTTGGTCGGGGTATTCCATGTTGTTGTGGAAGTTCCATCATTAAATGTCCATTCATAGTCGGATGTAACGTTTTGAGCATTAGCAGTTATGGTAATGTTATCGTTTTCGCAGACGCTGGTATCGTTACCGAAAGTAAATACCTGTTCATTATAAATTCCGAAATAGGCGGTATCGCTGGCTATACATCCGTAATTATTCGTTACCCTGACCCAGACACTATCCGACTCGGTCAGATAAATTTCTGAATTGATGGATCCGGTAGACCATAGATAAGAATTGTAACCACTCAGTGAAAAATGACCGACATCTCCCGGGCATTCCCAGATATCGGAAAGGCTGACTGAAGGTGTAGGATGAACCGTGAGCTCCAAAGTTTTCGATTCGGTACATGAGTGTTCGCTCCAGACCGTGAGTTCGTAAGTTCCGGAGTTTTGTGCAACGATATAACTGAGCGTATCGGCAGGATCGGCGACCCCGTTTACCGTCCACTGGTAACGAAGCATATCGTCTTCGGTGGTGCGAAGCGTGTCGCCCTCGCAAACTTCATTTCCGCTTATGTTCCAGTTGATTTCGGGGGCAGAGTAACCGGTTACCGTGACTGTATCGGTAGAGGAACAGCCCAGATCATCGGTCATGGTAAGAATTATCTCGATGGTTTCGTCAGGGGTTGGTGTTACCGAGTAAGTATTACTGGTTATTCCCCCCGGTGTCCAGTAATAAGTGTCGCCCGGGTTGGTGGCGGCAACGGTATAGGTGACGGTTTCACCCGGACAAACGACCGTGTCGTTGCCGAGCGAGAATTGTGGCGTGCGAAATTCCACATCGGCGGTATCGGTGAGGTAACACTCGCCGGCCATCACTTCAGCTCTTACCCAGTATTGACCGGATTCGGTAATATCAACAGACCTTTCTGTTGATATGGGATTGTAAGGGTTATCTTCATAGAACCAGTAGTAGGAACGCATCGGGTCTTGCGTTTCCAGGGTAATGGTTTCTCCTTCACAAGCCATTGTTATTCCGTTAATACGGAGTGTACTATAGTCTGAGAAATAACCGAAGCTCATACTCACACTGTTTTCGTCGAGAATGCTCATGTGGAAAAGTCCGGTGTTTTCGATGGTATACGGGTCACCTGTTGCTATTCCACGGCCACCGTCCCATCCCATTTGGATGACAGCTGAATACCATGCGTCACTTCCATTGGTTCCTGTGCCGGGAACTTGATGCCAGTCTATATTTTGGAGGTACTTGGACGGATGTTGATTTTCCGAGTCATTGTGGCCACGGATGGTAAAATTATCGCGATGATTTTCCTGCGTCAGCAGCTGAACATAGAAGCGATCGCCAAGCACTCTGGTAAAAGAAACACTGGTTGAGCCTGTACATTTTACATGCGGCAGTATGGCGCTTCCGAGCTCAGTGCCGCGAGCGGCAGTGTTGTTGTTAATGGGTGGTATTCCGGTTACCTGGTAAACGTAAACGGGTTTGTCGGATGTTATATATAAGGCGGCGTTATTACCAATGTTGAGTTCCTCCATCTCTCCACGATCCAATGTGGCTCTCTCATCTCCGTTGACAAATAAATAAGTGTCATCTTCAACGGCCATTACATATACTTTCTGATCGGTTGTGATATCCTGTCCTAACAAGGTATGCATGGCGATGTATTCGGTGCCAAGCAAGTCGGTTGGGATAAGCTGGTCTCCGATTAGATCCCAGTGTCCCGGATCAGTGGGACGTTCAATCGAGTCGTCCGAAATGGTAACGGCGATGGGATGATTTGATGTTATTTCCGTACCTCCCAGGTGTCGGTGAGCCTGTTCTCCTGCTTGTGTTGCCCAAAGTGAGTATGTTTGTCCCCTGTTAAGGTTTATGGTAACCGTCTCCCCGGCATTGTGTCCGATGACATCGTCGGTAAGGACAACCTCAACTGTAGTGCCATCTTCGGTGGCTACAATATCAATTCTTTCGCGTGCGGGTGGACTATATTGGTGATTGTCGAAAGCAGTTTGCGAAGGGACTAAGAACTCTGTGCCTAAGCCATTTCTCCCTTTCAGGGTAAATTTGTCCGGGTTGTTGGAATGAGCCACATCATAATAAACAGTAATATCAACATCTGATGTGATGAGAATGCCTTTGTTTAAAACCTGATCGGCCGGACGATTTTCGATAAGATCGAGGTTGCTGAGACCCTCATAATTGTACTGTGTATTGGCCGGGATGGTGATGGTTTCGGAGAAGCCTCCCGCGGGCATGGAGATGGTTACTTCTGCATCCTGATCAAGAGCTGTAATCCGAAAAGAAACAGGATGGTCACCATGGCTGCTTGTTACCTCAGGGGCTACAAACCAAAAGACATTATCCACCTGGGCTTCTGAATCAGAAACCGGTAAAATGGATAAGATAAAAACCGAAAACAAAAAAAAGTAAAACTTCTTCATAGCGGGCTGGTTAAAAGTTATTCCCGAAAATAAAGGCTAAACCTGTGCGATTTGTCACCTATGATAAGGGACTCATGAAGACGCATTGCAAAATTGTTATGCCAATTTTGCAATGATGGAGAGAAGAGTTTGGCCCTTTTGTGTATTTAACGCAAAACACAATTTGATTATTATACGATGTTATTAATAAAATGTTTAAATTACTTTAAAAACAAATATATAAAATTTAAAATTTACTGTTTAATCAAGTACTGTTTTTTCAATGAATAAGTTGGGATTTTAATGGAAGTTTTTGACAAATTAGTCAAAAAATTTTAAGCAAGGATTCGGAATTACTTTAGATTCAAAAGAATGAGGCTGCTTTTGTATGAGCTGGTTTTAGTTTTTGTCACTGAGTGGTGCAGGTGTTTTTTTGAATTAGAGTTAATGTTTATTAATGAAACGAGCATGACAAGGATTGCCTTAATAGATTATTAGATTTTTAGATATAAGTAATTTAGTCATTAGTTTTTAGTCATTAGTCATTAGTTTTTAGTCATTAGTCATTAGTTTTTAGTTTTTAGTCATTAGCCGGTAGTGTGAATTATAAACACAACATACGTCTTTGCGTTTAAGCTTTTTTTCTAACCTCATGCAACATTACAGCTTGCCCGTATAAAGAAAGAATATTTACAGTGATGAAACGAGCATAACGAGGTTTACCTCAATAAAGACAAGTATAAATTCTTACATGCGAGTTCCATCATACCAATGACTTAGACTAATTTTATACTAATGGAACTCGCATGATTGATTATATACATCAACTTTTGAGACAATCTTTGTCATGCTCGTTTCGAAGGAATATTTTGCGCTACTTACATGACCTCGTTATTGAAGTTTCTGTAGTTTTCTTTCTTTCGATCAGGCTTCATTTTCTTTAGTGATATTAAGTTTTAAAGGATCTATTTCTTTTCCCCAGTAAACAGTAGTATGTGGGAAGGGAATTTCAATATTGTTTTTATTGAAGGCAATTTTTAGTCTTCTACGGTACTCCCTGCCTGTTTCCCATTGCATAATAGGCTTGGTTTTTAGTCTTGCTTTGATGATAAGAGCACTGCTGCCAAAGTTATCAAGTCCCATTATCTCTAATGGCTCTATGATTTTTTGGCCGAAATAGGGGTCATTTTGAAGCTCATCTCCTACCTGTTTCATAATTTCCATAACCTGGTCTACATCTTCTTTATAGGCAACACCTATATCAAAAACCATGGCTGACCATTCTTTGGTCATATTCGATAAGGTATTTATTTTACCGTTTTGAAATATGTGTACCACTGCGTTCAAGTCGCGGAGAGTAATTGTTCGCAGTTCAATTTTTTCAACAACGCCTCCGGTTCCGTTAATTATAGCAACATCTCCGGTTCTGACCTGGTCTTCGAGAAGCATAAAGAACCCGGATATGTAATCACGCACCAGTTCTTGTGCTCCAAAGCCAACTGCCAGGCCCAGAATACCGGCACTGGCCAGGATGGGTCCAACGTTAATGCCGAATTTACTGAGCAACATTATAATGAAAATGGTATATAATGCGATTCGTACGGCTCCCTGGACAATACCTGTAAGGGTGTTGATGCGTTTTTCGGCTTCGACGGTATCTACTTTTTCATCTTTTTCTGCCCGTCTCACCAAAATCCTTCTGAAGCGGTAAATAGAGAACTTTAATACCCGGAGAAAAATAATTAATGCGATAATCATAATTATTATCCCGGGCAGGTCTGTTATAGCCCAGTCTATTGCCTTGCTAAGTGCTCTTGACCAAAATTCAGTACTAAGTAAATTTTTCATTGTAATGTGTATTTGATTTGTAATATGTTCTGTTCGTTTTGTCAGTTTTAATAGCGGCCCCGGGCATTATGTAACTTCTTTGATGCTTTGCGGGCTGTTGCACAGAACGACAGGGTTATCCCCCGATCCGGTGTGGTACTGCCGTCGGGAGTAATGTATTTATCTCCTCTTTTTATCATAGCAATAATGGCCGATTTTTTCACCTGTTCAGAATTGTAATTTTAGTGCGTTCATTTTCTTCATGTTCTTCTTCTGTACAAGGAATTCCGTCGGCACAGTCATTTATTAGCTGCTGTTCTCCAAATCCTTTTGCAGAAATGCGTGACGGATTTATGCCTGCACTTTCCAGATAAGCAGCCACAGACTGTGCTCTTTGTCTGGAATTATGAAGATTGGTTTCAGCATCTCCTCTTGAACTGGTGTGTACACCGATTTCTATAATCCATGACTCATTGTCTTTCAACAATTGTGAGACAGCATCCAACAGGAGTTGAGAACCGTTGACTGTGTCCAGGCTGTTTTGTTCGTAAGAAATACTCAGCGGATATGATTTCCCGGTTAATGCAGGCTCGAGTTCAAGACCGGCCAATTGATTAAGATCGACATAACCGGTATCTCTTCCGGATGTGGAATAGGGAAGGCCGGACGGGAAATATCCCGGTTTATAGAAAACTATGTAATAATTTGAATAAGGATTCAGTTTTAATCTAAAGGAGCCGTCATTTTCTGTACGCATTGTATCTGTTTCCGAACCGGGGGCATGAATGAATAAGGAAACGGATGGAACCGGAACGTTGCCGGGAGCTCTTGTGAGAATCCCTTTAACACCATATACCGGCTTGGGGCTAAGAGCAACCATTACAGTGTCTTCATGATTGCTGAGTGAGAATGATTCTTCGAAAGGATAAAAATATTCTTCGGCGGCGATTATTGTAATCTCTTTCGAGATGGTATCGGACAGAAAAAATGAGCCGTCGTGGTCGGTTGTAATATCCTGGATATAGTTTCCTTGATTGTCGAGTATTCCTAAAATGGCACCCGAAACAGGTTCTTTGGTGTTTTTATCAATGACAATACCCTGAAATTTTCTTTGAGGTTTTTCAAAGATGACCGGGTGCAAAACTTCGAACTTATAGATGTCATCGCTGCCTGTGCCTCCCGGGCGGTTAGAGGCAAAATAGCCTTTTCTTCCACCGCGTTCGATAAAAATAGAGAAATCGTCTTTTGATGAGTTAATTGGGTATCCCATGTTTTTCACTACGTATTCCCCCTCAATTTCTTTGGCAACGAATAAGTCAAGTCCTCCAAGTCCGGGGTGTCCGTCAGAGGAGAAATAGAGAAGGCCTTTATTGTCGACGAAGGGGAACATCTCGTCACCCGGGGTATTAATTTCATCGCCGGCATTGACGGGTTGTCCCCATTTCTGATTTTGTTTTTCAACGTAGTATATATCCGTTCCACCGTTGCCACCGGGCATATCGGATACAAACCAGAGTCTGTTCCCGTCTTCTGTCAAAAAAGCATGAGCGCAGGAATAAGAGGGGTCGTTAAAGGGCAGCTCTTCCGGCGTGGTCCAGCTTCCATCGGGTTTTCTTCTGGAATAAACGATGCTGAGCCTGTTGAAACCGTTATCTCGTTTCGTCTTAATAAGAGAGTGAAATATGTTGCGGGTAATGAATATCTCTGTTCCATGAATATTGAAAGATACTGGTCCATCATTATAACGGGTTTTAAAATCGGTGACATAAATTTCGGGTGACATAAACGAGTTTCCGTAGTGTTCGGCACGGAAAATGTTCAGGAATGACCCTCCTTCGTTGTTTTTTAAAACTATCCCGGCCGGGCGGGAGGAGGTAAAATACATGATTCCGTTTTGAATGAGTGGCGAAAAATCAGAATACCGGCTGTTAAAATTTACTTCGGAAACTGTATAATTTTTTTCCTGTAATAGTTTTTGTGCAAGGTTATCTTTATTCTCCCAGAGCTTGGCTCTTTGGTCATGGGGGTTTTCTTCAATGAACTTTTTTATGGCCTGACCGGCCTCTATATATTTGCCATTGTATCTGAGTGTTTGTGAAAAGTAATACAAATCATCTCCGCTGAGATTTTCGAGGCCGACTTCTTTAAAAACGGCTTCCGCCATGTTTTGATCATTGGTTTCGATATAAGCTCTGGCGAGTCTGATTTTCGATGAATCGGGAATTTCCTCTTTCCTGTTTACGTCGCGGTAGAGTTGAATGGCTGTCGAATAATCCATTTCATCAAAAGCCGTCTTTGCTTTTTGTAGTCGCTTATATGCAGAGCGACTAAGCTCTGCTTCCTGATTTTGGGCAATCGCCCCGCCCATAGCGGCAGTAAAAAGAAGTGAAGCCAGAAGTATTAACGGTTTCAATGTCATCAACCATAATTTTTATGCACAAAATAGTCATTTTTTTATAAGTCTGAACACAATACACCGTTAAACTTTTACAACTAACTGTTAGTTAGTTGTTTATGAAACCGGAGAAGTCAATCACATCGCGCTCATAATAAAAACTTTGTGTCTCTCAGTTTCCGTAGCTTTGGCGCAGAATTACTTTTTATCATTGCGTTTAAGCCTTTTTCAACAGACTATTGTGACCAGGCAAGTTCAAAAATTTCGGGGAGAGACTACTTTTTCTTTTGTTGTCTTCCCGAACTCATAACTAACAACAATTTCATGGCTGCCGTTGTTGAAAGGTCTCATATCGGCACTGGAAAAATCGTAAGCGTATCCAATCAGGAGTTGCGGGTTTATGTGCATCCCGACCAGAAGGGAAAGACTCTCATCCGGTCGGTAAGAGACGCCTGCCTCATAAGTTTCACGAAGAAGAAGACGGGCAGTAATGTCGGCAGAGAAAGGGGCACCTTCAACAATCCTTGTTATGAACGAGGGTTTAAGAACCATTTGTGATCCTACGTTGACATCGAATCCTGCCATCACGAAAAAGTGTCGTTTCAGTGTGTGCATCTGCTCTTCCGGAGAGTTATTATTCCCCAGTTCTGTTTGAAATAAGCGGGGGAGCGATACGCCGGCGTAATATTTCGGGGAGTAGAGATAAAGTCCGAAACCGGCATTGGGAATAAATTTTTGTTCCAGGTCTTTGCTGAAGGAAGGGTCTGTTTCATCAACATTCAAACTGCTTAAACCTACATGATAGTTGTACAGGCCTCCGTTTAGTCCCATGGAAAGTATTGTTTTTTCTGTAATGTTGACACGGTAAGCATAGCTGAAATTCAGAAATAAATTGTTAACAGGGCCGTATTCGTCGGAGACCAGTGAAAGGCCTAATCCCATGGTATGATCATTCAGAGGAGTATGGGCGGCAAAGTTGTGGGTTCTTGGTGCCCCGTCAAGACCTACCCACTGCAGTCTGGAAAGCAATACCATGCTTAAGGCGTCGCGCGTGCCGGTATATGCAGGATTGATGGTAATAATGTTATGCATGTACTGTGTATACATCGGTTCCTGCTGCGAAAAAGTTTTTTGAGTGAACAAAAACCCAACCAGCATTAATGCGAATGAGATGTATGTTTTTATATGCGCTGATATCTTCATTGGTATAATAATTTCAACATTTGCTATTGAATGATATAGAAATACCCGCTTACCTTTTTATTGATATCTCTGACAGTGATGATGTAATAATAGGTGCCGGATGGCAACTTTTTGCCAATAGTAATGCCGGTGTTAGATGTTCCGTCCCATTCACCCGAAAATTTGTCTTGTTTGTAAACTATATTGCCCCAACGATTGAAAACGACGAAGCTGACTATGTCGTACCTTTTCACCCAATTTATGCTAAGTGGTTTTTTAGATGAAAAACCTTCAAAAACCTCAAAGCACGGATCGGAATCCAGGTAGTCGGGTATTCCGTCCTGATCACAATCACCACGTTCTTCTTCAGCATCGGGAATGTCATCGTCGTCGCTGTCGGTATCCAGGTAATCCGGGGTGCCGTCCCTGTCAGAATCTCCGTAACCTTCCACTTCTGTGGGAATGCCGTCTTCATCATGGTCAACAACTTCGACAACGTTAATTGTAACTGTTGCGTTCGAGCAAAGTTGCGGGGTGCCGTTATCACATATTTCATACCCGAAGCTGTCTGTTCCGAAAAAAGCCTGATTTGGTGTATAGGTAAAAGTTCCGTCGGGATTTATATTCAAGGTTCCGTTCTCCGGAAATAAAACAGGCACTGTATTGATCTTTAATTCGTGACCATCAGGGTCCGTGTCGTTATCCAGCAAAGAGCTACCAATCAATACCAGGTCCTGTCTGCCCTCAAACTCGTCGTCCTCCGGAGTCGGTGGCCGGTTGGCCTGGTCGTTATCGAGGTTGGTTACTTCGACTGTAAATGTCAAGTTATGATAGTTTTGGTCCGAAGCGGATGCGTCCACCATAAAATCAATGCTATATTGAATGTCACCGTCCGCTTCATCGTCATCTATCCCTGTTATTGTTACTGTTTGCGGTTGATTCCAGTTCACGGGGGTAAAAATGAATTCCTCGTTGTTTATCGTTCCTTCTGTCTCGTCTATTCCCGTTGCCCTGATGATTACGGTGGAGGCCGGCCTACTGGATAATTGTAGTGAAAAGTTGTCGGAGGTTCCGCTTTCGGAGGTTTCCAGCGAAGGGTTTTCCGGATATGTTATCAATCCTGAAGTGTCATTGTCTGTATTTGTTACCTCAGCAGGAACAGAAAGATTATGATAGGCTTCATCTGAACTCTCGTTAACTACAGAAAATATCAGTGTGTAAGAAATGTTCCCGTCTACTTCGTTGTCGTCAACACCTGTAACTGTTATTACTTGCGGTTCATCCCAGTTTTCCGGGGTAAAGGTTAACCGATTGGAGTTGAGTGTTCCCTCGGATGTGTCGAGTCCTGTAATTTCGATGACAACATCAGTAGCCGGCTGAGTATTTAAAAGGATAGCAATATTATCAGAGGTTCCCGATTCTGAAGTAGTAGTTCCGGCATCGGAAATTATTTGTTTTATACCTGCGATGTCATCGTCCAGCACGGTGGCGGTAATTTCCTGCTGTTCCCCGATGGTAGCATCTGAAGCTGACAAGATGGCAACGGTTATCGTTTCGTCTCCTTCGGCTTCAAAATCATTTGTTCCGGTCAAAGTGATGGTTTCTTCCAATTGGCCAGATGGAATGGTGACTGAATTAATTCGTCCTGAATAGTCGTTGCTGGCAGATGTGCCCGAATATTCCAACTCAACAGTAACTTCGCGGGTGGATGCATGATTCAACCCGACACTGATAATAGCAGAACCACCGTCTTCCGTAAATGGGGAACCGGTTAACTGAAGGTTAACCACCGGTTCGGTCTGTGCATCTTCAATAGTTATGGCAGCTTCCTGGATGCCTCCGATTGAGGCAGAACCACCTGCCACCTGAGAAATAGTTATCTCAAGAATTTCATCACCTTCATAAAGGTTGTCGGCAATGGCATCAAGAGTGGTAGAACCTGTTGTGTTAGCAGGTGGGATAGAGATTGATGTGGATGTCAGATTGTAGTCATTATCCTCAGTGGTTATATTGGTGGCTTGAAGCAAAACAATAACTGTTTGCTCGGTTGCATTGCTTAACGAGGTGGTTATGGTACTTGTCCCGTCTTCTACAATGCTTTCTGGGGCTGCTGACAATGTTACCAAAGGAGGTTGTTCATCATCCAAAATAAAAATAGTAACATTTTGGGTGCCGTTTTCATAAGCATCTCCACCCGAAACTAATGATATTGATAGCGTCAGACTTTCACTGTCCTCATAAATATTGTCATCAATGGCTTCAAGGGTTGTCTCACCCGACAAACTTCCTGCCGGTATAGTAATAGCATCAGATTCCAGTTGATAATCTTCATTTTCAGTAGAACCGTTGCTGATGGATAGGTTGACTACAACCGGTTCAATAGTTCGCCTGTTAAGGGTGGCCGTTATGTTGGTTGTCCCGTTGTTTTCAGAGATAGATACGGGTTGAGCGGAAAGTGAAACGTGAGGTGGAGCCTCATCATCTTCAATGGTTATGGTAGCCGAAGCAGGCGTTCCGATGATAAAACCTTCCGGGACATCAGATATTTCGACGGTCAGTGTTTCATTCCCTTCATAAATATCATCGTTGGTAGCAGAGAGAGAGGCCGTTCCGGTTGTTTCACCTGCAGTGATTGAGATGGAAGCAGGAAGGGTGTAATCACCGGAAGACGCCGTACCACCAATAACGGCCAGGTCTATTGTGATGTCGTTATCCGTTGCCCCCGACAGAGTTGCCGTAAGTATTGAGGAGCCTGTATTTTCGGCAACAGATGTTGGTGAAGTGCTGAGCGTAACAGTCGGAGCGGTCTGCTGATCAGTAATGGTGATAACTTCCGGTTGTTGTGTTGCTTCAACGGCGCCTCCGCCTGAAACGCCTGAAATATCAATTTGTACTTGTTCATCGCCTTCAAAGAGTCCGTCGTCAACGGCAGAAATGGATGTTGTTGCCGAAGTTTGTCCGGCGATGATGGTGATGTTCGCGGAAGCCAGATTGTAGTCGGCTGACTGAGTATCGATATTAGTAGCTTCGAGGTTGACCGTTACATCTTCGTAAGTGGCATTACTGAGTGTTGCGGTAATGGTGGAACTCTGCCCTTCTCCGATAGAAGAAGGATTGACCGAAAGCGTTATAGAGGGGATGTCTTCTGAGTCGGTAATGGTAGCGATGACTTGTTGATGATGCCACTTTTCTCTAGCATTAGTAACCGAGCTAATATCAACGATTATTGTTTCGTCGTTTTCGTAAATGCTGTCATCGATTCCGGTAATGACTGAGGTTCCTGTAGTGGTATTTGATGCAATTGTTATTACATTATTGGCAGAATAGTCGGTTCCCGGGATAGCTGTTCCCGTGAATGTCAAGTCTACTGTTATTTCCGAAGCAATAGTATAATCAGTTATCGCAGTGATGGTTGCCGTTCCGCCATTTTCACTGAAAGGACTTCCCGATAAACTCAATGTTATGTTCTGGCTTTCAGAAAAAAAAGGATAAGAAAATGCCAACAGCGTTATTAAAATATTTTTGACATCAGGTTTAAAGTACATACATGATCCCCGTTACATCTGTTTTGTGAATAATTCAGGCTAAATCCGAAGAAATAAAATTACGGCAAAACAAAATGAAAGGAAACCCCTGTTTTGGTGCTAAAGGCTTGTTTTTTGTTCATTATGATGAGCGCGACTGCATGGTTGATGAATTGAAGGTTTTTATGGACAAACACTATTTATGCCGGATTATCATACCGGAATTTCTTTAGAGCGAGCCTGCCTCCGGACTGTCTAAAAGTATTAAGAATACTCATAAATACAGGATTTGATTAAATCCATTTCATTTTGCCCGGTTCAATACTCTGTTAAATTTTTGCAATGCGATGTAGGCCAATTGTTTGAATATGGAGAGGCATGTTTGTTAGAATGCAGTGTATCAAGGTTGAAAAAATCCATCTTACATCTAAAATTCTAACGATATATTACGGTTAATAGCCATAAAATACCAAAAAATTGGGATTTCAGGAATCCTACCACCGTTGTAGTTTTGCAATCAGAATTTGTTAAACTAAAAAAACATAGATGATGATAAGAGGTTTCTTTATTATGATTTTGATGCTTAGTAGTGTTATTGTCAATTTTCAGATCGTTAGCTCTGCATGATGGCGGATTACCTTTGGCTCCTCATCCTTACGCCGTAAAGAATCCGCTATTTTGAAATTGACTATGTCTCTTGGCCGGGCGATTGAGGTACTTTTCGATTCCGATCGAGGGGGGCTTTGTATCACGTTTCCAGACGAATTGGTTTATATGTTTAGTAGTTAAAAGAATTTTATCTGCTTGTAAATTTCATCCGTATAAATTTTATTTATTAAGGTCTGATGCTACTTATTATGCTTTAATTGATTTTAGATTCTTCGCTCCGCTTAGAATGACAGACTGTCTAATGTCATTCTGAGGAGGTAACGACGAAGAATCTGTTACCTGTTTTTGGTTTTTTAGATGATTAAAGGTTAATTATACATGTTCTTTTGTGAAAATCTTTGTCATGCTCGTTTCATCCGTATAAAATTAGTCTAAGTTATTGGTCTGATGAAACTCGAATGTAAAATTTATAAATTGTTCTTATTGTGATAAACCTCGTCATTCTCGTTTCGTTTATCTTACGTGGGAGACGACTGAATGTGTGGTGTGTGGTTTTGAATGCCTTGACCTAAAGAGTTGCACAATATACAGGGTGGTAAGCGAATGACCAAATTTGCTTTTCGACCGAATTAATAACCGCTTTATTTAGAATCAATATAAATTTTCTCACTCCAAAATTTTAGGAGTGCATCGGCATACTTTTATCCTGCATTTCAGAAATCCCGGCCGGAAAATGAATGTGCCGGAAGCCGAAAAGGAGATGAGTAGGCAGAAATTAAAATAGAGAAAAATGAATAAAATTAGTGTTTTGAAAGAGTCTAAGTTTAAGAGAATGATCCCACAACAACTTCAAGCTATTCAAGGAGGAATGACAGGAACCGGAATTTGTCTTTCTTGCAAAAAAAGGGCAAGAAAAATTAGAATAGCAATAGGGACTGAACCATCAGGAGAGACTATTTCCGGGTAAATATTATATGGGGAGAGTGTGCTTTTTTCATTCTCCCTTCTCCCTTTATTTTGTTTAAATAGTTAGACCTATGAAGATTTTTCTTATTGAAGTTATTTTTTGTCTTTTTTTTTCTGTGTTGTAGCCCTAATTTGTTTGTACGGGAACAGTATATTTCCTATATAGAAAAACAAAATACTATTTTAACAGAGGAAAGGATAGAGCTTTTTATAAGCCGGATCAAAAAATATCATCCTTATTCTTTTGATAGTTTAGGAGGAAGAAACACTTCTGAGTTAATTGAGAATATTTGTCAAACGATCCCGGCCATAGACTTTAATGATGCAGAATTGATTTTTCATGCACGGAAGTTAATGGATTATATTACCCAGGAGGATCCTCATTTCAGAATTGTTCCTGTTTTAAGAAAGTTTCCGGACCTTAAGTATAAAACAGCCTCAATAATTGTTCCTCCATTTCGGGGACTTTGTATCAACGATTCCTTATTGGTTTATTCTTCGTATGATGAGGGATTGAAAGTGGTGATTTGATAAAATCTATTAATGATATCCCGATAAGAGATTACCTGCGCTATTATTACCGTGACAGATATGTGGATGTGGGCAATCTGGTTTGGTATTTAAATTACCAGATATATCCGGAATAATGAAGAAAAGTCTATGAGCATCAAGGGAATGCGTTATTCAGATTATTTAGTTGAAGAAGGTAGCTTTTGCGAAGCGAAGATAATGCCGGATTATTCTTTAGGTTATTTTAAAATTCGTGAATTTGAAAATAACGGATATATTTTAAAGAAATTCAGAAAACTCATCGAAAAAATGAATCAATCCGGTTATTCTGATTTAATTATTAATTTAAGGGAGAACCCCGGGGGTTCAGGTGATGATTTAAACTTATTTTTCTCTTTTTTCTCGGATAAGGATAGCCTTCACTATTTGAAAGATGCCAAAGCGCGGGTCTCTAAGATTACGAGAGATTATGGATTCGATGAATCACAGTACGGCAAGGTGTTGAGTTTACCTTCCGAAAAAGTTTTTCACTCATTTTCACTTGACTCATCCTTATTCGTTCCCAATCTTAAGGTTTATGTATTGATTAGTATCAACACTGGATCCATTGCTGCCAGTTTTGCTAACATTTGCCAATATAACGAAATCGCCACTTTAGTGGGGGAACCATTGGCCTATAATGCCTTGAAATATGGAGAGGTTGCCACAGGAGAATTTCTTGATAATCCGTTTGCTTTTTCCACTATCCAATACGACGAATACACTAAAGCCTACGACGATATTGTCCGTCCGGACATCCCAATCCCCTATATTGCCAGGGAATATATGAAAGGGGGAGATCCGGTATTAGAAAAGTTGCTGGATTATTTAAAAAATAAAAACACTGGAATTATTACGTCAAATGAATAAATATATGTGAAATTTTACAGCTACCTTTTGTACCGAAGGCGCTACATCAGAAAGAAAGAGCAGTGAAACGAGCATGACAAGGATTGGGGTAATCATTCCGTCAATCCCGATATTCAAACCAGTCGAAAACAGCCGGAGCTTTGGCGGGTTTCCCTTTTCCGGTGGCATAAAGGCCGATGTACAATCCGGTGAACCATCCTACGGTTTCGGTGCTCAGAAAACGGGCATCGGCTTTTTCCACAATTTCAAACTCTTCGTTGTTTTGAGCGTAAGAGAAAATGAATTCAGGCCCTGTGCCTTCAATTCTCAGGTCAATATGGCCGGGGGTCAGCTCTACAGCTTCGGAAAGGTAAATGGTTTGTCCGAATTGTAATTTTACAGACAGAAAACGTTTCCCGTTTTTGGTATAAACTACAATATCAAAATGCGAACCATTATTGACTAAAGTTAAGCCGGCCTCTTCGTTTTCGCTTTGCGGGTCGAACTTCATTCTGATTGTTGCTTCAAACGGGATGCCGGTAAGTCGGCGTCCTACAAAGGTTGGATTTCCTTTTTCGCCTATTGTCAGAGCCGAACCGTTCAGTGTTAACGTTCCTTCTTTGTGATTCAGATGGAAATTTTCGTCGACGGGAGGTTGTATATAATTCCATTCAAGTCCCAATTGCGGATTCTCAAAGTCGGTGAAGGGTTTTCTTTGTTTTACCGGCACCGGCACCTGAGGCAAAGTTGGGGCAGTCATATTCAGCGAAATTGTTCCGTTGCCGTTGACCACCGGCCATGTTCCTTTGGGCCAGCTTACAGGTGCGAGGCAGGTTTCACGTCCAAGTATGTGGTGTGGCGGATATCCCGTCACGCTACGGTAGCCGTGGAGTACCATCCACCAGGTTTTGTCGTGAGCTTGTATTATATCGGCATGACCTATTCCCTGAATGGGATTGCCCATACCGGCGTAATTAACATGTGTGGCTATCGGGTTGGCTGGATTATCGATGTAAGGGCCCCAAATATTGTGGCTACGGGCAATGGTCACCATGTGAGCTTCTTCGGTACCTCCTTCGGCCGCCATCAGGTAATAAAAACCGTCTTTCCTGTAAATGTGAGGTGCTTCGGGATAACGGCCGCCTGTTGAGTTCCAGATTTTTCGCCGTTCGCTTAATAACCTCCCGGTTGTAATATCTATTTCAGCCAGTTCAAATCTGGAGGTTATTACATAGGTTTTTTCATTGTCGTCGAAAAAAAGGTCGGGATCAATTTCAGGCATATCTATCCATACCGGATCACTCCAGGGACCGGCAGGATTTTCTGCCGTGACAAAGAAATTACCGCCATGCGTTACATTGGTGGTAATCATGTAAAAAGTTCCGTCGTGATATCTAATGGTTGGCGCAAAAATGTTAATCTCTCCTTTGATTTGGTCTTCTCTGTGTATGCAATGACCAATTTGTTCCCAGTTTACCAGGTCTTTACTGTGAAAAACCGGAACCCCGGGAAAGTATTCAAAAGAACTGTTCACCAGGTAGTAATCGTTGCCAACGCAGCAAACGCCGGGATCGGGATAAAAGCCCGGAATAACAGGGTTGTGGTAAGTAATCTCTTCTGTCGTATCGTGTGCCATTACCCATGGGTTTGGATTAACTTGTTGCGAGAATAGCTGTTGTGAAATGTATAGAAACAGCATCAAATAAACGTATCTCATATTTGCAGGATGATTATTGGTTTTTGAGCACATTTGTTAAAGATTAACTGGTAAGTGTCGAAGATACTAAAAACTCACTTTATCTGGCAATTTTAGTACAATTAACTTCTTCAGATTTAAATTATACTAATGAAACGAGCATGACAAAGATTACCTTAATAGATTAATAGATTAATAGATTATTAGATATAAGATTTAAGATAAGACGAGAATGACTTAGGTTACCTCAATAAAGACAAGTATAAATTTTGACGTGCGAGTTCCATCAGACCAATAACTTAAGTAAATTATATACGGATGAAATTTCCCACACAAAAGCCGCAAAATATTAGAACGTAAGAAACGCAAAAAACTATAAAATCTTTTCTTTGCGACTTTAGCGTTTCTTTAATTTTGCGTTCTCAGCGTGGAATGAAACGAGCATGGCAACGTTTTGCCACAATAAGAATATGTATAAGTTCTTGCATGTGAGTTCCATCCGACCTTTATAAATAAATTTTATACGGATGAAACAAGCATGGCAAGCCTTTCCATGCTCATTTTATTATCAAAAAATTCTTTTTTTAATATTTAACTATATTGCAAAAAGCGCCTGAACTTTGCGCCACTGCGTCTTTGCGTTTAAATAAAAAACCATATTCAAAAACTCAAAAAACAAGTTCTCAGTCTCAAAATGCTCAAAATGATTCACCTTTTCTTCCTCGTAATGTGAATTGGTGGTGCTATAGCCCATATATTATACCTCAATGTGTGAATAATGTAACTTATTATCATAATAATGTAATAGTTCCCGGTTAATATTGTCATATATTTATGTCATGGTAATTTATCCATAATTTAAAAGCATAAAAAAATGAAAAAATCAATTTTATTTCTATCCGTATTCAGTCTGATTATTGGCGGAACATTATTCAGCTGCCAGTCACAAGCTGCAAGGGAAGATAAAGCCAAAGAGAAAGTGCAGGATGCTAAAAACGATTTACATAACGCTCAACGTGATTTAGTAAACGTAAAGCAGGACACGGTTACAAACTACCAGAAATTCATACAGGAATCTGAAAACCAGATTAAGGTATACCAAAAAAATATTGCTGAATTAAAGGTGAAAATAGCAAAGGAAAAGAAAGATGCAAAAACCGTATACGAAAAGAAATTAGCAGACCTGGAACAAAAAAATGAGCAACTGAAAACCCAAATTACCGATTACAAAGACGAACAGGTTGAAAATTGGGATGAGAAACAGATTGAATTCAGAAAAGATTTGGATGAACTGGGAAGTGCTATTGCGGATTTTTTTGTCGAGGATGAATAAATAGTGCCCGTCTGTAAAGTCGGGAAAAATGGTAACAAATCATGTGTCTGTTCAGAAATGCCGGTTGCAAGCCTTGCGAAGCCGCCAAAAGCAGAGTTTACTTCTCGTAAATGACTATTTTGCCGGCAAGCGTAACACAGCAAATGGTAATTTATGAACTGACACCAAATAGTTATTTCAAATAAGAAAATATGGGACTAAACAATTAAAATGAAGGAGCATCATGAGAAATTTACTTTATATCATTGCTACATTACTTGTGGTAATATGGGGAATACTATTCTGGGGATTACATGCCACTGGTGCAGTGCATCTGATTCTCGCAGTAGCAGGGGTTTTTGTACTTGTCAGACTTATTTTTAGCAAACAGTTAAGCAACAAGAAAATGAAATAATGAAACGAGCATGACAAAAATTACTACAAAAGAACATGTATTAGTCCTTGCATGCGAGTTCCATACGAACTTAATAATTAAATTTTATAGGGATGAAAACAATTAAAAAAAGAAAAACAATGGTTGCTGGACTTTTGTGCTTGTCATTACTTATGATAAGTACTTTTAGTTATGCACAACAAACAAAGAACACTTTGTTTATGGAAGCCAACAAGGCGATGCTTCATGCCAAACTGGTGCAGGCAGACCTGCTTGTTCCCACCGAATACAATAAAGGCGTTGAAAGCTACAAGGAGGCTCAAAAACATTATGCCGATAAGAAAGGTGTAAAAAAGATAGAAGAATCGCTTGTTGAGGCTGTCAATCATTTTAATCGTTCGGCTGACTTTAGTGTTTCGGCCAAATTGGTTTTTGCCAACTCGCTTGACGCACGCTCTGATGCACTATCGGCAGGGGCAGATAAATTTGCAAAGGAAACCTGGAGTGAGGCAGAAGAAGTATTTAATAGAGCCACTAAAGAACTGGAAAAAGGAGACAGGGATAATTCGTACAAATATTCAACAGAAGCCATTGAATTATACCGGAAAGCTGAATTGGCCTCCATCAAAACGAATTTGCTTGACGAGACACGTGCTTTACTGGAAAG
Source organism: Anaerophaga thermohalophila DSM 12881 (assembly GCF_000191885.1). GTDB lineage: Bacteria > Bacteroidota > Bacteroidia > Bacteroidales > Marinilabiliaceae > Anaerophaga > Anaerophaga thermohalophila. Next base: position 21,951 of record NZ_AEWI01000032.1, read on the forward strand.
GGCCGATGATATGAAGGTTGACCGGAATGCGCCGAAAACCATTAAAAAGGCAGAATCACTACTGGCCGAAACAGAACGGGAACTCGAAACAAACAGATATGATATGGATTATCCCCGTATTTTGGCAAAACAAGCCAAATATGAAGCCAGCCACGCCATTTTCCTTAACAAAACGATTTCGGACATGGATGACAGGGACATGGAAATGGAAGATGTCATTTTGAAATATGAAACCCCCCTTATTAGGATTGCTGAGCAATTGGGCTTTGTTGCACAATTTCACGAGGGTATTGAGAACCCGGAGAACCAAATAATTAAGCACATTTCCGGTTTACAAAAAGATAATAAAATGCTTATGGCCGAAAACCTGGATAATGAAAATGCAATCCGGCATTTGAAATCGACTGTCGATTTATTAAAAAAAGAAAATTTGGCGCTCAGCAGCGAGGTTAATAATGAAATCAACAAACGGACAGATGACATGATAGCGCAAAGCCGGGAGTTTGAAAAGGAAAAGGCCAAACTTGCAGCCAAAATCGCCAAACAAACAAAACTTAACCAACAGTTTGAAGAAGTTTACCTGATTTTTGACAGCTCAGAAGCATCGGTTTTTCGCTCAGAAGATGAAATTGTAATTAGAATGCACGGCTTCGGTTTTGAGACAGGAAAGTCGGAAATTACACCGAAAAACTTTGATTTGCTGACTAAGGTGCAGAATGCCATCAAGATATTTCCAAAATGCAATGTTATTGTGGAAGGTTATACCGATTCTTTCGGAGGCGACGCATCAAATCTGGTCCTTTCTCAGAAACGTTCGGATGCTGTCACTCAGTATTTGAATGCCAATTCGGACGCACCAGGCATTAGTAAAATCAGCTCCGTTGGTTATGGTGAGAACAACCCTGTGGCCAATAACGAAACAGCAGAAGGACGAAAACAAAACCGCAGGATTGATATAAAAATACAACCCGTTATGTAGGGTTGGTTAAAAGTAGATTAGTCAGTGGCGATTGATTTCTATTATATCTGGTCAGACAATTAACAAGTCACTGATTTCAAATGGTTATATTTCTTGTGAGATAGCAGATATCTCAGCCGTCGAAGTGGAAAATCCTCCTTCCAGTGGTCTTTGACCCTGGAAGCAGGAGGGCGGTTAAAGACCCCCTAAATGCCCCAAAGTGGGACTTTGAGAACGCACCAATATCGGGGAAAGAGACTTGGGGATTAAGATAAACTCTGAAAATCTTACAAGCGTTCATTGGTCCCGATTACAGGATGGATGAAACTAAGAAAGACAGGCATGGGGTTGTTCATATCAAAAGTACGCGTAGAAACACTGGGGGGAAAATATGAGTTGAGAATAATGCCGAAAATGATTTAGATGCACCGGGTTCCACTTTCTTTTTTACCATACCCGTTTGCCCGTCTGTGAGAGAAAACTTTTTTATTCCCAAAGATATAACGGATAATCTGCCGGTATATTTCTGTAAGTAGGAAACAATCAATGAGCCCGGTCTAAAAAGCCTTTTGACCCCTAAATCCCCTAAAGGGGACTTTTTCAAACTGCTGATTTTTAGCAGTTCCCCTTTAGGAGTCAGGGGTAAAAATGGTAAAAATCAGCAGTTTGAAGGCTTTTTTATACTGCACTCATCAATAATAATCCTCATCATGAATAAACAGATAAAATCAAAGACCAAATTTGACAAGTTGCGCCAGGCTGCAGAATTGTTATTAAGCAAAAAAAGAGAAAATTCAGTAGTGTCGTTTTCCGAATCTGATACTTTAAAACTCATTCACGAGCTGGAATTGCATCAGTTGGAACTGGAAATGCAAAATGAGGAGCTTAAACAAGCCAGAGAAAAAGCAGAAAGTGCTGAAAAAAAATATACCGAGTTATTTGATTTTGCTCCTTCAGGATACCTGATACTGACAAAGGAAGGAGAAATTATAGAGATGAACGTCAGTGCTGAACGTTTATTGGAGAGGAAACGTTCGCAACTGATAAAAAGCAGTTTTGGATTTTTTATATCTCCGGATATGAGAGTTGTTTATAACCGTTTTTTGCAAAGAATATTTAAAAGCAAACAGAAGGAAACCTGCGAATTAAAACTGGAAACAGGAAGTGAATCAATAAAATACATACTTGTCAATGGAATTGTCAGCAATGTCGACGAAATATGCCTGGTCACCCTGGTTGATATTACAAAGCTCAAATATGTTGAGAGTGAATTGATAAAGGCCAAAGAAAAAGCCGAAGAAAACGAAAGACTAAAATCATCTTTTCTGGCTAATATGAGTCACGAGATCAGAACACCAATGAATGGAATACTCGGATTTACTGAACTACTTAAGAATCTCAAATTGAATGTCGAAGAGCAACAAAACTATATTGATATTATCGAGAAGAGCGGTTCCCGCATGCTCAATATCATAAACGATATTATCAGCATTTCCAAAATAGAATCCCGGCAAATGGAAGTTTCTGTGTCAAAAACAAATATTAACGAGCAGATAGAGTATATTTATAAATTTTTCAAACCAGAAGCGGAGAAGAAAAAGCTGCATATTTCTTTCAATAATGAACTGACACCGGATAACGCATTTATATGGACCGATAAGGAAAAGGTGTATGCGGTACTTACCAATTTGGTAAAAAATGCTATAAAGTTTACGCCATCCGGATCAATTGAATTGGGTTATAGCAAAATGGACGAGTTTTTCAAATTCTATGTGAAAGATAGTGGACCCGGAATTTCGGATGAACAAAAAGAAGTTATTTTTGACCGGTTCAGACAGGGTAACGAATCATTTAGCCATAATCACGAAGGGGCAGGCCTTGGTTTGTTCATTTCAAAAGCTTACATTGAAATGTTGGGGGGTAAAATATGGGTGGAGAATAATGCAGGTTATAATGGAAATGCTTCGGGTGCCACATTCTTTTTTACTATACCGGTACTTCCGGCAAACAAAAAAAATCATGTCACCAGGGAATCCAAATCTGAAAAAATGACAAAAGAAGAAATCAGAAAACTTAATACCTTAGTTGCAGAAGATGATGAAATTTCGAAAATGCTTATTATTAAAATGCTTAAAGGAATAAGCAAAAGAACCCTGACTGCAAATACCGGCATTGAAGCGGTTGAACTTTGCAGGAAAAATCCTGAAATCGATTTGGTGCTCATGGATATAAATATGCCGCAAATGGATGGCTATGAAGCCGCGCGGGAAATCCGGAAATTTAACAAGAATGTGGTAATAATCGCGCAAACCGCTTATGCATTAGTTGGCGACCGGGAGAAGTCCATTGCCGCCGGATGTAATGACTACATTTCCAAACCAATAGACAGAATTGGTTTAAGGGAAATGGTAGTCAATCATTTCCCGGACCGACTAAGAAGATTTAAAAATATTTGATTGATGTGACAAGTTCGTATCCGTCTGTAAAGTGATTGAAGATTTTAACTAATCATCTGAATAAAACAATATTCCGTTAAATTTTTACTAATGCCTGATAATAATTAACCTGATAAAAGAAAATTATAATAGATTTCAATGGTCTGATAACAAATATTTTGCATCTTGCAGAATATTTGGATTCCGGTATAGGATACTTCTGAATTCAACGGACTATTGTCATAAAAAAACAAATAATTGAGCGCTAAAAAGACAAAACAAGCTATTAAATCAAAAGAGAAGACTCCTGATTCAAAAACCGGCAAGTTTCCAATCGTTGGAATTGGCGCTTCGGCAGGGGGGCTTGAAGCGTTGGAGTTATTTTTGAAAAATGTACCCGACAAAAGCGGGATGGCCTATGTTGTTATTCAACACCTGGATCCTACACAAAAAGGGATGCTTCCCGAATTGCTGCAAAGGATTTCCAGCATGCAGGTTTTTCAGGTCAAAGACCTTATGGAAGTGAAACCTGATTGTGTCTATGTCATTCCGCCAAACAAAAGCATATCCATTTTCAAAGGCGTGCTCCATCTGTTTGAGCCTGTTGAAGCCCGCGGACTTCGTCTTCCTGTCGACTTTTTTCTGCGCTCGCTGGCAGATGATCTGAAAGAGTATGCTGTTGGAATTATTCTCTCCGGGATGGGCTCCGATGGCAGTAGCGGAATTCGGGCAATCAAAGAAAAAGGCGGAATTGCACTGGTTCAGGCACCTGAAACCGCCCGGTTTGACAGTATGCCACGAAATGCCATCGACTCTGGTCTGATTGATATAGTGGCTCCTCCGGAACAATTGCCTTCTGAACTTATTAATTTCCTTAAACATTTACCTGTTGTTCAATCCAATCTTAACAATAAAGTTGAAGACAAAAGTGCATTTGAAAAAATCATTATTCTTCTGCGAACACATACCGGGAATGACTTTTCGTTGTATAAAAAGAATACGGTCTATCGACGCATCGAAAGAAGGATGGGCATTTATAGAATTGATGGAATATATTCGTATGTCCACTTTTTGCAGGAGAATCCCGATGAAGTGAATATCCTGTTCAAAGAATTAATGATTGGTGTCACCAATTTTTTTCGCGATTCCGAGGTCTGGGAAAACTTGAAAGAAAAAGCAATTCCTTCCCTTATTAGTAAAATGAAACCCAATTCACAATTAAGGGCATGGGTACCTGGCTGCTCTACTGGTGAGGAAGCCTATTCTCTGGCAATTGTATTTAAGGAAGCTCTGGAAAAAATTAATCCGAATGCTGGAATTTCATTACAAATTTTTGCTTCCGATATCGATATCGATGCTATTAATACTGCCCGTAAGGGATTTTTTGCAAATAATATTGCTTCCGATGTGTCGCCCGAAAGGCTGAGCCGTTTCTTTACCAAAACAGAAGAGGGATACCGCATCAAGGCAGAGATAAGGGAAATGGTTGTGTTTGCTCAGCATAATATAATTATGCACCCGCCATTTACCAATATTGATCTTATTTCGTGCCGGAATTTGTTAATATATATGGTTCCCGAATTGCAGAAAAAATTGCTGGGGTTGTTTTACTACAGCCTTAACCAGGAAGGAATCCTGCTGCTTGGAACTTCAGAAACACTGGGTACGCAAAGCCATCTTTTCACCCCTCTTGATAGCAGACTGAAAATTTTCCAACGTTCTGATGTCAGCCTTAATCCTTCACTATTGGATTTCCCTTCTTCATTTACCCGGCCTAAAATTGGTAATGTTGAAAAATCTGAACCTGACAAACCCGTTATGAACATTCAAACTCTTGCTGATCAACTGCTGCTAAGCCAATTTGCGCCAGCCGGAGTCTTGGTAAACGAAAATGGTAATATCCTCTATATCAGCGGACGAACCGGGAAATACCTGGAGCCGGCGGTGGGCAAAGCGAACCTGAATATTTTTGCCATGTTACGGACGGGTTTTCAAAACGACTTTGCCATTGCATTTCGCAAAGCGATTATGAATAAAGAAACAGTAGAATTGCACCATGTTAAGATAGGCACAAACGGAGGCTCATTAACTTTAAATGTAACCATTCAGTGGATTCATAAGCCGGAACCCTTGTATGGCAAGCTGATGATCATTTTTTCAGAGGTTCCGCAACCAACTGGGGTCAACCAGCCGAAGAAAAAAGGAAAAACGGCAGCCAGCACCAGGGAAGCCGAACTTGAGGAAGAGTTGCAGCGTACCCGTGAAGAGATGCAAAACATCATGGAGGAGATGCAGACTTCGCAGGAGGAGTTGAAATCGACCAATGAGGAACTGCAATCGACCAATGAAGAGTTACAATCGACCAACGAAGAACTTACTACCTCTAAGGAGGAAATGCAAAGCCTGAATGAAGAACTTCAGACAGTAAATGCTGAATTGACTGCAAAGGTGAATGATTACTCACGGGTTAACAACGATATGAAAAACCTGCTGAACAGCACCGATATTGCAACGTTGTTCCTCGACAAGGATTTGAATATTCGTCGTTACACCGACCAGGCAACAAAAATATTTAAGCTCATTAAAAGCGATATAGGGCGACCATTCACCGACCTGGTTTCACAACTCCATTACCCCGACCTTCCTGAGGATGCACGCGAAGTCCTGAGAACACTTATTTTTATTGAAAAGCAAATTCCAACCAATGACGGAAGGTGGTTTTCCATCCGTATTATGCCCTATCGAACTTTGGACGACCGGATTGACGGACTGGTTATCACCTTTATTGATATTTCTGAAATGAAACTGGTGGAAGAAAAATTACTTAAAATGATTCAGGAGAACCGGCTGCTTATTGACTCTTCTCCTAAAGTCATCCTGAAAATTTCCGCCAACTGGGAAGTTTTGGAATTTAATTCGGCAGCGGAAAATTTTTTCGGCAAAAAGCGCGAAGATGTGACCGGGCATAATTTTATGGATTCATTTATACCTGAAGCACTTCGAAGAAAAACAGAACAAAAAATGACCGGTCTTTTGACAAAATCGGGGAATAACGATCTTAAAATGAAGGTTATTGCAGCTGATGCAGAAGAACTTGACACAGCATGGTCTGTCAATGTATTGTTTGATCGCCTTGAATTATCCTCAGCAATTTTTACAATCACAAAAAAATAGAGTTATGATGAACGATGAAACCGATTTTACAGATAAAAAAAGGCTGCGCGAGAAAGCTGAAAAGCTACTGAATGAGAAAAAAAATACAGAGTATGCCTTATCGATGGAAGCCGATGCAAATAAGCTTCTGCATGAGTTGCAGGTACACCAGATTGAGTTGGAAATGCAAAATGAAGAGTTGCGGCAGGCATACGAAGTAGCAGAAACAGCCCAGAAAAAATACACCATGTTGTTTGATTTATCGCCAATGGGTTATTTTTCTCTTGATCCCGATGGAGTCATCTGTGATTTGAATTTTACAGGGGCTAAAATGCTCGGCGAACGGCGATTTAGTCTGATTAACAGTAATTTCAAACTTTTTGTTTCTGACGATTCAAAACCGGTATTTAACGACTTTTTCAAAAAAGTATATATCAGCAATAGTAAGGAATCATGCAAAGTTATGCTTGGTCATGACGATAAGTCTCTCTGCCAGGTATATATTGAAGGTGTAGTTACTGAAGATGAACAAAAATGCCTTTTATCAGTCGTCGATATTTCGAAATTTTAAATGTGTGATTGAAGTAAACACAATGCTTTTTCGACCGGGCTCATTAATTGATCTCGTGAAATTCTTCATACGCCTGCAAAACCGTTAAATGTGAGATTAAATAAGCCAGTGAACTTTCAGCTCCCTGATTGCGGTTTACCCCGTAACTTTCAAATCCGTCACAGCAACCCTTGGTTTCAAAATCGTACAAACTCAATCGAAGATCGTTTTCACCCAGAAACCACAAAAATGATGTGTATAGTTTGTTCAGGTATTCTTTGTCTTTGGTAACATGAAAAGCCTGGTGATACATTAAAACCATGGCCATGGCATCAATAGGTTGCTGGGCAAATACGGAACGCTCACCATCCTTTTTGTACCATTTTTCGTTCCCTATGATGGACAGGTAGTTTTCCTTAAGCGTATGCTCGGTAAGAAACTGCATAGATTTGAGAGCTACTTCCAGTACTTTTTCTTCGTTCAGGATTTCTACCGAGTGTAGCAGTGCTAATGGCAATATGCCGTTATCATAGGCCAGCAGTGACTCGAACCATTGCCAGTCATCAGATTGGTTTTCTTCGAATTGGTTGATCAGCTTATGGGCCATATTCCTGAGCCTTTCTGTCATGGAATCATCAGCCGGATTGGTTTTAAGATAATAACATATCCCAATCATGCTGTTGGCAATGCTTCTTATTGAGTTTAATTTTTCAAAATTGGGTGCCGCGTTAAAAAACAGCAGGCGGCCGGTTTGGTAATAAGCATCGTTTGGGGCATTGCCCAATAAATATCCCAGCGCCCAGATAGTTCGTCCGAATGAATCTTCAGAACCAATTTCATCCAGGTAATTTCTGCTGAAACTCAAAAAATTTCTGAAAGTACCATCTTTATTTTGCATATAATGAATATAGCTCAAATATACGGGAGATAATTCAAGGGAACGTGCGTCCTTCATTTGCCGGTATGCCATTAACACCATAAGTAAGGCCCGGGCATTATCATCCAGACAATAGCCTTCTTTTAAATTTGGGATGCCAAACTTAGCATGTTGGATGATTCCGGTATCATCCGTAAGCCTGTTTATATGATCTAAAGAAAAGGGTGGCAGGATAAGTAAATCTAATATGGTATCCTTTTTTTCTGGTTTTTCAGTGCCTTGCATAATGGCTTGTTGAGCAACGGCAATGTATTTTTCGCCGATTTTGGGCCATGTTATTTTTTTACCGTATTCCGCCGCTTTGGTTTTAAGTTTCTTGAGTTCAGCAGGGTTGTCCAATAGTTCTGTCAAGACTGAACTCAACTCATCTGAATCGCCGAAGTTAAAGAATCTTCCTCTTCCGTCGGCCAGCAATTCAGCAGCATGCCAGTAAGGTGTCGAAACCACCGCCGCTCCTACGCCAATGGCGTATGAAAGGGTACCACTGGTGATTTGAGCTTCGTTTAGATAGGGGGTTATATATATATCAGTGGCCGACAAATATTTAAACAAATCTTTTACATCTAAATATTCATTTAAAAAGTACACGTTCTTATCCAATTGAAGTGTTTTTACCAGACGCATTAAGTAGATGCGGTATTCTTCACCCGAATGCCTCAATACATTGGGATGGGTTTTCCCCAGAATCATATAAACCACATCGGGATGCTTTTCGACCACTTTTGGCAAAGCTTTGATTACTGTTTCAATACCTTTGTTGCGGCCAATAAAACCAAACGTTGTAAGAACCTTTTTATGTTCAAGTTTAAATTCTTTTTTTGATTTTTCGGCACTGAAATGCAGGTCCGGAACGCCATGAGCTATAAACGCGATTTTTTCTTCCGGAACGTCATAAATATTTACTAAAAAATCAATGGCCTTATGGCTCATCACTACAATTTTGTTGGCCATTTTACATATCTCATGCAATACGGCCTTCTCATTATAGGATGGTGTCTTTAATATTGTATGCAGTGTAACAATCAGCGGTATTTCGAGCCGGTGCAACAGAGGCAGTATATACACTCCGTTTTGTCCCCCAAATATGCCAAATTCATGTTCGAGAATACAAACTTCAGCGCCACTATGATTGATGAACTGAGCAGCCTGTATATAATCTTCCTGATGTTCCTGCCTGATTGTCAGTTTTACCTCTTCGGGATATTCATATTTATTGGTAAAGTCGTTCATTGCAACAACAAAACCATCATTTGAATACCCTTTTTTCGTGTCGTTGATGATAACAGAAGTAAACAGGTTATTGGTAAACGTTCCAATACCACATTCTCTTGGTGGATATGTTCCTATAAAAGCAATTTTCATCCGTATAAAATTTATCTAAGTTATTGGTCGGATGGAACTCGCATGCAAGAACTTATACATGTTCTTATTGTGGTAATCATTGCCATGCTCGTTTCATCTTACATTTAATAAATTGTTATGGCTGTTAGAATTGTTATAGTTGTTAATATTGTTAATCTGTTACTTGTTAGAATAGTATAAGTTTTATTACATTAGCTAACAATTCCAACAACCCCAACAATCTAACAATCTAACAATCTAACAGTTCTAACAATTTTATAACAATTTTTCATCAGTATAAAATTTATTTTTAAGGTCGAATGGAACTCGCATGTAAGAATTTATACTTGTTTTTATTGAGGTGACCCCGTCATGCTCGTTTCATCTTAAATCTTAAATCTAATAATCTAATAATCTATTGTGGCAAACTTTGTCATGCTCGTTTCATCACTGTAAATATTCTTTCTTTATACGGGCAAGCTGTATTGTTGCATGGGGTTAGAAAAAAAGCTTAAAAGCAAAGACGTATGTTGTGTTTATAATTCACACTACCGGCTAATGACTAAAAACTAATGACTAAATTACTTATATCTAAAAATCTAAAAATCTAAAAATCTATTAAGGCAATCATTGCCATGCCCGGTTTATACAAAATCAGTCTAAGCTGTTGATATAACTGTAGTTGTGTGTTTTCATATATGCATTAACCCTGTTGACAAAAATGATTTTCCCGGTTTTTCAGCGCATTTCTATTATTTTGTTAGGAGCTAAAGGTATTGTAATTTACCGGATATTAGGTTATAAAAGTGATGTTTTCATCCGTTTGAAATTTGTTTATTAAGGTCGGATGGAACTCGCATGCAAGGGTTTATACATGTTCTTTTGTGACAAACTTTGTTATGCTCGTTTCATCTTAAATCTAAAAATCTAATAATCTAATGTGGCAAACTTTGCCATGCTCGTTTCATTTGCATTCTTCATAAATTTTCTCGGATTTCGAGTATGTTGTTCTTTAACTTTTCCAACAGGTTCGTCAGTCTGGTCAGATTTTTTACCGGAATACACTTTTTTGCAAACCTTTGCAGAGAAGCCGGTTTTTCTTTTTCGAATCTTTTTGCATGAAAAATAGTAAATTATCTCTATTGGTAAATTGCTGAAATACAATATTTTGTATATTATTTGACAATAAAGGCAAGTCTTCCTGCATTACATACATATACTTCATATACTGTCAATTTCGGTATCTTTGAGTAGTTGTGGAAATCAATTGATCTATATGGATTAAATGGAAAAACAGTTTTATACCGCATTCATTTTATGAATTGTCCCAAATATTTTACGTTATGAGAAAAACAGTAGTTTTCATGGTCATTGCTTTTCTGGCCGTGTGGGCACATGCAGCAGAGCTACATTCGCCCGACGGCAGTTTTCGGCTTCAGGTCGAAGTGAAAGATGGTGTTCCTGTTTATCAGCTTGATCTGGACGGGCAGCCTGTCATTGCAGAAAGTCGTCTGGGATTGGAAGTTAAAGGGATGGAGCCGCTAACCGGTGGTTTTAAACTCATCAAAGTCGATGAGCGTTCTTTTGATGAAACCTGGGAGCCCGTGTGGGGCGAATTCAAAGAGATTCGTAACCACTACAACGAACTCGGGGTTACGCTGGAGCAGGAAGAAACGGAACGGGTAATGGTTGTACGGTTCAGATTGTTCAACGACGGACTTGGGTTTCGTTATGAATTTCCCGTGCAGGATAACCTGACCTATTTTGTTGTTACCGATGAGAAGACCGAGTTTGCCATGACCGGTGATCATATCGCTTTTTGGATTCCGGGTGATTATGACACGCAGGAGTATGAATATACCAAGTCGCGTCTTTCTGAAATTCGTGACCTTATGGAGGGTGCTATTACACCAAACGCTTCTCAAACGCCTTTTTCGGAAACCGGTGTGCAGACAGCCCTGATGATGAAAACTGACGACGGTCTTTACATCAATCTCCATGAGGCTGCTTTGGTAGAATATTCTTGCATGCATCTGGAGCTTGATGATGAAAATATGGTATTTGAAGCACATTTAACTCCTGACGCTATCGGAAATATGGCCTATATGCAGGCACCAACACATACCCCCTGGCGTACGGTAATTGCCGGCAGAGAGGCTAAGGATATTCTGTTGTCCAATATTACCCTGAATCTGAACGAGCCTTGTGCCTATGATGATGTGTCATGGATAAAACCTGTAAAATATGTTGGTGTCTGGTGGGAAATGATTACCGGTAAAAGTTCGTGGGCTTATGCCGATTTGCCCTCGGTAAAACTGGGTGAGACCGATTATACTAAAGTGGAGCCCAATGGGCGTCATGCTGCCAATACAGAGCATGTAAAAGAGTATATTGATTTTGCTGCAGAACATGGTTTCGATCAGGTGTTGGTTGAAGGCTGGAACATTGGCTGGGAAGACTGGTTCGGAAAATCCAAGGATTATGTGTTCGACTTCCTGACGCCTTATCCCGATTTTGATGTGGATGAGTTGCGTGATTATGCTAAAAGCAAAGGTGTGAGACTGATGATGCATCACGAAACATCCAGTTCGGTGCGAAACTATGAGCGTCACATGGATAAGGCTTATCAGTTTATGGTGGATAATAATTATAATTCGGTAAAGAGCGGATATGTAGGCGATATTATTCCCCGCGGTGAATATCACTACGGTCAGTGGTTGGTTAATCACTACTTGTATGCTGTTAAAAAAGCAGCGGAGTATAAAATTATGGTCAATGCCCATGAAGCTGTTCGGCCTACGGGTCTTTGCCGGACTTATCCCAACCTGATTGGCAATGAGTCGGCTCGCGGAACTGAGTATGAAGCCTTTGGCGGTAGTAATCCCGACCATACTACCATTCTGCCTTTCACCCGTCTGATTGGTGGCCCCATGGATTATACTCCCGGTATTTTTGAGAACGATGTCAGTAAATACAATCCCGATAATAATTCGTGGGTGAATACCACTATTGCCCGGCAGTTGGCTTTATATGTTACCATGTACAGTCCGTTGCAAATGGCAGCCGATTTGCCGGAAACTTACAATAAATATCTTGATGCGTTTCAGTTTATCAAGGATGTCCCTGTTGAATGGGACGACACAAAAGTACTGGAAGCTGAACCGGGCGATTACATCACTTATGCCCGGAAGGAAAAAGGTACCGGCAACTGGTTTGTTGGTCGCACGAACGACGAGGAACCCCGGGTTTCAAATATCTCGTTCGATTTCCTGGAACCCGGCAAAAGGTATGTGGCCACTATTTACAGTGATAAAAAAGATGCCCACTACAAAAAGAACCCAAAAGCTTATGATATCCGAAAATATGTTGTAACAAGCAAATCCAGACTAACACAAAAATGTGCTCCCGGTGGCGGATATGCCATTAGTCTTTTCGAAGTGAAAGATAAGAAGGAGACAAAGGGACTGAAAAAACTTTAACCTGAGTTCTTGTATGCAAGCGGCGGTGCCGATGGGATTGAAACGAGTTTAGCAAAGTATCGATCCCATCGGCACCGCTTATTTGCAAGAATTTGGCTTCAATACAATTTATTACTTCTGCATTTCAAATTTCTGCCTTCTGTCCAGGTAAGAGTGTAAGATTCCTGAAATAAATGAGTGCAGTATAAAAAGCATATTTTTGTCAAAATCAAGGCGTTTTAAATTTTTGTACCGGAGTTAACTTGTTGTTAATGAGGATGCAAAAATTTAAAACAACAACGAGCTTGGCAATAAAGATGCTTTTTAGAACGGACTCATAAATTATTGTAGACTATGGGCTACTGACTTACGACATTCGCCTAAAGTCCGCTATGGCGTCGATTTTTCGGCTGTTTTCCGACAATTACTTTAAAGAAAGCCCAAAAGCCGGAAGCTTTTATCAGCAGCTCGGAAACAGAGCTTTTGTCGGGTACCGATATCCGTTTTAACCGGAACGGATCACTTCCCGGGTCATTAAATCCCACATCGAGGGTTACCGCAGCCTCATAACCGGCCTTTTTACAAAGGCGGATGTCTCGCTCGCTGTATTCCCCGTTAGGAAATGAAAAGAAACGGCAAGCCCTGCCAGTGAGTGCTTCCACCTTTTGCTTTGAGACTTCGATTTCGCGACGTGCTTTGGCATCATTACATCGTGGCAGGATGGGATGAAAAAGGGTATGCGATCCGAATTCTACCAGGCCGGATGCCTGCATCGTCAGTATTTCCTGCCGGTTTAGTGCTAAACTTTCGCTGTATTCTTTGGTCTCTTCAAATCCCAGGTGTTTTAATGTTGCTATTCTTATCGAATCGGACACTTTCCTGAGCTCCTGTTTCTGGTGTTTGTCGATCATAAATTTGAACCACGGTTGCCGTTTGGTGTCTGCAATTTCTGCCATCAGAAAAATGATAACCGGTACCTTGTGTTTTTCAATAACCGGCAATAGGGAATAGTTTGAAGCCCATCCGTCGTCCAGCGTTATAACAAGTGGTCTGGGAGGTAGTTTCCAGCCGGCATTCAGATTTTGATCGATGAATTGTGAAAATGGAAGAATATTGTATCGTTTTTTTAATGCCACAACTGCTTTTTCAAAATCTTCGGGTAAGGGTTTATGGAACATCAGAATGGTTACCTTTTTCTTCTGGAAGGTATGGCGAAGTATCCATGACACCCCTGTTAATCGAAGCTCCAGGGCTGTAAGTCGGTTCAGAAAGGACATAATTCAGGCTTTGAAATTTTTTTGAGGTAAAGATAGCAGGGTTTTCTGAAAGAAGAAGGCTTATTTGTTGTTGAGAGGAAATGATACTGTCACGGTTGTTCCTTCTCCGCGCGTTGAGCTGAGTTCAATTGTCCCGCCGAGTAAAAGTGCAATACCCCTGGCATTGGTCAATCCTATACCGGCACCGTCATAAATCCTGTCGTTTGTTTCGATTACTTTGCGGAACTTTTGGAATACCACGTCGGTTTTGTCATCGGAGATGCCAATTCCACTGTCTGAAACGCTGATCTCAAAATGATGGTCAGTCTTCCGACAGATCAGTGTTACTCCTCCCGAATCGGTAAATTTAAAGGCATTGTCGAGAAGATACCTGACCAAACGCTTCAATAGATGCGGGTCGGTATTCAGTTCCATGTCGCAACAGTCTGACAAGACTCTGAAGTAAAGGTCGGGTTTTTCTTCGTCGCGTCGTTTTTCAAATTCTTCCTGCAGTTCGCTTAATATATGACTTGCCCTGAAGCGCTGGTTTCTTATTGGTACTTGTTCCTTTTCCAGTTGGGAGAACAACAGGGTGTCTTCAATAAAGGTTACCAACTTATTACTGTTGTAAGCGATATGTTCAAAGAATTCTTTTCTTTCGTCGGGTGCAGCTTCCGGATCGGCCATTAGTTCCGAGAAACCAACTAAGGCCATTAAGGGCGTTCGCACTTCATGACTGAGATTTTCGAGGAAAGAAGATTTCAGACTGTCTGATTCCTGGGCTCTCTCTTTTTCTATGGTGAGTCTTTTTTTTGCTATCTCAAGTTCTTTGAATGAGCTTTCCAATGAATTCATCATAAGGTTAAAATGGTCTCCCAGTTCCTGCATTTCGTCGTTGCTCGATATGTCGTTTCTGACACTCAGGTCGCCGTCGGTGGCCTTTCGGAAATTCCTGAGGAGTTTTTTAACCGGAGAAGTGATATGCTTGCTGAACCAGACAGCCAGAATAAAAGCAATGACAAAACCGCCGAGAAACATAATCGAAAGAGTGCGTATCAGTAGATACACATCTGCAAAGATTTCTTTTTGTGAAACAATCAGCGCAATTTTCCATCCATTCTCTAAATGATCAATGGCAATGGCAGAACGGCCATTCCCGTCGTTTTCATTTATCAGTATAAAATTTTCTTTTGCTTCTGTGATTTTTTCTACCCGCGTATCTGAAATATTGCTGAAACGTCCTTCACGGTTTCTTGAATAAACAAGATTGTCGTTATTGTCGAACAACAGGATATGCCCGGTCTTAAACACAGGCAAAGTATCAAGACAGGCACTCAGACGGTCGAAATTGAAATCGGAACCCAGGCAGGCAATCAACAGGGAATCCACATAAACTGCTCTCGAATAGGAAATGACATTCATGTCCCAGTCCGGCCAGTAATAAGGGGTGGTCCATGTTTCTCCTTTTTTTATTGCCTCTGTCCACCAGCGCATCGATGGATGAGTAAGGTCTTTTTCCATGATGCTGTATTCCGGACTCCTGGTATAGATACCGTTTCTGTTTTTATCGAAAAAACTGATGGTATGTTTACCATCAATATGTTCCGTGTTAAAAACAATCCAAAGGCTCATCGGCCGCATGAGGTGAAGAATTTCTTTTACCCGGGGCAAAAGTTTTTCTTTGTAACGATTCAATGCTTCTTTACCAGTGAAATGTTGTCCGGCATCGAAAGAACTTCGTAAAGAGGCCTCAAGAGCCAGAGAAACATCTTTGATGTGAAAGAATTGTTGTTCAATATCGCGCGTGAAGATATGTGTCTGCAGTCGCATTTGTTTAATGGCATCGTTACGCGCTTTCTGCCTTGCAAAGTAGATGCCGGGAAGTCCTGCCAGTAACATGACCGTGGCCACCAACCCAACCATTAATACTGTCAATTTACGTCTTAATCCGTACATCTGATGCCGTATTAAATAAAAAAAGAAAATACAGCGTTGATCGCTCAAATCTGCATTAGATCAACTGGTTGTTTTCATCCGTATAAAATAAGTCTAAGTCTAAGTCATTGGTCTGATGGAACTCGCATGATTGAGTTTTATACATGTCCTTTTGTGAC
>NZ_AEWI01000031.1 GCF_000191885.1 Anaerophaga thermohalophila DSM 12881
AACAATGTTAACAATGTTAACAATCCTAACAATATTAACATCTTAACAACTTTAACAATTCTAACAACCGTAACAATTTATTAAATGTGAGATGAAAGGAGCATGACAAGGTTTTTCACAATAAGAATATGTATAAGCACCATTTAGCCTCTAATCATCAAAGAAACCAAAAACAGGCAACAGATTCTTCGTCGTTACCTCCTCAGAATGACACCGGGCATCCTGCCATTCTGAGCGAAGCGAAGAATCTCTCTCTGATTGATAATTGTCAAATCTGTGTCAATCTGTGTAATCTGTGGTGAACTCTCAACCTCAACCTCAACCTTAATCTCAACCTCAACCTTAATCTCAACCTCAACCTCAACCTCAACCTTAGCTGTTTGTCATTCTGAGCGGAGCGAAGAATCTAACCACTAATCATCTGACATCAATTAAAGTATGATAAAATGCGCCAGACCAATGACTTAGACTTATTTTATACTGATGAAAAGTAAACTCCGTTTTTGGCTAACGCAACAAATATTACTTTACAATACTCCGTTAAACTTTTCCGGATGTCTGGTAATTAATTGCTTACCAATGAATGGCATAAACCACAACTCTCTCATAATAAAAACTTTGCGTCATTGTGTCTCTGCGTTTAGGCTTTTTTAAACTGACTATTTACTTTTTGAACAGACACATGATTTGTAACAATTTTTTTGCCGACTTTACAGACGGGCACTGGTTATCTTCATATTTTGAAAAGAAGGTTCTTTTCCCGGCTTATATACTTTTGCTATCTTTGTAGGTTCTAAAAAACCTTATAAGTGAAGTCATTGAATAACAGTACATCTCTCATAGAGGAAGACCTTGAGCAAATTGAGATACTTGGAGCAAGGGTTCATAATCTCCAAAACATAGACGTAACCATCCCGCGCAATGAGCTGGTTGTCATTACCGGCCTTAGCGGAAGTGGTAAATCATCACTTGCATTTGACACAATTTACGCGGAAGGACAAAGGCGGTATATAGAAACATTCTCGGCCTATGCCCGCCAGTTTCTGGGGGGGTTGGAACGGCCGGATGTGGATAAAATAACGGGCCTTAGTCCTGTCATCTCTATCGAGCAAAAAACAACCGGGAAAAACCCACGATCCACCGTCGGAACCACCACTGAGGTATATGATTTCTTTCGTCTTCTTTATGCACGTGCCGGAGAAGCTGTCTCTTATGAAACAGGCGAAAAAATGGTGAAATACACCGACCGGCAGATTATCGACCTCATTCTGTCTTCATTTGAAAACAAAAGCGTTTACATCCTCGCCCCTATGGTTAAAGGACGGAAAGGGCACTATAAAGAACTGTTTGAGCAAATCCGGAAAAAAGGATTTCTCAATGTAAGAGTGGACGGAGAAATCAAAGAGATAAAACATGGGATGAAACTTGACCGCTACAAAAATCATTTTGTAGAAGTTGTTATTGACAAGTTAAAAGTATCATCCAAAGACCGGAAACGCCTGGAAAATTCAGTATCTCTTGCTATGAAGCAAGGAAAAAACATTATGATGGTACTCGACAAAGAGGCTGACAAACCACGATATTTCAGCCGGCAACTAATGTGTCCCACAACCGGTATTTCTTACAATGAGCCGGCCCCCCATAATTTCTCTTTCAATTCGCCCCAGGGTGCATGTCCTAAGTGCAAAGGGCTGGGATTTGTCGAAGAAACAGATCTCGAAAAAATAATTCCCGACGATAAAATATCGATCTACTCGGGCGGCATTGTTCCGCTGGGTCGATACAAGAACAGCCTTATATTCTGGCAGCTGGAAGCCATTGCCGACAAACATGGTTTCACCCTGAAAACACCTGTAAAAAACATCCCCGAAGAAGGTCTGGATGAGATACTCCATGGCACTACGGAACCGCTGCGATTAAAAAACACACCACTGGGCAGTTCATCAAACTATAGTCTGAGTTTCGACGGAATTATCAGTTACATCCAAAACCAGCAAAACAATGACACTTCGCAAAAGGCCAGAAAATGGGCCAATCAGTTTATCCGGCAAACAACCTGCCCGGACTGTAACGGCCAACGCCTGAATAAAGAAGCCCTTCATTTTCTTATCGACGGTAAAAATATTGCCCAGGTAAGTAAAATGGATTTGAATGATCTTTATAATTGGTGTGACGGTCTTGAAAGCCGGTTATCGAACAAACAGAGAGCCATCGCTACCGAAATTCTGAAAGAGATCAGAACCCGGTTAGGTTTTATGCTTGATGTCGGTCTCGAATATTTGTCCCTTGACAGAAGTGCCATGTCACTTTCGGGAGGCGAAAGCCAAAGAATAAGACTGGCCACCCAGATAGGCTCTCAGCTTGTCAATGTTCTTTACATTCTAGACGAGCCAAGTATCGGGCTTCATCAACGTGACAATCATCGTCTTATAGATTCACTCAAGCAATTGCGCGACACCGGAAATTCTATACTGGTGGTTGAACACGACCGCGACATGATGCTGGCAGCCGACCATATTATTGATATGGGGCCTTATGCAGGTCGTCATGGCGGCGAAATTGTGGCTCAGGGAACTCCCGATGAGATACTTAAAGCTAACACTCTTACTGCCGGTTACCTGAAACGTATTAAAGAAATTCCTTTACCCGAAACAAGAAGAAAAGGTAATGGAAGAGTATTGACCATCAAAGGTGCCAGGGGCAATAATCTGAAAAATGTTGATGTATCATTTCCGCTTGGTACTTTTATTTGTGTTACAGGCGTTTCGGGTAGCGGAAAATCAACACTGGTCAACGAAACCCTTTATCCCATTCTCAGCCAGCGTATCTACAAATCGGTGAAAGACCCCCTGCCCTTCAAATCGGTAGAAGGACTTGAATACATCGACAAAGTTGTAGATGTGGACCAGGCACCCCTTGGCCGAACACCGCGCTCCAATCCGGCCACTTATACCAAATTGTTCGACGACATACGGAAACTCTTTGCCGAGTTACCCGAAGCAAAGATACGGGCCTATAAACCGGGACGCTTTTCGTTCAATGTAAAGGGAGGCAGGTGCGAAACATGCAAAGGAGCCGGCGTCCGGGTGATAGAAATGAACTTTTTGCCCGATGTAATGGTCGAATGTCCCGACTGCCGGGGGAAACGTTACAACCGCGAAACACTGGAAGTTCGCTACAAGGGAAAGTCTGTCAGCGATGTGCTGGATATGACCATCAACCAGGCTGTTGAATTTTTCGAAAACATTCCTTCCATTCTTCACCGTCTGAAAGTCCTGCAGGATGTCGGACTCGGCTATATCAAACTTGGACAGCCATCCACGACACTCTCGGGTGGCGAGTCCCAGCGAGTGAAACTTGCCACAGAACTCTCGAAAAAAGACACGGGAAAAACTGTTTATATCCTCGATGAACCTACAACGGGACTGCATTTTGAAGACATCAGGGTGTTACTGGATGTTCTCAGCAAACTTGTTTCGAGAGGCAACACGGTTATCGTCATCGAACACAATCTCGATGTCATCAAAACAGCCGATTACATTATTGATATCGGTCCGGAAGGCGGTGCGCGGGGTGGACGGATAATATGTTGCGGAACACCCGAGAAGGTGGCAGCCACAAAAAAAAGTTTTACCGGACAATTCCTTAAAAAAGAAGAAGGTTTGTGATACGGCTTGTTTTCTTTATATTGTAGAACATCCCGATATTCAATTCGCTACTATTAAAGCAATAAGGAACGAGCCTGGAGCTTTGATTCCCCCGGCTCAGCCGCTTTGTTTACAAAGAATTTTGCCTTAAAGGAGCATATATAAAAGGATTGCAAGTCCTATCAGGCCTTAAAAAAACAAATTTTACACTAATAAAATATGAAAAAAACAATAAGAATAAAATGCCTCAATAATAACAAAACATTTTTTGTTGAAAGAGGTACCACTCTAAAAGAAATTGCAGACTCGCAAAATATTAAACTTGACCATCCCATTTTAGGTGCAATGGTCAACAACCAGATTAGAGAACTCGCTTTTGAAATATATAACCCAAAAACCATTGAGTTCATTGACATTACTCATAAAGACGGAATGAGAATGTATATCCGGGGACTCTCTTTTTTACTTTACGCTGCAACACGGGAACTGTTTCCCGAAGCCCGGCTAAGAATTGATCATTCGGTCAGTAAAGGCTTTTATTGCGAATTGCGTGATATCGATTATCAGCCTACAATAGATGATGTCTTCGAACTGGGCCAAAGAATGAAGCAACTGGTCGAACAAGACATCCCCATAGTTCAGCACAAGGAGGAAACAGAAGATGTTATTGAATTTTTCAAACAACACGGTTTACACGATAAAGTAGATTTATTGCGTCACCGCGGACAATATTACTCTACCTATTATACCCTGAAAGACCATATTGGAAAATTTTACGGATTCATGGTTCCCTCTACCGGCTATCTGAAAGTGTTTGATTTAAACAAATACTTCAATGGGATGCTGCTCCAGGTTCCCAGCCAGGAAAATCCGGATGAAGTTCAGGAATTGGTGGAACAAAACAAAATGTTCGAGATATTTCGTGAGTTCAGTCACTGGAACCAGGTACTTAATGTTACAAACATCAGTGACCTGAACAATGCCGCCACCAATGGGAAAGCCGAGCGTCTGATAAAAGTCAGTGAAGCGCTCCATGAGAAAAAAATTGCGCAAATTGCAGACGCCATCTCCGAACGCAGAAAAGATGTAAGGATTGTTCTGATCAGCGGACCCTCATCAAGTGGAAAGACCACTTTTGGAAAACGGCTGGCTATCCAACTATTGGTGAATGGCATCTGCCCCCTCAATCTTTCATTGGATAACTATTTTGTCGACCGCGAAAGAACACCCCGGGACGAAAATGGTCAATATGACTTTGAAGCACTCGAAGCTCTTGACATAAAGTTATTTAACCAACACCTGCGGCAACTTCTTGCCGGGGAAGAAATAAACCTCCCGAAATTCAATTTCGAGACCGGGAAACGCATGTTCAACGGCGATTCACTGAAAATGCGAAAAGACAATATCCTTATCATAGAAGGAATTCACGGACTAAACCCAAAACTGACCCATTCGATAGAGAATAAGACAAAATTTAAAATTTATGTTTCGGCGCTGACCAATATCAATATTGACGATCAGACCAGAATCCCAACCACTGACAATCGTTTGGTACGAAGAATCATTCGCGATTACCGCTATCGTAATTACTCTGCGCTTGAAACCATTTCACGCTGGGATAGTGTTCGTCGCGGTGAAGATAAACACATCTTTCCTTACCAGGAAGAGGCAGATATCATGTTCAACTCAGCTTTGCTCTACGAGCTGGCAGTCCTTAAGCCGTATGCCGAGCCCATTCTGCTCGAAGTCCAGCCTAACCAGCCGGAATACTCGGAAGCCATCAGATTGCTGAAATTTTTCAGCTACTTTAAACCCATCCAACAAAGAGAAATTCCGCCAACTTCCATCCTCAGAGAATTCCTCGGAGGAAGTAGCTTTACCTATTAATTGACGATAGTTTGAATGACAGAGTCTTTTCTCTGAAATAACAGCCGCTTTCTCTAAAAGAGCCGTGCTTCCAGAGCCAATATTTTGGCCTCCGGTTGCCCGGTATTTTTGTCGTGTGAATGGGGCCGTTTCCCTATATACCATTATACCATTAAATAAAGAGGTCAACATGCTCCGGATTTCTTAACCAGCAGCCACAAAAAATGGCAGAGAGTCAGAGCATGGTTCGGATTTTTCCGTATTTTTGACTTGTCTTGAAAGTTAGGGTATCTCAACAAGACACTTAAGTAGCACAAACAGTGAACACCAAAACCACTTTAAAAATGGGGCGAAACCGAAAAGCCAAACGAGTAGGAAAATTTTAAAAATAGTAATTTATGAAAAACTTTAAACTCAGTTTCATTTTATTGATTCTGACAGCCGTAATGTTAAGTAGCTGTTCGCAACGCATTTTTGACTTCACTATGGTTTCAACTAAAAATATTGATTTATCAAAAGCGTCCACATTTAAACGTTCGAACAATCGTGCAAATGGTGAAGATGGCGTATATTGGATAATAACTATCCCCTTAGGGGTTCCAAATTTGAAAGAAGCTATAGATAAAGCCATCGAGTCTACACCAGGAGCCGTAGCATTAGTTGACGGTGTTGTTTATTCAAAATCATGGTGGGCAATTGTTACCGGTTACTCTGGCTACGTTGTTGAAGGAACACCTCTTATCGACCCGGCTTTAGCGTTTAATTCCAAAGATATACCAACATACGGAAAGATAGAATTAGATAAAAATGGTGAAATAAAAAATGTTGAAAATATTTCTTCAACTGAATATTTAGCACTTAAAAATAAATTAGTAAAAGATTCAAAAGAAACAAAATTTAAAAATTCTTTGAAGCTACAATAACAAGCCCATAACAGTGGCTCCAAAAGCATTGTGAATGAGGTGCATATTTAAAAGTATGTACCTCACTTTAACTCCAAGTAAGCATTCCTATATAAAATTTGTAGGATTTTGCCACTAAACGCAAAAACAACAAAATTCATCCGTGTAAAATTTATCTATTAAGGTCGGATGGAACTCGCATGCAAGAACTTAGACTAATCATATAGTGATGAAGTACATCTTTCATCGAAAACATGTGGAAGCTTTTATCTGGATTGTAGGAATACTTTCTCTTGCCATCACCAACCCTTCGACAAGCGATCATTTTTCTCTCTGTCCGTTAAAGAATGCAGGATTTGATTTTTGTCCGGGATGTGGCTTAGGACATTCCATATCATGGCTTTTCAGGGCAAATCTGACGGCATCATTTCAAAGTCACCCTTTGGGAATACCGGCCGTTATTATTTTATTAGCAAGAAGTTTTAACCTTTTGAAAAACGATGTACATTTACAATAAACCGATAAAAGTATTGAGTATAGATAATTGTACTTTATTATAGAATCAACTAAATCTTAGAAACAATGGAACGAATCTACAAACTAATGCCCGAAGTTGAAATGGAAGAAGCCTATTATCTGGATAATCTTCTTAAAGACAAAACCGACCAACAGGTCAAAGATTTTCTCATGGTATACAGGGCACGACGACGTGATCCGCAAATAACTTTATTAACAGCTTTAATCGGATTCCTCGGCATTTCAGGTATTCACCGTTTCCTTCTAAACCAAATAGGAATGGGAATTCTTTACCTGCTTACCATGGGACTCTGTTTTATTGGTACTATTGTCGATCTGGTCAACCATCGTAATCTTACTCTGGAATATAACCAGAAAATGGCCAATAATCTTAAACTGATGATGCGGTAAAGGAAAGTCGGGCATTCACGGATTAGAGCCGGTTTTGTCAATTGTCTCTGTGTCATCTGTGTTCTATTTGGTTACTTCGCTCGTGAAGCAGCATTTTCCGAAATCACATCACCCGTTTTCAATCTCTTATTAACGCTTTAAGGCCATCGGTGATGGTTAACTATAGTACAGGTAATGGTTAATCATAATTACATGTGATGGTTGGCTCAGTATCTCGGGATAACCTATCTGTTTACAGATTACAGCCACTTTCTGTTGTCTTTTCATTTCCTGTTGTTGTTGTTTAATCAAAAATTCCGCTTTTCAGATAAAGTAACAGGCCGGACTTCGTCCTGCCTTAAAAACCCTCGAATCATTGTAAAGGCACTTACAGACTGTTTGTAAAAAAGGCCTGCAAAAAATAATAACCTGCAGGCCTTTAAACTATGAAAAATGGCAAACATTTGTCTCAGTACAACACCCGGATTCGGAGCCGAGCGATGCAATTTTCGTACACTACCGGCTCCGTTCACAAAGTATCGGGGACAAAGAAAATTTAAGTTTTTCACCTCACATATTCGGCGAAAACCGATAATTTCCATGTCGTTGTTATATCTAAGTAAAGCGCTTTTTTACTTCGTTTAAACCGCTGAACTCAGGTAACCATAAAGCTCCCGGATGACAAGAAGATCAAATATGTATTACCTCGTCATAAGCGGCAGCGGCGGCCTCCATAACAGCTTCCGACATAGTTGGATGCGGATGTACTGATTTAATGATCTCGTGTCCGGTGGTTTCCAGCTTACGAGCTGTAACCAGTTCAGCTATCATTTCGGTAACATTGGCACCAATCATGTGTGCACCAAGTAATTCGCCATATCTGGCATCAAAAATAAGTTTCACAAAACCCTCTTTATGCCCGGCAGCACTGGCCTTTCCACTGGCTGAAAATGGAAATTTCCCGACTTTCAACTCGTAGCCGGCTTCCTTCGCAGCCTTTTCTGTCATGCCAACACTCGCCACCTCGGGCGATGTGTAGGTACAAGCGGGGATATTGCCATAATTCAGCGGTTCCACATCCATTCCGGCAATCTTTTCGACGCAAATTATTCCTTCGGCCGATGCCACATGAGCAAGCGCCTGCCCGGGAACAATATCCCCGATAGCATAGACACCATCAACCGATGTGCGATAGAATTCATCAACCTTAATCCGGCCTTTTTCAACTTCAACACCCGCTTCTTCCAAACCAATATTTTCAATATTCGGAGCAATTCCAACAGCAGAAAGAACGATATCAGCTTCAATATTTTCTTCTCCCTTCTTGGTTTTTACAACGACTTTAACCTTCTTGCCCGATGTATCTACGCTGGTTACCTCCGAACCGGTCATTACATTTATGCCGGCCTTCTTAAATGACCGTGCCAGTTGTTTTGACACCTCCTCGTCTTCCAGTGGAACTACATTGTCCAGATACTCTACAAGTGTTACTTTAGTGCCGATAGAGTTGTAAAAATAAGCAAATTCACTGCCAATGGCACCCGATCCGACAACCACCATCGATTCCGGTTGTTTTTCAAGCGTCAGCGCTTTTCGATACCCGATAATCTTTTTACCGTCTTGAGGAAGGTTTGGTAACTCACGGCTACGTGCTCCTGTGGCCAGCAAAACATGTTTGGCCTCCACCGTCTCTTTTCCCCCGTCATTTTTTTCTACCTCAACCTTTTTGTCTTTGGTAAGCTTTCCTGTTCCTTCAATAACTTCAATTTTATTCTTTTTAAAAAGATACTGTATTCCCTTGCTCATGCCAGCAGCAACGTCCCGGCTGCGTTTGATCATGGAAGGAAAATCAGCATTGGCTTTACCTTCAATACTGATACCGTAATCCCCTGCGTGCTGCAAATACTCAAAAACCTGTGCACTTTTCAACAACGATTTGGTAGGAATACAGCCCCAGTTTAGACAAACACCACCCAATTCTGCTTTTTCCACAACACCGACTTTCATTCCTAATTGAGAAGCCCTGATGGCAGCTACATAACCTCCGGGGCCACTTCCTATTACTACGAGATCGTAATTCATAATATGTTATAGTTTGAATTTTTATTAAGTTTAAACTAAATAGATCGTTAGATTTTTAGATATCAGATGTAAGACAATCCATATAATTTTGATATAATGTATTTGCCCGCTCTAAAAAAATTTTTTGTTACAAACCAGTAGTTTGCAGCATATAGATTTTAACGAACTATTGAAAAACAAATTTAATGATATTTTATCCGTATAAATTTATCTAAATAATTGGTCTGATGCAAATCGCTTCATCTTTCATCCGTATAAAATTTATTTATTAAGGTCTGATGCAACTCGCATGCAAGGATTTATACATGTTCTTTTGTGACCATCTTTGTCAGGCCCGTTACGAAATTAACATTCAATTATATCTTAAACAATCATTTTTCTGCTTTGTTGAAAGCCCTCTGCCTATGCAAACAAAAAAACCGGTTTCCAATGAAAGAAACCGGCAATTAAAAGAGGTTTTGAGCCGTAGTTTGTGTCTGTCCTTAAAGCACCATCTGTTGCGTTATGATTGCAACTTGCACTTTCTGAGCAGACACACATATTTTAATCTTCAAAGCCTTCTACAGAAGGACACTAACTATAAAAGTTCTTCCAGTTTTTCCTGCAATGCTTCCCCACGAAGGTTTTTCTCAATTATCACGCCTTCTTTATCGAGCAGCAATGTGAAAGGAATGGACTGTACACCATACTCATTGGCCACATCTCCTTCAGGATCGTGCAGCTGAACCCAAGTAATATTATCTTCTTCAACAGCTTTCAGCCATGGTTCTTTTGTTTTGTCAAGCGACACTCCCACAATTTCAAAATCATCGCCACCATATTGTTGATAGACTTTTACCATATTGGGGCTCTCTTCACGACAAGGCCTGCACCATGAAGCCCAGAAATCAAGGAATACATATTTCCCGTTGAAGTCTTTAAGACTAACTTCGTTTCCTTCGATGTCGGTAAGTGTAAAGTTCGGGGCTTCTTTCCCTATTTGTATCGCTGTTTCAGCAGCTTTTCGCTTTTTCATAGGTTCCAGAATATCCTTAAGTTCCTGAACATAAGGATGATCTGGAATGTTCTCCTCGAAAGATGCCAGTAACTCCTCCAGTTCTTCCATCTGCAAAGAATTGGCCATATTCAGAGCAAGGAATGCCCCAACAGCGTTATCGGTATTATCGAAAACAAAATTGCGGTAATACTCCTGCTGCGATTGCATAATAGATTGATACTCTGCTGCAAGCGATTGCATTTGTCCCTGATCACCAGCTTTCCGGGCATCCATGAATTCCTGCTGAAGCGACTCAGCCCTGTCCATTGAAGGCACCGAATTGTTGAACTCCATAAATATCTCATTCAGCTTCCCTCCAACTATCTCTGCATCCTGCAGATTCTCAATATTACCTGAAATTTTTATATTTTCTGGCTCAAGGAAGAAAGCGACAGGCATTCTGTTGTCATTAATTTTAATCAGATGCAGTTCCGGATATTCAACGGTTCCAGAAAACTCAAATGTTCCATCAACAATTTTTACACTGTCTACAGTCTCCGCTCCGCCTTTTCCAACTTTTTGCAGAACGGCGGTTCCTTCATTAACGCCGTCAATTGTTCCTGACACCGTGTATTGATCTGTTTTACCACAAGATGCCAGTAAAACACCAATTCCCAATAAAAAAGCAATTTTTCTCATAAAACAATCATTATAGTTTATCAAAGTATTTATTTAACAGCTCCCGTGCAGCAATAAAAGAACTTGTTTCGTCGTTGAGCACCTTTTGCTCGTATTTTTTCAGTTCGTTCTTAATTTTAGGATGCTGATAGAAACTGTTCTTGAGTTGTTCGTTTATGGTTTCAAACATCCAATATTTTGCCTGTTCCCGGCGATTGACTTTAAAGAAACCGTTATTCTTCACGAGTTCGACATATTCCATAATCATTTCCCAAATCTCTTTCACTCCCTGGTTTAGAAGGGAAGAGACAATTTCAACCCTGGGCGTCCATCCCGAACGGGGAGGCGGAAACAAATGGAGGGCATTTCTGTATTCGGCTTGAGCCATCTTTGCCTTTTGCAGGTTTTGACCATCCGCCTTATTAATAGCAATGGCATCTGCCATTTCCATAATGCCTCTCTTTATTCCCTGCAGCTCATCACCTGCGCCCGCCAGCATCAGCAACAGAAAAAAATCAACCATAGAATGAACAGCCGTTTCTGACTGGCCAACGCCAACTGTTTCAATAAAAATGGTGTCGAAGCCTGCTGCTTCACATAAAATGATCGTCTCCCTGGTTTTTCGTGCAACACCACCCAACGAACCGGCCGAGGGGGAGGGACGAATATAAGCATTTTTTTCGGCCGATAATTTTTCCATGCGTGTTTTATCGCCCAAAATGCTCCCCATCGAACGTTCACTACTGGGGTCAATGGCCAAGACAGCCAGTTTACCGCCTTTATCAAGAATATGCATACCCAGTGCCTCAATAAAAGTACTTTTCCCCACTCCGGGAACACCTGTAATGCCAATTCTTATCGATTTGCCTGCATGAGGCACACACCTCTCGATAATTTGCTGAGCCATCTCCTGATGGTCGGCTTTATTACTTTCAATCATTGTAACAGCCCGGCTCAGGATGGTCACATCTCCCCTCAGAATTCCCTCCACATATTGTTCTACTGACAATTTTGATCGCTTTCTTCCCAAAAAACGACGGGCCGCATCCGGATTTACAGAAGGCAGGCTTTCTACGCCTTTATTGACGTTAAGGCCCTTGTATGAAGGATCGTTTTCTATATGTTTGTGACCGTCCCAGATATTCATCCGTATAAAATTTATTTATTAAGGTCGGATGGAACTCGCATGCAAGAACTTATACATGTTCTGTTGTGGCAAACTTTGCCATGCTCGTTTTATCCGTATAAAATTTATCTGAGTTATTGGAATGATTCAACTTATCATACTTTAATTGATGTTAGATTCTTCGCTCCGCTCAGAATGACAAACAGCTAAGGTTGAGGTTGAGGTTGAGGTTGAGATTAAGGTTGAGGTTGAGATTAAGGTTGAGGTTGAGGTTGAGAGTTCACCACAGATTACACAGATTGACACAGATTTGACAATTATCAATCAGATAGAGATTCTTCGCTCCGCTCAGAATGACAGGATGCCCGGTGTCATTCTGAGGAGGAACGACGAAGAATCTGTTCCCTGTTTTTGGTTTCTTTGATGATTAGAGGCTAAATGGTGCTTATACATATTCTTATTATGAAAAACCTTGTCATGCTCCTTTTATCTTACATTTAATAAATTGTTACGGTTGTTAGAATTGTTAAAGTTGTTAAGATGTTAATATTGTTAGGTTTGTTAGGTTTGTTAGGTTTGTTAACATTGTTGATATTGTAGATGTGTTAGTTGTTAGAATGTTATAAGTTTTATCACATTAGCTAACAATCTAATGACCTAATTACCTAATTACCTAATTACCTAATTACCTAATGACCTAATTACCTAATGACCTAATTACCTATTAAGGCTATCTTTGCTATGCTCATCTCATCATCCAAATAAAATAAAAATTGCTTTCAACCCCGCGTTTCAGGACAAAAAACTACTTCACCACTGTTCCGCTCAATCTCAACAACAAAGTGCTTCGCTTTGGATCGTTTGAGTAAACCGTTACGGATTTGTTTTGACGCCCACTCATCCCTCGCGAGTTGAATTGTGCCACAATTTTGGTGCTTTCGCCCGGTGCAATAACAGTTTTATCGGGCTGGATAGCGGTACAGCCACACGAAGCTCTGATTTTACGAAGAATAAGATTCGATTTTCCCTTGTTGGTAACAATAAAGTCATGCGAAACTTTTTCACCCTGTTTTATCTCTCCAAAATCGAAAACTCTGTCGTCTATTTCAATAACAGGTGCATTGGCCATTTGTTCTTCCGACCATTTTGAATAATCTTCTTCAATGGTTGCGCTAACACTCAATCTGTTTTTATGATCAGATTCCCCGTTCATCTTCAGATAAACCTGGTCGACAACAAATCCCCAATCGTCTTTAACCGCAGCATCGTAAGTAGCAACAATTTTACCTTTCTGCCCGGGTTCAAGGGTTTCAGGCTCCATTCTGATCTTTAAATGCTCAGGAACTCTCTCGAACTCAATTTTTACAGGGCTGTCAGAGGTATTGATCATTTCCAGCTCTTCGGTTTTTACTTCCTGGGGAGCTATACGTGTAAAGGACAAATGAGCTGTTTTTAAACGGACAGGCCCCATGGCTCGTGGATATATATCCTCAATGGTCTTTTCACGGGGAAGTACCTTTCCGGTTATTCTCAAAACGATGGTTGACTCCTCACCGTTCGTGTAAACCATTATCGATTTGTTAAAGTTTCCGGGACGGTTGCGTGGATCAAATGTCGCCTTAACGTAACCTGACTTTCCCGGCTGCACCGGCTGACGTGTCCAGTCGGGGCTGGTACAACCGCAGGAAGCTTTTACGTTATGAACAATCAGAGGCTGTTCCCCTGTATTTTTAAAGTTAAATGTGTGGGTCACCTTGCCCCCGTCTTCCTTTATCTCTCCAAAATCAAAAATCTTCTCTTCAAATTCAGCATTCGGCCTGGATGGCTGGCTAAAGGCTGTAACACCCAAAGTGCCAAGCATCAAAATCAAAAAAAGCTTATTTATTTTCATATTCTTTAGTATTTAGTTAGTGTCTGTCCATAGAGAACCATTTGCAATCCTTATATAAATACACTTTCCCCGATGCGATCGGGTATCTTTGCAGAGTCAAGCGACATAACCGAGCGGACACTTGCTTGCAAGAACTTAAGTACAAAGCTAACAATATTTTTATTTCTCCATATTTTCTAAAATCATGCCAGTATCATCTGTCTTAAAGTGAAATTTTTCAATACAACCTGATTTCCGCAAAGGTTTTATTTTTTCAGGCTTAACCAACAGCCAAGCACTTTTACTTCCTCACATAAAGCACTATCTTTGCTTTTGCTTTTTGACCTGACGAAACAAACCGGCCGGGCGGTATTTTAATGCCGGCATCGTTTCAGGTGCATAATAACGACATCGTTGACAAACGATATTTGAACGCAACAGACATGGAAGAAATAAAAAATCGGATCAAAGAACTGACAAAAGAGCATCTTGAACAAATTATCAAAGACAGACGATACCTCCATCAGCATCCCGAATTGTCGTTCGAAGAGCATGGTACATCAGCATATATAGCTTCGCGTTTAAGAGAAATGGGTATTCCTTTTCGCGACAAAGTTGCCGGAACAGGAATCATCGCTACCTTAAAAGGGAAAAGTGAGGGCAAAGTAATTGCACTAAGGGCCGATATGGATGCCCTTCCGATCCAGGAAGAAACCGGACTTCCTTTTGCCTCGGTTAACAAGGGTATCATGCATGCCTGCGGACACGATGCACATAGTGCTGCTTTACTTGGTGTTGCCCATATTTTAAATCAGCTAAAAGAAAAATGGACAGGAACCGTTTTACTGATATTTCAGCCGGGAGAGGAAAAATTTCCGGGCGGCGCAAGCTTGTTGCTTAAAGAGGGTGCACTTGATCGTCCCAAACCCGACCTTGTCATAGGGCAACATGTATTACCGGATATGCCGGCCGGCCATGTGGGTTTTAAACCTGGCATGTACATGGCTTCAGGCGACGAGGTTTATCTTACCGTTCACGGACAGGGCGGACATGCAGCTTTGCCGCATACACTTAACGATACCATCTTAATCGCCTCCCACATTATTGTGGCTCTCCAGCAAATCGTATCGCGCATGGTGCCGGCCAATATTCCGACAGTGCTTTCGTTTGGCCGTATTGAAGGATTGGGAGCAACCAATATTATTCCCGGAAAAGTTGAAATTGCCGGAACTTTACGTACCATGGACGAAACATGGAGAGAAAAAATTCAGGAACTCATAAAAAAAATTGCCGAAGGAACCGCCATCTCAATGGGAGCTTATTGCACGGTAGATATTAAGCACGGCTATCCGGTGGTGCATAACCACGAAAAATCCACAAAAAAGGCAATTTCACTGGCCAAAAATTTTCTTGATGAAGAACGTGTTGAAGATATGGACATACGCATGACCGCCGAAGATTTTGGCTATTACACGCATCAATTCCCTTCGGTTTTCTACCGCTTTGGTGTAAAACAGAAAACAGGGAAAACAGGTGCTTTGCATACTCCGCAATTTAATCTCAACGAAAAAGCCATGGAAACTGCCACCGGTCTGCTGACATGGTTGACGGTTAACTGTTGAATTTATGAGCCCGGTCTAAAAAGCCTTCAAACTGCTGATTTTTACCATTTTTACCCCTGACCCCTAAAGGGAACTGCTAAAAATCAGCAGTTTGAAAAAGTCCCCTTTAGGGGATTTAGGGGTCAAAAGGCTTTTTAGACTGCATTCATTATTAAAAATCTCTTTTAGAGCAGACTCAATCATTATCAAATTTTAACCTTTAACAATCACTGTTTTTTATAACTTTGTATGTTTTACAACATTGTTATAAAACATAAACGGGAAAATGGGGACAAAAAAAGGAACACTTCGCGAACCTACCATCAAAGACATACCTCAACTATATGATGTCTTAACACCGGAAGAACAGGAATATCTACTGGCCAACCATACGACCATCAAATACCGGAAAAACCAGATCATCTACCAGGAAGGAGAATGGCCAACAGGTTTGCTTTGCATAGGTACCGGCAAAGTCAAAATTTACAAGGAAGGCATGATGGGACGTGAGCAGATAGTCAGGATGGCCAGCGGCCCGGGATTTATCGGCTACCGTGCCCTGTTTGCAGACGAACGTCACATTGCATCGGCCGTGGTTTTTGAGCCCAGCGTGATATTTCATGTGGCAAAAGATGTTGTCATGAAGCTGATGAAGTCGAACAACGACCTGTGCATGAATATTATCAAATCGTTTGCCACAGAACTGGGATTTGCCAGGTTCCGAACCGTCTCTCTGACACAAAAACACATTCGCGGCCGTCTGGCCGAAAGCCTCCTTGTTTTGCGCGATATATACGGCTACGAAGAAGACAATTGTACGTTAAGCATTTATTTGTCGCGCGAAGACCTGGCCAACTTTTCAAACATGACGGCATCAAATGCCATACGAACCCTGACAGCCTTTGCAAAAGAAAAGTTACTGACAGTTGATGGGCGCATTATTCGTATTCTCGATGAACAGAAGCTGGAAAGAATATCAAGATTAGGCTGATTCAATAGATGGTTAGATGTTAGATTATTAGTTGTTAGTTGTTAGTTGTTAGTTGTTTCAATACTCTGTTAAACTTTTGCAGTTGTTTGGTAATTAATTGTTTACACGATTAATGCCACGAACCACAACTCTCTCATAATAAAAACTTTGCGCCATGGCGTCTCTGCGTTTAGTTTTTTATACTGGACTCAACAATTGTAAGGTTATTCCCTGTAATAGACTCTCGCTACACGGCGTGAAATACTGGTCAGAATTTCATAAGGAATCGTATCAAGCTGACGTGCAAGGTTGGTAAGCGGATAATCATCGCCAAACACGATTACTTCATCTCCCTCTTCGGCATTTATATCGGTAAGATCGATCATACACATATCCATACAGATATTTCCCACAATTGAAGCCAGTCTGCCATTGACCATCATTTTTCCGCGCCGGTTACTTAAATGACGGTTCAACCCGTCGGCATAACCGACGGGAACAATTCCGATCCTTCCGTCGCGCATCAATGACCCTGCCCGGTTATAGCCTATCGTATCATAGGCAGCCACCGGTTTTATCTGGGAAATATATGATTTCAAAGTCACTACATTTTGCAAATCTTTAATTTCGCCTGCTCCAAAACCATAGAGTCCTATCCCGAGCCGTACCATGTCGAACTGTGCTTTCGGGAAACGCTCTATGCCACCAGTGTTAAGAATGTGCATCCAGAAATCCGTATTCAGGGTTGTTTTGATTCTCGTGCATATCTCTTTAAACAGCGATATCTGACGCCGTGTAAATGCATCATGAGCTTCATCGTCGCTCCCTGCCAGATGCGAAAATACCGATTTCACTTTCAGGGCAGGCATCCGTTTAAGTCGCGATACAAGTTCACCGATCTCCCTGTCCAGGAACCCCATACGATTCATCCCTGTATCGATTTTAATATGCACCGGTACCTGACCTGCTTCGGCCGCTGCAACAGAATTAAATGCTTCGAGAATCCTGAAACTATATATCTCGGGTTCCAGATTGTATTCAAGCATTTGTCCAAAGCTTTTTTCTTCAGGGCTCATAACAATTATTGGGATGCTAATTCCGGCCCTCCTTAGTTCCATTCCCTCATCGGCAAAAGCTACTCCCAGATAGTCCACGTTCTGGTGTTGGAGGGCAGATGCAATCTCGTAAGAACCGCTTCCGTAAGAAAAGGCTTTTACCATGGCCAGAACCCTGGTTTCACGGTCCAACAGACGGCGATATTGGTTCAGATTATGTACCAGGGCATCCAGATTAATTTCCATAACAGTTGCATGACGCTTTAGCTCCATCCGCTGAACGATGCGTTCAAACGAAAACCGTCGCGAACCTTTGACAAGTATTGCCTCACCACTGAAATGAAAAGACGGAAGGGCATTCAACAATTCACCTGTTGTTTCAAAAAAGCGGGTATCGCCTCCAAACAAAGAGGAATGTCGTAACAATGCCGGCCCCACTCCAATAAACCGGTCAATCCCCTTTTCATTTATCAGCCCGGCAACAAGCGGATAAAGCTCATCCTCGGGCAGTCCTGTCTGAAGGAGATCGGACAGGATAACAGTTCGGTTGATTCCCTTTTTCCTGCTTTGCTGAGCCAGGAAGTCCAGAGCCATTTCAAGTGAAGTAACATCTGCATTATAGGTGTCGTTGATAAGAAGATTATGATTAATGCCTTCTTTTTGCTCGAGCCGCATGGCAACAGGCATTAATGATGCAGCCCTTTCGGAGATAACATCGGGAGAATATCCCCGGTGCAAAAGAAACAAGGTGACGGGAAGAATATTTTCCACACTCACCCTGTCAGTAAAAGGTATTTCCAAACAAAAAGTAGTCTCGCCGTATTTCAGTGTCAACTTTTTATGATCATCCAGGTCGGTTTCTTCTAATAACTGAAGGGTTACGCCATCGCTCCGCCCCCATGAAAGCAATTGCTTTTCGGGATAACATCTCCTGATGGTCTCATCCACCAATGGCTGATCGGCACCGTAAAAGATAGTGGCAACATTCTTAAAAAGAATCAGTTTCTCCATCAGCTTCTCTTCCAGCGAAGAAAAATTCTCCTGATGAGCCTGTCCCAGTGTCGTAAACAGTCCCATCCCGGGGCGAATGATGTTCTCCAGTCGCTCCATCTCACCGGGTTGTGAAATGCCAGCCTCAAATATTCCCATTTCCGATTGAGCATTCAGTTGCCAGACGGAAAGCGGAACTCCAACCTGACTGTTGTAGCTGCGGGGAGACCTGGCCACAAAAATATCGTTGCCTGTCATTTGGGTAATCCACTCTTTAACAATGGTCTTCCCGTTACTACCGGTAATGGCCAGCACAGGAATGGTGAACTGCCGGCGATGGTAGGCCGCTACATCCTGCAATGCTTTCAATACATCCGGAACTTCAATCCAATTGGCCCGTTCTTTTAGATCAGGAGGAATTTTCCCTTCTTCCACAACAAAATTACTCACCCCTCTCTGCAAAAGCTGTCGGAGGAATTGATGACCGTCGTGTCTGCTTCCTTTCAATGCAAAAAACAAGCCTTCGGAAGCTTCGTAAACTGAACGACTGTCGATAAACAACCTTGAAATCCGGGATTCAACGTTCATCGACAATCTGCCTTGACAAGCTTCCTCAATTTGCCCGGGAGAGTATGTAATCATTTTTTCAGGTATTTTTGATGACAAGCTCTGCAAACAGTCTCACAGGCTTTGTCAGCACCCACTTCGATCAGTTTATCACTTAAGGTTTTACGCAAGGAATATTGAGCCGGATCGCCACAATGCACGTCATGGAACCGGCCATAACTTCTTTTTATACCGTACTCAACCATATTTTCAAGAAACATTAAAAGAAAAATTTATTTTAGCATTGCAATCACTACATTTGCAAATGTAACGAAAAATGGGCCTCAAGCTATTATGGAAAAAGATGCTCTTATAGAAATCATACTTCACGACCTGAACGAAGTTGAAACACTGGTAAAATCATTTAAAGGGAAACCCACAGTTTCAAAGGCTTTCTACCGCCTTACCCGTAACAAACTGAACAGTGTTCTTGAAGAAATTGACATGCTGGAAGAGATTACCGGTTCTTCTTCGGAAACAACAAAATCTTCACCCAAATATACAGAAAAAAAGGAACAGAATTATTTTGATATTGAAAAGAATACAGTAAACGCAACCACCAACAATGCGACGAATAAAGAAGAAATTTCAGCTGCAGCATCGAAAGAAAAGAATGCAGAAAAGATAAATACATCTGAAGAATCCGTACCACAACCCTCTTCGCCTATAGAACAAAAGGCAAAAGAACCTGTTTCTGATAATGCGGCAGAAGAACAGCTGCAAAAAAATACAACATCTGCTGAAGAGGGGCAGACCCAAGACAAAGACCATAACGAAAAACCGGTATATAAATCAGAAAAAAGCAGCCCGGAAACACAACAACAAAGGAACGATAACGTTATTCATCCAAGCAAAGAGCAAAAGAAAGACAACAAAGTGTTGGGGGAAAAACTGGTGACCAATAAAGCTTCCTTTAATGAGCATATTGCCAAAAAACAACCCGAAAACAAGAAAAAACGCTCTTTAACATCACCTCCCATCAGTGATATAAAGAAGGCCCTGGGAATAAACGACCGCTTCTTTTTTCAGCGCGAATTGTTTGGCAGAAATGCCGATCTGATGAACCAGACACTCGATCAAATCAACCAGATGAACGGCATCGATGACGCGAGGAACTTCCTGTTGGCCAATTTCAACTGGGATTCCGAAAACGAGGCTGTTATTCGTTTCATGGAACTGGTGGAACGAAGGTTTTTATAATGAAACCATAAATCGAAGTAATCCTTCGCTAAAGTTATGGATGGCAAAGAAACCACAAAACAATAAAAATGCCGGGTGAAAATCCAACAAGCGCAAAAACAGGAAAACTTTTCGTTGTCCCAACTCCCATCGGGAACCTGGAGGACATGACATTCAGGGCAGTTCGAACCCTGAAAGAAGTTGATTTTATTCTGGCAGAGGACACCCGCACATCAGGCAAATTATTGAAACATTTCAGCATAGAAACCAGGATGTATGCCCATCATAAGTTTAACGAACACACAGCCACAGAAAAGGTGACTGAACGTTTGTTAAATGGTGAAACAGCAGCTCTGATTTCCGATGCCGGTACACCGGCCATATCAGACCCCGGATATCTGGTGGTTAAAAAATGCATCGATGCCGGCATTGGGGTGGAATGTTTGCCAGGTGCAACAGCTTTTGTTCCGGCTATTGTAACAGCCGGGTTACCAAACGACCGGTTTTGTTTCGAAGGATTTCTTCCGGTTAAAAAAGGGCGACAAACACGACTCGAGTCACTTGCCAATGAAGCAAGGACGATAATATTTTACGAATCTCCGCACCGGCTGTTGAAAACACTGAAACAACTGGCAGAAAAATTCGGCAATAACAGAGAAGCGGCAGTTTGCAGGGAGATCAGTAAAATGCATGAAGAGACCCGGCGTGGTAGTCTCGAAGAACTGGAGAAGCACTACAACTCACACCCGCCAAAGGGAGAAATTGTTTTGGTTGTAAGTGGAAAGAAATAGCTAAATTCAGATGAAACAAGCATGACAAAGTTTGTTTTAATAGATTTTTAGATTTAAGATGCTAAGATGTAAGATAAAACGGGCCTGACAAAAATTATTATAAAATTGTTGGGGTTGTTAAATTGTTGGGGTTGTTAGCTAATGTATAAAACTTATAACATTTTAACAACTAACACATTAACAATATTAACAACTTTAACAACTTTAACAACTTTAACAATCCTAACAGTCGTAACAACTTATTAAATGTAAGATGAAACGAGCATGACACGGTTTGTCACAAAAGAACATGCATAAAAACTCAGTCATGCGAGTTCCATCAGACCAATAATTTAGACTAATTTTATACGGATGAAACGAGCATGGCAAAGATTGTCACAAAAGAATATGTATAAAACTCAATCATGCGAGTTCCATCAGATCAATAACTTAGATGAATTTTATACTGATGAAACGAGAATCTCAAATTTACTCTAATATCTAAATATCTATTAATCTATCAATCTATTAATCTATTAATCTATAATCTAATGAACGCCATGAAGAAAACATTGTTAATAATTCTGACCTTGTCACT
Source organism: Anaerophaga thermohalophila DSM 12881 (assembly GCF_000191885.1). Lineage (GTDB taxonomy): Bacteria > Bacteroidota > Bacteroidia > Bacteroidales > Marinilabiliaceae > Anaerophaga > Anaerophaga thermohalophila. The sequence continues at coordinate 21,823 of NZ_AEWI01000031.1, forward strand.
GCTTTGGCAATGTCAGCAAGGGCCAAGCCGGGAAGAGTTAATAGAACAAAAAGATTCGCTGGAAAAAATGGCTGCATTGAAAGACACCCAAATGAACCAGATGGTGAACACGATCGGTGAAATTGAGGCCACCCTGAGGGTAATCAAAGAAAAAGAAAAAATTATTGCTCTGAAAGCCAGAGAAGGTGAAACCGAAGGTGATGCAGCTGAGCAAATCAATGAAGACATTCGTCTGATCTATGATCTGATGGTACAAAACAAAGAGCGGATTGAATCGCTGGAACAGCAGCTGAAACGCTCGGGCGTCGAAACCAACCGCCTGAGGAAACTGGTAGAAAGCTTGCAACAGGAGTTGCAGGAAAAAAATCAGGAGATAAAGGAACTAAACGAGTTGCTGAAAGAAAAGAATGCAGAAATTGATGACATGAATTATGCACTGACCGATATGGAGATAGCTCTTGACTCCATGAAAGAAGTCAACGCACAAACCAGGGCACAACTTGAGGTAACCAAAGACAATATGTACAAAGGTTACTATGCCATAGGCACCAGGAGCGAACTGAAAGAAAAGAACATCATCGATTACGAGGGTTTTTTGTTTTTTGGAAAAACACAAGTATTAAAAGACAATTTTGAGAAGGCCTACTTTGCCGAAATCGATACCCGAACCACCGACAGCATTGAGCTTTTCCAAACCAATGTAAAAATTCTCACCTCTCATCCTGAGGGTTCATACAAATTGAATGAACAGGAAAACGGGAACCAGGTTTTGGTCATTAATGACAAAGAAAGTTTCTGGAGCATTTCAAAATATCTTGTCGTTCAGGCTAAATAGTGTCGTATAATGAATGAGCCTGGTCTAAAAAGCATCTTTGTTGCCAAACTCATGAATACAATACGAATCACGGCCCCCCGGCAATTTTCTTCCGGGGGGGCGGATCATTTTAAACAAATTTTGCAATGGCCTACAAACATCTCTTTTTTGATCTTGACCATACCATCTGGGATTTCCATACCAACCAGATTATTACGCTCAAGCAACTTTTTGATCAATACAAGCTTGGAAGGTATTTCCGCGATTTTGACGATTTTTTTGAACAGTATATGCCCGTTAATCTTGGATTGTGGCATGATTATCAATACGGGCGCATCCCCAAAAGAGATGTGAAAGTAGGCCGGTTTTACCAAACTTTCCTGCAGGCGGGACTGGATGATATGAATATCGCCGAAAAATTTGCTGACGACTTTGTTCATGACAATTCACTTCAAACCAATGTAATCCCGCATACTTTCGAAGTGCTTGACTACCTGAAAAGAAAGAAATACCACCTGTATATTATTACAAACGGATTCAGAGAAGCACAGCACACAAAAATGGAGCGCAGCGGTTTAACACCCTATTTTGAAAAAACTTTCATATCGGAAGACATAGGGGCAAGTAAACCTCATCACCGTTTTTTTGAACATGCCATAAAAAGTGTTAATGCAAAAAAGACTGAAAGTCTGGTTATTGGTGACAGTCTTGAAAATGACATCCAGGGGGCCCGCGAGTTCGGCCTCGATCATGTATATTTCAATCCGGAAGGCACCCCTCATCAAGAAAAGGTATTCAAAGAAATAATATCCCTGAAAGAGCTGATGAACTGGCTTTAACCCCCCTCAAACATAATTATGTAACCATCTGAAAAAAAGGAAGTTGCTTGAGCTGTGTATAAGATAGGCAAAAAAGTGCTTCAGAAAGGTGCTTCTCTGTCAAAACCTGAAGGTGGGGGCGAATCAAAACCTCCTGATAAATTATTGTTTCCTGTTGTTGCCTCCTCTTCTTCTTCCTCATTCATTTTGGAGCTGAACGTCATGGGCGAACCGGCAGTATTAGCTGTGTCATATCCCGTTCCGGCAGAGGGTAATCCCTGAAGTTCCGGGTCTTCGAAGCGTGCCAGTTCCTTACGGAAACGCAGGCGTACCTCACCGGTTGCTCCGTTACGATGCTTTGCAATAATGATCTCGGCGATACCTTCAAGCGGATATCCGTCAGCATCCTCGAACATGCCATAATATTCGGGCCGGTGAATAAACAACACCATATCGGCATCCTGTTCAATGGCTCCCGATTCGCGAAGATCGGCCAATTGCGGACGTTTTCCTTCAAGTCCCGAGCGACTTTCGACGCCCCGGTTCAACTGCGACAATGCAATAATCGGGACATCCAGTTCTTTGGCCATGCCTTTCAACGAACGCGAAATCATACTCACCTCCTGTTCGCGGCTGCCGGGGTTCATACCCGAAGCGCTCATCAGCTGCAGATAATCAATAATAACTACTTGTATATCGTGTTGTTTTTTTAACCGGCGGCATTTTGCCCGCAACTCAAAGATGGTTAAACCCGGGGTGTCATCCACAAAGATAGGCGCACCCATTAATGCATGTATTTTTGAATCAAGCTGTTCCCATTCGAATGGTGCCAGATTTCCGTTTCTGATTTTTTCCCCTGGTATCTCCGTTTCGGAAACAATCAAACGGTTCACCAGCTGAATATTGGACATCTCAAGAGAAAAAAGAGCCACGGGCTGTTGATGTGTAACAGCCATATTCCGCGCCATAGACAATACAAAAGCAGTCTTCCCCATGGCGGGACGTGCCGCAATGATAACCAAATCAGAAGCCTGCCATCCCGATGTAATCCGGTCGAGTGCAGTAAACCCCGAAGGTACTCCGCTCAATCCGTCTTTTCGTTTTCCGGCTTCACGAATCCGCTCAATAGATTCCTGAATGACCGGATCAATCTGGGTCACTTCTTTCTTCATTGTCCCCTGCGAAAGGAGATAAAAGTTGTTCTCGGCCTCGTCCAACAAATCATTGACATCAATGGATTCATCGTAAGAACGGGTTTGCAGATCGCTGGAAATGCGTATCATCTCGCGCTGAAGATACTTCTGCCATATAATGCGCGCATGATATTCAATATGAGCGGCCGAAGCTACGCGACTGGTCAGTTGCGAAATATAAAATGCCCCGCCAATTTCCTCCATCTTGCCCATCTTCTTTATCTCCTCGGTAACCGTGAGGATATCAATTGGCTGCTCATGAAAAAACAGATTTGAGATGGCCTGAAAAATATGCTGGTGGGCTTCCTTATAGAAGCATTCGGGTTTCAGCAATTCAGAAACTGCTATAAATGCATCCTTCTCCAGCAACAACGCCCCTAAAACAGCCTCCTCCAGCTCTATGGCCTGAGGCGGCATCTTCCCCATCTCGGCATCAATCTGTGCAGGTGTTTTCCGATTAGATTTGTTGTTCCCGTAATTTTTCTGAGCCATGATAACCTGTTTTTTCCAAGGATGGAGCAGTTAATAATTATTGGTCAAAAAATTGATTATTGAGTACAGTATAAAAAACATATTTTTTGTCAAAATATAGGCGTTTTAAATTTTTGTACCAGAGTTAACTTATTGTTAATGAGGATGCAAAAATTTAAAACAACAATGAGTTTGGCAATAAAGATGCTTTTTACACTGACTCAATATCAGCTCGTTCACAAATAAGAGCCAAAGAACAACAAAGTTAGGCATTTTTTTGATGGAAATACAAATGACCAGACTCTAATAAATACAGGGCCTTCAGGAGCCATTTGAATGCAAACAACTAATAGTCGGAAAATTGCAAAAGGTGTTAAAAACAAAAACACGATATATTTTTACGAACATTCCTTCCGACAGATTAGATGCCTCATAAAATTTTGACATGCTGCATTTTTAAACACAAATCCATTTGCTTACAAAGCATTAGAAGAAAATACAATACATTCCCAAACAAGTAGCAACAAGTAGTAAAGAAAGTACTCTAAAATTGTTGTACCATTTTACACCTTCCAGTTCTTTTGAATCTTGCTGCCAAACTCTCTTTGAATAAGTATACTCATCAATTTTTGCCTTATCAGGTTTATCGCCTGCATAACTGACTAACACATTAATCATCAAGCTAACCACCATCATAATTGGCGCAAGGATTAGAAAATGCAACCCAATATCCAATTTAAACACATATTTCCAAATCATGAGAACGGCTGCCATAATCAACCCGCTTATTAAACTCCAAAAAGCACCATTGGCATTGGATCTCTTCCAGAACAAGCCCATAAAAAAAGCACCAACCACAGGGGGAGACAAATACGATATGACCTCTTGGTAATAAGCTACAAGCGAATCAAATTTCTGAATAAAGGGAGCCCATAGCATGGCAAGAATTAAGACCATTAAAGCAGTTAACCGCCCGACTTTCACAAGTTCTTTGTTCCCGGCATTTGGTTTTAATTTTGTATAAAAATCCATGGTAAACAAAGTAGAGGCAGAACTAATTGTTGCGCTCAAAGTAGAAGTCAGAGCAGAAACCATAGTTGCAAGAATCAGACCAATCAATCCCACAGGTAAAAGTTCAAGAATTAAACGGGGATACACCTCATCCGTGTTAATACCATACTCATTTTTTAACTCTAAACCGTCAATTATCTGATGAGGCAGATGCTCAACGCCAAAAAGATTAATTCCTCTTCCTATCAGACCTGGCATAATAAAAATAAACAAAGTGAACAGGTACAAAAAACCTACAAACAAAACACCTTTTCGTCCTTGATTAATTGAACGGGCTGAAAGAACCCTTTGCACTATCACTTGATTATTACACCAGAAATAAAAACCAAGAATGGGAATGCCGAAAATCATTCCTAACCAAGGTACTGTAGGATCATCCATTGGACGCGTCAGCCGCAACCAAACTCCGTCATTGAATCTTTCATAGAATTCACTCCAGCCACCAATTTCATCAAAAGCAAAAAACATAAGGATAGCTGATCCAATAAGCAGTATCAACGCCTGTATAAAATCGGCATTAACCGCAGAAGATAATCCCCCTATTATGGTATAACTTCCGGCAACCAATCCCATAATAATGACAATCCACATAAACTCGGCATCAGGAATTATCATTTTGATAATCAATGCTCCGGTATATAACGCTGCAGCTGCATCCAAAAATACATTGCCCACAATGGTTACAAGCGAAAAATAAACCCTTGACCTCCTGTCAAATCTACGTTCCAGGAATTCAGGCATTGTATAAATACCTGAACGCAGGTAAAATGGCAGAAAAAATATAAGAAAAAATACCATTACAATAATGGAGACCCAGTTGTAGTTGAAAACAGCTATCCCACTAATAAATCCTTCTCCGGAATGGCCCATAAATGTTGAACTGGAAACACTTGCTGCAAACAGGGACAATCCCACCACAGGCCAGGTCATCTGTCGGCCTGCCAAAAAGTAAGATTCCGAATCTTTACTTTTTCCATGCTTCAAGGCCCACCACACAATAAAAACAAAATAGAGCAAAAGAATGCTAATATCAGTAATGCTTAATTGTATCGATTCCATAACAGTTTTTTATTCGGACATATTTGGTTTTCGACTGATACCTAGATACGGTGTTTTTTCAATTCATTTAAAAGCTCTTCCAAATTACAGGTTGCTAAACAACAATATTTATCTGCTCCTCCATAATAAATATATAATTCATCACCCACTATCATGTTGCCTGTCGGAAACACACATCCATTGTACATTCCTTCTAATTCATACCAATGCTCAGGTTCCATAATCCAATGGGGTAACCTGGCAATAAGTTTCCCGGGGTCGTTCAAGTCAAGCAGGGCTGCTCCGACTCTGTAATACCCCAATCCTCCATTCTCAATACCGTGATAAATTACCAGCCAGCCTTCTTTCGTTTTCAGTGGCGGGGTACTGCCACCAACCTTTTCTTCCCATGAACCTCTCCTTCCCTTGATAAGCAGTTTACTCGGCTGGTTCCATACCATCAAGTCATCCGAAAAAGTAATCCAAATAGAAGGTTCTTCACATCCGTAAGCTTCTCCTGTCCACTGTTTAGGACGATGCAGCATTACGAACTGACCGTTTACTTTTTCAGGAAAAAGAATAACATCCCTGTCATCAAGATTAGACTGTGTTATTCGCCCAAGTCGTTTCCATGTTTTAAAATCCCTGGTAACCGCTAATCCGGTATTTGCTATGTTTTTACGATAAACAGCCGGTGCATCAGGGCCCGTCTCGGGTAACTGTACAACATCGTGCTCAAACTTCCAATACTGCCCGGGAGGATAAGGCCGATATGCATAAGTTACGTAAAATTCATCACCAAACTTTACAATTCTCGGATCTTCAACACCTCCCATATCAGGCCCGTCTATACTTGGTTCAAAAACCGGTTGATCGGAAACCCGTTTAAAGTTTACACCATCTTCACTAACAGCAAGCCCGAAACGAATAATGTGGTCTTTATCATCTCCGGCTGCACGATACAGAAGATAAAACAGTCCGTTTTCATACCATGCCCCGGGATTACAAACCACCAAATTCTCCCAATAATGAGATGGATAAGGCTCAAGAACGGGATTATGCTCTGATTTTTTTAGTATAAAAGGATGATTTAATATGTTTTTAGGCTTGGCTTCTTTCTTCTTCTCGCTTTTCTGAAATGTCATAAGTATATATCAAAAATCTCACAATTATTAAAACTGAGACTTACATTGTCCTGAAAAAATTAGTTATACTTTACTGGTTAATAAGGGAAAGTTGTTAATAGGGAAAAACTTTCCTTTTCGAGACGGATTTCATATTCTTCCGGTATGGTAAAATTCTTTCTGTTCGGTACAGGATAACCCAAATCATTTTTTGGCCTGAAGTCTTTCCGATAAGCAAACTCCTGAACATATTCTAAGTCTTCAGGAACCTGCAATCTGATTATCTGCTCTTTATCAGAAACATTGACAAAAGCAAGACTGAATTTTCCATCTTTAGAACCGGCTACGACACGTATGCCGTGCGGAAGTTGTCCGTTAACATTTAATATATCGATCCCTGCAGGGAAATAACGACACATCAAAGACCATGTATAATACCAGGGCCGAATGTTTTCTTCTTCAGGACTTCCAAATACCTCCTCTCCAAGAATATTCCACATACCCCAAAGTTTAATGTCCTTTGTATTCCCGGAATCACCATTCGAATGCATTGCATCATCGAGCATCCAAGCTGCAATAGCCGAATAGCCACCATTCATAATATCCATTGCAAGGATTGACATATCAAGACCATAGAAATAGTCATAAACCATCATATTACTATCACTTCCTTTGGTAAAGGGATGTGTCTCAGCCCTTTTAATGTATTCCTGCATCAACATTGAATCTGCTTCCCGCCAGTATTTATAGCCGGCTTCTCCGAGAATAATCTTCTTATCTTCGGGAATATTCTTTTTATATCTGTCGATAATATCTCTGAAATTGCCTGATCTCACCTGATGCTGTCCTGGATAAGCGTGAATATCATATATTCCTATCACACTATCCAACTGAAAAACTGTCTGATCAACCCATTCAAAAGAATTATATTTTGATTCAGGATTGTTATAATCAATTAAAGTTTCCCACTTTTCTACGCCCCATATAATGTGGTATGTTAAATTGAATAATTCGTGTTAAACAAAAGCGTAAATATCTGTGGGTAAGACTTATGCGGCGATGACGCCTGTTTCGGTCGTTTTCATTGGGTTATCGCCTGTTTTATCTAATTCCATCACTACATTGATGAGCTGTTGAGGAATATTTTCGTTGTTAATCATTTTTTCCATTCCTTCAATAATATCAATACCAAATATATCGGCCAATACCAAAACCACCTTTGCCAATATGCGCAGTAGTCTTTCATCCGTATAAAATTTATTTATTAAGGTCGGATGGAACTCACATGTAAGATTTACACATATTCTTGTTGTGGCAACTTTTGCCATGCTCGTTTCATATAAAGTTAGTTCCAATAAATCCTGCTGCACTTGTCGGAAAATGACTCCGGTTGTCTCATAATCTTCAAATCGTTTATTAAGCGTTAATATTGTATGAGTTATCAAAGCTAAAGTTGCATCAGCGATTTGACCATCAAAATCAGTATTTTGAGATTGCCCCAATCTCAGATACTGCTTGCATTCTTTGAACAAAACCTCTATGGTCCAACGTATTTGATAAAGTTCCAGCGTTTGCACAAAACTCAGGGTTAAGTCCGTTGTTAATAGTAATGTCCAATTCTTCGAATGATTGTACTTTATAAAGAAAAGACGAACAGGATTCCCTTTGTAGTCTACCACCAGAGAGATATAGTGTGACTTATGCTTCCGGGAATAGCAACCCCTTTTTCTTGCATATCTTGCAATTAACTCTCTGCCATTAAGACTTTTGCCATCAATTTCATATTTGCGGGTATCTAATTTACACATGCCCAATACATATAGGCAAGTGTTTTTAATCGATTTGATACCGGCAATTATAGTATCATTGACAAACCAACTGTCCATCAATACATAATCTGCAATAAAACCATGTCTTATGGCACGCTTTATCATCGATAAGCAATTTTGGGTTTTAGATATGTCTAGTTCTTTAACCCGCTTTGCTCCCTTGCTTTTAACATCCCTTTCCTTGGCAAATCGTCTTTTAGCCTCCTTTTTTGATATGCCGTAAGTACCTTTGCTTCCTTTTTCACGGTGCAAAGAAAAATCGGTAGAAATAAGACTTTTACCGTCCCAGTATCCAAGCAATAACAATTTAAATCCAAATATATATTTCCTTGTGATATGGTTGAATACCCGCCCCATGAATTCAAATGTTTTGCCAGTTTTATTTAGGTCGGTATCATCAATCACAAAACATTTTGGTTCGGAAACCGGATCGCCTTTTTCTTCAACATTTCTTTTAAATTCTCTGGCAAAACGGTAAAGTAACCCGCGCCAATTCATCATACAATTATTCATCAATCGGTAAAACGCGTTATCATCAATTTTGGGTAAAAACGAAATACTTTTATGTCCGGAATGGGTAGATTCACCTTTTAATCGGAACAGCAAAAGTGAAACAATAAGAATAGAAACCCGCCATCCACGCTTTTTGGCGGTCTCAAATAAGCCCAAAAACCGACCAATTTTAAAGGCTGATATCGGGTTGAGTACGGCCTTGTGCAAACTTTCATTATGGCATAGAACGTTTTCTAATTCGCTTAATTTTCCTATTTTTGATGACATAAGTAGTGGTTTGTTGATGATTTTGCTTTTTGTCTTGTAATTACCTCAAATATAGCAAATTAAATCATAAAAACCACTGCTTTTTCTTATTTTTTATCCCCTTTTTTCAAGGCTTACAGAAGTGGGAAACTTGAATAATCAATAACCACATCGGGGCCTGCAATGCTTACTTTGTCCGTTAATCCCGGATATTTTTTCATTTCTCTATGAAACCGTAGAATCATTTCTTTCCAAAGATCAAAGTCACCATTAGTAGAAGACCAATGACCATCCGGTTCATTAAAAAGATTATAATACCGAATGCAATCGAAGCCTAAATCAGTCACCAGATAATTCAGGTAATTGGCTGCCATTTCAATCCACCGTTGATCATTCTTCATTTCCCATGTTGGAGGGTTAAATTCTCCAAAAAGGACAGTTATGTTGTTATCCTGACAATACTGAAGGACTCTCTTTAAAGAACTAATATTGCGTTCTTTTTCGTATTCTCCCGTTTCATAGTTGAAATATCGGAAAGGACTATTTATCATGCATCTGACGTACTGAGGGCGCATGTAATCCAGACGTTCGTACAGTTTATTCCAATCTTCATCAGAAACGGCTACACCCCAGCTCTCAGCTTCAGGATAAGCATCCCATTGAACACCGTTACCCATATAATCTGCATTTATAACTTTGCGGGTTACTTTTATACTTACATTATCTTTGGTTAAATCACATCCGAGAAATAAACCAAACCCTATAACCAATAATAGTTTTACCTTCATTTTTTAATAGTTCAGAATAATTTTTAATAATACCATTACAAGAAAAATGGCAATTATTGAGACATATTGGTAAATAAATAAAATGAGCGTGGAGCTATAGTCAGGCCTTGTCCACCATTTATTTCTAACGAAAAGCTGATGTTTGATTCATAAGGAACGGCAAAACCATCACTATTGACAGGACCTTCAAATTCATCTTCCTCTTTAGCAATGAATTTGTATTCATTGATACCCGAAAGTTCAAGTCGGGTTGCAGCGGCCAGCTGAACCTCATACTCCACAAAATGAGAATTTACAATAGCTATGGTATATTTCTCCCCCTTTCTGACAGCCACTGCACGTAATCCCTTTTTATCGGGGAGTTCAATTTCCAAGATTTCACTTCCTCTAGGGACATATTTTGAAAGTAACGACATTGGATAAAACCACGGACGAATAACCTCATCCCCGGGACTTTCAAATTTCTCTTCTCCCAAAATGTTCCAGAAGCCCCATCTTTTTAATCTGGTTGAACTCCCACCATCAATATTATACATAGCATCATCCATATTCCAGACTACTACACCACTAAATCCGGCAAGCATATTCTGAATTACGGCATCAGCTATGTCAATGCCGTAAAATGAATCATAAATAAACATATTGCTATCGTCGGAGGCGTATGGGTCATCATTTATTCTCTGTGCATTTTCCTCTCCTAAATCTGACGAAGCTTTATATTTAAACCCGAATTCTCCCATGATCATTTCCATTCCATTCGGGACCGCATTGCCATATGCGGAAATCATATTTTGATAATCACCATCTCTAACCAGCTCTGCTGTTGGATAGGTATGAATGTCGTACGCTCCCATCAGATTGCCCAGATTGGTAACGGTATTGTTTAGCCACCACAACGTATTGGTATCCCATATAGCAATATCTGGTCCGATGATCTTTATCTTATCACTCATCCCCTCCTGAACCAGTCTTGAATGATACTGACTAACGAGAGAATGCCACAAATCATAATTCCCATCCATCGATGACCAATCACCGTTGGGTTCATTCACCAATATCATATATTTTATACAGGAATAGCCTTTAGTTTCTACCAACCATTTCAGAAACTGAACAGAATTATCAAGCCAACCTTGATCAATAGTATTGCCCCCTTGATGACTCCATTCCCCAAATACAACAGAAATTCCCTCTGATTCACAGAAGTCGAGGATTTTTACCAGCACATCATTGCTTTTTTCAGGATAAAATTGACCATTAACTATATAGTTCCACCCGGGACTAACCATTATTCTTACCAAATCGGGGCTCATAAACCGCACCCTTTTAAACAACTTTTCCCAATCTTCATCTGAAAGTGTTGATGATCCAGTCCAGGCTTTAAGAATATCGTATCCCCCCCATTGGGCACCATTGCCAGAATAAAAGGATGTTATAACATTATTGGTTATCAATAATTTGTCTGCGGTGTCATTTGGCTCAGGAGTCGAATTTTCTCCTTCACATGACCAGCAAAACAATAAAAGAAAACTTATAGAAGTAATGTGTTTAATTATTCTCATATTTTTTTATTTATTGTGTTTCACAAATTACGGGACTCTCAAAGAGAGAATTTTTGAGAGTCCCATTTTAAATAACTATTGTTTTTCAACAGCATACCAAAAATATTTGGCTTCCTGTTCCATTTTTGCAACCCAGTCCCATGGATTATCCCAATAAATTTCAACGGAGAATTCAAATCTTATCTGGTATTCGGGATCGTCTTCTATAAGCTGTGCATAAGTCTCATTACCTTCTCCATCAATAAATGTAAGCGAATTATCAGAAGGATTGCGCAACCAGGTTCCTCCGTCTTTAGGCATAAGCCGGTACTTGTAATTAAAGTCATATCCCCATTCATTGTGGGTAAACTCACCGTATTGTCCGTCTTCGCCAGAAGAATGAGTAAAGCTTCCATAACTGTTTCCATTCTCATCTACGCCGTCGAAAGTAAAAGTAAATGTGTTATCATATTCGGCGGCTGATTCAGGCAAATAATCAGAGATGGTTCCTTCTTCAAAATAACCACCCCATTCAGGATGATCTCCCATCACATCAATAATAATCCTGATATCATTAATGTCCCAACTTCCGCTCATTAACTCAGTAAAAGGATCCAACTTAATAGTCCATTCAAGAGGAGAACCATTTTCAGGAATCACTTGAATCGTCGCCGTTTTGTTCTCATTGTCAAAGTTCAACGATTCTCCTGTATTAACAGTCGCTTCAGCACCGTAAGATATTTCGAGAGATTTAATTTTGACATCAGACAAGGGGATACCGGCATTCATATTAAATGAGAATATTACTTCAGCCGTTTCTTCTGTCCTGGTTATTTCAGCATCACCAATTTGCCCTTCAAAGGAAATATCTATAATATTTCGCTCTTTGTTCCAACTTCCATCTTCAATATCTTCCAATGGATCTTTTTGACACCCAAAGAGAATAAGAAAAAGAAAGCTGAATTCTAAATATATTAATGTTTTCATAATAGTAATATTTTTCCCGGTTAGACTATTGAGAAATATTTGGATTAAGATCAATTTCCCTCTGTGGAATGGGATAAAAAGTCGCAACTTCTTCGGAAATACCAGCCGAAATAGCATTGGGTACTTTGGTCAATACCGTTTTTGTTCTTCTTAGATCATACAGATATTGCCCTTCATAAGCAAACTCCCACGCGCGTTCCTGAATGACGGCTTCACGAAACTCTTCCAGACTCATCCCGGTAGGAGCATTACTTAATCCAGCTCTGTCCCTTATCCTATTCAACCATTCATATCCTTCAGATGTAGGACCAACAGCTTCAGCATAAGTCAGTGCTATATCTGAAAATCTTATTAGATAAGGTTTTGCACTTGTCTTTTGACCCACGAAATAAGGATCAAGATATTTCACACAAAACAGGGAAGGTATTTTACCATCGACAACACTCCCTGTCACTTCTCCGGCATCATTGTAAATTTTATTATGTAAAAGCGCTGTCTTCCTTAGATCGTTATCGTCATAGGTATCAGCAAAAGAATCGTTAACACGATAAACCTCCCATCCATTGGTTGTATAAACCAACGAACCATCGGGAAACATAAGATAGTAAGGCGCTCCATCTCCCCAAGGCAAAAACATTAATGGCGTTTTGGAATAATTTCCCTCATTCTGTCCGGTCCTGTCCTGGCTCAATATAAATATGTGTTCCGGCCCGTCAGGACTATCAACATCATAAATATTTAATAAATCCGGGTCAAATGAATATTCATTCTGTTCATGCAAAACTTTTTCGGCGAAGAATGCAGCACTATCATACATTTGAGCAACATCTTTGGTCATATCGGAATATTTCAATACGCCATTTTCCTTTGAAGAAGCCATCGTCAGATAAGCTTTTGCCAGGATTGACCAGGCAGCCGCTTTATCTAACCTTCCAACTCTTCGATCAATTTCAAGCATTTCAGTTGCTTTTCTTAAATCTCCAATCATAAAATCATAAACTTCCTCCAAGGAACCTTCCAAGGATGGTGACGTTTGAGAAATGGTCTGCACCATCTCTCTCTGAACAGGCACAACGCCAAACACACGAATCAGATTAAAGTAACTCCAGGCCCTCAATGTATAAGCCTCTCCAAGTATTCGATTCTTTATTTCTTGGTCAAAAGATGCATCACTTACGTTATGCAGCACTGCATTTGCTCTGTTTATCGCTATATAGCAATACTTAAAGTAATTCATGAGTGTTTCATTGGTTGAACCGGCTGTCCAGCTGTTCATTTCCTGAGCATCAACACCTTCATCAGGTTTCAGATCAGTTGTCTGTGTTGGTAAATCACCAATACTAGTAATTCCACGCGTATATTCAATATAGGTAAGCGCGTTATAGGCATACCTCAAAGCGGATTCCGCATCAGCCTGTGTTTTATAAAAGTTATCATCTGAATAGAATCCGTATGGTTCTTCTGACAAGTCGCAGGAAAATGCAACTATACCCAGAATTGCTATTACATATATTATCTTACTTTTCATTAGTATATAATTTACTTATGTTATTTGTCTAATGGAATTCGCATGCAAGGATTTATACATATTCTTTTGTGGCAAACTTAGCCATGCTCGTTTCGTTAGCATAAAATTTATTTATCAAGGTTGAATGGAACTCTTCAGGGATAATCGGAACTTGTTTCACAAACTTTGTTTTTTACAATTACCAAAACTCCCCAAAAGTAACGGACTGTCCATTTATGAAATGCTCTTCATAAGTGTTTCATAATTTGGTATTTCTAGAACGTAACATTAAGACCTAATGTCCAGTTTCTCAATCTTGGATAACCGCCCCAGTATATACCATCCATTCCAACTTCCGGATCATACCCGTCAAAATTGGTAAATGTATATAAATTGCTAACATTCAGATACAACTTTACCTTTTTGAAAAAACTGGCAGGGTTTGTATTGAAATTGTATCCGAAATTAACATTTTGAATTCTTAAAAAAGAACCGTCTTGTATAAACCAATCGGAAAGCAGATATTGACGTCCATTTCGTAAGCTTGGATAGTCGTTGGTTTGATTATCCAATGTCCATCTCAAAGGACGCACATTTGGTTCATCCATTCGGTTTTGGTACAAAATATCATTCCCGTAAACACCATTAAGGAAAACTGATAAGTCGAAGTTCTTATACCCCACATCAACTGCAAGACTGGCTGTAAAATCAGGGTTCGGATCACCAATAATAGTTCGGTCATCCACATCGATCACTCCGTCGTGATTTAAATCCACATATTTAAACTCGCCTGACTGAGCCATTTCCCCTGTGAGACCGGCTTCCAGGCCTTCGGCCTCACTTTGGATAATCCCGTCCGTCTTATAGCCGTAAAACACATTCCGGGGTTGTCCAACAGCCAGGATATTGGCGTTTTGTCGGAACTGCGTAAAGGAATATCCGGTAAATTCATACTTCATCCCGGTTCGGTTATCAGTTTGTAGTCCGGAAGAAACAGCTTCGCCAAGACTCACCACCTCATTCTCGTTTTGTGAGAAAACAAATGTAGATGCCAGATTCCAGTTAGCATTATGAATAATATCGGCTTCCATTGTTACTTCAAATCCTTTATTATCAATAGAACCATCATTGACCCACATACGATCATAGCCCGAAGACAAGGAGAGGATTCTCTCTCGTAGCAAATCTGTGGTATGTTTGTTATACATATCGACGGTAAACCGTAATCTTCTATTTAAGAATGCCAAATCCAAACCAAGATTGAATTGCTCCGTTGTTTCCCATTTTAGGTCGAGATTAGGAATTCCGCCCCAAATTCTATAACGATCATCGGCACCAGAATAACCGACTACGTAACCAGGTCCAATAGCTGTACGCCAAGCACCGGCATCATAATAATTTTCAATTCCGTAACGGCTCAACGTCTGGTAAGGGGATATTCCCTGATTACCGGAAATACCATAACTCACTCGTACTTTAAACTGGTCAAATACACCGAGACTCTGTACAAAAGGCTCGTTATGAGCTTTCCAACTCAGTGCTCCTGATGGGAAATTTGCCCATTTATTGTTTTCGCCAAACTTAGACGACCCATCAGCCCTGAAAGTAAATGTGGCCATATATTTATCCATCAATGAATAATTAAGTCGACCGATATAGGACAACAACCTGGAATCGGAATAACTATTGGAATGAGTATTTTTCTCAGGATCACCGGCACCCATATTTTCATTCTGCAATGCCTCGTTCACAAAATTATACGATCCCATATTTGTGGAACGTTGCATGCTATACTGGAAAGAATGACCAGCCATAGCTTTAAGCGCATGCACCTTACCAAAAGTCTTTTCAAAAGTCACATAGGTCTCTGTAAGAAAATCCTGTCCCATCCATTTATTCAAATAAGCAGCGCCATTGTTAAAATAGCCAGCTTCTGTATATTTTTCAGGAAAGTACTGATCGGTTATTGAATTTCCATATTTGTAGTTTACCTGCGATTTAAGATTGAGGCTTTCTATAATCTGGTAATCCAACAAGTAAGAAGTAATATAATCCAAACCATTGTTCTCGTTTTTTACAAAATCCGTAATTGCCAGAGGATGTCCGAAATCGGTAACAGTAGTCTGATAATATTCTCCATTTTCATCCCGAACAGGCCAAAGTGGATTTCTCCAATAAGCCAGCCCTCCATTATCATTTCTGAAATTTTTGGAGAAAATATTAGAAGTAACAATTTTTAGATTATCAAAAATCTGATGACTTACACCAAGATTAACAATCCCTTTTTGATAATCGTCTTCAATATAGACCCCTTTCTCTTCTACATAATTCAGGCTAAGATTAAATGAGGTTTTTTCATTTGCACTTTTTATTGAAACCGTACTGTTATTCGATATGGGCAGATCACGAAAAACAATCTCATCCCATTGTGTATTATAAGGCCAATCACCAGACTCAATTTCATGTATAGAGGGATAATAAACACCAACAGAATTTACTTCCCCGTCATAAATAATAGGCCGACCGGCATTCACCATTTCTTCGTTGGTCAATTTTGCCATCAATAACGGATCATTCCACTTATTCAATTTCGAGGTAAACTGAGAGATGCTGGTTTTTTGTGAAACATTGACTTCCGTAACACCTTCTTTAGCTTTTCCCGTGGTAATCATAATTACACCATTAGCACCTCTTGAGCCATAAATAGCGGAAGCCGAAGCATCCTTCAAAACCTCTATTGATGCAATATCTTCAGGGTTAATCTGTTTTAAATCACCAGCATCCCCTAAAGGAAATCCATCCACAACAACCAATGGAGCATTTGAGCCTCTCAAAGAACTACCTCCTCTGATACGTACGGTAGCTCCGGCACCCGGAGCCTGCGATGAATTTATCACCTGTAAACCTGCTGTGCGGCCCTGAAGAAGGCTTTCAACCGAATTGGCAGGAATATCCTTTATGGACTCAACCTCAACCGTGGCAACCGATCCTGTTAAATCACTTTTTTTAACGGATCCATAACCTACCACAACCACCTCATCCAAGCCCATGATATCCTCTTCCAACGTTACATCAATCAGAGTTCTACCTTCAACCGGAACTTCTTTGGTAGCAAATCCGATAAATGAAAATCTCAAAACAGATTCAGCGGCAGGATTTTCAAGTAGTAAAGAAAACTCTCCATTAACATCTGTAATGGTTCCGTTTTGGGTTCCTACTTCAACCACGTTTACGCCGGGGACGAATTCCCCAAAACTATCGGTTACTGTTCCTGTTATTTTCTGCCCCTGAGCAAAGGCCCCATGGGTACATATAGATAACAACAGAAAGATGTTCATTGCATAGAGCACAAATGATCGCTTTTTCATAGACAGTAATTTTAAATTAATTTTAACATTACAAATGTATGCTTTAAGTGAACATCAATCTTTGCATTTAAGACTAAAAAAACATATTTTAATGAATATTTTCTTCATAATTAAAAACTTCATAAAAAAAATATTACATTAATCGCTTTATATCATTGCATTATTAAAAATTTTAATGATTAAATAATGATACTATAATGAATTTTTTAATACATTTATGCCATATTTAATAGCATTAATCACAAATTAAACATTAAAAAAATGAAAAGAATTGTTAGAGAAATAACACCAATTAACGAAGGAGATGTATTTGTGGTACTAAATCATCTTAAGGCAAAATTCGACTTTCCTGTTCATTATCATCCGGAATACGAAATAAACCTGGTACTCAACTCTACTGGGAAAAGAATAATCGGCGACTCTATAAAACCATTCTCAAATCCTGACATGGCACTTATAGGACCAAATACCCCTCACGCATGGATAGGACATGAGTCGGAAGAGGTTCAGGTAATAACGATTCAATTTCATGAAGACTTTCTTTCGGCAAAAACACTCTCCAGAAATATACTACATCCAATCAGAGATATGCTTCAAAAATCCAGGTTAGGAATTCATTTTTCTAAAGAAGCTACAATAAACATGATTCCAAGAATTAAGAAGCTAACTCAAGAAAGAGGATTTGATTCATTGCTGGATTTTTTGTCTATTCTCTACGACCTCTCAATTTCCAGAAATCAGTCATCTTTGTCATCTCCGAGCTATGTGGATATTTACGATACATCGAAAAGTAAGCGAATTTCGATGGTTAATGATTACCTCTGCAAAAATCTGCATAATACAATAAAAATCGAAGATGTAGCCAACCTTGTCAATATGTCTTCCTCGGCTTTTAGCCATTTTTTTAAAAAAAGAACACAAAGAACTTTTTCAAATTATCTCTCGGATCTCCGGGTTGGCAATGCAGCAAAACTTCTCATCGAAACCGATAAAAACATTTCAGAAATCTGCTATGAAAGTGGTTTTAACAATTTATCAAATTTCAACAGAGTTTTTAAAAACCAGAAGGGTTGTACTCCCAAGGAGTTCAGAATGCAACAAAAGCTTATCACAAAGCACTAAATCTCTACGAAACTAAACTAAAGAATAATTGATAACTAATTTGCCGGTTAAATAATACTCATCTATATACTCGCAAGAATTTTTATAAGATGTGTGTCTTTTCAGAAAATTCCATTTACAAGGGTCCGAAAGCTTAACCCAACTTGCGGGGTTTTCTATAAAAATGCAGCTATTTTAGGGTAAAAACA
>NZ_AEWI01000030.1 GCF_000191885.1 Anaerophaga thermohalophila DSM 12881
AATGGTAAAAATCAGCAGTTTGAAGGCCTTTTATACTGCACTCATATATAAGTTTGGGTTTAGTAAATTTTTTCCCATTGCTAAGACCAAATAAGTTCGTGTGATGAAGTGAATACAATACGAATAAAAACACACACCCAAATATATCGATATGAGTCAATTTAAAGACCGGCACATCGGGCCCGATTCCGAAGAAGTGAATCTGATGCTTGAAAAAATTGGTGTTTCTTCACTTGATGAATTGATTTCCGAAACGGTTCCTGAAGGAATACGAATGAAACGTGAACTAAACCTTTCTCCTGCTCTTTCCGAACAGGAATATCTTCAGCGAATCAGAGGCATAGCTGCCAGGAATAAAGTATACAGGACATACATCGGCATGGGTTATTACAATACCTTTACTCCGTCGGTTATTATCCGCAATGTTCTGGAAAATCCTGTCTGGTATACTTCATATACACCTTATCAGGCTGAAATTTCGCAGGGACGACTTGAGGCACTGTTGAATTTTCAGACCATGGTGACAGAGCTAACAGGTATGGAACTGGCCAATGCTTCTCTTTTGGATGAGGCTACAGCCGCTGCCGAAGCCATGATTATGATGTTTAATTCCCGGAGTCGGGCACAGGTAAAATCAGGGGTGGATACCTGTTTGGTTGACTCACGTATATGGCCCCAAACCAGGGCAGTTTTGGAAACAAGGTCTGCACCATTAGGCATAAAACTGCAATTTTCGGAATTTGCAAAAGAAAAATATGAGCCCGCGAAACATTTTGGCGCTATTGTTCAATATCCGGATGCCAATGGCGAAATAAACGATTACAGGCCTTTTGCAGACGAAGTGCACCGGGGAGAAGGGAAAATAGCTGTCGCCACCGATCTTCTTGCGTTAACGTTAATAACACCTCCGGGCGAGTGGGGCGCTGATATTGTTTTCGGTTCTTCTCAGCGTTTTGGTGTTCCTCTTTATTATGGAGGGCCACATGCTGCTTTTTTTGCTGCAAAGGAAGCGTACAAAAGGAGTATTCCGGGACGAATTATCGGCGTTTCCAAAGATGCAACGGGGCGTCCGGCTCTCAGAATGGCTTTGCAAACAAGAGAACAGCATATTAAAAGGGAAAGGGCCACTTCCAACATTTGTACCGCCCAGGCGCTTTTAGCTACGATGGCCGGCTTTTATGCCGTATGGCATGGGCCTGAAGGATTAAAAGAAATTGCCAATAACGTACATTCTCTTGCAGTGAAGCTGAGAGATGCTCTTGAAGCAAAAGGCTTTAAATCTTTAAACACCACTTTCTTTGATACCCTCAGGTTTAGGTTACCCAACAAACTGGAGGTTGAAGGAATCAGGGAAAAGCTGCTTTCGAGAAAGATCAATATTCGTTATTTTGATCAGGATCAAACCCTGATCGGCATGAGTTTGGATGAAACCACCTCGGAGAGCGATGTTCAGGATTTGGTTGACATACTTACAGGCATGGCGGATGAAACGAGCGTCAATATTGAAGAATTCATTAGTGCCCGTGCCATTCCTCAAAATCTGGAGCGGAAATCTGTTTTTATGGAACAGGAAGTGTTCAAAAAATATCGTTCCGAAACAGAAATGATGCGTTATATCAAGAGGCTCGAGCGAAAAGATATATCTCTTGCACATTCAATGATATCACTTGGTTCGTGTACCATGAAGTTGAATGCAGCTTCAGCACTGTTTTCACTCACCTGGCCTGAATTTACATCTGTACATCCTTTTGTCCCCATTGATCAGGCCCTGGGATACCACGAAATGATGGATGAATTACGTGCTGATTTAATAGAAATAACGGGGTTGGCCGATGTAAGCCTGCAGCCCAATTCGGGTGCTGCCGGAGAATACGCAGGTCTGATGGTAATCAGGGCTTATCATCAATCACGCAACGAAGGACACAGAAATGTGGCGCTCATACCTTCGTCAGCGCACGGAACCAATCCTGCCAGTGCTGTTATGGCCGGCATGGAGGTGGTCGTTGTTAAATGCGATGTCCATGGAAATATCGATATTGCTGATTTGAAGGATAAGGCTGAAAAATACAGTGACAATCTGGCCTGTATTATGGTCACCTATCCCTCCACGCATGGCGTTTTTGAGTCATCCATTCTCGAAGTATGTAACATCATTCATGAACACGGCGGACAGGTTTATATGGACGGTGCCAATATGAATGCCCAGGTTGGAATAACAAGTCCCGGGATCATCGGTGCCGATGTTTGCCATCTTAACCTCCATAAAACATTTGCCATTCCTCACGGAGGCGGAGGTCCGGGGGTAGGACCAATTGCTGTGGCGTCTCATCTGACAGAATTTCTGCCCGGACATAGTGTTATTGATAACATGCGGGAAGGAATTTCTGCTGTGGCGGCTGCTCCCTGGGGAAGTCCGGGGATATTGCCCGTCACTTACGGATACATTAAAATGATGGGGGCAGAGGGACTGACCTATGCGACGAAGATTGCCATACTGAATGCCAACTATCTGGCCAGCGAGCTTAAAGATGATTACGGTATTCTTTATTCGGGCGAAAACGGCAGGGTTGGCCACGAAATGGTTCTGGAATGCCGTCGGCTTAAATCCAATACTGGCATTTCAGAAATTGATATTGCCAAGCGGTTGATCGATTACGGATACCATGCTCCCACTGTTTCGTTTCCCGTTCATGGTACACTGATGATAGAACCTACCGAAAGTGAATCGAAAGAGGAGATGGACCGGTTTGTAGATGCACTAAAGGCTATTTATGCAGAAATTAAAGAAATAGAGGCCGGAATTGCCGATCCGGAAGATAATGTACTGAAGAACGCACCTCATCCCGATTATGTTGTGGTTTCAGATGCATGGGAGAGACCTTATGGAAGGGGAAAGGCCGCTTTTCCACTGGGGTGGGTTAAAGAAAACAAGTTTTGGCCTGCTGTTGCCCGTGTTGACGATGCATGGGGAGACAGGAATCTGGTTTGCACCTGCGAGCCACTGGAAAACTATGAAGAAGAGTAGTCTTAGATATGAAGAAAACTTTTAAACCCCTGGAGTCGGTTTTGGTGAAGCCTTCAGGGCCCGATTGTAACCTGGGATGCAAGTATTGCTTTTATCTCGAAAAATCAGGGCTTTATCCTGAAACTGCCACGCACAGGATGAGTGAGAGGGTGTTGGAGCAGTTGGTAAAGCAAATGATGGAACAGTCTGGGCAAAATGTCTCTTTTGCATGGCAGGGGGGAGAGCCGACGCTTATGGGACTCGGCTTCTTCAAAAAGGCGATACATTACGAACAACTGTACGGTAAGGGAAAAATTGTTGGGAACGGGCTTCAGACCAACGGCATTTTATTGGATAAAGAATGGGCAGATTTTTTGAAGCAACACGATTTCCTGGTAGGACTTTCATTTGACGGGCCACAGCATGTACACGATCATTACCGGCTTACGCAAAACGAAAAACCCTCGTGGGGAAAGGTTATGCAGAGTGCCAGACTTTTACTGGACCGGGATGTTGCGGTAAATGCCATGTGTTGTGTTACCAGTTATTCAGCCGATTTTGCGGAAGAAATTTATGAATTCTATAAACAGACAGGCTTTTCGTGGATGCAGTTTATTCCTGTTGTAGAAACCGATAAAGCGAACCCGCGCAAAGCTGCTGATTTTTCCGTCACACCGGAGCAATATGGAAAGTTTCTCATCGATATTTTTGACCTTTGGCTGAGTGATTTTCAGGACGGACAGCCCTCTACCAATGTGCGTTTTATCGATTCGGTCTTTCATACTTATGTCGGATTAGATGCTCCGGAATGTACGTTTCGTAAGGAATGTGGTATATATGTTACGGTGGAGCATAACGGAGATGTTTATTCCTGCGATTTCTTTGTTGAACCAAAATGGAAACTTGGCAATATTATGAATGACCGTCTGATTGATATGCTGAATTCTCCGAAACAAACAAAATTCGGTCAGATGAAAAGCCGGTTGCCACGAAAATGCCGCACGTGTCCCTGGTATAAACATTGTTTTGGCGGATGCACCAAAGACCGTATTAAAGACCCGCGTGATAGTGGTATGCCCCGTTTCTGCAAATCAACGATCCTGTTTATGGAACATGCTGATCCTGTATTTAAGGAACTTGCCCGGCAATGGAAGGAACAGCAGAAAGATATTTCCAAAGGATCAGTGCCGGGAGACAGCTATAATGCTTTTGAGGATTTTATGGGCTAATTGGATAGTGGCCGTTTATAAAGGCGGGAAAAGTTCTGACAGATACTACATAGCCACAGATTACACAGGAATATTTATTCTGTGGTAATCTGTGGCTATTTTTCAGGATGGAGATTCAGTTCCTCAGATCAGTTTTTTAACTTCTTCCAAAGCTTTGTCATAGTCCGGTTCGTTGGTTACTTCAGGAACGTATTCGACATATTTAATTTTGTTGTCTTTGCCAATGATGACAGTCCCCCTGGCCAACAGACGCAATTCCTCCATCACAAAGCCATATTTGGTTCCGAAATCCAAATCCTTATGATCCGAAAGCGTTACAATATTATTCAGTCCCTCGGCAGCGCAAAATCTTTGTTGTGCAAAAGGAAGATCGCATGAGATGGACAGCACTACTACATCGTTGAGTTTCTCAGCTTCCTGGTTAAATCTCCGGTTTTGCGCTGCACAAACACTTGTGTCGATGGAAGGATAAACAGCAATGACCTTTACTTTTCCATCAAAATCTGTAAGATGAACCGGTTTAAGGTCGTTCCCTGTTACGGTAAATTCAGGAGCACTTTCTCCCGGTTTTGGTTCTCTTCCCACCAGAGTTACCGGGTTGCCTCCAAATGTAATTTTTGAATTGTTCTTTTCCATGGTACTTATTTTTGTTGGTTATTTATTGAATTTGATCACCCATATCTTTTTTTAACAAAATAGTTATACCAAATGTTTTCATATTTCTGGTTTTTATAATTTGTTACTAACAGTAACCGAATAGGGGTTGTATTGTCAAAAAACCTTTTATATTCCAAATAAGTCTGTCAAAAATTAATTGTATGTAAAAAAATGGCTGTTAAATGTTTACCGCGTATTGAAAAAATGGGGGTATGGTTAAGAATTTGTAAAATTAAGGAGTTTTAGGTCGCAAAATTTGGTGAGTGTTTGAAACAGGATTATGTTTGCAATGTGTTCTTACAAAAAGACACATTAATCAATTGTTTCACTTAAAACTTTTAAATTATGAAAGCGAAAAAGTTTTTATCAGTAGCTGCACTTTTAGTGCTTATGGCAGCGGTGGTTACTCCGGCATCTGCCAAAGGAAAGATAAAGGTTTATCCTTATCTGGATACCAATTATGCGCTTATTTCGGCGCTGAATGAAGAGTTGGTGGATTTTGCCGTAGAAATTAAAACGGCTGAAGGTGATTTGGTTTACACCAGCGGAAAAGTTGGCAACACGGCTCACTTCAATAAACTGTTTGATTTTTCCGAATTGAGCGATGGCAAGTATGTTGCGGTACTAAAGAGCAGCAACAAAACTTTCCTGGAAGATGAGTTTACTGTTGTTGGTGGTAAACTTTTAACAAAAAAGGCAGACAGTAATGCAGAACCATTGGCTGCCAAAGTTTGGGCCAGGAACAACTTTTTGTTTGTGAGTTACCTGAACAAGTCTTTCGACAATTACACACTGAAATTGAAGGACGAACGCGGTAATGTTCTGTTCGAATCATCTTTACCTAAAGAGCTGACTTACTCCGGAAAATTCGATTTGTCTGCCCTTCCGGCCGGCACCTATTATGTAAGTTTGATTTCAGGTAAAAATGAGAGTAGTTATGCAATCAGAAAGTAATCAGAACGACATCAGTCATCAAAAGCTAAAAAGTTTTTCTCAGTTCTCGGGTGTATCTTTAAAATGTTGAGATACACCCGATTTTTTTTGCCGCTCTATGGCATCTTCTATTATTTCGGTTATTACTTCCTGCATGGTCATTCCCATGGCTTCTGTCTGTTGCGGAATAAAACTCGTAGGAGTCATCCCCGGGGTAGTGTTAACCTCGAGGAGAAATATTTTTTTGTCCGTAATAATATAATCCATTCTCACAATTCCTTTGCAGTTGAGAATATCGTATATTAATGAAGTGATCTTTTGAATTTTTTCAGTGAGTTCATCAGATATGCGTGCCGGGGTAATTTCAATTGCCTTTTCGGCGTTGTACTTAGCTTCAAAATCGAAAAACTCATTTTTGCTGATGACCTCGGTCAATGGCATCACCACATCCTTGCTTAGTGTTTTATATATGCCGCAGGTAACTTCCGTGCCTTTCATGAAAGTTTCCACAAGAACTTCATCACTCTCAACAAAAGCCTTTTCAATAGCCGGCTCGAGTTCTTCGAACGATTTGACTTTTGTAATCCCGAAGCTTGACCCGCCGGCATTGGGTTTTACAAAGCATGGAAGTCCGATTTTCTCTTTGATATCTTCGGCATTGTATTCCCGTCCTTTTCTGAGCAAAACTGAATCGGCAACAGCAACACCGAAGCCTTTCAGGTAGGTATTACAGGTGAATTTATTGAAAGTGAGGGCTGCCGGAAGTACATCGCAGGTTGTGTGCGGAATATTCATCATTTTTAAATAGCCCTGTAACAAACCATCCTCACCAGGTGTACCATGTATTGTGATATAAAGGCAGTCGAAGGTCAATTTCTTACCGTTTATCCTAAAAGTAAAATCATTCTTGTCAATCGGAAATTCATTGTTTTCCTTTACCACCACCCATTTTTCACGGGTGATCAATACCCGGAAAGCATTATATTTCCGGCGGTCAATGAACGACAGAATGCCTTCGGCACTTTTGCAGCTCACAACAATTTCTGAAGAGTATCCTCCGTATACGATTCCGATATTTTTCATGGACTTCACCTGTTTGTTATATGTTGTTTTAATGAGCCCGGTCTAAAAAGCATCTTTGTTGCTAAACTTATTGTTGTTTTAAATTTTGAACCCTCATTAACAAAGAGTTAAATCCGGTACAAAAAATTTAATACGCCTGGATTTTGACAAAAATATGCTTTTTATACTGCACTCTTCACTTATTTCTAACTGATTTCTACATTCAGTACCAAAGACCACTGAAAGGGGGATGATCTTCCGCACTATGTTCCATCCTGTCCTTTTTACCTTTAATCCTTACCTTTTGCCTTCTGCCTGTCAAACTTCTGCCTTTATCTATCCGGGTTCCCAGGGGTCGAAGACCCATGTAAGAGGACATTCCACTCTATGCCCCATGCTCTATGTCCTCTGCCTCATGCCTGACTTCTACTACTGACTAAAAACTATTGACTAAACTATTCTCTTCCGGCAGTATAATGGCGCCATTTTTCTATAACCTGGCTCATATCATCGGGCAATGGGCTGTCGAAGGCCATGGTCTTTCCTGTGGCGGGATGCTCAAATGTCAGTGTTTTTGCATGAAGTGCCTGTCGCGGAAGAATTTCAAAGCAGTTTTTTACAAATTGCTTGTACTTTGTAAAAGTTGTTCCTTTTAAGATCTGGTCTCCGCCATATCGTTCGTCATTAAACAAAGTATGACCAATGTGTTTCAGATGTACCCTGATTTGATGAGTTCGGCCGGTTTCGAGTTTGCATTCGAGTAATGTTACATAACCCAGACGTTCTAAAACCTTGTAGTGGGTTACAGCCGGTTTCCCATGGGAACTGTCGCTGAATACCGTCATTTGCTTTCTGTCGCGGAGGCTTCTGCCGATGTTTCCTTCTATGGTTCCTTCGTCATTTTTAACATTTCCCCAGACAATGGCGTGATAGGTTCGTCCGGTGGTCTTGTTAAAGAACTGCCTGCCCAGGTTGGTTTTTGCATTTTCTGTTTTTGCAATTACCAGAAGGCCGGAAGTGTCTTTATCTATTCTGTGAACGAGGCCCGGGCGGGGATCGTTACCCTGAAACCATGGATGGTCTTTCAGGTGCCAGGCAAGGGCATTAACAAGTGTTCCCGTATAATTACCAAAGCCCGGATGGACAACCATTCCCGGAGCTTTGTTGACCACAATCAGTTGCTCGTCTTCATAAACAATGTTTATAGGGATGTCTTCGGGAATTATTTCTATTTCTCTGGGTGGCCAGGCCATTTCTATGGTGATAACATCTCCGGGTTTTACCTTGTAATTGGCTTTTACCGGGTTACCACAGACCAGAATACTTCCGGCATTTGCTGCCTCCTGAATTTTATTCCGTGATGCATTTTCAATGCGGTTGACCAGAAATTTGTCAATTCTTAACGGACTCTGCCCGGCATCGGCTACAAAACGATAATGCTCGTAAAGTCGGCCTGGGTTACTCGTTTCATCGCCTGCGTCAATGATCTCGTCCAGTTCATCTGTTTCATCATAATCAAACTGCTCTTCATTCATTCGTATAAAATTTATCTAAGTTATTGGTCGGATGGAACTCGCATGCAAGAACTTATACATGTTCTTTTGTGACAGTCTTTGCCATGCTCGTTTCATTTGGCGCAGAGATTAAAAGAATTTTTCTTCTTCATTATCAAATTGGTCGTCGTCCGGCAAATCTTCAAACATTTCAGTTTCAATGGTGTCGATAACGGCAGAGTCGGGCATAATGTATGAAGAATCGGTTGAAAGCCAGATATCGATTGAAGCTCCAAGCCTGAGCTGGTTACCGGGTAAACTTTCGGGGCGCTGTTTCCAAACGAAAGCATTTAGTGAGTCTTCCTTTGATACAACGGTAGAGTCGTAAATGCAGGCTCCGATATTAAGGGAAAGATTTTGGCTGGATTCTTTGGCTTCTTCGAGTGTAAGCCCTGTCAGGTCAGGGACAGCAGTGGTCTGGTTGCTCAGCCCCTGGCCTATAATCAGATCAACAGAAGATCCTTTTTCAAGTGGCGTTCCCGGGTCGATTGGTTTGCCTTTGTAGAGCTGACCCAATACGAGATTGGTGTATTCTGAGGGAACATAAATGAGGTTTCCCACTTTCAGGCCGAATGATTCAAGCAATACTCTTGCATTACGAACGCTGTAATCAATGACGTCGGGTACCTGTACCTTTTCGGAAGTCCATGAGTTTATGGTAAAAAATATTTTCCGGTTTTTCTTAATCAGACTCCCGGGAGTCGGGGTTTGTTCGACAACTATGCCAGGAGGTGCGTCATCAATATAAACAGAGTCAATGATCTCATATCTGAGATCATTCTTCTCAATCAGATGTTTGAATTGCTGTTCTGTCAGCCCTGTGAAATCAGGGGTTTCGAAACCTTCGCCATGGCGGGTGTATAGATTCAGGCCCCAGAAAACGAGTACAATGGTGAGAATACCGGCCAGCACCAAAATTCCCAGATGTTTGGCGAATTCTTTGCTGAATATGATTTTAATAAATGACATCTTTTTATTTTTTTGAATGTCTTCAAAAATAACACAAAATCACCAAATCAGGAGGAATGATTAGGGAGAATAGAAAAAATAAAGGGCCAAACGGCCCTTTATTATATTTTTCTTCGCACGAAGATGTCTTAAATTTATGTGGTTTGATCACTGACAGAAGAAAATGGCAAATGTCAACAATCAGGCATATCTAATGGTCTAATAATCCTCATTATTTTTTTCAGATTAATGATCCACTCTTATGCTTTATGTCTTCTTTCGCTACTAACGCTTAATTTTTTACGACCTTTGGCCCGTCGTGAAGCCAATACGCGACGTCCGGTGGCAGTAGACATTCTTGAACGAAAGCCATGCTTGTTTCTTCTTTTACGGTTTGATGGTTGAAATGTCCTTTTCATCAGTATATAATTTACTTAAGTTATTGGTCTAATGGAACTCGTCCCGAATAATCGGGACTTCTTTCTTTACTAAAATTTTCCGGACCCGTATTTTCAAAGGTTACCTTTCTTAATGCCTTATTCTCAGAAAATCGGAATGCAAAAATACAAGTTTTTTTTGTCTTCCAAAAAATATCAATACAATTTTTGGTACTTCGGCCTTTTATGGGACTAAATATTATTTTGAGGTACTATGAGTTTTGTCTATTTTTATTCCACGCCAAGGACGCAAAATTAAGGAACGCTAAAACCGCAAAGAAAATCTTTGACGAATGAAACGAGCATGACAAAAATTGTCACAAAAGAACATGTATAAAACTCAATCATGCGAGTTCCATCCGACCTTAAAAATAAATTTTATACGGATGAAAAAGCATCTTCTAGCTAAACGCATTGTTGTAATATGCTTTTTATACCGCACTCAATAATATTTAGCCTTGTTTAGTATGTCAGTATCTGGAGTCTACCACTATTGATTTACTGATTAAAAACCATCTGCTAAATTTCTATACCGGCAGATGTATCAGTTTTTTTGTGTCAAAAAAGGGTTCATCAAACCATTGGCTAAGATTGGTTATGAATACCATCTTCCTGAAAGGGGCAATTTCGGCATTAATGTTTCCGCCTTTAAGGTAGAGGATACCGTTCGGCACTGCATTTTTTTGTTGTAAAGCGACCAGGTGCCGGGTTTGTTTAAGAAAATCGGGTAAGTTGGTGACTGCTCTGCTGATGATGAAATCGAATTTGCCTTTATAATTTTCCGACCGGCTTTGTTCCGCTTCCGCATTTTGAAGATCGATTTCCTGAATGATCGCCTTCACGACTTTAATTTTTTTAGCAACAGAATCGAGCATCAGGAAATGAACTTTTGGGAAAAGAATGCTCAGCGGAATTCCCGGAAAACCACCGCCGGTACCTACATCAATGATTTCAGAACCATCCGTAAAGGTCAGAAACTTTGCAATGGCAAGTGAATGCAAAACATGGTGCAGGTAAAAATTACCCATGTCCTTTCTTGAAATTACATTGATTTTACTGTTCCAATCTTCATATAATGGCTTTAATGCGGCAAATTGCTCTTTTTGCAGAGGGGTGATATCAGGGAAGTATTTCAGGATTATGTCCATACAATAGATAATTAGATTTTTAGATACAAAGATGCAAGATATATCTTATGGTATTTATAATATGAATTTTGAGTTGAATGGATTTTTGAGTGCGGTCTAAAAAGCATCTTTGTTGCCAAACTCGTTGTTGTTTTAAATTTTGCATCCTCATTAACAGCAAGTTAACTCCGGTACAAAAATTTAAAACGCCTGGATTTTGACAAGAATATGCTTTTTATACTGCACTCATTTTTAAATATAATCACTTGCCTTCACGGCGTTTGTGGAAGGTTAACGGAGTATTGTTCATGGATAACTTTTTTGATGTTGTCAGTAAATTTGAAGTCCGGAAAATTCTGATTCGCCAGCGAAATAACGGATAATCCGATTAATATAATAATTGGGAGACACAGGCACGAGACTCTCTACTGTTCAATGCTTTTTCACTTCAGAATTTTTGAGCGTATTAAAAAGCAGTTCCCGGGCCCGAAAGAGCTGGGCTTTAACGGTACCAAGCGGTAAATCAAGCTCTTCGGATATTTCTTCGTAAGAATATTCTTTAAAATAACGCAGTTCAATAAGGGTGCGGTAACGTGGTTTTAGTTTTTTTACTACAGTTCGCATTAAAACCACCTTTTGTTCCCGTATCATGAATTCTTCGGGGTCGGGAGTTTCATCTTTAAGGTGGACTTGTGGTTCGGAATCTTTTTCTTCGGAGCTGTAATTTCCATCTATGCTGATGTGGTTGTTGCGCTTCTTTCGGAGGTAATCGATGCAATTGTTCGATGCAATTTTGAAGAGCCAGGTGCTGAAGGCGTAGTTGGGAGAATACTGGCTCAGATTTTTGAAAGCTTTTCCGAATGCTTCGATGGTCAAATCTTCGGCATCGGTTTTATTATTTATCATTTTTAGTAACATAAAATAAATGGCGTCACGGTAGCGCGCCATAAGTTCGGCATACGCTTTCTGATCGCCCTTTACTGCTCTTTCAACCAATTCAAGGTCGTACCTTGCCTTGTCTGATAAGTTCGGATTTACTTCCATTTCCTTTTTTTTGACCCTGCCAGATTTCCCAAATGAGCCATACAGAGCAGTATTGGCTGAATAAAATCGAACAATAATACTGCCCGGTAAATTTTCCCCATTCCGGTTTTCCCGGCTGCCATTTTCCAAAAAACAAATTTGAATAAAAACAATATTAACGAAAATGGCAATACAATTGGCGCAAAATTAGGAAAAAATATAAAATAAAAGGTTAGTGCCCAAAATATTTCCCTGGTCAGTGCTTCGGTAAAAAGTGCAGACCTGGTGCTGGTGGTGTATCTTCGCGAGGTAGTCAGGTGTCTTTGTTTTTGCTCGAGCCACTTCCGGAAAGAAGGCGGTGGAACACTCAACGTATGGGCTTCAGGATCGGCACATACCGCTGTATTGGTTTTCGTGGCTGCTTCCTGAACAAAAAGGTCATCGTCCCCCGAGGCAAGATAGATATGGCTTTTGAATCCTTTGTTCTTTTCGAACAGGGTCTTTGTATAGGCAAGGTTTCTGCCGGTTCCCATGTAAGGTTTTCCGCTCAGGGCGAATCCCAGGTATTGAATGGCAATGGTAAAGGTATCGTAGCGCAGCCATAAGTTGGTCAGGCCTTTTGCTTTTTCGTAATTGCCGATACCTAATACCAGCTCTTTACCGGGGATTGTGAAGGATTCTGCCATTTTTCTGATCCACTGGTCTGATGCAGGCCTGCAATCGGCATCGGTCAGTAGAAGATGTTCGTACCCGGCAGCTTTGATTCCCAGAGATAGGGGCAGCTTTTTGCCGTGGTAGAACTTTTTATCCGGAGCTATAGTTGTGTAATACAGGTGTTTATATTTTGCTTTTAATTTGGCAAGCACCAGATCAGAGTCGTCGTCCGAGCCATCATTGACTACAACGACCTGATATTCTGGATAGTCCTGTTCAAGAATTGCAGGAAGAAAACGGCCAAGGTTTTCGGCTTCGTTACGTGCACTAATAATTACTGAAACCGGAGGAACGTCCCTCTTATGCGTTTCCTTTTGTTTGTATACGGCAATCGGCCGAATTCGGCGTATCAGAAAAAAGAACTGCCAAAGCCACACAAGAGCCATTATCGACAACAATATGATTTCAAAAGTATTTGGTTGTGGAATGCTCATAATCTCTTGCGATTAATTTCGGCCAAAAGTGCGATTTTTTTTGTTAGCTTACAACATAGAACGTAAAAACGGACAAGTCTTGTATCTTTGCACTTCGATTTTTAATTGTAAACAAATGCAATACCGTTTAGAGAAAACCGATCCGTTGTCATCAGCAAGAGCCGGAGAGATTATTACCGCGCACGGTCGCATTCCAACTCCGGTTTTTATGCCGGTGGGAACTGTCGGGTCGGTAAAGGGCATACATGTAAAGGATTTGAAAGAGGAGGTTAAAGCGCATATCATACTTGGGAATACTTATCATTTATATCTCAGGCCTGGTCTGGAGGTTTTGCAGCAGGCAGGTGGCCTTCATCGTTTTAATAGTTGGGACCGGGCAATATTGACGGATAGCGGAGGGTTTCAGGTTTTTTCGTTGAGCGAGCAAAGAAAATTGTCGCATCAGGGGGCAGAGTTCAGGTCGCATCTGGATGGATCAAAGCATTTGTTTACACCGGAAAAGGTAGTTGATATTCAGCGGATTATTGGAGCCGACATAATGATGGCCTTTGACGAATGTCCGCCTGGTGATGCCAATTATAACTATGCACTTCAGTCGATGGAGCTGACACATGAATGGTTGAAAAGAGGAATTGAGCGTTTTAAAAGTACGGTGCCTTTATACGGTTATGAACAGGCATTTTTCCCGATTGTGCAGGGGGCAGGGTATCCCGATTTGCGAAAGCGATCGGCCGAATTCATCGCGTCATTCGGTATGGATGGTAATGCCATTGGGGGACTTGCTGTAGGAGAACCCGAGGAGGTGATGTATGAAATGATTGAAGTAGTCAACAATATTTTACCCGGCGATAAACCACGGTATCTGATGGGGGTTGGCACACCGGTCAATATTTTAGAGGCTGTGAGCCGTGGGGTGGATATGTTCGATTGTGTAATGCCCACAAGAAACGGCCGCAACGGTATGCTTTTTACCCGTGAGGGCATCATCAATATCAGGAATGAAAAATGGAAGACCGATTTTTCGCCCATCGACTCCGACGGACATTGTTTGTATGATACCCTTTATTCAAAAGCTTATCTTCGACATTTGTTTGTTTCGCGCGAAATGCTGGGGCCGCAAATAGCCTCCATTCACAATCTTGCTTTTTATCTTTGGCTGGTTTCCGAAGCCCGTCGACTTATTATCGAAGGCCTTTTTTCGACCTGGAAAGAAAAGATGATACAACAACTGGCAAGACGTTTGTAAGTAAATTATGGACAGAGACTAAATAATGCTTAATTTGCAGCAGGTTCCGGAATTGTAAGGATAAACCAAAAAACGATTAACTTTGAAAAAGCTGGATTTTTATATACTGAAAAAGTTTCTGGGAACTTTCTTTTTTGCGATAGTTCTTATTCTTAGCATATCCATAGTTTTTGATCTTGCAGAAAAAATCGATGATTTCCTGGAAAACGATGCTCCACTCGAGGCCATAGTTTTTGATTATTATCAGAATTTTATTCCCTATTTTGCCAATTTATTTACCCCTTTGTTTGTATTTATCGCGGTCATCTTTTTTACTTCGAAGATGGCCTACCAGACTGAGATAATTGCCATTCTTTCCAGTGGTGTCAGTTTTAAAAGGTTGATGTATCCATACTTTTTAGGCGCCGCTATTCTTACAGTTTTTTCTTATGTAATGGGGGGCTATATTATTCCGCCGGCCAACAGAATTCGTATTGATTTTGAGAATACTTACATAAAAGAAATCCGTGAAACGGGAATGAGCAACATTCATATGCAAATTGAGCCGGGGCTTTTTATTTACATGCGCCGTTATTCTTCATTTCGCGATCGGGGGGACGATTTCAGCATGGAGAAGATTGAAGGGAAAGATCTGAAATTCAAGATCACTGCCGAATCGGTTCAATATGACAGTACTGAGAACAAATGGATATTCAGGGATTATGTCAGGCGTGATTTTCCGAATAACGGAAAGATGGTACTTTCAAAAGGGGAGGAGATGGATACCGTGGTTAATATGAAACCAGCCGACTTTAAGGAAGAGAGGAATTTTTTTGAAACCATGACCAATCCTGAGTTGGAAGACTACATTGATGAACAGAGAGAAAGGGGAGTCGGTAATATTGAACCATACCTCATCGAAAGACACCGGCGTATCGCATCGCCGTTTTCTGCTTTTATTCTTACGCTGATAGGCGTTTCTCTTGCTTCGCGAAAAACACGTGGTGGCATGGGATTGCATATAGGAATTGGTCTGGCACTTAGTTTCTCCTATATCTTATTTATGACGATATCTACAACTTTTGCTATCAACGGTAATTTATCGCCGATGCTTGCTACCTGGTTGCCTAATTTTGTTTTTGCTGTAATTGGTATTATATTGTACTATCAAGCACCAAAGTAAATCAGCAACGGTCACTAATTGTCCGTGCCTTGAATTGATTCTGCCCCGGTCCGGTTGGAAGGCTCTTTATTTTGTCAGTTAAATTTCTTTAAATACGTTCTAAATTTAATTCTTGTAAACCAATATATTGTGTGTGTGCAGTGTAAATTATTCTAATTTTCTGCATCTCTTTAAGTTAAAATTAGTAAATATGCACCCTGATTTGGTCAGCAGCACTCGTTATTTTATGCTGATTGACAGGTGATTAACCAAAATTTTTTAGTATGTCATTAAAAAAGTACATCCTTGACCTTCGAAAAAGGAGAGAAAAAGTACAGCAGGGTGGTGGTGAAAAGGCCATCGAGAAACAGACTGCAATGGGGAAAATGACTGCCCGTGAGCGCATTCTCGCCTTGCTGGACCAGGATTCTTTTACCGAGTATGACCTTTTTGTCGAACACGAAGCCCGCGATTTTGGGATGGACAAAAAGCAATTGCATGGTGATGGAGTAATTATTGGTACCGGTACCATTTATGGTGCTCCGGTTTGCATTTTTGCCCAGGATTTTACCGTTGCAGGTGGTTCTCTCGGTTTGATGCATGCCCGTAAGATTACCAAGATTATGGACCATGCTCTGAAAATGAGGGTTCCGCTTATCGGTATTAACGATTCGGGTGGTGCACGCATTCAGGAAGGCGTTAATTCTCTTGCCGGTTATGGTGAAATTTTCTTTCGCAATACCATTGCCTCCGGTGTAATTCCTCAGATTTCTGTTATTCTCGGACCTTGTGCCGGAGGAGCAGTATATTCGCCGGCACTTACCGACTTTGTTTTCACTGTCGACAAAATCAGTAAGATGTTTATTACCGGT
The DNA here is from genome assembly GCF_000191885.1 of Anaerophaga thermohalophila DSM 12881. Taxonomy (GTDB): domain Bacteria; phylum Bacteroidota; class Bacteroidia; order Bacteroidales; family Marinilabiliaceae; genus Anaerophaga; species Anaerophaga thermohalophila. Next base: position 16,381 of record NZ_AEWI01000030.1, read on the forward strand.
CCGAACGTTATCAAAACCGTGTTAGGGGAAGAAATCTCGATGGAGGATCTTGGAGGGGCTCGTGTTCATGCCGAGATTACTGGAAATGCCCATTTTTTTGCCAACAGTGAAATGGAATGTTTCGATCAAATTAAGAAACTTATCACTTTTATTCCATGGAACAATAAACAAAAGGCAAAAGCATTTCCTCCCAGGCCTCCCAAATTCGATACACCAGTCGAGGATATTATCCCGGCCGATCCTAAAGAGCCTTATGATGTGAGAGACGTTATTAAAGCCATTGTTGACGATTCAGACTTTTTTGAGATTCAGGAACTGTTTGCCGCCAATATTGTTATCGGGTTTGGCCGTATGAACGGGGAAACGGTTGGTTTTGTTGCCAATCAGCCACTGGTTCTTGCCGGCGTTCTGGATACCGATAGTTCCGATAAGGCTGCCCGCTTTATTCGCTACTGTGATGCCTTCAATATCCCTATTGTTACTTTGGAAGACATGCCAGGTTATTTGCCCGGTATTGATCAGGAACATGCCGGTGTTATTCGTCATGGTGCCAAAGTGCTGTATGCCTATTCGGAAGCTACCGTACCCAAAATAACCGTTATTCTGAGAAAAGCCTACGGAGGTGGTTATATAGCCATGAACTCACGCCATCTGCATGCTGACTTTGCTTTTGCCTGGCCAACTGCCGAAATTGCTGTTATGGGTCCTGAAGGTGCAGCAAACATCATCTTTAAAAAAGAGATAGAAGAAGCCGATGACCCCGAGGCAATGCGTCAGCTTAAGGTACAGGAGTATAAAGAAAAATTTGCCAATCCTTATGTAGCTGCTGCCAAAGGGTATATCGACTCGGTAATCGAACCCGATGAAACACGTCAAATGTTGTTACATGCCCTGGAAGTATCCGGCAGTAAAGTGGACTATCGTCCTGAGAAGAAGCACGGAATACCTCCTTTTTAACCGGGAGTATTCGGTTTTATCACCGCCCAAAGCTTCTTTTTTAGTATTAACCCCCCGGTTCCCGGGTATTATCAACTAAAAATGAATACACAATGAAGGACGATAATCAGGAATTGGTCGATTTTCAGATATTAAGTCTGAAGTATAAGACGAGATTGACCAGAAAGTTTAAAGAAAGAAAAAAGTACCAGGCGCCTAATCCTAAGGAAGTACGTTCTGTTATTCCCGGTACGGTTACCGAGGTAAAAGTCAAAAAAGGTCAAAAGGTTAAGGAAGGAGAAGTACTTCTTTTGCTGGAAGCCATGAAAATGGTGAATCAGATACATATGCCCTTCGATGGAACAATTAAGAAAGTAAATGTGGAAAAAGGGCAGAAGATACCCAAGAATTTTGTTATGGTTGAGATTGATTAGTACCTCATGAGCCGGTCTAAAGGCATCTCTCTGTTTTTTACGGCTTCACAAGCCTTGCAACTGGCAATTTTGAATAGAGATTTGTTATAATTTTCCCGACTTTATAGGCAATCACTAAAATTATCATAATTTTTAAAGGAGCTGCCGGTTATTTTTACAGGCGGTTCCTTTTTTCTATCTTATTGATCCATCTGTAACAACAATGTCCATATAAACATCGTTGCCAGAAGTTGGAATAGTGCTTACCATTTGAAAGGGAAAAGCAACACCTGCTTTGAAAGCTTTTTTTAACAATGGGAGCGTTTTGTCGTAAAAACCGCCGCCACGTCCCAGTCTGGCTCCATGCCTTGTAAATGCCAGCCCCGGCACAATGGCTATGTCAATTTCTTCGGGATTGGTCAATATTTCTCCTGTAGGTTCTTGTATACCAAAAGAGCGTCCGGGTTTCATATTTTTTTCTCCTGTAAATTCGCGAATTTCCAGTTGTTTGCCGGTTACCTTCGGAAGAAAAATTCTTTTTTCCCCATGCCAGCGTTTTATGAAATCGTGTGTGGACACTTCATCGGGGAGCGACCAATACACAAACACCTTCTTAGCTTTTTGAAATTGCGGGAGTTTTTCAACCCCGGCCATTACATCAATGCTTATTTTTTTCAGTTCTACGCTGGTGTGTTTTTGTTTCTCCTGTTTTATTTTTTTGCGCAGCTCGCTTTTTGCTTCCTTTATTTTATGATTATCATTAACATCCTGAAGGGAATAAACATCGGGGCGTCTGTCTGCAAATACATGGTTAAAAGGTGTCATTTGCTTGTCAAGTGCATCCGACAAATCTATGTCAGCGGTAAGAATGTCTTCTTTATCTGGATTTCCTCTAAAAAGATATTCACCTTTTGGATTCACCAGAACCGATTGTCCCGTGAAAGTAAGCGCTCTTTCTGTTCCAACACGATTGGCCGTGGCTACAAAAATACGGTTGGTCAATGCATATCCGGGGATGGCATTCTGACACCAGGGAAGTACAAGATTTGAAGGATGACAGATGATTTGGGCGCCTTTCAGAGCCAGTATCCGCCAGCTTTCTGGGAACATCCAGTCGAAACAAACCAAAATGCCTGTTTTTCCATAAGGGGTTGAGAAAACCGGAAGTCCGGTATTTCCAGGCTCGAAAATTTCTTTTTCCCGATTGAACAGATGGAGCTTCCGGTAATGTCCGGCAAGGCCCTGAGGGCTAATAAGCACTGCACTGTTATATAGTTTGTCGCCATCAAGTTCATTAAAACCCGAAACAAACCAGGCATTTAGTTTCTCTGCTTTTTCGGTAAGGTATCTGATAAAAAGACTCTCTCCAAGTGGTTCAGCACTTTGCCGGGCCTCCTCTTTTGAGGCGAAATTATACCCTGATGAAGCCAATTCGGGTAATACCCATAATTGAACTCCGGGAGCATTGTCCAGCAGTTGATCAATTTTTCTGATATTAGAAACTATGTCTCCTATAACAGGAGCAAACTGTAGTATGCCTGTTTTTATTCTGGAATTCATTAAAACCTTTTCCTTTAGTCGGTCAGTAGCGATATCGATATATTAACCCTAAATACCTCAGGGTCTGTATTTGGCCTGTGACAAAATTCTGTGTGGATCAGAGGCTTGCATCATATCCCGGAATGATTTGTCCGGATGTTTTCCCATCCACGATTTCATAATTTGGTAACCGATGTATCGGCCGGTTCTGCCCGGTGATTCCTGTCCGAAAACACTGGTGAATGGTGCCGGCCCGATGTATTTGCGTATGAGCATCTGGTCGGTCGAAAAAAGATGTTTATGTTCCACCATTGACGACCACATAAATTCTTCGTTTTTATCGCACCATTTCATCTCTTTTTCCGAGTATCCAAAGAGTAATGTGTCCGGAATGTCGGGGATAGTGTGTTTGACAAAGTGTAATATTTTACCATGATAAACCATCTGACTGATGAGATCATCTATGGAATCGTTATACGTATATTCGGTCATTGCTATAGCTCTCATTACATCAGGAACTACCCTTTCGGGAATCATTTGAGCCCGCAGATATTTGGGAGTCCCCAGCCATTCATAAAAAATGCAATCCCGGCCAAGGTATTTCTCCACACTTACCGAAACCCAGTCCGAATCGACAACCATGGATTCATTAAAACCGGAAATGTGTAGATAAACGTCGGGAACATTTCTTTCAGGGTAGTAGTGTTTGTAATATTTGAATGCCTTTATGAGGTCCTTATGGATTGTTTCTTTTCTGTGTTCCGAAAATACTTTCCGGCAGGTGTCAAAGACCTCCTTGTTGGGTTTGTATGAAAGAAAGCGGCCCATGTTTTCTGAGAACTCTTTATTGCCGGGTTTTCCCACTCCTATAATACCTTCACAGTAAGCGGTGAAATAATCTCCATACTTTTTTTGAAGCGCTTCTGTATATTCGTCCGTATTTTCTGGTGGTATGGCAAACAGTTCTTCATAAAAAGGGATTAAATCCGAATCAACCTCTATGTCGGAAACATCAGGTGCGTTGTTGAAAAGATTACAACCGTTTGCAAGAAACACCAAAGAGAGAAGGATAAGAAACGAATATTTAATTTTCATGGTAAAATCTGATTGTCAGTGTTGTAATATTTTATCTTGTAACTTAAATTTAAAAATCCAATAGTGTGAGCCTACTTCTAAAAGTTTCTTTTTTCCAATATTATTGTGGCGGTAAGTTGTTAAATCTTCATTAACAATCAGTTAATTCCGGTTCAAAAATTTCCTGCGTCTCGACCTTGACAAAAATTGCTCTTTTAAGAGCGGACTCAATAATCTATTGTGTCTGAATTTTCTTTAAAAAACCGGAAATGGTCTATCTTTACATTCGATTACGATGCTAAGATATTAATTTTAACGTGAATTTTTCGGTAGAAAATGGGCTTATTTTAGTCTGTCCGATTTCGTCCTGCTTTAACTAATGAGCCCGGTCTAAAAAGCATCTTTGTTGCCAAACTCGTTGTTGTTTTAAATTTTTGTATCCTCATTAACAACAAGTTAACTGCGGTACAAAAATTTAAAACGCCTGGATTCTGACAAAAATATGCTTTTTATACAGCACTCACTAATTGCATAGAACTATTGAGGGCTTCACCTTTTTTTTGTAAAATTGGAAATTGGAAATAAAGATCAGTACCAAATAAAAAAGCAACCTTATGAAGAAACTGATTTTAACTGCCGGCTTGTTTTTGCTGGTATTAACGCAACTAATTGCCCAGGAAGCAAAAAGCATACGTCTTTCATTTGTTGCCGAGCCGCAAATTTCCTGGATGAAGCCTGACATGGATGGCGTTGAATCGAGAAGTAGTATGGCCGGCTATAATTTCGGGGTTGTACTCGACCGCTTTTTTGCCGAGAACTATGCCATCTCAACAGGACTGACCATTAATCGTACAGGCGGAAAACTATCCTATTCGGACAATACGACTAATGAAGATGCACCGGTAGACAATAAAGATTATAAACTTCGATATATTGAGATTCCTTTTGGATTGAAACTGCGTTCGAATGAGTTTCGAAGAAGTTGTTTTTACGGACGCTTCGGATTAACACCCCAAATAAACATTAGCGCCCGCGACGGTGACGACAATTCCATTGGTGATGAGGTAAAGTTGTTTGAGCTTGGGTATCACCTCGGGGCCGGACTGGAATATTCCATCGGCGGTTCCAATGCCCTGATGTTCGGGCTTGTTTATCACAATGGGTTTACCGATATTACCGATGAACCAGGGTATGATGATAAGACTGTATTGAACCGCCTGGTCTTCGAAATCGGTTTTATTTTTTAGCAGCCAATCCTGAGAAGGCAGAATTGAGGTTTTAAAAGCAGAGACGCAATGACGCAGAGTTTTTAATATGAGCAAGTTGTGGATTATTTCCAGGGTTTTATAACGGGTCGGTTATCAAACTTTTGCAATACGCTACAAACCAATTGTCTGTGACAAAAAGGTTTAATTTCTAAGATGCAGTATATCAAAATTATATGGATGGTTTGACATCTGACTTGCCTGCCTGACGCTATGCAGGTATCTGAAAATCTAACGATCTATATTGATGATGAATCTTATTGTAAAGTCGGAGAGGATAATCGCAATTTTATCATAAAAAGACTTTGCGTCATTGTGTCTCTGTGGTTAGACCTTATTTTACAACAATAATCAAAAGGCAATATTTTATGAAACTGGCCCTTGTTCAATTAAACTATCACATAGGAAATTTCGAGTCGAACAGCGAAAAAATTATTTCCCATATTCAGGATGCCAAAGGAAGAGGTGTCGATTTGGTAATTTTTTCCGAGTTAGCTGTTTGCGGATATCCGCCGCTTGATTTGTTAACCCGCAAGGAATTTGTGGAAGCATCCATTAATACTATTGAAACGATAGCTTCCCATTGTCAGGGCATTGGTGCTGTTGTGGGAGGGCCAAGTCTGAATCCCGAAACCAGGGGCAAACAATTACATAACACGGCCTGGTTTTTGGCTGATGGGAAGGTAAAGGATGTGGTTCATAAAACCCTGCTTCCCAACTATGATGTCTTTGACGAATATCGCTATTTTCAAGCCAACCAGGAGTTTAAGGTTATCAATTACAAAGGCCGGCGCATTGCCATCACCATTTGTGAGGATTTGTGGGACGACCAGCCATCGGAAGCTGATTTTGCCCGGAACAATCTTTATACGCTTTCGCCGATGCAAAAACTGGCTCCCCTTAAGCCTGATTTTATGATCAACATTGCGGCTTCTCCGTTTTCGTATCATCAGGAAAATGTGCGTAAGCAGGTGGTCTGTAAAAAGGCTGCAGAGTATAACATGCCCATTGCTTATGTGAATCAAATCGGTGCCAATACTGAACTGATATTCGACGGTGGCTCCATGATGGTAAATAGTGAAGGGAATATAACTCATAAGCTCTCCACTTTTTCGGAGTCATTTCGGGATATCGATATTGATAGCGTTGACAATGTATCTTCTGATCAGCTTTCCGAAACCAATCCGATAGAGTTGATTCATAATGGTTTGATTCTTGGCATCCGGGATTATTTTCAAAAGTCGGGTCTTCAAAAGGCAGTTCTGGGTCTTTCCGGTGGCATCGATTCGGCAGTAACTGCAGCGTTGGCTGTTAAGGCACTTGGTGCAGAGAATGTTCATGGACTGCTGTTGCCCTCACAATACAGCTCGGGTCATAGTGTGTCGGATGCAGAAGCGTTGGCAAAAAATCTCGGTATTGAGACGCATATTGTGGCTATCAGGGATATCTACCAAAGTATCGAAGATGCAATGAAACCGGTGTTTGGTGACAGAAAACCGGATGTGACCGAAGAAAATATTCAGGCCCGTATTCGTGGGTTGTTGTTGATGGCTTATTCGAACAAGTTCGGGCATATTCTTCTGAATACTTCCAACAAGAGTGAAGCCGCTGTGGGGTATGGAACGCTTTATGGAGACATGAACGGCGGACTGAGTGTGCTGGGCGATGTTTACAAAACGGATGTGTTTAATCTGGCCCGGTATCTGAATAGAGGGGGAGAGGTGATTCCCGAAAATATTATCGTGAAACCACCTTCGGCGGAACTAAGACCCGACCAGAAAGATTCCGATTCTTTACCCGACTATGATGTACTCGACAAAGTTTTGTTTCGCTATATTGAACTGAATCGTTCGCCACAAAGTATTATAGAAGAAGGCTTTTCAGAAGAGGTGGTTCGAAAAGCAGTACGACTTGTCAATTTTAACGAATATAAGCGTTTCCAGACGCCACCTATTTTAAGAGTTTCGGGTAAAGCCTTTGGCGTTGGTCGCCGAATGCCGCTGGTGGCGAGGTATGAGAAGCTTTGAAGAATGCCTTTGCGACGCCCAACTCGTTATCTTACTATCATAAAATTCTGTATTCCAGTCAGATGGGTTTAAGATAT
>NZ_AEWI01000029.1 GCF_000191885.1 Anaerophaga thermohalophila DSM 12881
CCCCTAAAGGGGAACTGCTAAAAATCAGCAGTTTGAAAAAGTCCCCTTTTGGGGATTTAGGGGTCAAAAGGCTTTTTAGACTGCACTCAAGTATTACTTCAAGGTTCCTGCCATAAACTTTATACTGCTAAATTGACCGTTTTAAACGCCATAATATGCCATTTTTTCAGCCTGATTTATTTAAAAGCTTCATTATTACTCAATAGTTTGGCCCGATAAAACCAGACATCTCAGGGTATAGTATCAGACAAAAAATATGTATTTTAGCAACGACCCGGAAATAACAAGATATCACTATGCAATTTAACTGGCGCAAAATTAATCGTGTAATTCACCGCGATTTAGGCTACTTCTTTACAGGCATGATTATCATTTACGGCCTGTCGGGAATAGCTCTGAACCATATTGACGACTGGAATCCGAACTATATCATTGAAGTTCAGGAGAAAAAAATATCCCTTCCTGAACATTTTGATGAAAACAACCAGGCATCTGTGCTGGCCATTCTTGAACAATGCGGAGTTAATCAAGACTATAAAAATCATTATTCTCCTTCGCCGGGAATGATAAAAATTTTTCTGGAAAAAGGAAGTTCGGTGACAGTAGATACAGCAACGGGAATAGCAAATATTGAAATCATCCGGAAAAGACCGGTTTTTTATGAAGTCAACTTTTTACATTACAATCCCGGCAAACTTTGGACCTGGTTTTCTGATATTTTTGCGTTTTCGTTAATGATACTTGCCATCACGGGCCTTTTCATCCTCAAAGGGAAAAACGGAATCCGTGGAAGAGGCGCCTGGCTCTCAATAGCAGGAATTCTGATTTCAATCGCATTTTTGGTAATATACCTTTGACAACCAATGATTGAATATACCGGCCATTTTTCCATTTTTTGCGGACGATCTGAAAAAAGAATACGTCTTGTCATAATATTGTTGCTTTACTTTACTTTTTTATGCAATGCCCAGTCAACGGATACCACTATAATCATAAGAAATGATACGGTTATCAGGTTGATAAAGCCAGGGAACTTAAATATTGAAGAACCTCAGGAAGGGAAAAAACTGGAAGAAATACTGAAAGATCATTCTGAAAATAATTTTTTCTCGCGCAAGCTGCACGAGTGGCTCGTTAAGAGTAGTTTAAACAGTGATTCATTATCTCAAAATAAAAATTATCTTCAATTTTCAGGCAAAAGAATTGCCAATATTGACATCAGAAACATTCCTCCTTTCGGTGGTTCAGTAAACGATACAACAATAGTTGAAGACTCATGGCTGGTAAAAATGGGCAATACGCTAAGATTCGAAACAGCTCCGCAAATTGTTTTGAAAACTCTGACTTTTGAGGCAGGGCAAAGTCTTAGCCAGTCAGATATTACAGACAGCGAGCGGTTGTTGCGTTCCCTTTCATTTATTAACGACGCTAAGATAGTTGCCTGGCCTCATGCTAAAAATAATGATGTGGTAAATATAAGTGTGTACATACAAGACCGGTATCCTCATGCAGTATCCATCGGACGGGAAAACCAGCAACCTTCGGTATCGCTCATCAACAAAAACCTTTTTGGTCGCGGTATTTCTTTGTCGCACACCATTGTAACGCCAACCACCGATATCAGGGACTGGGGGGTTAGAGAGACTTTCGGAACAGAAAATTTCCTAGGCGAATACATCAACTTTGAACTTGACTATTCGCATATAAAAAATTTACAGCTTATCTCGGGTAATATTGAAAAAAACTTTGTACTGCCTGAAATAAAATATGCCGGTGGTGCTACGGTTAACCGCTCTTACGTAAATCCCAAGCTAAAGGATTACCCATCCCTTGAATGGGAGTCTCCTCTTGATTACAGGAGACAGAATTTCTGGTTTGGCCGTTCATTTTTGTTTAGAGATTCCGACCATCCGTTGCGGTCCAATTTTTACATAACAACCCGTTTCCTCGATTTAAAACTTTTTGATCAGGTTGAGAATCAAAAATTTCTTCCCGTGGGAAAGTTTTATTTCGGAGGTCTTTCTTTCTCGAAAAGAGGCTACTATAAAAATAATCTCATTTATTCTTTCGGACGGACAGAAGATGTTCCTTATGGTTTTCTTACATCTTTGAATTACGGGTATCAAGACGGCGATGGCTCAACCCGTCATTATCTGAATTTTCACCACTCATTGGGAAAAGCGCTTATCCCATCAAAAGGCTATCTCTATCTGAGTGCCGACGTAGGCTCTTTCTTCAAATCCGGCTCCCCTGAACAAGGACATCTCAAGCTTGTCGGAGAGTACATTACCCCCTTAATAAAAGTAGGAAACAGCGATCTCAGAAACTTCTTTGAAATCCAATATGTAAACGGACTTAAACGATTTCCCGGAGAGTATTTGTTTCTTGATGAAGACGTGAATGGTCTGCATAGTTTCGATTACAGCGAATCATTAAGAGGATCAGAAAAAATAGTCTTAAAGACAGAGCAGGTATTATTTACGAACATAGAACCGTTGGGATTCAAATTTGCGGCATTTACATTTTTCGATACCGCTTTTCTAAAAGAGAGTTCGAAAAGCCTCTTTAATCATACGCCATATTTTAGTTTTGGAGGTGGCTTGCGGATAAGAAACGACAACCTGGTCTTCAACACTCTGCAGATAAGACTGGCCATCATGCCCAGAGTTCCCTCCGGAGAATTCCCGTTAAGCCTCCGGATCACCGGCGAAAAAACAAGGCATTTTCAAGATTTTGTACCTGCTCAACCAGGAACGACTGTATTTTACTAAAACCTGAGTTCTTGCAATCAAACAGCCGCTTTGCCCTGCAAAGAGAGCCGGGCGGAGCGATACGATTTAGGCGAAGTATCGCTTTACTCAGAGTTAACCCCGATTTAGAAAATGTTGGCTTTCATAACTATTTTAATGAGAGCCTTACATTTTCTATATTTCTGATCAAAATCGGGAAATCGGGAAACGGAATCGATCTTGCCCGGCTCCGCCGCTTGATTGCAAGAATTTGGATAAAATTTATATTAAAAATCAAAACTCTTACAATCAATACTTTAAATACAGAAAGATCATTTATTCCAGCCAGACATCCGCGACTTCAAAGACCTACAAAGTGATTATTTTTTAGATATTTATCGAAATATTCTGTTTTTTTGAATATCTTTGACTAAAGACAAAATAAGGGCCAATTTTCAACAAAGAATTAGTGCGATATGATATCCGGAAAAACCATACCATTTTTACTTTTTGTTGTGAGTGCCGGCATGTTCGCATTGGCTTTCAGTCAGCCATCGAACCAAAAGGACATCTATGCCGACTGCATGGAACAAATCGACAATGGATTTATTCACAACAGTCAACCTATGAAAGCGCTTCTTACCGGTACGGAAGTAGCCGAATTCAGAGCCACCCTGTTCGAAGGTAATATCTACCGGATTGCAACCTGCTCACCTACAAATAAGAGAGTTTGGTTCTCAATCTATGATACCAATAATAATTTATTGTTTTCCACTACCCGGCATAATTACCCATCAAGCTGGGATTTCAAGATGGAGGGGAACATGGAATGCAAGATTGAAGCAGGTCTGGTGCCGGGAAGCGGAAGCTCGGGCATGGCAGTGCTCCTTATCGGTTTTAAGAACCTGAGACCATCTGCCTTTTAACTGAATAAAACAGGTTTGAATCAAGTGTCGGTTTTGTTGCACAATCCTCTTAGAAAATGTGGATTTTTCTGAAAAAATATCAACAGCAAATAGTTTTGAAAATCAACTGTCGAAACGAGAGGATCATAATTTTCAGAAAAACCTCAAACATTGAAAATACCACATGAGTGAAGGTATTTTAAAAGCATTGATGCAATTATTTGCCCTGGTGGCCGCGCCCGATCAGGATGCCGTCTCGCGTCGTAAAGTTGTGCGAAATTATCTTTCGCTTCATCTTAATAATCAACTCATTGAAGAATACCTGATTTTATTTGACCAACATCGGCAAACTTACAGGCAAAAACTTAAAGAAAAAACACGCATTCCCAAGCTATATGCCGCCAGCTCGGTAAGAATACTCCGAATAGCCACCGCCATAAATGAAGAGCTGACCCATTATCAGAAAACCATCGTTATCATTCAGCTTCTCGAGTTTTTAAATTCGGGAAAAGGCGGTATTTCTGAAATTGAAAATGAGTTTGCCGACACTGTTGCCGAAACCTTCAATATTCCGGCAGAAGAGTATGAAGCCATCAAAAATTTCATAACAAACCCCGTTCCCGAAAAAAACAAAGACATACTAATAATAGGGGGCGACAGAGAAAGACGGCAGGAAGAGCGATATATCTTCAGGGAGTTTTTAAACACTGAAATTTATGTTCTCAACATCAGGTCGGTCTCTCTTTTCCTGGTTAAGTCGAACGAAAGCACCGAACTTACTATAAACGGGCAGGTTCTGATCCCCCACCGGATACAGTTTTTACGTCCCGGCGGATCGGTACGGTACATGCACGGGACACCTGTCACTTTCAGCGATATTGCCACGCATTTTAATTACAGTGCAAATCAAACACCCATTGTTTTTGATGTAAGGGATATCTCTTTCAGTTTTAGCAAGAGGCATGAATCCGGTTTACATCCAATGAGTTTCACCAGCCATTCCGGTCAGCTCGTAGGCATTATGGGAGACTCAGGTGCCGGAAAAAGCACCCTGATAAATGTGCTCACAGGCATTTATCTGCCCTCATCGGGTGAAATATTACTTAATGGAATAGACCTTCATTTATTCCCCGAAAAGCTCAAAGGACTCATCGGCTATGTATCTCAGGACGACCTCTTGATTGAAGACCTTACCGTGTATCAGAATTTGTTCTATAACACCAAACTCTGTTTCGATCACCTGAATAATCATGAAATAAAAGAGAAAGTCGATCATCTGTTAAGGTCGCTGGGACTGTTCGAGATCAGGAATATGAAAGTAGGCTCTCCGTTGAACAAGAAAATAAGCGGCGGACAAAGGAAACGCCTTAACATAGCCCTGGAATTGATAAGGGAACCTTCTGTGCTTTTTCTTGATGAGCCCACGTCAGGCCTGTCATCCCGCGACTCCGAAAACATAATGGACCTGCTAAAGGATCTTGCAGTTAAAGGGAAATTAATATTTGTGGTAATCCACCAGCCATCATCAGAAATATTCAAAATGTTCAACCAACTGCTGGTGCTTGATACAGGTGGTTACTTAATATACCATGGCGATCCGGTAGGTGCCATCAACTATTTTAAGTCGTGCATCAACCATGCCAACCGAGACGAGAGTGAATGCCCCGTATGCGGGAATGTCAATCCCGAACAAATCCTCAATATAGTCAACTCACATGTCCTGGACGAATACGGTACGCCTACACCAGTCAGAAAAATAACCCCCGAGGAATGGTTTAATACCTTTAAAAAAATACATCCTTCAACAAGAAAGAGGGAGGAGAAGAGATTACCTCTGCCCGAGATCAATTTCCAAATACCCGACAGATTAGGGCAATTAAAAATATTCTTCACAAGAGACCTGAAATCAAAGCTGGCCAACGTCCAATACATATTTATCAATCTTTTCGAAATGCCGGCTCTTGCACTGGTACTTGCCGGATTGCTTTATTATTTTCAGGTAGGCGAAAACAGCAGTAAGCAATACTATTTTTATAACAATCCAAACATTATTACATACATCATTATTGCTGTAATAATAGCCATTTTTGTGGGACTGACCGTCAGTGCTGAAGAAATCATCAACGACAAAAAAATACTGAGACGCGAAGCGTTCCTTAATTTGAGCCGATTCAGCTATTTGTTGTCAAAAGTCGGAATCCTGGCCATCTTATCAGCGATTCAGGTGGCCTTGTTTGTCTGGATAGGAAACAGCATTCTTCAGATAAAAGAGATGTTTATGGATTATTGGCTCATACTTTTTACATCTGCAGTTTTTGCTAACCTACTTGGGCTCATAATATCCGACACACTTAAAAAGACTGTTAACATTTACATTTTAATTCCCTTTCTGATCATTCCACAGCTGATCCTGAGTGGCGTTTTTGTCTCCTACGACCGTCTCAACCCCAATTTCTCATCGGTATCTGACATTCCGTGGTATGGCGAATTAATCACTGCCCGGTGGGCTTTCGAAGCCCTGGCTGTGAATCAATTTAAGGACAATAACTACCAGGAAGAGTTTTTCCTTTACGAAAAACTGAAAAGTAATGCTACTTACAGAAAAGATTACTGGTATCCGGCTATGAAGTCGGAACTAATGAAGGCAGAGTCAACAGATGATACGTTTGTTTTGAAAAACAATGTGGAACTGATTAATAATGAGTTCAGCAAAATAGCAGAAGAATTACCTTCCAGACCTGAATTTGAAAATATTGGAACATTCAAATATATTCCACAAAAAGAAAAGTCAGAGAAGGCGAGTCAGTACCTGGAAAGAATAAAAAAATTTTACATAGGACTATACAATGAGGCCGACAGACGTCATGAAGAACATCGACGTGCCCTGATACGGAAGCACCCCGAAGCTGGTCGGTTTTATCTTACCCAACTCAGGAATTACTACCACAACGAGGGCCTTGAAAGATTTCTAAGAGGTACGGATGATTTTTTCTCCAAAAGGATTATCCGGCACAATAACCGCTTCATCCAGAAATTTGATCCCATCTATAAAGAGCCAAAACACAAATTCGTAAAAGCTCATTTTCTCGCTCCGTTCAAGAAAGTCGGAAATCTTCAAATCGAAACGTACCGGATTGATTTAATCGTTCTGTGGGTTATGAATTTTGTGTTATTTATTCTGCTGTATAACAAAACTTTAAAGAAGATTTTGTCGAAGGGAAAGAATCATTTAAGCGTTAAAAAGACTCCGGTAGAATAATAATTTGACGGATAAAACTCCTGCCACCTTGCGTGAAATTTTACTCACATGCAAGCGGGTAATACATATTCTTATTGTGGCAAAACGTTGCCATGCTCGTTTCATCTCACATTTAATAAATTGTTACGGCTGTTAGAATTGTTAAAGTTGTTGATGTGTTAGTTGTTAGAATGTTATAAGTTTTATCACATTAGCTAACAATCTAATAATCTAATGATCTAACAATCTAATGATCTAATAATCTAATGATCTAATGCCCTAATGCCCTAATGATCTATTAAAGCAAACCTTGTTATGCTCGTTTCATCCGTATAAAATAAGTCTAAGTCATTAGTTTGACGGAATTCGTCCCAAGTAATCAGGACACGTTTCATTAAATTTCCGGAATGATCACTCTTCCATTTCAATCATTTTGAATGGCAAGTTGATAATCGACTGGTAATCTTCCCCGGCCTCAAACATGTCTTCATCGTCTTCCTCGTAATACCAATTCACCTGAACCTTATAGCCCTTTTTGAACAATAATTCCAGCTTTTTAAAAATATCGAGGATACATTTAGAAGAAGAAGTATTAAAATATTCAAGTTGAATATTAATTACCGTGTTATCTTTGGGGGAATTCCCGTATTCATCGATCCAGTCAATAAGCGGCTTATAGAACTCAACAGAATTTTCGGGAATCGAGCGCCCTTTGATCTCGACAAACCCCTTTTCGCCGTCCAACCTGACATAGGGAGTTTTTGGTGTGTCTTCGCGAATAATTGTTTCCATAATGGCAATTATATCTTTTTAACTTATATAGACATCTAATGAATAAAACACATGTTCTCCATCGTAAGGATACAAAAAATATTCTAGTTTATTGCCAGTTTTCCTGACAATATCCAACATCCCGAGACCGCCGCCTCCTTTTTCGGAGAGTGCTTCATTTCCCAGAATATCACGATACAGCAAACGTACCTCTTCATCAGAGAGCGAATTAAGTTGCTCAATACGGTCTTTGATAAAATTGACTTTGGAACGCAAAATAAAATTTCCGGTCGTAACCCGGTAAAAAGAGCCGTCGCGTACCAAAATAACTATTCCAAAATTGGGAGACCCACCTGCTGAGAGGCCGGCTGGTGGTGCATCAACATGATGATAGAGGTTTTGCATGCATTCTACGAAAACATTGTAGACCTTCTTCCGTGTCTGCAGTCTTTCACCTTTAAGCTGAGGATTTTTTTCAACAGATTCTAAAGCATGGGTAATCATTTCAGGGGAAATACTTCCTGTATATTTCAGGATTACATCTCCCTGGAGCTTATGAGCATACCATTCTTCAAGATTAAAACCCATTTTAGTGTCTATCATTGATCCATCGCAAATATAAAAATTTATTAAATTTCAGGGTATTATCCTTGCCGAAGTTTAATCAAATCCGTTCAAAAAACCTTGGTAATCACTTCTGTTTTTGGTAAAAACAACAATTTTTATGGCCAAAATGAGAAAATATAAGATAAATGAATCAACTCAAACAAGTGTCTTTGTCTTCAAAACCGTTGTTACGGAAAGTTTATAACGCCTCATTCCCTATTGGTTAATTTCGGCAAAAATACTATTGGTCTTGATTTTCAGAAAAATCAATCATTTCAAACGAAGCCCTAAAATCAAATTCCATCGCCATCCATAAACCCCTTGTGTCGATATTTTTCCTGCAAAATTTTACTGTTTGGGGGAACGGATGAAGTCAACCAGACATTACCGCCAATAACCGAATTGGCCCCCACAGTTATTCTTCCCAGAATAGTAGCCTGTGCATAAATAATGACATTATCTTCCACGATCGGATGTCTGTCGATACCCTTAATCGGATTCCCATCCTTGTCCAGGGGAAAACTCTTGGCACCTAACGTTACCCCCTGGTAAATTTTAACATGATTACCAATAATTGATGTAGCACCAATAACTACGCCGGTACCGTGATCAATTGTAAAATGGTGACCAATCCTGGCCCTGGGATGAATATCAATACCGGTTTCGGAATGAGCCATTTCCGTGATAATCCGGGGAATCAACGGAACCTCCAATTCCAAAAGCTCATGAGCAATTCGGTAATTTGTAATGGCCTTGATGGCCGGATAGCAAAAAATTACTTCTGCCTTGCTTTGCGCAGCCGGATCGCCCAGATAGGCAGCTTCCACATCTGTGGCAAGTAGATGTCTGATCAACGGGAGTTTTTCAATAAATTTTATACTTATCATAGCGGCTCTATCTTGCCGCATCAGAAGGTCTTCCCTGTTCGCGTGTTTACAATCAAAACACAGGCCTGCATACACCTGTTGGCGCAACAGATCGTAAAGTTTTTCCACATTAACGCCAAGATAGTACCGTATACTGTCAGGACGGGTGGATGAATTACCATAATAGCCGGGGAAAATAATCTCTCTGAGCAGATCAACAATTTCTTCAAGCACCCTGGATGAAGGCATTGGTTGATCGGGATAATGGCGGTGACATACAGCCTGATAAGACTCCTCCTGCGAAAGATTCTCTATGATGTCTTTCAGTTTTCTCGGATATTCCAGATAACGCATAACTAAATATTTAATTTAAACGGCTCAACACATCTCTTTGTCAATACATCTAATCGCGTTCTCAATCCTCGGTTGATTAATTCCTCTCACAACACAGTAAGGGACTCCGTAATACGTCAGTTCATCGAGGTAACGATCGAAAAGGTAGTTTCTCCTGTGAGGATTCTCACGAACGCCATCGGGTTCCCACGGCAAGTCAGGGAAACACAACAAGGCCAAATCGATTCTGCATTTCTCAATGGCCCGATGCAGCCATACCGGACAACAATAAAAAACCTCTTCAAACCACACTTTGGTAATAAACAAAAAGGTATCGAAAAACACCGGTCTCTTACCATCAGTGGCTTGGGTTATCGAACAATATTCCTCAACCTGGTGATTTGCAATGGCTTCAACATCTTCAAAAGTATAATTTCCATTGAGATTTTCTACATATTCTCTTGCGTATTCTTTAACCGCTATTCCATTAAAATGTTTGGCCAGCTCCTCAGTTAATGATGATTTGCCGGTAGACTCGGGCCCCGTAATGATAAAGATGTACCTGCTGCCCTTCCGCTGGTATTCCTTTCTTCCGGACCAATCATGTTTTAATATCTCTGTCACGGGTTTTCATGTTTTTCTTCCATTCCAAATAGCCAATTGCAGCTACAACAGTATAAACCAGGTAAAGCAAAACTGTTACTTCAAGCCCTTTGTAAATATACATTCCACTACTTACCAGGTCAACGATAATCCATACCAACCAGTGTTCAATAAATTTCCGGGCAAGCATCCATGTTGCAATGATTCCCCCGGTGGTTGTAAATGCATCCCAGAAAGGTAATTCCGACGCAGGAATATCTATTAAAGAGGGAACTTTCAATAATATCAGAAGAACCACAACATAAACAATACCTCCGGTAAGCAACAGAATAGCTCCTGTCCTGCCATCCACCTTACTGATGGGCATCTTCTTTCCGCCGGTTCTTTGTCTTCCCCACTTCCAGGTAAGCCAGCCGTATATGCTGATGATAAGGTAGTACACCTGTAATCCCATATCGGCATACAGGCGTTCGTCAAAGAAGACAATCATATAAAAAAAGGATGACAAAAATCCGGTAGCCCATAACCAGATGTTTTCGCGAACCGACAGATAGAGATAAACCAGGGACAGTAATGTTCCTGCGATCTCCATCCAATGTTCCGACAACCATTCAATCATCTTTTCTCAAATACTTTTGAATATTTATCTTCACTTTCCACCAGTTCAATCACCTCATCAAAGAACGGAAGTGCCGGATTGATGACTTGATAATACTTGCCGGTATCCCATAAATTTCGTGCGATCAAAGCTTTAATCTGTAACCTGATCCAGTATTCGGAAATACTCAGTTCCTGCCGGTTCGGAATAATGTCGTTTTCTTCACCTTTTTTTACCAGTTCATCAATAAAACTATCGGGGACTTCAAATCGGGAAGAAAAATCGGAAAAAGCCGGAAATTGCTCTTTCCACATCTCCCTGTTCTCGTCCAGCATGTCCATCACCAGGCGGTTCATGATTCCGGAGGCAACCAAATCGCGATAATAATCCGTATAGTAGGCTGTGTCCATCGGTATAAACACATCGGGTACAATGCCTCCACCTCCGTAAACTTTTCGTTTTTTCTCAAGCGTATTGTAAACCAAGCTATCGGGCATGTGAACACTGTCGGCATACATAAACTCACCATGCTCAAAGCGCTCAAATATCTCACTGTGATATTCCGAGAGTCCGTTATCGTAAGGTTTCTGAATGCTTCGTCCTGACGGAGTAAAATACCTGGCAATGGTAAGTCGTATTTCCGATCCGTCCTGCAATGTAAATGGTCTCTGAACAAGTCCCTTTCCAAAACTCCTGCGTCCCATAATAATGCCCCTGTCCCAATCCTGCACCGCTCCGGCAACAATTTCACTGGCCGAGGCAGAGCCTTCATCAATCAATACTATCAGCTTCCCTTTTTCCCAAAGGTCACCTGGTTTTGAATGATATTCAGACCTGGGAATAGCCATCCCATCGGTATACAACAACAATCGGCGTTCTCCGATAAACTCATCAGCAATATCCAGAGCTGCTTTTAAATAGCCACCGCCATTGCCCCTAAGATCAAGTACCAAATTTTCTATATCACTCTTCTTCAGCTCTTTCAATCCTTCTCTGAATTCCTGATGAGTACTTTGAGAAAATCTTGATATTTTTATGTATCCCGTCTCAGGAGAAATCAAATAAGATGCCTCAACGCTATGAATGGGAATTTCATCACGCTCTACAATAAAATTCAGACTCCTATCATCTCTCAGAATGGTCAATTGTACTTCCGTTCCTTTTGGGCCTCTTAACATATCAAACACATCGCTGTTTGTCAAGCCAATACCAGCCACATTTTCACCGTCAATTTCCAGGATACGGTCGCCTGCCATCATTCCCACTTTTTCCGATGGCCCTCCTGGTATGGTTGAAACCACAAGAAGTGTATCCTTAAGTATCATAAACTCGATACCAATACCCTCGAAATTCCCGTCAAGAGGTTCATTCATGGCCTTAACCTCCTCTGCAGGAATATAAACCGAGTGCGGATCGAGTTTTTCTAACATGGCAATAATAGCCTCCTCTGCAAGTTCATGAGTATTCACACTGTCAACATAGAAAGCAGTAATCAACTGCCAGGAAAGCTGAATTTTTTCCAGTTCTGAATCATTTACCTGTGAATTTGCAGACAATGAAGCCACCAAAAAAGTGATTGTTAATATGAAAACGTTTCGCATTGCTGAATTTTCTTTTAATTTTCCAGGTCATTCCTGCCCTTATTTCATGCCGGGTTGTTGAGTTGTTAAGTTGTCAGGTTGTGGGACTATATATTAGAGAATAGCACTTTACCTGCTGAAGCAGCATAACTTGTACTCGTCTTTAAACCTGCAAAAATTTTCACAATATGTGTGTCTACTCCCATTCAATAGTTGCCGGTGGCTTGGAACTGATATCATAAACCACGCGATTAATACCTTTCACCCGGTTGATGATTTCACTGGAAATACGTCCCAGGAACTCATAAGGCAGATGCACCCAATCGGCGGTCATACCATCGGTCGAAGTAACCGCACGAAGTGCTACCACGCTTTCATAAGTACGTTCATCGCCCATTACACCCACAGAATGAACAGGCAGAAGAATGGCTCCGGCCTGCCAAACCTTGTCATAAAGGTTATGGATGCGAAGACCTTCAATAAAAATGTGATCAACCTCTTGCAAAAGTGCCACCTTCTCTGGGGTAATCTCCCCAAGAATACGAATGGCCAGGCCCGGGCCCGGGAATGGATGACGTTTCAGTATAGTGGGAGAAATATTCAGTTCATGCCCTACTTTTCGTACCTCATCTTTAAAAAGCAATTTAAGCGGTTCAACTACTTTCAGATGCATCTTTTCGGGTAAACCACCTACATTATGGTGAGATTTGATGGTAGCCGAAGGTCCGTTAACGGAAACAGATTCAATAACATCGGGATAAATAGTCCCCTGTGCAAGCCATCTCACACCGGTTATCTTTTGGGCCTCTGTATCGAAAACCTCGATAAAAACTCTTCCTATAATCTTCCGCTTTTTCTCAGGATCGGAAACACCCTTTAATTCACCCAGAAACCGGTCTTTTGCATCAATACCGATCACATTAAGACCCATATGTTTATAAGAATCCAATACCTTCTCATACTCATTCTTTCGAAGCAGTCCGTTATCCACGAAGAGACAGGTAAGCTGTTTCCCGATGGCTCTGTGCAAAAGCATGGCTGCTACTGAACTGTCAACACCTCCGGATAGTCCCAAAACAACTTTATCGGTGCCGATTTGCTTTTGTAGTGATTCAACTGTTTCTTCCACAAAGGAAGCTGGTGTCCAGTCACGGTGGCATCCGCAAATATCTACTACAAAATTGTACAATATCTGCAATCCCTGTGTGGTATGGTATACTTCGGGATGAAACTGAATGCCGTAAGTCGGCTCATTCTGCACCTTGTAGCCGGCAACTTCAACATCGTTTGTACTTGCAATGATACGATAATTATCGGGTAGTTTTATAATAGTGTCACCATGCGACATCCATACCTGTGAATCTTTCTCGATTTCCAGAAACAGTTCATTGTCATGGTCGATGTATTTCAAATTAGCCCTTCCGTATTCCCTGGAGTCAGAAGCTTCTACCAGACCGCCATAATTCTGGGCCATGAATTGGGCACCGTAGCAAACCCCTAAAAGGGGCAATCTGCCCTTAATTTTACTTAAATCAGGTATGGGAGCATTCTTATCACGAACACTGAACGGGCTCCCGGAAAGAATGACACCCTTTACTGTTTCATCAGGTTCGGGAAATTTGTTAAAAGGATGAATTTCACAATATACATTTAATTCACGAACGCGGCGGGCAATTAATTGGGTGTATTGAGACCCGAAATCAAGAATGAAAATTTTTTCCTGCATCGAACAAAGAATATGAATGAATTAAAGATCAGTGCAAATATACAATAGATCATTAGAATTTCTGATATTAGCTACTATATGTTTGTTCCGTTTAAAAATTTATTGACTCAGGTTCCCGAATATCGGGACAGTATGGAAAGACTCCTCATGGATGTTCTTAATGCCTGAGTTTTTGCAATCATCTGATTTAAAACTCTTTGCTGAGTCTGAAGAAGTATTGTATCAAAAACATCCTTCTACCTGATTTACCAGTTTGTCCTCCCCCACTTAACTCTCAGCGCCTATCTTTGACAAGTAAGCGCGTGTTCAAAGAACATAACGCTTAACATGCAGTCCTGCCGAAACGTGCAATTTCTAATATCAAAATAATAATACTATGAAAATGAACCACTTTTTAAAGCCCCTGATCTTATTTTTGGTGGCGGGTTTCATTAGCAGTAACCTGCAAGCCCAAAACGCGAGAATAAAGATTGATCTGGACCGGACAATAGGGGAAGTCAACAAAAACATTTACGGTAATTTTGTTGAACATCTTGGTCGATGTGTCTATGGAGGTATTTATGATCCCGATTCCCCCTTTGCTGATGAAGACGGATTTCGTACCGATGTACTGGAAGCTGCAAGAGACCTGAATATCCCAATTGTTCGTTACCCGGGAGGGAACTTTGTTTCAAACTATAACTGGAAAGACGGTGTCGGACCGGAAAGAACCAAACGTCTTGAATTGGCGTGGGCCCGATTAGAAACCAACGAAGTTGGTACCAACGAATTTATGAAATGGGCCAATAAACTGGGGACAGAGCCTTATTTTGCTGTAAACCTGGGAACAGGCACCATCCGTGAAGCCCGGCAATGGGTAGAGTATTGCAACGTAAAAGAGGGACCGTATTATGCCGAGCTACGAAAGAAACACGGATTCCCGGAACCTTATAATATAAAATACTGGAGTCTCGGAAACGAAATGGACGGTTACTGGCAAATGGGACACCTCAATGCCATTGATTACAGTAAAAAAGCCCGCGAAGCAGGAAAACTGATGCGACTGACTTCGCCCGGTATTAAACTTATTGCGGCAGGGTCTTCCAACTACAGGCCGGATGCAAATCCTGATGATTGGAACCGCACTGTTCTGGAAGAGTTGAAAGACTATATCGACTACATTGCCCTTCACATCTACGTGGGAAATCCCGACAACAATTACTACAACTTCATGGCCACGCCCCTCGTTATTGAAGAACGTACCAGGATTGTGGAAGGAATGATCAACGAAGTGATGCAACGCACTCTACGGCGGGATCATACCGACGATCCTATTTATATTGCCTGGGATGAATACAATGTTTGGTACCGTGCACGCTCAGGAGATACAATGACCGGTGAAAGAGCCCTTGAAGAGCATTATAATCTGGAAGATGCTCTCGTCATTGGTGGGATGCTCAACGCATTCATCAGAAATGCCCATATAGTAAAAATGGCCAATATGGCGCAGCTGGTCAATGTTATTGGTCCCATTTTTACAAGCAAAGACGACATGTACAAACAAACCATCTATTATCCGCTCGAGCTCTTTGCCAATAACATGCACGGAACATCGCTCGATGTATTTGTAGACTGTGAAACCTACGATACTGAAGAATTTTACCTCGGTCTGGGAGAAACTACAACTCAGCAGTCGGATGTACCATACCTGGATGTGTCAGCCACTTATAAGGATGATAATGTTACCATCGCGGTGATCAATCGCCATAAAGACAAAGCCATTCCTACCGATATAATATCACAGTCAGGAGATTTCGACGGAAAGCTGGAAGTATATGAGATTAACGGGCCGGATATAAAGGCTGAAAATGATTTTGGTCAGACCAATGTAAAGACCGAAAGAAAAGAGAACATTAAAGCCAGTGGTTCCGTTGTCACATACGCTTTCCCTCCCCATTCAGTTACCTTATTGAAAGGAAAGATTAAGCAATAAAAATAGTATCTGCCCATAAAGTGACCGCCCGGAGGACGGTATTACGGGCTCTCTGGCGGATTTTAAGGCCTCCTGGTATAGCTTGGGGATCACCGGCAGGTTTTGGGACGTCCCGCCCGCCAAGCCTGAAGGAATTACATACGACACCTTCGGAGTCGTGTCTCTATATTGCAACGACTGGCTATAAACACAAAAGACCTTCGGCCTCCGGGTTTTACCTCCGCTGATAGAGAGAGAACACTTTACCGTATTTATTGCAAAAATTTAATGGACTAAAAAACATCATAATTGTTCCACCCTGACAGGCCGGACGCAGTTTTTTTGCAGAGTTTTTGCCGAAAAATGTCCGGCCTGCTTTATAATAAAAGAGTGCGGTATAAAAAGCATATTTTTGTCAAAATCAAGGCGTTTTAAATTTTTGTACCGGAGTTAACTTGCTGTTAATGAGGATGCAAAATTTAAAACAACAACGAGTTTGGCAACAAAGATGCTTTTTAGACCGTACTCATAAAACGTTCAACCCCCCTCTTTTTGGGCGGACAAAGATTCTTTATCAGTTTGTGGGCTATACTTCAAAAGTACGGCCTTCTTCTGCTATCAAGACATTTTCAAATACCTTTTCAGCCTGCTCAACAAAAGGTTTCAGGTCCCGGTACCGGGAAGAAAAATGCCCGAGCAGCAATCTTCCGACATTAGCACGCTTCGCAACCTCAGCCGCCTGCCGGGCTGTGCTGTGAAAAGTCTTTCCGGCAAGTTCTTGCTCGTCTTCCAGAAAAGTGGATTCGTGATATAACAAATCTGCATTTTTTACGGCTGATATAACCTTCTCACTGAAACGCGTATCCGTACAGTAAGCATAACTCTTTGATGGAGGCGGCGGGAAAGTCAGTATATCATTTGCGATCAGACTGCCATCCTCGCCGGCATAATCCTCACCCTTTTTCAATCGGGGAAGCCACCGCAATGGCACCTGATAGTAATCACATTTCTCTTTATTGATTTTGCGTTCTTTGGGCTTCTCTCTGAACAAAAAGCCGGCCGTTGGAATTCGATGCTCCACGGGTATTGTAACGACTTCAATGGAAGAATCTTCATAAATT
Source organism: Anaerophaga thermohalophila DSM 12881 (assembly GCF_000191885.1). Taxonomy (GTDB): domain Bacteria; phylum Bacteroidota; class Bacteroidia; order Bacteroidales; family Marinilabiliaceae; genus Anaerophaga; species Anaerophaga thermohalophila. The sequence goes on from NZ_AEWI01000029.1 coordinate 17,028, forward strand.
ACCATCTGCTCTTCCGGAGTAAAAGGATGAAAAACGACTTTAAACGGCAGATCACGGCAAAAGTAATTAAGCCATGGCCTCAACAGGGGCTCAAGGTCGGCCAGTGCATAGATATGCAAATCTTTAGTTCTTCCTAATAATCCAAGGGATGAGATCAGTCCGGGAAGACCAAAAACATGGTCACCATGAAGATGAGAAATAAAGATGTGATGAATGCGACCGAAGCGCACCTTATTGCGACGCAACTGTAACTGAGTTCCTTCCCCGCAATCGATCAAAAAAAACCGCCCCGATGCATCAAGCACCTGGGCGGTTGGATTTCTTTCGGATGTGGGAAGTGCTGAGTTACTGCCAAGAATGGTGACAGATAATCCCATAAACACTTTATTTTTTGCCGATTGACTGGCGCATCATTTGTATACCGTCCTCCACATTCGGTGCAATGTTCAGCACTGTGTCGAGCTGCGATACGGCAATCAGTCGTTCCACAGCCGGTTGAAGGCCGGCAATAACAAATACTCCCCCGGCATTTTTACACAACCGGTTGGCGACAAGTATGGAACTTAATCCTGATGAATCACAATAATTGCATTTACTTAAATCGAGCAGAATGTTCTTTTCACCATTGCCCGAAAGCAAAACAATTTCCGACTTCAGATTGGGAGCTACATTGGTGTCGAGCTTTTCTTTCAACACTTTTACCACCATAAAATCATCGATTTTATCAATTTTAAAGTCCATATATTGTCCACCCTTAGTTAATATAAACTATTCTTCTTCCTTTTTGTCTTTGGTTTCATCTTTCTTTTCAGAGGCTTCCATTTGATTTTTCAGGGCTGCCAATTCAGAGATGTCACCAAGGGTTGTCTTTTCAAGGCTGTCTTTGAGCTTTTTAACACCTTTTTTGGTGTTTTTGGTCTGACTCTTTTTAGCCGATTGCTCTTCCGAACGTTTCTCATCTTCAAAGACACGTGAATGAGAAAGAATGATGCGCTTGGCGCCTTTATTAAACTCAATCACTTTGAAAGGCAACTTTTCATCGGCTTTGGCCTGACTTCCGTCTTCCTTTACGAGATGACGGGGTGTGGCAAAACCTTCAACACCGTACGGTAATGCAATTACGGCACCTTTATCGAAAATGTCAACTATTGTACCTTCATGAATGGAATCCACGGTAAAGATGGTTTCAAAAACATCCCATGGGTTTTCTTCCAATTGCTTGTGCCCTAAGCTCAAACGACGATTATCCTTGTCGATATCGAGAACAACAACCTCGATCTCTTCGCCAACATTGGTAAACTCGGCCGGATGCTTCACTTTCCTGGTCCACGAAAGATCCGAAATGTGAATTAGTCCGTCAATACCTTCTTCAATTTCAACAAACACGCCGAAGTTAGTAAAGTTACGAACTTTTGCCTTGTGTTTGCTGCCAACAGGGTATTTTTCTTCAATATTATCCCACGGATCGGGCTTAAGCTGCTTCATTCCCAGCGACATTTTGCGCTCCTCACGGTCGAGGGTCAAAATCTGGGCTTCTATTTCATCACCCACCTTCAGGAAGTCTTGTGCACTTCTCAGATGCTGCGACCATGACATTTCAGAAACGTGTATGAGTCCTTCAACGCCCGGTGCTATTTCAACAAAAGCACCATAATCGGCCATAACAACCACTTTTCCTTTCACTACATCACCAACTTTCAGATTTGGATCCAATGAATCCCATGGGTGTGGAGTCAGCTGTTTAAGTCCCAGAGCTATACGCTTCTTCTCATCATCGAAATCGAGAATGACCACGTTAAGTTTCTGATCGAGCTGTACGACCTCCTCCGGATGCGAAACGCGTCCCCAGGAAAGGTCTGTTATATGGATCAGTCCGTCTACACCACCAAGATCGATAAAAACACCATAAGAAGTGATGTTCTTGACGGTACCTTCGAGAACCTGACCTTTTTCCAGCTTGGAAATAATCTCTTTCTTCTGTTGCTCCAGTTCAGCCTCGATAAGTGCTTTGTGGGAAACAACAACATTTTTGAATTCGGGATTGATCTTAACTACTTTGAATTCCATGGTTTTACCCACGTACATATCGTAGTCGCGAATGGGCTTCACATCAATTTGTGACCCGGGAAGAAAAGCTTCAATACCAAATACATCAACGATCATACCTCCTTTGGTTCGGCACTTGATGTATCCCTTAATAACTTCATCTTTTTCGAGAGCCTCATTAACACGATCCCATGAGCGGAGAGCTCTTGCTTTTTTGTGAGAAAGTACCAGCTGACCTTTTTTGTCTTCCTGACTTTCTACATATACTTCAACCTTATCGCCGACTTTCAGGTCGGGGTTGTAACGAAATTCGTTACGGCTGACGATACCATCTGATTTGAAACCGATGTTAATGACAACCTCACGCTTGTTCATGGCGATTACGGTACCGTCAATCACTTCTTTTTCGGAGATGGTAGACAAAGTTTTGTCATACATCTTCTCCAGTTCCTTCTTCTCAGAACCTTTGGCTTCTTCGACCAAATCGCCGTTTTCATACTTATCCCAATCGAAATCAGCATTAGCTGTTTCAACGGTTTCAACCTCCTGGTCTTCTTTTCTTGTTTCTGTAACCCCGGACGACTCTTCGTTGGCTTCTTCTGCCTGTGGAGCCTGTTCCTCAACTTTTTCGTTTACTTCCGAAGCATTTTCCTGCTCCTGTAAGTTTTCTTTTTCTTCAAATTCTGCCATTAATTAAACCTCGCAAAATCTATTGGTTAGACATTATATTATTTAAAAATCGGTGCAAAAATAGGAACTTTTCTCACAATACAATAATAATCTTCTAATTTTCTCATTGTTAAAATTTTTACATCTGAAACGAGCATGGCAAAGTTTGCCACAATCAGAATATGTATACGTTCTTGCATGCGAGTTCCATCCGACATTAATAAATAAATTTTATACGGATGAAACGAGCATGGCAAAGTTTGCCACAACAAGAATAACTGAGTGCAGTATAAAAAACATCTTTATCTTCACTACACTACTCACTACTGACTAAAAACTAATGACTAAATCCTAATGACTAAATCCTGCCACTTTATCACCCCGGTAAAATTCCACTTCTTCCATAATCACTTCAGAATGCCACGGGATTAAATTTAACTGATAAAACATGGAAAGTCAAATTTTCGGATTGAACCACATCGGAAATTAACAGTCGAACAAACGAAAAATACTATATTTGACCTTCACAGAGTAGAAAGACAAACTTTAAAATAAATTACTATGCTAATTCAGTGGACCGAAGACCTCTCCGTAGGCAATGAAAAAATTGACAAAGAACACCAGCGATGGATTGAAATCTTAAACGATTTTTATGAAGGAATCAGACAGGGTAAATCAAAAGAAAAGCTGGAGGAATTGCTCGAGGCAATGCTTGATTACACAAGGTATCACTTCAAAAGTGAAGAAGCGTATATGAAATCCTTCGATTTTCCAGGCCTGGAAGATCATAGGAAACTCCACAACGAATACGCTGATAAAATAGCCGGTTTTTATGAAAAATTAAAGAACGGGAAACTGATCCTGTCGGTTGAAGTAACCAACTTCCTGAAATCCTGGCTTATCAATCACATCAAAGGAGTTGACCAGCAGTACGCCGATTTTGTGGCAAAAAAGAAATAAAATTTACTCCCAATCACATGAGTGCGGTCTATAAAGCATCTTTGTTGCCAAAATCGAGGCATTTTAGTTTTTTATACCGAAGTTAACTCTTTGTTAATAAGGATTCAAGAATTTAAAACAACAATAAGTTTGGCAACAAAGATGCTTTTTGTACCGGGCTCATCCATAATTTTCATATTTTTGACACCATTCAATAACAAATAGATTGTTAGATTTTTAGATATTAAGATGTAAGATAATCCATACAAACTTAATATACTGCATTTTAGCGGACAAGCCCTTTTTTATATACACAAACAATAGGTTTGCAGCCTGTTGCAAAAGTTTAACGAACTATTTTAACAGAAAAATTTGTAAGCGTGAGACAGACCGGAGAAAGCACTTCTGAACGGGAATTAGTATACAAAATTAAAAACCAGAATTAAGATGAAAATATCAATTGTCGGAACCGGTTACGTAGGACTGGTAACAGGTACATGTTTTGCCGATACAGGCGTGAATGTTACATGTGTCGATATCGATGAAAAAAAAATTACCAATCTGAAGAAAGGAATAGTTCCGATATATGAGCCGGGACTGGAGACCATGATTAAAACCAATGTGGAAAAAGGCCGACTTCATTTTACTACCAGTCTGAAAGAAAGTATCGACCAGGCTGAAGTAATTTTTATTGCCGTAGGAACTCCTCCGGGCGAAGACGGAAGTGCCGATCTGAGTCACGTTCTGGCTGTAGCTACCGACATCGGGAAACATCTCGACCACACCATAGTTGTTGTAACCAAAAGCACAGTCCCCATTGGAACCGCCGAGAAAGTAAGAGCAGCAGTACAATCCGAATTGAAACAGCGTGGTGAAGAAATTCCGTTTTTCGTAGCCTCCAATCCCGAATTTTTAAAAGAAGGAAATGCCATTGATGATTTTCTGAAGCCGGATCGTATTGTAGTTGGTACCGACTCCGAAGAAGCAGAAAAAGTTATTCGTCGCCTGTACAAGCCTTTCCTTCTCAACAATCATCCCATCCTGTTCATGGACATTCCATCTGCCGAGCTGACAAAATATGCAGCCAATGCCATGCTGGCCACCAAGATCAGCTTTATGAACGACATTGCCAATCTTTGCGAACTTGTTGGTGCTGATGTAAATATGGTTCGAAAAGGGATTGGTAGTGACAGCAGGATTGGAAACAAATTCATTTACCCGGGTATCGGCTACGGCGGAAGCTGTTTCCCTAAAGATGTCAAAGCCATAATCCGCACGGCCAACGCCTTTAATTATCCTCTGCGTCTTCTGCAGGCTGTCGAGAATATCAATGAAGACCAGAAGCGGATCATTGCAGCCAAAGTCAAAAATTATTTCAACAACGATGTAAAAGGTAAAACTTTTGCCATCTGGGGACTCAGCTTTAAACCCCATACCGACGATATGCGTGAGGCTCCATCCAAAGTTATCATTAAAGAGCTGCTGGAAGCAGGCGCTCATATTAAAGCCTACGACCCGGTTGCCATGAATGAAGCTAAAAAGGAATTTGGTAACACCATTCAGTATGGTCAGGACCCTTATGATGTGCTTATTGATGCAGATGGACTTTTGTTACTGACCGAATGGCCGGAATTCCGTATTCCCAATTACAAGGTTATGGCGAAGCTGATGAATCACAACGTGGTTTTCGACGGTCGTAATATTTATGATATGGCCGAAATGGCCGAAAACGGATTCGATTACTTTGGCATAGGACGTTCCCGAAAAAAACACGAATAACTTAAACCAATTAATGAAGCGAATATTAGTAACAGGCGGAGCGGGATTTATAGGCTCGCATCTTTGCGAAAAGCTTGTATCGCAGGGACACGATGTCATCTGTCTGGACAATTATTTTACCGGCTCCAAACTGAATATCAGTCATCTGATGGACAACCATTACTTTGAAGTGGTTCGTCATGATGTAACCCACCCCTATTTTGCCGAAGTAGACGAAATTTACAATCTGGCCTGTCCGGCTTCTCCCATTCATTATCAATACAACCCCATAAAAACTATAAAGACCTCGGTTATGGGTGCCATCAATATGTTGGGGCTGGCCAAACGAATCAAAGCTAAAATTCTACAGGCATCAACCAGTGAGGTTTACGGCGATCCTCTGGAACACCCCCAAACAGAAAATTACTGGGGAAATGTTAATCCTATCGGTATCCGGTCGTGTTATGACGAGGGAAAACGCTGTGCCGAAAGTTTGTTCATGAATTACCACCGACAAAATAATGTTCGTATCAAGATTGTCAGGATATTCAATACTTACGGCCCCCGCATGAACCAGAACGACGGCCGGGTAGTTTCGAATTTCATTGTCCAGGCCCTGAAAAACGAACCTATAACCATCTTTGGGGATGGCAATCAAACCAGAAGCTTTCAGTACATCGACGATCTCATTGAAGGGATGTTGCGCATGATGAACTCCAGAGATGGTTTTTACGGACCGGTAAACATTGGTAATCCACACGAATTCTCGATGCTGAACCTGGCAAATGAAATTATAGACCTGACGGGCTCAGGTTCGAAAATCATATATAAACCGCTGCCTGAAGATGATCCTACCCAGCGTCAACCGGACATAACATTGGCAAAAAAGGAGTTGAACAACTGGGAACCGAAGATTGAGCTTCGCGAAGGACTAAAGAAAACCATTGAATATTTCGACAATTTATTGACCACTTAAAACCCCCTTTATAATGGCTAAGTACAAAGGCATCATTCTGGCAGGTGGTTCAGGAACACGCCTTTATCCTGCTACCCAAAGCATCTCTAAACAGATTATTCCGGTCTACGACAAACCCATGATCTATTATCCGCTCTCCGTTTTAATGCTTGCCGGAATACGTGAAATACTGATTATCTCCACCCCCGGGGATTTGCCTCTTTACCAAAGACTTTTGGAAGACGGTAAACAATGGGGTATTACCTTCGAGTATGCAGAGCAACCCTCGCCCGACGGACTGGCACAGGCTTTTCTGATCGGAGAAGAATTTATAGGAGATGATCCGGTTTGCCTGATTTTGGGCGATAACATTTTTTACGGTTATGAATTCAGTCGAATCCTAAACAACGTAAATCCCAGTGAAAACCATGCCGTTATTTTCGGCTATTATGTCAACGATCCAGAGAGATACGGTGTCGCAGATTTTGATGAAAATGGCAATGTGCTAAGCATTGAAGAAAAACCACTCCATCCGAAATCAAATTATGCAGTTACAGGATTGTATTTCTATCCACCCGATGTGGTGAGCAAAGCAAAAAAACTGAAACCCAGCAAACGGGGAGAATTGGAAATCACCGATCTGAACCGGCTCTACCTGGACGAAAAACGGCTGAAAACACAACTCCTGGGCAGAGGAATGGCCTGGCTCGATACCGGTACACACGACAGCCTGCTTCAGGCATCCAACTTTATTGCAACCATCGAAAAAAGACAGGGCCTTAAAGTTGCCTGTATCGAAGAAATTGCTTATAAAAAAGAATACATCAGCAGGGAACAGCTTTTAAAATTAGCCGAACCCCTTAAGAAAAACGATTACGGACAGTATCTCATAAAAATTGCAGACCAAAACCTAAAAACCATACAAAAACAATTATAACGTTTATGCAAGTACACGAAACCAAAATACCGGGACTGCTCATCATTGAGCCCGACATTTTCTCCGATCAAAGGGGATATTTTTATGAATCTTACAACAAGGAAAAGTATCAAAAAAAGGGTATTCCCTCTGATTTTGTTCAGGATAATGTCTCTTCATCAGTCAGAGGGGTGATACGGGGTCTCCATTACCAGTTGGCTCCCTTTGCACAGGCAAAGCTCATTCAGGTACTTAAAGGAAAAGTTTTGGATGTAGCGGTAGATTTGCGCCAGGGATCACCAACATTTGGAGAACATTTCCCGATTGAACTAAGTGATGACAGCCATCTGCAGTTTTTTATTCCCAAGGGGTTTGCCCACGGGTTTTCGGTGTTAAGCGACGAAGTCATTTTCTCCTACAAATGCGATAATTTCTATAATAAAGATGCAGAAAGGGGCATTAACTATAAAGATGCAACTTTAAATATCGATTGGCAGCTTCCCGAAAACGAAATTATTGTTTCCGGAAAGGACAAAGTCCTGCCCGCATTCAATGAATCCGAAAGAAATTTTGTCTTCAAAAACTGAAAGCATGCAACAACAAATACTAATTGTCGGAAAAGAAGGGCAACTGGGAAGTACGTTTGAAGAATTATCAAAAAGCACCGGGTGGGCAACGTTCACGTTTTCCACAATCGATAAACTGAATCTCACCGATCCTGAATCCATCAAACAATTTTTTACCGGTAAAAAATTTGACTTCATTATAAACTGTGCTGCTTATACTGCTGTCGACAAAGCCGAAGAAGACAGAGAGACCGCTTTCAAACTCAATTCCGAAGCCCCGGCGCTCCTTGCAGAGGAAGCCGCCTCAATGGAGGCCGGTTTTATTCATATTTCTACCGATTATGTATTTGGAGGCCGGCATTGCCGGCCCCTGAAACCCGGAGACCCCAAACATCCCGAATCGGTTTACGGAAAATCAAAGTTACAGGGCGAAGAGGCGGTGCTTAAAAAGCACTCCCAAAGTATGATTATACGCACTTCCTGGCTCTATTCGCCATACGGCCGGAATTTTCTGAAAACCATGCTCAGGCTCGCACAGGAAAAAGAATCCCTTAAAGTGGTTTTCGATCAGGTTGGCACTCCAACCCTTGCCAGTGATCTCGCCGGTTCAATCCTCACAATCATCCGTAAAACAGGATCGAAAGAAAAAAAATTTGTTCCGGGTGTTTACCATTTTTCCAACGAAGGCGTATGCAGCTGGTACGACTTTGCTGTTGCCATCTTTCGTGAAGCAGGTTCGGAGTGCCGCGTTTTTCCTGTAGAGTCCGGCGAGTTTCCGACGAAAGCTCCACGACCTTTTTATTCTGTGATGGATAAATCTCTGATAAAGAATACTTATGAAATAGAAATTCCTCACTGGCAGGATAGCCTGATAAAGTGTCTGAAAAAGATAAAAAATTCCGGCCTGCTGTAAAAAGGATTTTATTGTAACTTTGTTTAGTATGTTCCTGATGTACAAATAACAAAATTGAGTGCAGTATAAAAAGGATATTTTTGTCAAAATCCAGGCGTTTTAAATTTATGTATCGAAGTTAACTTGTTGTTAATGAGGATACAAAAATTAAAACAACAACAAGTTTGGCAACAAAGATGAGGGCAGTCTAAAAAGCCTTTTGACCCCTAAATCCCCTAAAGGGGACTTTTTCAAACTGCTGATTTTTAGCAGTTCCCCTTTAGGGGTCAGGGGTAAAAATGTTAAAAATCAGCAGTTTGAAGGCTTTTTATACTGCACTCTAAGATGCTTTTTAGACCGGGCTCAAAATTATGCACTGAGCATAACAGAGATGGTCACAATTCAGTTTTGTCCAAAAAAACAATTAAAAATATAAGATATGACAAGAAAAAATATACCAGACCTGGTAAAACAAAGAGCCGAACAATGGCTTAAGGGTAAATATGACGAGGAAACCAAGGCCAAGGTGAAGGAAATGCTTGAGAGCGATGACCCTTCCGAATTAATTGATGCATTTTATAAAGACCTGGAATTTGGAACCGGGGGCTTGAGAGGCATCATGGGGACAGGAAGCAATCGTATGAATAAATACACGGTTGGATCAGCTACTCAGGGACTGGCCAATTATCTGAAAAAAGAATTTGCCGGACTTCAGGAAATTAAAGTGGTAATTGGTCACGACTGCCGTAACAACAGTCGTTTCTTTGCCGAAACGGTAGCCGATATTTTCTCGGCCAACGGCATTAAAGCCTTCCTTTTTGATGATCTGCGGCCCACCCCTGAAATTTCGTATGCCATCCGCGAATTAAAGTGTCAGAGTGGTGTTATCTTAACCGCATCACACAACCCTAAAGAATATAACGGATACAAGGCTTATTGGGAAGACGGCGCTCAAATTATAGGGCCACATGATAAAAACATCATCAACGAAGTTCGGAAAATTACGAATGTTGAAGATATTAAATTTGAAGGTAACCCCGATTTAATTGAAATTATCGGGGCCGCCATGGACGAAAAATTTATTCAGCAGGTCGCTTCACTCTCTTTCAATCCCGATGTTATCCGGCGTCAGAAAGATATGAAAATAGTTTTCAGCCCCATCCACGGCACTACAGTCAAAATTCTCCCCCAAGCCTTGAAAAGGATAGGCTTTGAGAACATCATTCATGTCCCGGAACAAGATGTTGTAAGTGGCGACTTCCCTACTGTTGTTTCGCCCAATCCCGAAGAACCTGCCGCCATGGAAATGGCAATTGCCAGGGCCGAAGAAACCGGTGCCGACCTTGTGGTTGCTACCGACCCCGACGGAGACCGGTTGGGCGTTGCATTCAGAAATGAAACCGGCAGGTTTGTCCTGGTCAATGGCAACCAGACCGCCATTTTACTCACCTGGTACATGCTGAACCAATGGAAAGAAAAAGGCTTGTTGACAGGAAAAGAATACACGGTAAAAACCATTGTCACCTCCGAGCTTATAAAAACCATTGCCGATGCCGCAGGAGTGGAATGTTATGATACATACACGGGGTTCAAATGGATTGCCGCAATAATAAGAGAACTGGAAGGCCGGAAAAAGTATATTTGCGGCGGTGAAGAAAGCTACGGATTCCTCCCTGGTGATTATGTCCGCGATAAAGATGCAGTGGGTGCAGTGGTTATGATGAGTGAAATTGCTGCTCTGGCAAAAGACCAGGGAAAATCGCTCTTTGAATTGCTCCTTGACATTTACATTACGTATGGTTTTTCACAGGAAAAGATGAAATATATTGTACGTGAAGGAAAGAGTGGAGCTGAAGAGATTGAATCTATAATGAAAAAATTCAGAGAGACACCTCCAACCCGCCTTGGCGGCGCCAAAGTATCATTGGTGAAAGATTATCTGACACTGAAATCAAGGAATCTTATCACCGGCGAAGTTACCGAAATAACCGATAAGCCGACCACCTCCAATGTTCTCCAGTTCTTTACTGAAGACGGTTCCAAAATTTCGGTTCGGCCCTCAGGAACCGAACCAAAAATTAAATTTTATTTTGAAGTAAAAGATGAACTGAAAAAACGGGAAGATTTCAATAACGTTACTGAAAAGGCTCTGAAAAAAATAGACCGGATAATGGACGATATGGAAGTGGACGAATAGCAGAGAATTATAAAAACAAAAGTTCCGGAATTCCGGAACTTTTGTTTTTATACATCATCATTCAAAAAACGCATCAGGAAAGTTAACAAAATAAACCCGTTCGGTAGCTCTTGTTACCGCTGTATAGAGCCACCGCAGCAAGTCGCGGGTAAGATAATCCTCTGTAAAATATCCCAAATCCACAAATACCGCTTTCCACTGGCCACCCTGCGATTTATGACAAGTCATGGCATAGGCAAATTTCACCTGGAGGGCATTGTAAAAATCATTTTCTCTTGTATTTCTGTATTGCTTTTTTGAGTCAGATACATCTTCATAATCCTTCATCACTTCATAAAAAAATTTCTCCTGCTCTTCCTGAGTTAGCCCCGCTGCTTTACTCATCAGGGAATCCAGGATAATCCGGACATCAATTTCAATTTCTTTATAGTCAACCAGCCGAAGGACGACATCCGCAAAATGATGGCCGTAAAGATTATGGTAATTGTTTATCCTGATAACTTCAGCTATGTCACCGTTGGCAATAAAGCCAATTTCTTCGTTATCTTTTAACCAGTGATAATTATTCTTCATCATTAAAAGATAATCGCCCACTGACAACTGTTCTTCCCTGAAAAGCACTGTATTTCTTATGCCCTGATTATACAAATTGGCCCTTTTATTAGTCCGGCATATCACCAATGTGTCTTCCAACCCGTAATTGCTGTAACAATAATCGAGTTCTTCAATCAGTTCGGTCCCCGTGATGCGAAAAACATCCGGAAATCCCTCAACCCGAAAGCGGGGATAATCCATAGTTTCAGACTGATTTGCCAGCATTTCCCGCAGCCGGGTAGCATTAAAGAGTATACCGCTACCGATTTTTTGACGTATCACATCGGTCAAAGTTGCAGAAAACACGTTTAACCCGAGAGCAGCTATATTGTTCTCTTCGAGTGCAGGACTCAGGGTGATGCCAACAGGTGGCAACTGAGCATCATCTCCAATAAGCATCAACTTGCAGTTCCGGCCTTCGTAAACATAGCGCACCAGATCGTCGAGCAACCTGCCTGATCCAAAAAATCCCCCTCCCCCGTCATTTGCAATCATTGACGCCTCATCAACGACAAACAATGTATCTTTGTGTAAATTGCGATCCAGGTCAAAAGCAGCAAATCCATCTTTTGAGGATTTCTGACGATAGATTTTTTTGTGTATGGTGTACGCCGGAGCACCGACACTATTCCCCAAAACCTTGGCTGCCCGTCCTGTAGGAGCAAGAAGAACCGACTGCTGACCGAATTCATTCAAAACCTTCACAATAGACCTGACAAGAGTTGTTTTTCCCGTTCCTGCATAGCCTCTCATAACAAAAGCCGTATCACCCGTCCGATCGGCTAAAAACCGGGCAATTTGGCCGATTGATTCTTTTTGCGACGGAGTAGGCTCCATCCCAAATTCAGTAAGTATTCTTTCTTTCAGAAAATCTTCCAGCATACTTTTATTTCTCCTTCTACAACCGGCATTTGTCTTCCTGCAAATTGTCAGTTACATTTGATTCAGATAAAAAAAACATCTGCTTTGCTGACTACCAGCTCAGCTTCAGGCAGTGCAGACAGTTTCGGTGAATCCTATAGCGCTAATATTCAATATTATATCAGTGATTATCCATAAAAAATTAATTCACAGCACATTATTGCTGTCAAATTAAAAAATATTGCGATACAATAAATGAGCCCGGTCTAAAAAGCATCTTTGTTGCCAAACTCGTTGTTGTTTTAAATTTTGCATCCTCATTAACAGCAAGTTAACTCCGGTACAAAAATTTAAAACGCCTTGATTTTGACAAAAATATGCTTTTTTATACTGCACTCATAAGTCATCAAAGGAAAAAAAAACAGAAGCGAAAACAAAGATTTATGAATTATTTGGTATAAAGAAATGGCGGTTTGAATTTTTTTTTAAATTTGTGCAATCGAAACAAAAACAAAAATCCGAAAAATAATGAAAACAGCAATCCAGATTATTCTGACCATTGCCATCCTTGCCTTGGGATATTTGTGTTGGGAAAGCATTCAGAAGCCGGTAAGATTTAACGAAACCCACCAAATGCGGCAGGAGAAAGTTATTGAACGCCTCCAGGGCATTAGAGAAGCGCAGAGAGCATACAAATCAGTGTATGGGAAATTTACCGGAAGCTTTGATACGTTGATCAACTTTATCAACAACGATTCACTCGCGCTCATTCACATGGAAGGAAGGTTGACCGACAGCATGATTGAAGAAGGAATGACCGAACTGAGGGCACTAAAAATGGGAATCATCCAACGCGATACCATTTACGTTGCCGTCAAGGATTCTCTTTTTGGTAAAAATTTCGTACCCGATTCACTCCGATATGTTCCTTTCACCAATAAAGAAGAGTTTGAGATGGAGGCCACAACCATAAAAACGGCATCGGGTGTTGAAGTGCCTGTTTTTGAAGCAAAGGTACACAACAATACTTACCTCAAAGGTCTTGATGAACAACTTATTATCAACTTAAACGAAGAAGCCAAAGCTTACGGAAAATATCCCGGCCTCAAAGTGGGGTCACTCACCGAAGCAAACAACAGCGCCGGTAATTGGGAATAACCTCAAATATTTGAATTATGGTTCCCGACCTTTCGTTAGTTGACGAAACCTTTGACACCAATATTACACAGTCATATTTTTTATCCATCCAGGTGTGCCTGGATGGATTTTCTTTTTCTATTCTCGACCCTGTTCGAAATAAATACATCCAGTTCAGATACTTTTCTTTTCATCCCAAGGTCAAAGAAAGCGATCTGCCTGAACTCACAAACAGGATATTCGAACAAAACGAGCTTTTAAATCTCCCCTACAAAAAAGTTTTTATTCTCATTCCTTCCCGTTTTTCAACATTGGTTCCATCAGGACTTTTCACTCCTGATGAGGCTGCCGCATGGCTCCGTTTCACTCATGAGGTTCCCGAAAATCATAATGTTGTATTTTCCCAGATGAAGCTTGCCGACGCCTGGAATATTTTTGCGATTCCTTCTCACCTGAGTGATATTTTTAAACGGCAATTCCCGGAACCCTCTTTTTTTCAGCAATACATCCCTATGACCGAGACAAAACTTGCCATTAGCCGGCCAGGTGTAAGTAAAACACAATTAATTATCAACTTACAAAACAATTATTTTGACATAGTAGTGCTTGAAAAAAACAATCTTAAACTCAGCAACTCATTCCAGATAAGAGGTGAGAATGATCTGATCTATTACACCCTGTTTGTTTTCGAACAATTGCAGCTTCTTCCTTCCAATATCGAAGTACAGCTCATCGGGGCCCATCCCGAATTCGATGCCATCAGGAAAACATTGGAGAAATACATCAAACATGTCAAACAGCCCGGTTTGCCTTCAGGTTTCCAATACAGTTATCTTTTTAAAGATGTCCCCGGTCACCGGTTTCATAATTTGTTAAGTCTGGCATCATGCGTATCGTAAGCGGTCAGCTAAAAGGCCGGCGATTTTCACCGCCGTCATCTTTTAAAGCCCGGCCAACTACCGATCAGGCCAGGGAGAGCCTTTTTAATATTCTCAACAACCTGATTGATTTTGAAAGCGAAGAAGTACTGGATTTATTCAGTGGAACCGGAGCCATATCTTATGAATTTGCATCACGAGGATGTTCCTCTGTTACTGCGATTGAGAAAAACTATGCAAATTTCAGTTTTATTAAAAAAACAGCAGCCGGGTTCAATATTGAAAATAATCTGAAAGTTATTAAAGCCGATGTATTCAAATTCATCGAAAAAAATAATAAGAAATACACCTTCATTTTTGCCGACCCCCCTTTTGACTTACCACAAACAGAAGAATTGCCAGGCATGGTGATGAATTCCGAAATTTTAACAAAAGACGGCTTATTCGTCCTCGAACATGGTCCGGACAAGAATTTTGAAAACAACCCGTTCTTCTGGCAAAATCGCCATTATGGCAAGGTCAATTTCTCCTTTTTTAAAGTAAAAAAAGATAAAAAAGGGCCATCAGACTGATTTCTGATGACCCTTTTTTGCGGTCTGGACGGGACTTGAACCCGCGACCTCCGGCGTGACAGGCCGGCATTCTAACCAACTGAACTACCAGACCGGAAATGTATGCTTCCCTTTGTTTTTAAAGCGTTGCAAAGATAACGGTTCTTTTTAATTCTGCAATACTATTGATGTAGAAAATCCACTTTTTTCGTGCCTGTCATTCAGATATCCGGTTGTGTTTTTTCAGCAATCCATCAACGGTCATAATCTCAAGATAGGTGGTTCCCCCGCCTATTCCGAAACTGCCTCCGAGATAGGCAACAAGGTCATCATCCTGAATGATATGGTATTTTTTCAAACGCATCAGGGTATTGCTCAAAATTTCACTTTTTGAACTGCCCGGTTCTGTAAGCTCCGGAAAGACTCCGTACGAAAGTGCCAGTTCGCGCCCTACACGTTTATTGTAACAAAGCGCAATCACAGGATTAGGTCCGCGAAAAGCGGCCAGATAACGGGCTGTTTTTCCTGTCAGACTATCTGTCAGTACCGCTTTTATATCCAGTTCTTTAGATGCTTTCACAGCCGTATCGGCAAGGTAAGCGGTAATATCATGCCCGACCACATCCACAGGAATATCATTCCGGGTATCTTTGGCAGCTTCCACTTCTTCGGCTATCCGCGACATAGTCTTAACCGACTCCACGGCATATTCCCCATAAGCAGTTTCTCCACTAAGCATGATTGCATCGGTACGGTAATAAATCGCATTCGCAACATCGGTAACCTCTGCTCTGGTTGGGCGGGGATTTTTGATCATGGAATGCAGCATTTGAGTAGCAACAATAACAGGCTTTTTAGCCTCTACACATTTACGAATCAATTGACGCTGCAGCCCGGGTATTTTTTCCTGGGGAATCTCAATCCCGAGATCGCCCCTTGCCACCATAACACCGTAAACATGCTCAAGAATTTCATCTATCTTCTCTACCCCCTCCTGATTTTCTATTTTCGCAATTATTTTAACCGGGCTGTCGTAATCATCAAGAATATTTTGAATTTCAAGAACATCCTCCTTGTTGCGAACAAAAGAGTGAGCAATGAAATCAATATCATTTTCAATGGCAAACCGGATAAAACTTTTATCTCTCGGGGTTACCGATGGCAAATTAATGCGCACACCCGGCACATTCACACTATTCCGGCTGCCAAGCACACCATTGTTAAGCACTTTACATAGTAATCCGTTACTTTTTTTCTCAATGACTTCCAGTCCTATTTCTCCGTCGTCAATCAAAATAGTGGTACCGCCAGAAACATCGTCGGCTATCTGTGAATAAGATACGCATATTTTTTTGCTGGTGGTTCTTCCATCTGGTTCGCCTGCGAGAAGAATTTCGGAACCTGCTTGTAGTTCAATGTCCTTGTCTGTTACTGTTGTACGAACTTCAGGCCCTTTTGTATCAATAAGAATGGCGATTTCGTCGGACACTGCCCTGATATTATTAACAATCCTGGTTATGCCATCAAAATCTAAGTGAGCGGTATTCAATCTTGCTACATTCATCCCCGCCTCAAAGAGGTTTCTGATAAACTCAACTTCACACCTTTTGTCAGAAATTGTTGCAACAATTTTGGTGAACTTCTTCATTCATTTTCATTTTAAAGCAAATACTTCCTTCGATTATAGATTCAGCAACGCTTCAATGGCCAGCCGGTAGGAGTCAAGGCCAAAACCGCAAATAACACCCCTGCAAACCGGTGAAAGAAAAGAGTGGTGCCTGTAATTTTCACGCTTAAAAACATTAGAGATGTGCACTTCAATTACAGGTACTTCAACCGCAGAAACAGCATCGGCCAAAGCAACAGAAGTATGAGTGTAGCCTCCTGCGTTCAGAATAATACCGAAATCGCCAAATCCATATTCATGAATTTTATTGATCAATTCCCCTTCAATATTGGATTGAAAGTAATCAATTTGGATTGAAGAAAATTTCTTTTGTAAAATATCAAGATACTGGTCGAAGGATTCCTTTCCGTAAGTATCCGGCTCACGAATGCCCAATAAATTCAAATTCGGCCCATTGATAATCAGAATTTTCATCAGTATAAAATTAGTCTAAGTCATTGGTCTGATGGAACTCGCATGATTGATTATATACATGTTCTTTTGTGACAATCTTTGTCATGCTCGTTTCATCCGTATATAATTTACTTAAGTCATTGGTCTGATGGAACTCGCATGCAAGCATTTATACATATTCTTGATGTGGTATGCCTTGTCAAGCCCGTTTTATCTTACCATCTTACATCTAAAAATCTAATAATCTATTAAAACAAACTTTGCCATGCCATTTCATGAGTACGATCTAAAACAGAAATTTAACAGAGTGCAAAAATACGACATCATCATAAATAAAAAAACTGCGTGCAATACTTTATACAAAGAACTGTCAAACAATTTATTGCTGCTGAGCAAACAAATCTGATAACTGAGTGTTGTAACAATATATTACAAAATCTATTGATATGACAAAATATTTAAGAAAATATTTGCATTTACATAAAAAAATTTCGCAACTTTAACCAATGGTATTTTCTTTGATTATCTATCCATGATTTAACCTTAAGTGTTCATAATAAATGAAAGTTAAGATATTTAACATCTGCTGAAACAAAAGTGAATGCAGCTAAATTTACGGAATAATAATTGTTATTAGTGTCAGTCTGTAAAGTGGCTTGTCCGAAAATTACTCATTTACGATAGAAAATTTCGTATTTTCGGACTTTGCAAGCCTTGTAAATGACACTTTCTGAACAGACACATGATTTGACACAACTTTTCCCGACTTTATAGACGGGCACTAATTATAGAAAATCAGCTCCGGGCTTATACTCATTTAAATTTTTTAACATATAGAGAAGGCATCGGTTCTGCAAACAATCACATTCTGCAAAGCAATTTAAGGATTACTAATAAAAATGAACAGCGACATGAATTGGGAACAAGAAGTTAACGGGTTTAAGAACTATTTAAAAGTTGAAAAGGGTCTTTCAGATAATTCTATCCATGCCTACATTACAGACCTTCTTAAATTAGTTCAGTTTTTGAAAGAAAAAGGGTATGATGTTAGCCCGGAACAGGTAAAGCTTGATCACCTGAAAGAGATGATGGAATGGGTGAATGACAAAGGCATCAGTCCACGCACACAAGCCAGGATTATTAGCGGCATTAAATCGTTTTACAAGTATCTTCTCATTGAAGAAAAAGTAGATAAAGATCCCACGGCTCTGCTTGAAACACCAAAAGTGGGACGTAAACTTCCGGAAATTTTATCGGTTGAGGAAATTGATACCATTATCAATGCTGTCGACACCAAGAAGCCCGAAGGCCAACGCAATAAAGCCATACTGGAAACATTATACAGTTGCGGCCTGCGTGTTTCAGAACTGATCGATCTAAAAATATCAAACCTTTTTTTCGAATCAGGTTTTGTGAAAATTGAAGGAAAAGGCAGTAAGGAAAGACTGGTACCGATCAGCACCAAAGCGATAAAAGAGATCAACCTTTATCTGAGCGAATACCGGAGAAACTTAAGGATTCACCCCGACCATGAAGATATTCTTTTTCTCAACAGACGGGGTAAAAAATTATCGCGGGTTATGATTTTTACCATCATTAAAAACATTACCCGAAAACTCGGACTTGAGAAAAACATTAGTCCACATACTTTCCGCCACTCATTTGCCACGCACTTGATCGACGGAGGTGCCAACCTGAGAGCAGTACAGGAAATGCTTGGACATGAATCGATCATTACAACAGAAATTTATACTCACCTGGATAAAGAGTACCTCAAAAATACAATTATCCAGTACCATCCCAGATCGTAAAACTCACCTGGCATAATTTACTGATCCATAATTCCTGTCCCTAAAAAAATTAAAAACGTCTTCAACATTGTTTGGAAAAGCACTTTCAAATTTGTTGAAGACTTTTTTATAACCAAGAGTGCAGTATAAAAAGCATATTTTTGTCAAAATCAAGGCGTTTTA
>NZ_AEWI01000028.1 GCF_000191885.1 Anaerophaga thermohalophila DSM 12881
TTGCATGCGAGTTCCATCCGACCTTAAAAATAAATTTTATACGGATGAATAAAATTGTTAGTAAAGAATTCTTCTCAGAAAATGTGGTTCGTCTTGAGATTGAAGCGCCACGCATAGCAAAAGCCCGTCGCGCCGGTCATTTTGTGATTGTGCGGGTTGATGAGAAAGGAGAACGTATACCCCTTACCATTTCATCGGCAGATACCTCAAAAGGAACAATAACCCTGGTAGTTCAGCGTGTGGGCGTTACATCGGGCAAACTGGCTGAACTGGAAGTCGGAGATACCGTTGCCGATTTGGTGGGCCCGCTGGGGCAGGCAACCGATGTGAAGAAGGTGGGTACTGTTTTGGCATGTGGTGGCGGTGTTGGGGTGGCACCCCTGTTACCCATTGTAGAGGCCAACAAAAAGGCCGGCAACAAAGTGATTTCCATAATAGCTGCCCGCACCAGGGATTTAATTATACTTGAAGACCAGATTCGCGAATTTTCCGACGAAGTAATCGTGATGACCGATGATGGTTCGTATGGTGAAAAGGGACTGATCACTGAAGGAATGGAAAAAGTTATTGCCCGCGAAAAAATTGATGAGGCTGTCATTATTGGTCCTGCCATCATGATGAAATTCGCTTCAGAGGTTACGCGTAAACATCAGATACCCACTATTGCCAGTTTGAATACCATTATGGTGGATGGTACCGGCATGTGCGGTGCCTGCCGGGTCACTGTTGACGGGAAAACCAGGTTTGTTTGCGTAGACGGCCCCGAATTTGACGCCCATAAAGTTGATTTTGATGAGATGCTTATGCGTCTTAACGGATATAAAGATTTTGAGAAAGATGCCAACGAACGTTACCTCAAAGAGCATCAATAAACCCTGAAGTTTTTATGGATAAAAAAGATATACTGAAACAAGAGCGTAATGCCCCCTGGCGAAAAGAGCTTCTTAGAAAGATAAAAAACAAAGAACGCACGAATATCGAAAGGGTTAAAATGCCCGAGGCGGACCCGATGGAACGCAGCCGTTCTTTTATCGAAGTTAACAGGGGGCTTTCTGCTGAAGCCGCCATGATTGAGGCCAGCCGCTGTATCGATTGCGCCAATCCAACCTGCATTGAGGGATGTCCCGTGGAAATTAATATACCAAAGTTTATTAAAAATATTGAACGGGGCGAATTTCTTGAAGCTGCGCACGTGCTTAAAGAAACCAGCTCGTTGCCTGCCGTATGCGGGAGGGTCTGTCCACAGGAGAAACAATGTGAAGCAAATTGTTTTTATACCCGGAAATTGAAAAAGCCGGCTGTTGCTATCGGTTACCTTGAACGGTTTGCAGCCGACTATGAAAGAGAAACAGGAAATATTTCCATCCCTGAACGGGCACCTTCTAAAAACAAGAAAATTGCATGCATTGGTTCCGGGCCTGCAGGATTATCATTTGCCGGTGAGATGGCTAAGCGCGGATATGATGTTACGGTGTTTGAAGCACTACATGAAATAGGCGGCGTCCTGAAATATGGCATTCCCGAATTCCGGCTTCCGAACAGCATTGTGGATGTGGAGATTAACAGTCTTAAAGAAATGGGAGTTAAGTTTGAAACCAATTTTATCGTTGGTAAAACGGCAACCATTGACGATTTGAAGTCAGAGGGCTTCGAAGGCTTTTTTGTTGGTAGTGGTGCAGGTTTACCAAGATTTATGGGTATTCCGGGCGAAAACCTTGTGGGCGTTCTGAGCTCTAACGAGTATCTTACGCGGGTTAACCTTATGGGTGCTAACAAAGAAGACACCGATACACCTATTCTGAAAGGGAAACGCGTAGCTGTTATTGGTGGCGGTAATACCGCTATGGATTCGGTACGTACTGCCCTCCGTCTTGGCGCCGAAAAGGCAATGATCATTTACCGTCGTTCTGAACAGGAGATGCCTGCAAGAATTGAAGAGATTAAACATGCCAAAGAGGAGGGGGTTGAGTTCCTTACTTTACAGAACCCCATCGAATATATTGGTGACGAAAAAGGATATGTTCGCCAGATAAGGGTTCAACGGATGCAACTGGGTGAACCCGATGCCAGCGGTCGTCGTCGGCCTGTACCCATCCCCGGTTCCGAATATCTGCTTGATGCAGATACAGTCGTGGTTAGTGTTGGTGTTTCGCCCAATCCCTTGATTCCCCAATCGTTGCCTGAACTGAAAACAACCGACTGGCACACTTTGGTGGTGGATGAGGAAAATCTTCAGACATCGGTTCCGTTTATGTTTGCAGGAGGTGACATTGTTCGTGGCGGAGCTACGGTAATCCTTGCCATGGGTGACGGACGAAAAGCTGCCGAGGCCATGGACCGGCAATTATCGAAGCAGGTTGAGAATGCTGTATAGTGCTGAAAAAAGGTATGAAGCAAGTCCCGGTTATTCGGGACGAGTTCCATCAGATTTTAAAAAAAGAATTTATGAGCCCGGCCTAAAAAGCATCTTTGTTGCCAAACTCGTTGCTGTTTTAAATTTTTGTAGCCTCATTAACAATAAGTTAACTCTGGTATACAATTTAAAACGCCTTGATTTTGACAAAAATATGCTTTTTATACCGCACTCTTTTATATTTTACATAATCTATAAACATAAGAGCCCTTCAGGCTCCGTATTCCTCAAACAAAAAGGCGGGACCCGGAAGTGAGTCATAAGTTTATAGAACAAAGTATATCAAGATTCTACGAATCGTCTTACATTTTATATCTAAAAATGAGTGTAGTATAAAAAGCCTTCAAACTGCTGATTTTTACCATTTTTACCCCTGACCCCTAAAGGGAACTGCTAAAAATCAGCAGTTTGAAAAAGTCCCCTTTAGGGGATTTTGGGGTCAAAAGGCTTTTTAGACTGCACTCATCTAAAAATCTAAAAATCTAATGGTCTAAAAATCTAATGATCTATTAATATGAGTGATTTAAAAACCAAATATCTGGGGCTGGAGCTAAAAAATCCGTTGTTGGTCGGCAGCAGCGGGCTTACCGGTTCGGCCAATTCTATCCTGAAGCTGGTTGATTACGGTGTTGGCGGCATAGTGCTCAAGTCCCTTTTCGAGGAAGAAATTATCCGCGAGCATGAGAAGAATATGAAGGAAAAAGTGGAACGTCTGGATAGTAATCTGGAGTTTCTCGATTATTTCGATTATCAGCTGAAAGAGGATAATTTCAGCCGTCAGCGAAAGTTAATCGATGAGATAAAAAGCCAAACCGATGTACCGTTGATAGCAAGTATTAATTGTTATTCGGTAGGCGAATGGTTTTCGTATGCCAAACTATTGCAGGATGCCGGTGCCGATGCATTGGAACTGAACCTGTACCGCATACCTTCAAATATAAATGTTGAAGCTGCGGACATATTGAATGGTTACTATGAAATTGTTCGACGTGTAAAGGAGCATGTTACTATTCCCGTTTCAGTAAAGATTAGTCCCTATTTTACCGATCTTGGAAATGTGGTTTCCAGGTTTGATATGCTCGGTGTTGATGGTGTTGTAATGTTCAACCGTTACTATTCGCCGGATTTTGATTTGGAGAACGACCGGATTATATCAGGGCCTGTTTACTCATCACAGTCAGATTATGCAAATGTACTTCGCTGGATTGCCATGTTGAAGGAACAGGTGACCTGTGATCTTGGTGCTTCGGGCGGTGTCCATTCGCCCGATACTATGTTTAAAATGCTTCTGGCTGGGGCCGACAGTGTACAGGTGGTCTCAGCCTTGTATAAGAACGGTGCTGCTTATGTGCGTGATCTTCTTTTTGGTGTTCAGTCGTGGATGGAGAAGAAGGGCCTTGATACCATTGAGGACATACGTAAACTGGGCAGATCCATGGTTCCAAATCATGGTGAAGTGTTTGAAAGGGTTCAGTTTATGAAGTACTTCGGAGATCATGGATAGTGCATTACGGGTAGAAGGCAGCAACAACTATCACGAACAAAGCCTAAAACCGCTTGCCAGAATTGAAAAAATATACTACTTTTGCGGCGCATTAGCGTAAAGTATTAATGTTCAATTAAAATTAAACAGAGTTTATGCAAAACCATTATGAAACCGTTTTCATTTTAACTCCCGTTTTGTCTGATGCTCAGATGAAGGAAACGGTGGAGAAGTTCAGGAAAATGATCCTTGAACAGGGGGCAGAAATTGTGCATGAGGAGAACTGGGGTCTCCGAAAGCTGGCTTACCCCATCCAGAAAAAGTCAACCGGTTTTTACCAGTTGTTTGAGTTTAAAGCCGATCCCTCTTTTATTGAGACGCTGGAGGTGAACTATCGCCGCGATGAGCGTGTGATCAGGTTCCTCACCTTTAAATTGGATAAGTATGCCATTGAATACAGCGAAAAGAGAAGAAGTAAAAAACAAAAAGAAGGAAAGGAGAATTAAACCATGGCACAAAATCAAAGCGAAATCAGATATCTGACTCCTCCGTCGGTTGAGATCAAAAAAAAGAAGTACTGCCGATTTAAAAGAAACGGCATCAAGTACGTGGATTATAAAGACCCCGAGTTCCTGAAAAAGTTTCTGAACGAACAGGGTAAAATTCTGCCACGGCGAATTACCGGTACTTCGCTTAAGTTCCAGAGAAAAGTTTCAACAGCAGTGAAGAGAGCACGCCATTTGGCTTTGCTGCCTTATGTAACCGATTTGATGAAATAAACCAAGGAGGACAAGATGGAAGTAATTTTAAAAGAAGATGTGGCCAATCTCGGCCATAAAAACGATATTGTGACGGTGCGTCCCGGATATGGCCGCAATTATCTTATTCCTCGCGGAATCGCCATCCTGGCTACCGAATCGGCCAAAAAAGTGTTTGCTGAGAATAAAAAGCAACAGGCCCATAAGGAGGAAAAAATCCGTAACGAGGCGCTCGAACTGGCCAGGCAACTCGAAGGTAAAAAGGTCACCATCGGAGCCAAGACCAGTTCTACAGGGAAGATATTCGGTTCTGTGAATAACATTCAGATTGCCGAAGCCCTCGAGAAAGAAGGTTTTACCATTGAACGCAAAAACATCTCAATTGCTGATGATGCCGTTAAGGAAGTAGGAAACTACAAGGCAGAAATCAAACTGCACAGAGATGTTAAGGTGGAAATTGATTTTGAAGTGGTTTCAGAATAATCGACCACTCGTACATTATTAATTTACGATACGTTTTCAAACAACATGAGGATCTGATCTTTAACCAGGGTCAGGTCTTTTTGTTTTATAAGATATGTCCCCTGGTGTCGGATAAAAGTAGCCCGCAGGCTGAAGTTTGACAGGCATAGGGCAGAAGTGATAAATTTCAGGATAACAGGCAGTTTTATGTCATTCTGAGGAGATAACGACGAAGAATCTTTACAATGACACCAATGTCGGGGAAAGATCAATGAGGAAAGCAGGTTGAGGTTGAGGTTGAGAATTCACCACAGATGACACAGATTTGATTTGGATCATTGTTTAATAAACCAATGACCCGATGAGATTTTTCGCACAGCTCAGAATGACAGGATGGTCTCTCTTGTCATTCTGAGGAGGGAACGACGAAGAATCTCTACAATGACCAATGACCAATGACCAATGACTAATTAATCAATTAACCAACATATAATAATATTTAAATAAAATTGTAGGTCAAGGATTTTTAATATTTTTACATCCTTGCAGATGACAAACACTAAATAGAATTAAATCATGAAATTAGCAGTTATAGCCCATGATGGGAAGAAGGCCGAAATGGTTTCCTTTTTGAATAAACATTACGATTTTCTTCATCAGGCAAATATTGATATTGTAGCTACCGGAACTACCGGTACTCATGCTCAGAATGCGGGCCTGAAAGTTCAGCGAATGTTGTCGGGCCCGCATGGCGGGGACGCTCAGATTGCTGCACAGGTGGCAGAAAAAAAAATTCATGCCGTATTTTTCTTTCGTGATCCATTGGATAAACATCCGCATGAGCCGGACATCAACATGTTGATGCGCATCTGCGATGTTCACAATGTCCCGCTGGCAACCAACCCCGCTACGGCTGAAATGGTTCTGATGGGATTGGTTGGAAGAAGTCAGCAACCAAAGAAAAAGTAGCGCGAGAGTCGTGTTATATTGGGGTAATATATATGGCATGTGGCAGTCGGCACATGCAACGCCACGTGATGCATGGATTCTCCCGGAAAACATTTTTCTATTTTGTCTCTTATACACAGCTCCTGACTTCTGGTAAATCGTGCTATTATTGAATTGTGAAAATCCCCAGTTGTTCTTTGTTTTGGTTCAATAAAACAAGGGTGTCCTGACTGAGTGTGTAGTGTTTGCAGTTGTTTAGCATATCCATAAATAATGTTTCTATTTCCATCGTTTCACTGCAAAACTTCTTGGTTGAACCAAGTAGTGAAAGCGTGATCTTTCCTTCTTCAGGGATTTCATATTTCCCGAAAAAATTGTTGCATCCGGCAAATCCTGATATTTTCTTTTCTTCGGAAGAAAATTCCAGAAAGATTTTTTCTTTTTCGACAGTTTTAACCTTTTCGTCAGGAAGCATAATCAGTTCCTCTAATTGCCATATCCGGCCTGTTAACTGTCCTTGAATATTCTGAATTTGCTTTTCACTACTTTGCTTTCGATAGAGAATGTATTGATCATTCGGTTGTGATTTTATTTTATCTCCGTTCTGGTCAAGCAACATCAATCCCTCTTTATGGATTAGAATATAAGTTTTGTTGTAATTATTGCTTTCCAAAAGGTATTTTCCATTTTTTTCCGTTTTGTATATATTTCCACTTTCCTCGATGGGAGAAATTCTTTTGTCGATATAGGTGCGCGACAAATGATAGGTTCCGTCGCTGTTGATAACAATGGTAGTTTCTATTCCGGGACAATCCAGACAAGGAAGGGTCCCTGAATAAATACCTTCAGGAAAGTCTGTGTTTTTTTGCGAACTAACGGCACCTGAAGTTCTTTGAGAACATCCTGATAAAACAAGAATGAGTGAAACGGGTAAAATAAGAATCATTTTGCTTTTCATAAATATCTTGTATTTGAATGTTTTTACTTGTTTATTACAAGAGTGCAGTATAAAAAGCATATTTTTGTCAAAATCAAGGCGTTTTAAATTTTTGTACCGGAGTTAACTTGTTGTTAATGAGGATGCAAAAATTTAAAACAACAACGAGTTTGGCAACAAAGATGCTTTTTAGACTGGGCTCTTACAAGAAATCAATACGCTGTTATATTTCACAATGAATTGCAATTCAATTGTTTGAGATTAAAGATATTTAAAATCCCGTATCTAACAATTTAACAACCCTAACACTCTAACACTCTAACAGCCCTAACACTCTAACAGCCCTAACAACCTTACAATCCTTACAATCCTAACAACCCTAACAACCCTAACACTCTTAACAATCTAACAATCTAACAACCTGACATCCTGCCACTCTAAACCGGTACTAATTCCGGGCGTTGATCTTTTCAGATGGTTTAAATGATAGAAGTAATTTTTGATAAAAGGTTGCTTCATGGAAAAGTTAAAGAACTCTTATTTTCGTAAATTGTTCCTCAAAGCAGAACCACAAAGAATGGTAAGAAACAGATGACCCATGTCAGCAAAGTAAAAATATCTTTTCAGGCATCGCAACACAATTTTTATGCCTTTTTGTGGCAGGCATTGTTGCCGGCTTTTGACAAGAATTCGGTTACTTCATTTTTTATAAACTTGATTGCAGGAAGTAGGTACTTGGCATCATGATCAACAGATCGTTAGTTTTTAGATGTAAACAGCCCAAAGGCAGAAGTTTGACAGGCAGAAGCAAAAAAGAGTACTGGATTTTCAGAATTTGAATGATAATTGTTCATTTATTGTCAGCTTATTTTTAATTTTATAGTGCGTTTTTATCCGTATAAAATTTATTTATTAAGGTCGGATGGAACTCGCATGCAAGAACTTATACATGTTCTGTTGTGGAAAACGTTGCCATGCTCGTTTCATTTCTGAAAAGAGCTATTTTTGAGTGGACGCAATGATTTAAAAATAAATGAGTGCAGTATAAAAAGCCTTCAAACTGCTGATTTTTACCATTTTTACCCCTGACCCCTAAAGGGAACTGCTAAAAATCAGCAGTTTGAAAAAGTCCCCTTTAGGGGATTTAGAGGTCAAAAGGCTTTTTAGACCCGGCTCATAAATGTATCAGCCTATGTCACGATTAATTCTGATGGTGCTTCTGATGGGCAATTGTATATCACTTTTTGCTCAGGAGCAACCGACCGCGTTTGAAATAAATCAACGTCTGGGACGTGGGATAAACATGGGGAACACGTTTGAGGCGCCTTCCGAAGAGGCCTGGGGAAATCCGTGGAAGCCTGAATATTTCAGGATCATGGCCGATTTAGGGTTCGATCACGTCAGATTGCCTGTTCGGTGGGAACCCCAGGATCGCAGCATGTCAGAAGCTCCTTATACCATTTCGGCCGACTTTTTGGAGAGGATTAAAACCGTGGTTGACAAAGCACTCGAAGAGGGGCTGATGATCATTATTAATATGCACCATCACGAAGCTTTGTATTCCGATCCTGAAGGACAAAAAGAACGGTTTCTTTCCCAGTGGTCTCAAATTGCCGAATATTTCAAGGATTATCCGGCAGAGTTACTGTTCGAGGTCTTGAACGAGCCTCATGGGAATTTGACGCCGCAATTATGGAATTCCTTTTTTTCCGATGCGCTTGAAGTGATTCGTGAAACCAATCCCGACCGGATGGTATTGATGGGAACTGCCGATTATGGTGGCTTGGGAGGTTTGCCATACATACAACTGCCAGATGACGAAAACATCATACTGACGGTACATTATTACAACCCTTTTCAGTTTACTCACCAAGGGGCCGATTGGGCTGGCGAAGAATCGAAGAACTGGCTGGGAACCCAATGGTATGATACTGAAGCTGAACGGCAAACCGTTGAAAATGAATTCCAGGCATTGCTCAATTTTTCGGAAACCAATAATATTCCGGTTCATATTGGCGAATTTGGTGCTTATAGTGCAGCCGATATGGAATCGCGAGCCCGTTGGACCAATTTTCTGGCCCGATGGTTTGAGCAACAGGGATTTAGTTGGGCCTATTGGGAGTTTAGTGCTGGTTTTGGCATATATAATCCGGATACTGAAGAATTCTATCAACCGTTGGTGGATGCCTTGCTGCACAATCCGATGCCTGAGCCAACCCCGGTTCAGTATTACGGTGTCTATGAAGCCGATTTTTCGGAAGATGCAGATGGATGGAATTTCTATGTCCAGGAGGGGGCAGCCGGTAACATGGTTCATGAGAATCAGAAATTGGTGGCCGAGATAGAAACAACCGGAACTGAAGCATGGCATGCGCAGGTGGTTCGAAACGGAATAAATCTAAAGAAAGGAGAGATGTACCGGCTCTCAATTCTTGCAAGTGCGGGTTCTTCAATAAGTATTCCGGTCTATGCAGGGAAGGCTTCATCACCCTGGAATTCCTACAGCGGAACTTTTCAGTTGAATCTGAATGACAGCCCGGCATGGAGTTCCTTTTCTTTTACTATGTCAGAACCATCCGATCCTGACAGCAGAATTGTTATGGATTTGGGACTTGTCAACGGACGAATTGAGCTGGAGCAAGTGAAGCTGGAAAAAGTGTCAATTAATCTGGCTGTTCATTCCCCCAAAGAAGCCGGGATCAGTGTTTTTCCGAATCCGGTTCATGATTTCCTTTTTTTTGTCTCTGATAATCCTGTGAAAAGAGTCGAGATATTGGATATCTCCGCACGTGTTTTATTGCAGGAATCTTTTTCTGACCGACGGGGCGATTTAAATATGACTGATTTCTTACCTGGTTATTACTTCGCTTTCATTTATTTAGAAAACGGACAAACTGCCGTCCAAAAAATCATTGTTTTATAAAAGATAATTTTATCCTAAATTATTTCTTTTTAGTATTTTTGCAACACAATAATCCAACTTGTAGTATTGCACTAACTGGTGGAAGGAATCCATCATGCCTTCCGATGTTAAAATTCGCTGAATACCCCCCGTAATTGTAAAAAAATTAACATCTTTACGCTTCGAAACAAAGAAAAACTTTTGTGCGAAACTATTCGGAAATAGGATGTTTGACCCTTCTGGGGGTAACGCTTACGGTTTATGTGGCCGTGGGTACTTATCAGTTTCATGAAGACTCAAACCGGAGGCCGGAGAAAAAGATTTCAGCCGAAGAGGTGTTCAAAGCCATCAAAGCGGGAAGCGGGAAGCATTATTTTGTAAAGGTTTCCACTCCGTCTGTTTTGCCCGGAGAATGCAAAAAATCATTTGCCGGGTTTTCTACCATCAACATTTCTGCATTGTCAGAAATATCAGTTTTGCCCGAAAATTTAACTGATCCGGTATTGTTTACGCTTCCTGAACGATACGGATCAGGACTGTTTTTGACAGGTTCCGGCGATAAAAACTACTTATCACCCGAGCCGGATTACCATAATGCCGCATTATATATCTCTCGCGAAATACGGGCAGGACCCCGTCTGGCATGATTGTTCTTTCCTGATGCTTCCGCTATCAGAATTGTGGCTGGTATTTATGGCATAGATTCTGCATGTCCACGGAAGTTTGATTCATGTTTTTTTATTGTAAAAAATTAATTATTAATAATATATGTCTGCA
Organism: Anaerophaga thermohalophila DSM 12881; assembly: GCF_000191885.1. Classification (GTDB taxonomy): domain Bacteria; phylum Bacteroidota; class Bacteroidia; order Bacteroidales; family Marinilabiliaceae; genus Anaerophaga; species Anaerophaga thermohalophila. The sequence continues at coordinate 10,681 of NZ_AEWI01000028.1, forward strand.
TTTAACCAGATAATGACAAAACTGTTCGGCAGCAAATATGAACGGGACCAAAAAGAGATACTCCCTGTTGTTGAACAGATAAAAGCTGTTACTCCCGAGTTGGAGAAACTTTCGAATGATGAACTCCGCGCTCGTACACTTAAACTTAAAGCAATTATACAGGATGCTGTTAAGCCGGAGCAGGCCAAAATTGATGAACTGAAACAACGGGCCGAAACTGAAAAGCTCACAATTGATGAGCGAGAGGCCATCTACGATGAAGTTGACAAGATAGAAGACGAAATTACCGAAAAACTCAAGGGCGTTCTCGATGATATCCTTCCTGAAGCTTTTGCTATTGTGAAAGATACAGCCCGGCGATTTAAAGAAAATGAAACCATTGAAGTTACTGCCACTGATTTCGATCGGGAACTGGCTGCTGTAAAAGATTTTGTTGAGATAAAAGGAGAAAAAGCCATCTATCACAATTCGTGGCAGGCAGGCGGGACTGAAATCGTCTGGGATATGGTGCACTACGATGTGCAGCTTTTCGGAGGAGTGGTACTACATCAGGGAAAAATTGCTGAGATGGCTACCGGTGAAGGGAAAACGCTTGTTGCTACTTTGCCGGTATTCCTCAATGCACTGACCGGGCGAGGTGTGCATCTGGTAACTGTGAATGATTACCTGGCAAAAAGGGACTCCGAATGGATGGGACCCATCTACCAGTTTCACGGATTGAGCGTGGATTGCATTGATAAACATCAGCCCAATTCCGAAGAACGCAGGAAGGCCTACAAAGCGGATGTTACTTATGGAACCAACAATGAGTTTGGTTTTGATTACCTGCGCGATAATATGGCCATTTCGCCAAAAGATTTGGTGCAACGAACACATAACTACGCCATTGTCGATGAGGTCGACTCCGTATTGATCGACGATGCCCGTACGCCTTTGATCATTTCCGGTCCGGTCCCCGATAAGGGTGGCGACGAACTGTTTATGGAATTCAGACCCAAGGTTGAAAAACTTTTCGAAGCTCAAAGGTCGTTGGTGACCAAAATTCTTGCCGAGGCTAAACAGAAACTCAAATCGGACGACTCAAAAGTGCAGGACGAAGGGGCGCTGTTATTACTGCGTGCCTATAAAGGTCTTCCTAAAAACAAGCCGCTCATCAAATTTCTGAGTGAGCAGGGGGTAAAAGCCCGCATGCTGAAGACAGAAAACTTCTACATGCAGGAGAACAACAAAAATATGCACATCGTTACCGATCCCCTTTATTTCGTGATCGATGAGAAAACCAATTCGGTGCAGATGACCGAAAAGGGAATCGACCTGATTACAGGTACCAGCGACGATTCCAACTTTTTTGTATTGCCCGATATAGGTTCTGAAATTGCTGCAATTGAAAAGGATGCTTCACTCAGTGATCAGGAAAAAGTTGCCAAAAAGGATGAAATTCTTCGGAGCTACGCGGTAAAATCGGAACGTGTTCACACCGTTAACCAGCTTTTGAAGGCTTATGCCATGTTCGAAAAGGATGTGGAATATGTGGTGATGGACAATAAGGTAAAGATTGTCGACGAACAGACCGGCCGTATCATGGAAGGTCGTCGTTATTCGGACGGTTTGCACCAGGCCATTGAGGCTAAGGAGCGTGTTAAGGTTGAGGCTGCCACCCAGACTTACGCCACCATAACTTTACAGAACTATTTCCGGATGTACAATAAGCTGGCCGGTATGACCGGTACTGCCGAAACAGAAGCCGGAGAATTCTGGGATATTTACAAACTCGATGTGGTGGTTATTCCTACAAACAAGCCGGTTATCCGCAAGGATTATGAAGACCTGGTTTATAAAACAACGCGCGAAAAGTATAGTGCTGTCATCGAAGAAATAATGAACCTCGTTAATGCCGGCCGTCCTGTATTGGTTGGTACTACTTCGGTTGAAGTTTCGGAGTTGCTGAGCCGGATGCTCAAGATTCGGGGTATTAAGCACAATGTTTTGAATGCCAAACAGCATCAGCGCGAGGCCGAAATTGTGGCTGATGCCGGTAAAAAAGGCGTTGTCACCATTGCTACGAATATGGCCGGTCGGGGTACTGATATCAAGCTGTCGCAGGAAGTACGTGAAGCCGGTGGTCTGGCTATCGTGGGTACTGAGCGGCACGAGTCGCGAAGAGTTGACCGCCAGTTACGTGGTCGTGCCGGTCGCCAGGGTGACCCGGGGTCTTCACAATTTTTTGTTTCGCTCGAAGACAACCTGATGCGCTTGTTTGGTTCCGACCGTATCGTGAAATACATGGACCGCCTGGGGATTAAAGAGGGCGAAGTGATTCAGCATCGTATGATTACCCGGAGTATTGAACGGGCACAAAAGAAAGTGGAAGAAAACAATTTCGGTATTCGTAAACGGTTGCTCGAATACGACGATGTGATGAATTCCCAGCGTGAGGTTATTTATACCAAACGTCGTCATGCTCTTTACGGGGAGCGAATCCAGGTTGATATTTCCAATATGATGACGGATACCTGCGATGCGATTGTAGCTGAATATCAGCAAAACAATGATTTCGAAGGCTTTAAGATGGAACTGGTTCGTACCTTTTCGGCCGATTCTCCCTTCGAAAATGAAGAATTCATGAACGCTAAAATTGAAGACCTGGCCGATCGTCTGCACAGAAAAGTTTGGGACAGCTATCAGCGTCGGATGGAGACAATTTCACGACAGGCTTATCCTGTGATTAAGGATGTGTATGAAAACAAAGGACAGATATATGAAAATATTGTTGTTCCCATTTCGGATGGTCAACGTGTTTATCAGATAACAACCAATCTTAAGGAAGCGTATGAAAGTGAAGGCGCCGGTCTGGCCAAATCCTTTTCCAAGGCCATTTTGCTGTTGACCATCGACGAGGCCTGGAAAGAGCATCTTCGTGAGTTGGACGACCTGAAGCAGGCCGTTCAAAATGCGTCATACGAACAAAAGGACCCATTGCTGATATACAAGTTTGAATCGTTCAATCTTTTTAAAAGTATGATTGATCAGATCAATCGCAAGGTTGTATCGGCTCTTGCCAAGGCTCATATTCCCATTCACGATGCCAGTCAGGTTAGACAGGCCGAAGAGCGCAAACGTCAGGATTTGGGTCGACTGAAGATGCAAAAGGATGATGTGCCGGGTGCCGGTATTCCCGGTGGAATTCCCGGTGGCGCACAGCAGGGCACTGCTACAAAAGAAAAGCAAAAGGTTCAGCCGGTACGTGTCGAGAAAAAGGTGGGACGAAACGATCCTTGCCCCTGTGGAAGCGGTAAAAAGTATAAGCATTGTCACGGTAATAACGCATGAGTCAGATACTAAAATTTTAAATAACACCGTGTTGCACGAATTGTCAGTATCTTACCTGTCCTGGCTGTCGCTTTTAATACGACAGCCAGGGCCGCCATTAAACAACAACCTAACACCCCTAACACCCCTAACATTATAACAATCTAACAATCTAACAATCTGTCCGGTATGTTCATACTTAACTACATTACATGGAATCCCGACCCCGAGATATTTTCTCTCGGGCCTTTGTCGGTAAGGTATTACGGTCTCTTTTTTGCCATCGCGTTTTTGATCGGTTATTATATTATGGAACGTATGTTCAAGCGTGAACAAGTGCCCGAACAGTGGCTGGACAAATTGTTTATTTACGTGGTTGTTGCCACGGTAATCGGGGCACGACTGGGGCATGTTATTTTTTACGGCTGGGACTATTATTCTCAGCATCCGGGCGAAATATTTGCGATTTGGCATGGCGGGCTGGCCAGTCACGGCGGTGCAATTGGGATATTGATAGCCATTTGGTTGTATTCAAAAAAGGTAACCAAAAAACCGATGCTGTGGGTACTCGACCGGCTGGTTGTTCCCGTGGCACTGGCAGCTGTTTTTATTCGGTTGGGGAATCTGATGAATTCGGAAATAGTGGGGCGTGTCACCGATGTTCCGTGGGGGTTTCGGTTTCTCCGGGCTGCCGTGGATAATCCTGAGATGCCTCGTCATCCCACTCAGATATATGAAGCCCTGTCATACCTCGTGGTTTTTATATACCTGTTGTTTCTTTACTGGCGAACCAATGCGCGATTGCGCCAGGGACTTTTATTTGGTATTTTCCTGCTTGGAATTTTTACCGCCCGGTTCATTATTGAATTTATGAAAGAGAATCAGGAAGCCTTTGAAGAAGGCATGTTATTGAATATGGGACAAATTCTTAGCATTCCTTTCATCATTGCCGGACTGTATTACGTTAACAAAGCCATTAAAAGAGGACCGGTAACAAAACAATAAACCGGAACCGTATTAAAACCATGTGGATTTTCTAGCGCACACGGTTTTTAACAGTTGTCTGCTTAAAAGGTTAAAACAGCTTCACTCCAATCCTTGCAGAGAAGCGGTTGTAGGTTATTTTACGTTCTACTTCGGACAGGAAAAAATCTTCACGTATAAAGGAAAATGACTGATAACGGTAACCTACGGCTACATAAAAATTGATTTTTCTGCCGGTAGAAAGCATGTAACCCAGATGCGCATTTACAAACGGGCCGCCTTTCGTATCAAGAACGTTAATATTTTCAAGCTCCATATTTTCAAGTGGAAATGAATGGCCTACAGCACCACCTGCGTAAAAAGCGGTCTTCTTTAATTGATGTATCAGCTTAATATCGGGTCCTACGGGGACCAATGTAACATCAAACCAGTCGACCCCGGTTATTAACCCCACAGTGAGGTACTTATTAAACCGGTAATTTTGCTCAATATGAAATGAGTTAACGTATGGTTCTTCATCACTCTCCGAGCCTATGAGCTTTCCATACGAGACAAAACATTATTCACCATCGTACTGATGAGCCTTGCGTTCAGTCATTTTTCATGTAGCGATAAGGTGGAAGAAACCTATGTTGTTAATACTCCGGTTTATCTCAGCTACACCGATCTCAGAACCTCTTTTTCAGTAAAAAGCGCCGAAGTCATAAAACAACCCGGTAAAATTTATTTTAAAGACGATTTTATCTTCATCAATGAATATCAAAAGGGTATTCACGTCATCAATAATTCGGACCCGTCAAATCCGCAGTTTATTTCACAATTCAGGCATGCTACCGCCTGCGACCCTGTGGTGGTGGAAGGTGATTATGCTTACGTTACATTGCGCAGCGGGAATTTGTGTGGCGCCATTGAAAGCCAGTTGAATGTAATTGATATATCCGTAATAGAAGCACCGGAACTGCTGGAATCCTATCTCATGACAGAACCCTATGGCCTGGGCATTGATGATGAAGTGCTCTTTGTTTGCGATGGCAAGGACGGTTTGAAAATTTTCAATACTTCGGATCCTTTTGGCATCGATAAGAATATGATTGCTCATTACAAAGGAATAGATGCTTTTGATGTCATCCCTTTGGGGAATGTCTTGCTTCTGATCGGAGAGGATGGATTGTATCAATACGATTATTCTTCGCTTGATGATATTAAGCAACTGAGTTATATACCGGTCTACTCAAACTGATTTACCGGCCCCCCTTTTTTGACCCTGTTGTCGTCACTCTGAGGATGTATAACCATGCACCCGGGTGGCGACACTTTTTTTAAAAGCATCTTTTTTTGGTTATAAACAGCTTATGGATTAAGTTTGCATCTTCTGTCGTCACACCACAGTTTGGGATGGAGCAGTGATGGCTGGTTGGGTCGTTAGGTTAATTGAACAATGATCCAAATCAAATCTGTGGTGAATTCTCAACCTCAACCTCAACCTCAGTCTTAACCTGATTTGCTCATATAATTGAACATTGAAAAAATGCATACAACACTATTTTACATCATTATAGCTATTTTGCTGGCCGATGCCGTTTGGAGCTGGATACTTGAAGAGCTGAACCGGAGAAGTTGGGCTCATAAAGTTCCCGAAAGACTGGCCGATGTTTACCCTCAGGAAAAATTTGAGAAGCAAAAGCAATACCGTAAAATTAACCACCGGTTCGGGGAAATATCTTCTACATTCAGTCTGGTTATTTTACTTGTGTTTTTGTGGTATCACGGCTTTGCCTGGGTTGATGGAATGGTGCAGCAATTTACCGTTCATTGGTTGTGGCGTCCGTTATTCTTTTTCGGGGTCATGGGATTGGCTTCATTCATCATTAGCTTGCCTTTTTCTGTATATCAAACTTTTGTTATTGAAGAACGGTTTGGGTTCAATAAAACAACACCAAAAACATTTGTTCTTGATCAGATCAAAGGATTATTACTGGGCGCCATAATAGGAGGCGTATTGTTGGGGCTGGTTGTCTGGTTTTATGAGTTTGCCGGCCGTTGGTTCTGGTTATATGCATGGGCGGGCCTCTCGTTGTTCATGATCTTTTTCAGCAAGTTTTATACAACACTGATACTCCCGCTTTTCAACAAGCAAACCCCGCTTGAAGAAGGAGAGCTGAGAACTGCCATTGAAGCGATGAGCAAAAGGGCCGGTTTTACGCTCGAAAATGTTTACGTGATGGATAGTTCCAAACGATCTACCAAGGCCAACGCATTTTTTAGCGGCTTTGGTAAAAACAAGCGAATTGTTCTGTTCGACACCCTTATCAATGATCTTGAAACCCGTGAAATCGTTGCTGTACTTGCCCATGAAATCGGACATTTCAGACTCAGACACATCATTTGGAGCACTGTTTTGAGTGTTTTACAAACCGGACTAACACTGTTTCTTTTAGGCTGGTTTGTCAGCGAACCGTCTCTTTCGCGGGCATTAGGTGTTGATGCGCCCGTTTTCCATATCGGACTGATTGGGTTTGCTATCTTGTACAGTCCTGTGAGTGAAATCCTGGGATTGGGGATGACCATCTTTTCGCGCCGTAACGAATATCAGGCCGATGCTTTTGCCGCGAAATATGCCGATGCCCGGGCACTGCAATCGGCCCTTAAGAAAATTTCGGCCAACGCACTTAGTAATCCCACTCCGCATCCGTGGTATGTGTTTTTTAATTATTCGCATCCACCTCTGTTAAAACGGTTGGAGGCATTGGACAGGTTTCTTGATTAGTTCGCCACAAACGTTCAAATAATTCTGTTTATGACCAAAAAAGCTGTTCTTCTTGCCAATCTTGGATCGCCCGACTCTACTGACGTAAGCGATGTGCGAAGATATCTGCGGGAGTTTTTAATGGACGGACGGGTTATCGACATTCCTTTTTTCTCCCGCTGCTTATTGGTAAATGGTATAATTGCGCCTTTTCGGGCGCCTCGTAGTGCAAAGAAATACAAAAGCATCTGGACGGAAGAAGGTTCTCCGTTAATTGTGTTGACACAAAAGCTGGTTGACAAAGTAGCCGCCGAAACCAAACTACCCGTGTATATGTGCATGCGGTATGGGAACCCGACTCCTCAACGGGCTTTGAAGAAGATTCGTGAAGAAAATCCCGGAATCGATGAAGTAGTATTGTTTCCGCTTTATCCCCATTATGCAATGAGTAGTTACGAAACGGCTGTGGAGCATGTGAGAAAATTATGGGAGCAGGGGAATTATTCGTTCAATCTGAAAGTGATTGAACCCTACTACAATCATCCTTCTTATATTCAGTCTTTGAGTAATTCAATAAGGCCGTTTACCGGTAAGAAATATGATCATATCCTGTTTAGTTATCATGGTGTTCCTGAGCGACAAATTCTGAAAAGTGATCCTACCGGAAATCACTGTCTTAAGCGGGACGATTGCTGCCGGCTACCGTCCGAAGCGCATCGGTTCTGTTACCGGCATCAGGTGTTCGAAACCACTCGTCTGGTTGCAGAAAATCTGGATATTCCCTCTGAAAAATACAGTATATCTTTTCAGTCGCGTCTTGGCAACGATAAGTGGTTAGGTCCTGCAACCGCCGGTGTACTGGCACAACTTCCCGAAAAGGGCATAAAGAACCTCTTGGTAGTTACTCCCGCTTTTGTAAGCGATTGTCTGGAGACTCTTGAGGAAATTCGCATGGAAGGCAGGGAAACATTTTTAAAAGCCGGCGGAGAAACATTCCGGCACGTTCCCTGCCTTAATCTGAACGACGACTGGGTGAAAACTATTGCTGAGTTATTATAGTTTCTTCCTGTTGCACGGATTCTTCATCTTCTTCGCGGGAGAGGAGCTCAGCCCATTCCCATTGTTTTACCTTAGGCAGTTTTCCGGTATCCTGCTCTTCGTCTTTGTAAAAAGAGAGCAATTCAGACAATTCTTCACTATGAATATGCATCCGTTCAGCTTCAGCATTCAACATTTCTGCCATTTGTGAAGTGTTTTGGGTTTCACTGTTCAGATGTTGTATGGCACTTGATATCTGACTCATTTCAGAAGATTGCTGCAAAATCATTTCGACCTGATTTTGGAGTACCTCCGTGTTGTAGCTGATTATCTCTTTGATACTGTCGAGATTGTGAATGGCTTCATCCGAGCTTTCTCTTCCTTTTCCTGAGATACTATTTAGTTCATCCGAAGCTGCTTTGACCCTTTCGGCCAGTTCGCGCATGGACCTGGCGATGGTGGCAAAACCTCTGTTGCTGGCATTATTGTCTCGCGAAGCTTCTATTGATGCGTTGAGTGAAAGAATATAAGTTTGTGATGCCAGCTCTGAAATTATGTTGGAACGATTAATGATTGACTGCATGAGTCCGATGGCTTCTTTATTTTGATTGATGTATTGGTCGACCTCTGCTTTTGCCGTTTTTAGTTTTGTTGTTGCACTTTGGGTTTGTGAACTGCTGTTTTCGGTGAGAGCTTGAATTTCTTCGACAGAAGCTGTAATTTCTTCGGTTGAAGAGGCCTGTGATGCAGTATATTGCATGAGGTTTTCGGCCCGTTTTTTTAACCGCTGCATCAGGTCATTCAATGAATTACCAAGTCCGGTTAAAGCTTTTACCATGGTTTTTGTTTGCTCTTGCTGTGATTTCATCGAACGCATAAGAAGCCCGATTTCATCTTTTCTGTCGGAATCCGGGATAGAAATCAGAACACCATTTCCCTGTAATTCTGCAAGGTTTGTTAGTTCAAGAAGCGGATCGGAAAGAGAACGGCTGATGCGCCATGCCAGAATAATCCCTGCAATCAGTGATAATGACAAGCTCCACCACCATGTATTGCGGGCATTAGTAGCATGTTGTAAATTATTTCGTGCGCTGCTGATAAGATAATCTTCTTGTTTTTCGGCCATGTCCATGGTTAATGACAGTCCTCTTTCCAGGAAATCATGATTATTGAGCTGGTTGTAGATTTTCCAGTTACTTTTCAGAGTATCCAAAGCCGATTTGCATATTTTGTTTTGTTCCAGTATTTCGTTGAGCGCGACAATATCATATTGTTTGGTAGTCATGGGCAATATGGTATGGACATTCCTTCGTATTATATCAAAAGATGGAGATAAATTGTTCAATAATTCCGGATCATTTTTAAAATTGGTTTCGCCGACTGCTATTTTCAGATTTTCGGCCGTGTTGACAATTTCATTCATCAGGTCTATTTTATCGGCGCGTCGTTTAATAATGTATTTGGCAGCGCCCTTATCTACATCTTGTTTGAGCTTTTGGTATTGAAGATGAAGATAATTATCCGATAACTTCTGAAGTTTTTGCTGGGCCGAATCAAGAATTTCATAAGAACGTTCTACGGCCAAAGCTGACTTAAACGATTTTTCAGCCTGAGTTTTAAACAGGGCTAATTCATCCTCAATGGTTTGCCAGCCCGACGATTTTACTTCCGACGTGATGGATTGAAGCACCTTTTCTGCTTCTTCGATGTGGTGGTTGGCCATAACGAAAAATTGTTCCTGTTTCAGGGACGAAAAACTTCTAAGATTAAAAATAGCCTGTTGCCAATGATTTTGTAATTTGTAGGTTTTCGACAGGGCAGGGATATTTTCGTGATAAAGAGCACGTGATGATTTGTTTATTGCAAATAATCCGGTCAACAGAATACCGCCGAAGATTATTGTAACCATAAGAACAATTCCAAAGCCAAGGAATAGTTTGTGCTTGATTTTTAAAGATTGCCATTTCATCAGTAATTTGGGTTTTTTCGTTATTACTTACACAAAATTAAACCCTTTCCCCTTTTCGGATGTTAATTAAACATTATTGAAATATTTTTTGTATTGGATTCAGATTTTTTAAAATAGTATCTATGAGCGTATTGATTGACCAAAACTCGAAAATCATTGTACAAGGCTTTACCGGCAAAGAAGGAACGTTTCATGCCGGCCAGATGATAGATTACGGTACCCCGGTTGTTGGAGGTGTTACCCCGGGAAAAGGAGGAACCACTCATCTGGGATTGCCTGTTTTTAATACTGTTGCCGATGCTGTTGAAGCCACTGAAGCCGACACATCGGTTATTTTTGTGCCACCCCGGTTTGCAGCCGATGCCATAATGGAAGCAGCCGATGCCGGTATTCAGCTGATTGTTACGATTAGTGAAGGGATACCTACTTCCGACATGATTAAAGTAAAGCATTATTTGGCATCGCGAAAAAGCAGATTGATTGGCCCCAACTGTCCCGGAGTAATTTCACCCGGCAAGGCCAAAGCAGGAATTATGCCCGGATTTATCCACAAAGAAGGAAGCATAGGTGTTGTAAGTCGCTCCGGCACGTTGACTTACGAGGCTGTTGACCAGCTGACCAAGCTGGGATTGGGACAGAGCACCTGTATCGGTATTGGCGGCGACCCGGTTATTGGTACTTCCACCCTTGAAGCCGTTCAATTGCTGATGGCGGATAATGATACCGAAGGCATTGTAATCATTGGTGAAATAGGCGGCGATATGGAAACTGAAGCAGCCCGGTGGATCAAAGACCATGGCTCGAAACCTGTAGTCGGGTTTATTGCCGGACAAACTGCGCCCAAAGGTCGTAGAATGGGGCATGCCGGGGCCATTATTGGCGGAAAAGACGATACTGCTGCTGCAAAAATGAAAGTAATGCGTGAGTGTGGTATCCATGTGGTTGAATCGCCCGCCGAAATTGGTGCCACTATGAAGCGTGCATTGAAATAATTTTTTATTTCACCCGATATCCGCGAGGTAATCTCCTCAGAGTGGTTAACAATTTATAGTCTTTGCTTCCTTTGGGTGATAATGTTTTGCGGCTTTTGCATGGAAAATTTTACCGGCATTTCAAAATAATATGTAGCTCCTCCCATTTCAACCTCAGCCTCAGCCTCAACCTCAATCCGGGTTTCGGATTTCGTGTTTTGTCAACTAATAATTGGTAATTGATAATTGAAGAGATTCTTCGTCGTTCCTCCTCAGAATGACAAAAGAGGCCTCCTGCGTTTCTAAAATTTATAACTTCTGCCTTCTGCCTGTCAAACTTCTGCCTGATTCTCCGTGGTGCATTCTCAATCTCAATCTCAGCCTCAACCTCAACCTCAGCCTCAACCTCAACCTCAGCCTCAGCCTCAGCCTCAACCTCAGCCTCAGCCTCAACCTCAATCCGGGTTTCGGATTTCGTGTTTTGTCAACTAATAATTGGTAATTGATAATTGAAGAGATTCTTCGTCGTTCCTCCTCAGAATGACAAAAGAGGCCTCCTGCGTTTCTAAAATTTATAACTTCTGCCTTCTGCCTGTTAAACTTCTGCCTGATTCTCCGTGGTGCATTCTCAACCTCAACCTCATTCTCAACCTCAATCTTTGCCTCAATCTCAGCCTCAGCCTCAACCTCTCATAATTGCGTCATTGCGTCTCTGCGTTTAGGCTTTTTTAACTGACTATTGTCTTTTAACAGCTTTATTGTATTTTAGAGCAAACTTATTTTTTTATGAGAGAGGCTCAAATAGATAAAGCAGTCAGTCTTTTACGCCAATCGGAGTACACCATCGCTTTTACCGGTGCCGGCATTTCGGTGGAGAGTGGTGTTCCCCCTTTTCGTGGCGAAAACGGTATCTGGTCGAAGTACGATCCCCAGGTACTTGACCTGGATTATTTTCATTCCAACCCGCTGGATTCATGGAAGGTAATTCGTGAAATATTTTATGATTACTTCGGTAAGGCACAGCCCAACGATGCGCATAAAGTGCTGGGAAAATGGGAGCAAAAGGGACTGCTCAAGTGTGTAATAACCCAGAATATTGACAACCTGCATCAGGCGGGGGGCAGCAAAACCGTTTATGAATTCCACGGGAATGCACAGACTATGGAATGTACCGTCTGTTCTCATCGGTTTCCTGCATCCGAAGCAGATTTTGAAAAGTTACCCGTCACGTGTCCTGAATGTGGCGGTCTTGTAAAACCCGCCTTTATCTTTTTCGGAGAGGCCATTCCATCCGGGGCCTACGCGGGAAGCCTGGAAGCAGCGCGAAAAGCAGAGGTCTGTTTAGTGATAGGAAGTACAGGTGAAGTTATGCCGGCGGCCATGATACCGTGGGAAGCCAAAAGAAACGGCGCCTCAATTATCGAGATCAATCCCAAACCGTCTGGCTTTACCGGTTCGATAGTGGATGTTCACCTCGTGGCAAAGGCTTCCGAAGCCCTTGTCGCGTTAGACGAAAGATTATCGTGATGATGTGGCAACAAAATTAAAAGAGGTAAAAACGCTCATATTTACAAAACTTTTAACATCTTTACGCTCCAAAAATTGATTCATTAAATTATTGGGAAACATAAACCAAATTTTGAAATGAAGTTATTAGAAGGAAAAACTGCAATTGTAACCGGGGCTGCCCGGGGTATCGGTAAGGCTATAGCTTTACGCTTTGCCGCCGAGGGGTGTAACATCGCTTTTACCGATCTTGAATACAACGATGCAGCCAGGGCAACAGAGAAAGAAGTGGCCGGATTGGGTGTAAAAGTTAAAGCCTATGCTTCCAATGCTGCAAAATTCGATGAAACCCAACAGGTGGTTGAAGAGATTGTTAAGGATTTCGGACAGGTGGATATCCTGGTTAACAATGCAGGTATTACCAAAGATACCTTGCTGATGCGAATGACAGAAGAACAGTGGGATGCCGTTATTACAGTCAATCTGAAATCGGCTTTCAATTTTACAAAAGCCGTTCAGAAGACAATGCTTAAACAGCGTTCAGGTTCTATTATTAATATGAGTTCGGTGGTGGGTGTCAGTGGAAATGCCGGTCAGGCCAACTATAGTGCTTCAAAAGCCGGCTTGATTGGTTTTACCAAATCAATTGCTAAGGAACTGGGCTCGAGAGGCATTCGCAGTAACGCCGTTGCTCCTGGATTCATTATTACCGAGATGACAGGTGTTTTGCCCGATGAGGTCAGAAAAGACTGGGAAAGTAAAATTCCTCTAAAACGTGGCGGTACACCTGAAGATGTTGCCAATACTTGTGTATTCCTCGCTTCAGATCTTTCCTCGTATGTTACGGGACAGGTGATCCATGTTTGTGGTGGAATGAATACCTGAAAAAAACCGTTTTTTGTTATATTAGGAGGTGCTTTCAACCGAAGGCACCTTTTGTTGTTTAAAATGAAACGAGCTTGGCAGGTATTTTGCAGCAGCCACATTTATAATCAGATGAAACGGGCATGGCAAAGATGACCACAAAAGAATATGTATAAGTTCTTGCATTCGAGTTCTATCCGACCATAATAAATAAATTTTACACGGATGAATGGTGTCAGATTGATACATCCTGTGAAGAAAAATGCGGTATATAGGCGCCATAGTTCGCTAAACTTTTGTAATATGCTGCAAATCAATTGTTCGTGTTTAATGAGGTTTGTGTATTAAAATACAGTATATCAAGGTTGTATGAATCATCTTACATCTAAAAATCTATCGATCTGTTATCGATCTATTGTGTAATTTCATTGTATCAAAAAAAAAAATTATGGAGAACTTCAATTTTCATTTACCAACAAAGATCCTGTTTGGCAAAAACAAAGTAAATGAATTGGGACAGGAGATTAAACAGTATGGTTCCAGGGTGCTCCTGGCTTATGGCGGAGGTTCGGTGAAAAAAACCGGACTTTATGATCAGGTTGTGGAACAGCTCCGTAATAATGATCTGTTTTTTGTCGAGTTGAGCGGTATTCAGCCCAATCCACGGATAACTTCGGTGCGAGAGGGCATACGACTTTGCCGTGAACACAATCTCGATTTTGTTCTTCCCATTGGTGGTGGGAGCGTAATTGATGCTGCCAAGGCCATTGCTGCCGGAGTGAATTATGAGGGAGACGCCTGGGATTTTCCCATGCAAAAGGCCAAAGTCACCAATCCTTTGCCTTTGGGCACTGTCCTCACACTTGCGGCTACAGGTTCCGAAATGAACGGGAATGCCGTGATTACCAATGAGGAAACACAGGAAAAGAGGGGAATGGGGAGCGATTTGCTGCGGCCCGTATTTTCTGTTCTTGATCCGACCTATACCTTCACTGTAAACCGTTACCATACTGCTGCAGGTACAGTAGATATCATGAGCCATATTTTTGAAAATTATTTTGCACCCGGCGAGGGGACTTTTCTGCAGGATTCCATTGCCGAGTCAATTCTGAAAACCTGTATCAAGTACGGTCCGGTTGCTCTTGAAGAACCTGAAAATTACGAAGCTCGTGCCAACTTGCTGTGGGCTGGAAGTCTGGCCCTGAATGGCCTGACCCTTACCGGGAAATCAATGGGCGACTGGGCTACCCACGGAATTGAGCATGAAGTAAGCGCCATTTACGACCTGACACATGGTGCCGGACTGGCAATTATCCATCCCGTTTGGATGCGCTATGTCCTGGATGAGAAAACCGCACCAAAGTTTGCCCAAATGGCACGAAATGTCTGGAATATAAATGAGGCCGATGATATGACTGCCGCAGAGAAAGGCATTGAGGCCGTCCGTAATTTCTTTAATTCGCTTGATATGCCGGCCAGTCTTTCTGATGTTGATATCCCCGGCGATCATTTTGAAGAAATGGCCAAAAAAGCATGCATCTTTGGTAAAATAGGTAGTTTTAAACGCCTCGATGTCGATGATGTGGTGGAAATTTTGAAGAGGGCCTTATAAATCTTTTATTCATGTACCGAGTCAAGAAATGGATATTTGGTATTATCCTTATTGTATTTTTTAGTGGTTGTGCATCTTATTCAACCATTGAATTGGATGTACTCAAGCCTGCTGATATAGAAATACCTGTCGAGATCGCTTCCGTTGTGGTTGTTGACAATGCAAGACCCTTTATCAGTTCAGATAGTGCGGTTCATAAGATTATTCTGCCCGATCGTAACTATTCGATTGACACAATCCGGGTTGAAGATTTCGGAAAAAGAGTCGTTGAGTCCTTTTCCGGGACATTGGAAAGCAAACAATTTTTTGATTCGGTACATGTTGCTAAAGGTTCCTTTAAGAATCCGGCAAGGGAAAATCTTTTATCTCCCTTGTCATCATTCGAAATTGACTCACTGCTCCGGCATTATAATGCACAGGCCGTGATATCCCTTGATTATTTCGATTACGGAACAACGCTTCGTATTACCGATACACCGGATTTTTATTATTCTACCCTGGATGCGCGCAGCAATTCTTATTGGAGAATACATAATGGATTAACCGGAGAAATCATGGATGTCCATTTCCTGCGGGATACTATTTTCTGGGAAGGCGCAGGCGCTTCTTTGATGGAGGTTGCCAATAAGCTTCCGCCTATCAGAAAAGCACTGGAGATGGCTGCTCAGCATGCAGGCGAAGAATATGCCGATTACGTTGCGCCGGGATGGAAAAACGAAATCAGACGGTACTATACACACGGACATCCTTTGTTTTCCAGAGCTTCGGAGTTAATTGCCGGGGGAAAATGGGAAGAGGCCAACAGAATTTGTTATTATGTTTACGAGAACGGGTCGGACAAACAAAGAGCCAGAGCAGCTTTTAACCTGGCCCTCGGGAAGGAAGTACTTGGAGAGTTTCGTGAAGCGGCCGCCTGGGCTTATCGTTCGATGGAAGCTTATCAGGAACTGGGAGCGTTGTCGGTTTCGCAAAAGGAGAAAGATATTTCTGTTCAGTATTATACCCAACTGGCAGTTCGCATACAGGAAAAGAAAAAGCTTGATGAACAATACGGAATTGAAGAATAGACGGAGGGGTTTACTTTTTTGTTTATTGATATTTCCCCTTTTCAGTTTGACATCCCGGTCTCAGTCATTGCAAGGTGTCCCGCAGCATGCCTCGGTTTCGGCCCTTGTGAAAGATTTAAATACCGGCAGGGTTATCTTCAAACAGAATCCGAATGAAAACCTCATAACTGCCAGCTTGATGAAACTGGTAACCACGGCCACTGCCCTCGATGTTTTGGGCAAAAACTATAAGTTCACCACTCAATTCCGGATTTCGGGAGAAATTACCAATGGCATATTAAATGGCGATTTGATTATAGAAGGAGGCGGTGACCCTACACTCGGGTCACATTATTTTCCCGGTCAGTCTCCCGATTCTGTTCTGGTGAATGTTGATGAATTCCTGAAAAAGAAGGGGATAGAACGGATTAATGGCAGGATCGTTGTTGACGAAAGCTATTTGCAAGGTTCCCGATTCCCCTCACAACGACTTTGGGAAGACATGGGAAATTATTATGGTGCTCCGCCTGCTGCTTTATCGTGGCGCGACAATTCTTTTGCTTTGGTATTGCAATCACCTGAAGAAGTTGGCGAAACGTGCCGTGTCGTTTCTGTCGTTCCTTATACTTCTGATCTGACATTCAACTGCAGGGTATTATCGGCTTCACATAACCGCGACAGCGCGTATATTTACGGTCTTCCGGGACTCGATGAGTGGGAAATACGCGGTTCAATTCCTGCCGGACGTGACCGGTTTGAGATCAAAGGGGCTTTACCCGAGCCTGGTCTTACATTTGCGTCGGAAGTGGCCGGACTCCTGCCGGGAAATAATGGAATTGACATTGTTAAAGCCGGCAATGCTGAGTGGAGAGATAATGCACAATTAATCGGTCAAATTGAATCTCCTCCCTTGTCAGAAATAATCATGGAAGTCAATCGGCACAGTCTTAACCTGGCAGCCGACCATTTGTTGATTGCATTGGGAAAATCTGAAAACAATACCAGAGAATCCGAATGGGACAGGGGTATCCGGGTAATCAGGGATTATTGGAAAGAAAAAACCGGTGACTACTACTACCTGGGCCTCAATGACGGTAGCGGGCTTGCCCCTTTTAGCACTTTGTCGCCGGCTTTCCTGGTTGAAATGTTGACAAAAATCTATGAAGAAGAAACGCTTTTCGCGACCTATAAAAATTCACTTTCTGTTAGCGGTCGTTCCGGAACTTTAAAATATATGTGGCGCAAATCTCATTTGGCAGGGGCTGTCTACGGCAAAAGCGGCTCTATGAAAGATGTGTTGGGGTATGCGGGTTATATTCTTCAGGAAAACAAAAGTCCGCTGGTTTTTGCGGTTATGGTTAATCATCATGGGAAAAAGAATAGTGATATTCGTGATATATTGGAAAAATGGCTGGAGGAATTGTATCAATGAGAATTGCACTTATCGAAACTGTTTTACACTGGGAGAACATCCGGGACAATCTTGATCACTTTGAATTTTTGTTCGATGCCGTCTCTCCCGATTGCAAAATGATTTTCCTGCCCGAAATGTTTTCGACTGGTTTTACCATGCATCCCGAAAAACTGGATGAACAGGAACTGAAAAACGTTCCGGAGTGGTTAAAGAAGATGTCTGTAAAGTATGGAATGGCCATTGGCGGCAGTTCTGTAACCAGTGCCGGGAAGGGTTTTTTTAATCGTTTCTGCTTTGCCAGGCCCGATGGCGGTATCGACTTTTACGACAAGCGCCATCTCTTCAGGATGGGAGAGGAGCAGTACCATTATTTACCCGGGAACGAACGGAAAATATTTAACTATGCTGACTGGCGGATTCTTCCACAGGTTTGCTACGATTTGCGCTTTCCTGTTTGGAGCCGAAACCGCAACGATTATGATTTGCTGGTTTACGTGGCTAATTGGCCGGCTGTTCGCCAGGATGCATGGATAACACTCCTGAAGGCACGCGCCATTGAAAACCAGTGTTATGTTGTGGGGGTTAACCGCATTGGCGAAGATCCACGGGTTACCTATTCAGGCGGTTCAGTGGTTTTTTCTCCCAAAGGCGAGCTCGTGAGCCATGCTTCAGAAGCTAATACCTTTGTTATTTATGCGGATATTGATCTGACAAAACTCCGGAATTTCAGAGAAAAATTTCCTGCCTGGAGGGATGCTGATGATTTTGAAATAAAGAAGGATCGACCATGACAAATTTCTCCCTTCTATTCTTTTACCTTTCCACCCTCTTCTGCCACTTTTAGGTTCACCGACCACCGAAAGGGTTCAACCACTGGCCCCATGCCCTATGCTCCTTACTCTCTGCCTTCTGCCTGCCGGTTACTTTTATCTAACAGAAGAATATCCCCTCAAAATGTAATGTTTATCTCAATTTGTTAATTATATTGTTAAAAATTATTATAAATGAATTCATTTCTGACCGTAACCAATTTAGTATGCACCCGTATAATTCAAGCTGATTTGACCTTTATTATTTACAGATATCAACATGAAGGGAAAGGAAAGGATGCCACTTTACAAAGTCATTTTCGAAAATAATCCGCAGCCTTGTATGCTGTTCAGAGCCAGGTTAAACACTGAAAGCCGGCCTTTGGTTTTCGAATGTGAAGAATGCAACGCTGCCTACAGAAAAATGTTCGGAAAACCACCTCACGTTGTTAAAGAAGAAGATGAAGTGCGGTTCAACTGGCATTCGTTTTTATCCGGTTTGTGGCATTCCGAAACCGAAGTAATGGAAGAATACTATTTCGCTGAAGTTGGCAGACAGATGCTGATAACTGCCCGGAGAGTTGAAAACGACTTCGTGGTTTGCTGGTTTTCAGAGTCCGGTTCATCTGCCTTCAATCAACCGTTTGTTGGTGTTAATGAAAATGTATTGTCTTACAGCAAGGCTAAAGAAGATATCCGGAAACTTTTGAGGGCAGTAGAACAAAGCCCGGTTTCCATTGTAATTACCGATACCAAAGGAACTGTCGAATATATTAATCCCGCCTTTAGTGAGCTTACCGGTTATAGCCGGAAAGAAATAGACGGAAAGAATCCCAATATTTTAAAATCAGGTCTTGTGCCTGAAGGAGATTATGAAGAGTTATGGAACACGATCAAATCGGGAAATATTTGGCGGGGTGAATTCATCAATAAGAAAAAAGACGGCGAGCTTTATTTCGAATGGGCCACAATTGCACCCATCGTTAATCCTCGGGGAGAAATAACCCATTTTGTCGGAATAAAACAGGATATAACTGAAAAGAAAAAATTTGAGCAGGAAATAATTGAAGCCCGTGAAAAGGCCCGTGAAAGTGAAATTCTGAAATCAGCTTTTTTGCAAAACATGTCGCACGAAATACGAACCCCGATGAATGCTATTCTCGGCTTTTCGGAATTGGCAAAAATGCCGGAGACGAGCGACGAGAAAAAGGAATACTACCTGTCCATAGTTATTGAATCAACCCATCGGTTGCTTAGCGTGGTCGACGATATTGTTGATATCAGTAAGCTTGAAACAGGTAATCTGACACTTAAAAGCAGCCCTATAAGGCTGAAAGGGTTTCTGCTTGGACTTCATGAAACTTTCAAAAAACAAACGGTTCCTTCTGTAAAGCTTGAGTTGCCCTTTGTTGATGAATCTCTTCAACAGGCCACCATATCTGTCGATTCGTTGCACCTGAGGCAGGTTCTCGAAAAGCTCCTTTCCAATGCTGTAAAATTCACAAAAGAAGGACATATTAAATTCGGCTGCCACCAAATTGGCGGAGCCGTTCGCTTTTTTGTAGAAGATACCGGCATCGGAATTCAACCGGATATGTACAACCTCATTTTTCAACCGTTTTATCAGCTCGACATGGGAGCTACCAGAGCTTTTGGCGGAAATGGACTTGGACTGACAATAGCCTCCCGCATCATAGAAAAGATGGGAAGCCAGATTCATGTTGATTCTGAACCCGGCAAAGGTTCTGTGTTCTATTTTGACCTTTGGCCCGATCACAGTGATATTGACTCGCTGGTAACCAATGAAAGTACTGCAGTGGTGGGGGAAAAGTTCAGAAATAAATTTTGCATTCTCATTGTTGAGAGTGATGAGGTAAATTTTATGTTACTTCGCGAAATCCTCATAAGGGAGTTTGGTGAAGAAATAATCAGTATTTTAAAGGCGTCCACTGGAAATCAGGCCATTGAGATATGCCGTAACAAAAGCAAAATTGATCTTGTTCTGATGAATCTGAAAATGCCGGATGTGGATGGCATTACAGCTGCAAAACAGATTAAAAGCATATATCCCGATATTCCTATCCTTGCACAGGTTGCCTCCGGTATTACTTTTGACCGCAATAAATTGCTCGAAGCAAACTGTGATGATTTTGTGTCCAGGCCTTTTGACCGCCGGGTTTTGGTTGATAAAATATCCCGGTATATTGGTGTAAAACAGGCAGGCCGGTGAGTCAAATCATCAACATTCGATAATTTTCATTACCGCTTAGCGTGTATCATTTTTTTGAACCTGTACATTTTCAGATTATGACCGATGTTGTATTATCAGAATTTGTCTGTACAAACAAAGGACAACCATTCAGGGTATGGAATGCTGGCAGTAGCAGTGGAGGATAACCATGCAAGGTTGCTCTGGGTGTTAATCATTTCATAAAACCTGGAACGGTTGATAAGATCGTCTCCCTTGAACATATCGCTGCCCTGCTAATGAAAAAGAGATGAGTTCTGCGAATGTTTTATCTTTGCAAAAAAAAACATGCCCGAAAAAGCATTTTCCTGGGGACACGACAATCCAATCAACGATTACAGCAATTACACCCGGCGTAAATTTAACCGGAGAGTGCAAAAATTATCTCTCAATGCCGGGTTTACATGCCCCAACCGCGACGGAACAAAAGGGAGAGGGGGGTGTACTTTTTGCAATAACGATACTTTCAATCCCGGATACTGTAAACCGGGTCTGAGCATCACAGAACAACTTGATGAGGGGATTTCATTTTTCACTGAGCGATATCCAGACCAATATTACCTTGCTTATTTTCAGGCTTATACAAATACCTACGATACATTGACGTGGTTGAAAACGCTTTATGAAGAAGCACTGTCACACCCGCGAATAAAAGGTATGGTCGTGGGAACTCGTCCCGACTGCATTCCTGATGATCTGATTGAGTATTTTCAAGAACTTCAGGAGCAGTACTACATTGTTGTTGAACTGGGGATAGAGTCCACAAATGAGGAAACACTTAAAAAAGTCAATCGCGGTCATACTTTTCAGGAAACAAAGGAAACCATAGAACGACTCTGCAATGCCGGAATTCCTGTCGGGGGTCACCTCATTCTGGGGTTACCGGATGAAACCAACGAGATGATACTGGAACATGCCAAAATCTTGTCGCATCTGCCGTTAAACTATTTGAAACTGCATCAGCTTCAATATGTCCGGGGTTCAGTTCTGGGGCACCAATATCTTAAAAATACCGAAAAATTCAGGGTTTTCGATGTCGATGAGTACATTGATCTGGTTATTGCCTTTTTGGAACGCTTAAATCCGGCAATTGTAATGGAAAGACTGGCAAGTCAGGCTCCTTTCGATCTTTTGATAGCGCCCAAATGGGGCCTGAAAAACTTTCAACTGGTTGAAATGGTTCGGAAAAGAATGAAACAAAGAAATACGTGGCAGGGTCGTTTATTTGGATCATGAATCTCCGAAAACACGCCTTAGTAATTCGTGCCTGTCCATAAAATACCATTTGCTGCGTTACGCTTGCCGCCAAAATACTCATTTACGAAGAGTGAACTCCGTTTTTGGCGGCTTCGCAAGCCTTGCAACTTGCACTTTCTGAACAGACACATGATTTGTTACAACTTTTTCTGACTTTATAGACACGCAGTAATTCAGTTACCCTTGCCGCCGCGATCGGTGCGTATTTTTTCTTCTTCCATAACCGGATTGAAGAACAAGTCATCGGAGAACTTTATTGGCCTGATGAGTGCAGTATAAAAAGCATATTTTTGTCAAAATCCAGGCGTTTTAAATTTTTGTACTGGAGTTAACTTGCTGTTAATGAGAATGCAAAAATTTAAAACAACAACGAGTTTGGCAACAAAGATGCTTTTTAAACCGGGCTCATTTGATATTTGTAATGTCGAGTCTCAAAGGTTTCCAAATCTGCCTTCAGCCTGATTGATGTTTAGATCAAAAAACCCAACCCCTATTTTATCTTGTTCCGTTTTGTTATATTTCCGGCATCGTTTCCAAACAGGGTGTTGTAAATGTCAGTCCATCCGGCCTTTTTTATTCGTGCCTTCAGTTGATCTCTTTTTTGGGGCTGATACCAGAAAAAATATCGCCGTTGAGTCTGTTTTTCTTCTTTTGAGCGCGGCACATAAATTTTCTTTAAACCATACGGATTGAGGCCACTATAGTACATAACTGTTGCAAGAGTCATCGGGGTTGGGGTAAAATCCTGTACCTGTTCCAGTGTAAAATTCAGGTTTTTGGTTTCTGCAGCAAGTTCTGCCATGTCTTTTTCTTCGCAGCCGGGATGCCCCGAAATGAAATAGGGAACGAGCTGCTGGTGAAGACCGTGCTTTTTGTTTATCCGGTTAAAGATGTCGTTGAATTTCCGGAACAGCTTAAACGAAGGTTTGCGCATATTACGCAGGACACGGTCTGATGTATGTTCGGGAGCAACCTTTAACCGACCCGAAACATGACGGGTAATGATTTCTTCAATATATTTTTGATGACTTCTTTTTGCTTCATCTCCTGCTTTTGGATCAAGCAGAATATCGTAACGGATTCCACTTCCGATGAATGATTTTTTGATACCTTCGGTTGTATCAACTTTATGATAGATTTCAATCATTGGCTGATGCGATGTATTTAAATTGGTGCAAACAGCCGGGAAAATACAGGAGGGACGTTTGCATTTTTCACAAACGGATAAATCGAAACCTTGCATTTTGTACATGTTGGCACTCGGCCCGCCCAGGTCGGAAAGATATCCTTTGAACCCATCGGTTTTCGTAATTTTTTCTACTTCGGCAAGAATTGATTTTTCGGAACGTGAGGCAATGAATTTTCCCTGATGGGCCGAAATGGTACAAAAACTACATCCTCCGAAACAACCTCTGTGAAGGTTTACCGAGTGTTTGATCATCCCGAAAGCCGGAATGTCTCCTTTGCTTTTATATCTTGGATGCGGAAGACGTGTGTAAGGAAGATCAAAGGCATAGTCGGTCTCCTTTTCAGATAACGGAGGGAGAGGCGGATTCACAACAATTCTTTGGTTTCCTGTAATCTGATGAAGCCTGGCAGGATACATTTTATTGGACTCTTCTTCGATGTGTCTGAAATTCAAAGCATACTTTTCTTTGCTGTTCAGGCATTCGTCGTGGGCGTAAAGTTCAATGTCAGTCCATCTCTTGTTTTTGGGAAGTTTTTTATTTTTATCCAGCAATATTGCCGTTTGAGGCAGTGTTGTCAGATTCCGGAAGGGGACCCCTTTTTCAAGAAGGGATACCAGATTTTTCAGAGGATGTTCGCCCATCCCGTAGATTATCATGTCGGCGCCCGACCATGATAAGATGTTGGGTTTTAATTGATCGCTCCAGTAATCGTAATGGGTAAAACGTCGCATGGAGGCCTCAATTCCACCCAGGATAACCGGAACGTCGGGATAGATTTCCTTCAATATTCCGGTATAAACCACCGATGCATAGTCGGGTCTGAAACCTGCCTTACCTCCCGGGGTATAGGCATCGTTTGATCTCAGTCGTTTACCGGCCGTGTAATGATTTACCATGGAGTCCATGTTACCGGCGGTGACACAAAAAAACAGGTTGGGTCTGCCCAGTTTTCTGAAATCACGCAGATCGTCTCTCCAGTTGGGCTGTGGAACTATGGCTACCCGGAGTCCGATATCAAGCAGTACCCTGCCGATCACAGCAGCTCCAAACGAGGGATGATCAATGTAAGCATCTCCCGAAAATAGTATGACATCCAGTTGGTTCCAGCCATGCTCTTTCACTTCTTTCGCAGAAGTGGGCAACCAGTCGGTTATATGATATTGATTTGTCAAATTTTTTTTGCAAAGATAGGCTTTTTGATGCAGAAGGGGAGATGATTGAGATGAGTGCAACATAAAAAGCGTATGTTTTTCAAAATCAAGGCTTCTTTAATTTTTGTACCGGAGTTAATCAGTTGTTAATGACGATTCAAAAAATTAAAAACAAAATTGAGTCTGCCAACAAAGATGCTCTTTTGGTGAGGTTCATCGAAATTTTACTCAACATTCGTATAAGTGCAGTTGTTAATTTAATTATGAGACAGATTCGTATTATTTTTTTATCATTATTAATTGTATATCCTGTTATGGCACAAACCGGGAAGTCTGATTTGCAAAAGGTTGCCACACTTGGAGGCGGCTGTTTTTGGTGTATTGAAGCTGTTTTTAAAGAAGTAAGAGGTGTTGAAAGAGTTGAATCGGGGTATAGTGGCGGAAAAACCGCCAATCCTACTTATCGTGCAGTATGCTCCGGCCTTACCGGTCATGCCGAAGCGGTGCGGATATTTTTTAATCCCGCAATAATTTCTTATGCAGAAATACTCACCATCTTTTTTTCGGTTCACGATCCCACTACCTTAAACCGGCAGGGGGCCGACGTTGGAACGCAATACCGTTCTGTTATTTTTTACCATGATGAGGAGCAGAAGAAAACGGCCGAACAGATAATTGCCGAGCTGGAAAAAAAGAAAGTTTTCAACAATCCTGTTGTAACCGAACTGGTACCTGCCGGCCCGTTCTATATCGCTGAAGACTATCACCAGAATTATTTCGAAAACAATCCTTCACAGCCTTATTGCCAGGTTGTAATTAATCCCAAAATGGACAAGTTCAGAAAAGCGTTCAGAGATAAACTTAAGAGGCAGTAGATGGGGTTCAAATAGACAATAGACTACGAATGGAATAAATCATTTAAAATTCGCAATGAATTGTTGTTGGATGAATATATCATCATGCCAAATCATTTGCACGCCATTATTGTTTTGGATAAAAATGGGATTGAAAAAAACGGAACGAATAATTTCCCATGATTCGCACGGAACGAATAATTCGCACAGAACGCACAGAACGAATAATTCGCACAGAACGCACAGAACGCACAGAACGCACGTAGAGACGCACGGCCGTGCGTCTCTACAATCCCCGGAATAATCCCCGGAACAATCCCCCGGAACAATCCCCCGGAACAATCCCCCGGTATAATCCCCCGGTATAATCCCCCGGAACAATCCCCCGGAACAATCCCCCGGAACAATCCCCCGGAACAATCCCCCGGAACAATCCCCCGGAATAATCCCCCGGAATAATCCCCCGGAATAATCCCCGGAATAATCCCCCGGAATAATCCCCCGGAATAATCCCCCGGAACAATCCCCCGGAATAATCCCCCCGGAACAATCCCCCGGAATAATCCCGCGGAATAATCAGCGGAACCATCCCCCATACAATTGTCGGAACAATCCATAAAACAATCATTTATAGGCAAACCAAAATCAATTTCATCATTCATCAATTTAAAATTTATCTATGTAATTGGTCTGATGGAATTCGCATGCAAGAACTTATACATATTCTGATTCATTGGATTAGGTAGAGGTTGAGGTTGAGAGTTCACCGCTGATGACGCTGATGAACATAGATTATTTTATTTTTATTAACAACAATAAAAATCACATTTTAGTCTGTTTGCTTTTTTTAGATTCTTCACTTCGTTCAGAATGACAGAGGGCCACTTGTCATTCTGAGGAGGTAACGACGAAGAATCTGTTCCCTGTTTTTGGTTTCTTAGATGATTAGAGGTTAGATGGTGTTTATACATATTTCTTGTTGTGACAAACTTAGCCATGAATCGTTTCATTAAATTGTAAAACTTTTGCGGAAATCAGAAAATATGAAATTTTCATTATATTTGTTAAAATGAAAAAATCAACGAACATCCGTATAATGATTTTTATAGCAAATAACGATTTATAGCAAAAACAACAATAATATCGTTAAATCAGCAACTTACGATGATATTTTAAGTGTGTTTTTAAGGGATATAAAAACAATGACGCTATGGGGACGTTAGGTGTCATATTAAAAAAAATACTTATATGAAAAAAATACTATTGTTAATTCAGCTTGTTTTGCTTACATTTTTTTCTTGCATAAGTCAGGAAAATGAAGTGAAGTTTGAAAAAGACAGGAGTTTTTACATTTACGCAATAATCAATGACTCAATTAAAGGACGATTTGTTTTTGATACTGGCGCAAGCGGCTTGTATCTTGATAGTGCATTTGTTGAACGACATGGCTCAATAATTAAATCAAACTTGGATACTGCAAAAATGCGTGGTGCAGGCGCAACAGGGTTTAGGCAGGTTTTACTTATTAAAGACACGATTAGAGTAATGGTCGGTAGTTATAATCATAATTTTACAGTTTCTCCTATTTTGAAGCTAACAGATATAAATGGAGAGAATATTGCAGGAATTATTGGTAACGAATTCATTAATAACAAAATACTAATTATTGATAATGAACGATTGGTTTTGAAAATTGATTCTGGGATAAATCCTAAGAAATATAATTCGATAATTCCATTTAAGTACAGTGACGAAAGAATTTATTTCCCCGTGGAATTAAATATTAAAGATAATCAGGCTATTACAGCTTATTTGTTAATGGATTTAGGTTGTGCTGATGCCGTTATTTTAAATACCCCATATTTTAATTCTTTAAAATTACAGAATATCTTACCTCAAAATATTGTTTATTATACAATTTTGTTTGGAGGTGCATTAGGGGGAAATTTTAATGGAGGAGATTTTCGTATTACTTCACTTAAATTAGGTAATAGTCTAATTAGCAATCCAATTATAAGTTTCTCGGAGGATACATTGGGTGCTTTTTCAAACACTGATTATGATGGATTAATTGGAAATGAAGTTTTAGACAGATATAACTATGCAATAGACTATTACAATCAAAAACTTTATTTGATTGAAAACTCAAAATCAGGTAAGGTGTTCAAATCGAGTTTAACAGGTTTTTATGCAATGAAAAAGAATGATATTGCCACCGTAATGTCTATTTATTATCAATCTGAGGCCTATAAAAGCGGTATTCGATTAGGTGACTCTATCGTTTCAATCAACAATAAAAAAGTAAAAGACTTATCCGAACAAGAATTTAAAGATGAAATGAAGGAGGAAGGAAAACAAGTAAAACTGACTATATTGAGAAATAAAAAACCGATAGAGATTTCGTTTTATTTAAAATATCTGCTATAACACAAAAGTACGAACACCTAACAAAGGCTAAAATCAAGCGGGCGAAAAGTGCTAATTTGAAAGGTATTACCTCTAATAAACTTTATCGCAGGTTGACAGTGAAGTGCTCCGAAATGCCCGCCAGCTTTTAGCCTCAGCCGTTATGGGGCATTACAAAAACCCTGACAAATTGACAAACAACCGATTACATAAAATAATAGGATAAAATGAAACGACTTTTAAGACATCCGATTTATTTATTGATACTTTTTGGTCTTTTAGTTTCAATGATTGCAAAAGCGGATACTTGGGCTAATCCGAGTGTTAAGACATATTACTCAGATAATAAAGAATTTATATTAATTATTACCCCTAAACGGACTTCTGACAAGTATTATCTATGGAATTACTACAAGAGTAACAACCATCCCCAAACCAAAAAGATTTTACGGAAAAAGAAAAAGTTTATGCAGAGCATTTCTGCCCAAGATACTGTTTTAATACCATGTAAAGGGGAGTTATATAGGGTAAAAGGAACAACTGATAGCGTTTTAATTTGGGAAAGGACATTATTAAATGATATTTGTCCTACTTATGCGATAGTGGCAAATGATGGTTCTTCAATTGCGACCTTTGATAATTGGTATTCGACTGGATATGGAGTAAATGTTTTTGTTGTCTATGACGAGAAAGGAAATGCAAGAAAGACATATAAACTTGAGGAAATAAGCCCCTTTCCTTTAAATGATTATTCCATGTCAATATCATCGTTGTTTTGGAGAAAAAATGTTCATTATATTGATAATGACTGTATTGAAATTATTTTTGAGACAGACGAAAATAAAACAACCAAACGTATTTATAATTTGAATAGATTAGAGTTCGAATAATAACGCCCCATAACAATCTGTATACGCCAGCCGGGGCTCCACAGCATATTGCAAGCATCGTTTTTCCTTGCTACCCGCTCACGGCTTGACACAATCTTATGGGGTTTGAAAGCCCCGGCCGACCGCATACAGGTCAACGTTATGCGCCATTATAGGAGAGAGACGCAACTAATCCGAAATTTTAACATCTATGATTTAGTAATAACTAAAATTTTAAACGAAATGAGAAAGCTAAATTTATTTATTGCCTTCATTGTTTTTTGCTTCTTTTTTTCTAGTTGTCTGAAAGATGAAGAAAATGATAAAGAAAAAATCGTTGAAATAACAATTTACCCAGAGACTGGATTTGGGGCAAGTGTTATGAGTGATATTTGGACTCAACCTTTGATTTTTTCTGATAATGATGACAATCAGAAACGAATGCTAGTTGATATTATTTTTGAAGACTTGGATTTGGATTATGAAAGGGGATATAAATATACCTTAAAGGCTAAAAAAGTGTGGATGCACGAGCCACCTCAAGACGTTTCTTCGATTAAGTATGTTTATTTAGAACAGCTATCAAAGGAGAAAATTATTACTGAAGATAGTGAAGAAAACTTTGAACTCTTTGTATCATCAAAAACAGTAAAGTTTACACCTAAATTTCCAAGTGAATACGAAGGAACAGAATCCTCACCAAAGATTTATAATGCTTTACACACAAAGAAGACTGGTACAGACAATTGGTTGGCTATCGTTGAAATTGAAGGATTTGACTTTGAAGAAGGTTATGAGTATCTCTTAAATGTTAAGAAGATTACGCAAGCTGAACCATATTTAATTAGATATATACTACTTGACATAAAATCTAAAACACTTAAAAATACTGAATAACAGCGCATAACAGCGTATATAACTTATGGCGGGAAAAGTGGTAAATGCAAGCTTTGTGCTTTTCAGTAAATTTGGTGGAAGCCGACAAAAAAGTGCTTCGAAAACCGCCACAAGTCATATACGCGAAACGTTATGCGAAATATGAATAAAATGAAAACACTGAGACTAATTTCTATTTTGATACTTCTCTTCGGTTTGACACAAGGCTGCAAGACGCTAAAAATTGGAAAAGGAAATAAAGAAAGCTTCAAAACACAATTGATAGTATTTCAAACTGGTAATGAAATCAATATCGACAAGCCCATAATGACGATTGAAATTGCCAGAAAAGAGTTTTCATTAAGGTTTTACAATAAGAAGTACGATTCAGAGAACAAGAAATTCTATTCAGCTCAAATTGCGGCTTTTACTGATAAATCTGAATTTGATAAAATAGAATCAGGTTTGTCAACGTCAGACTTGCCTTGCTTTGAACCAGGCTCAGGGATGGCACCGAGCAGAAGCGGTAAGTACGAGGCCTTAATATTCAATAATAGTGGGCACCACTATGCACCATACGAAAATTCAGAGAGCAAGAGAGTAACCCTTTTAAGAGAATCAGACGGACTATTCGAGCTTGAATTTGAAATCAATACCCTATACTACGACAATAAAGAAGTCAAAATGACTGATACTGAATTGACAGAGTTTTATATAGCATTCCTAATTGATAAGAACCTGAACGGAATAATTGACAAAGGAGAATTGAATAAGCTAATCATTAAAATAAAATAAAGCGCATAACAATGGGTATAAAACCATAGGGCGGACAGTAGTTTCCGCAAGTTAGGGATTCGTAGCAAGCTTTGTCTCTTTGGATAAGTAAACAGCTCCGAAATGCCCTACGTTTCATACCCGAGGCCGTTATTGCGACACGAAGTCGCTCTATATAATTGTTTTACAGGGCAATAGCCCTGATAAAACCTATTGTTCTTCCAATAGTATCCTACCGGGACAACG
>NZ_AEWI01000027.1 GCF_000191885.1 Anaerophaga thermohalophila DSM 12881
TAGAATTGGCCCTCATCATGACCAGTTTCAACTTTCTTTATTCCCTGATTAAAATTTTGAGGAAACTCCAGTTAATGTAAAACTTGAGTTAGAGGCCGGTAAAAAATTCTATTTGGGAAGTCCGGTGAAAAATACCAAACTTAAATGGTTTTATCCCGATAGTAATTTAGATAGTGATTTTGTATATGTTTTCCGGAGAGAACCTTCCTGGAGATGGATCAGGGTTGATGATTCTTATATTTCACAGAAACCTGAACTTCAGGAAATGGAAGCGGTATATGGCAAATACGGAGAAGGTAAAGTCTTGAATTATACCGGAGTAGTTAATAATAGCGATGTAACAAAATCTTTTGAATCAGGTTACTATTTGGTATCCAATCCTTTCCCTGTGGCAATTGATTGGGACAAAGATGAAGGTTGGGAAAGAGAAGGTTTTTCTACAACAATCTGGAGTTGGATAACTATTAATGGATACAGAACTGTCCAGACTATTAACAATGGGGTCGCTGCTATTAAGCCTGAAGGATATTCTGATGAAAATGCAAGCCATATTCCTCCTTACCAGGCAGTACAAATGAAAGTTGTTGCTGGTAATGCCAAATTGACCATTAAGCGTGAAGCTCGTGTAAAAAACAGTAATGCGCCACTTAAAAGTGCTGCAGGTCAGCAGTCATCATATAATCTAATCAGAATCCAAACCGATAATAACCTGCAGATTGATGGTACCCTTATCTATTTTAATGATACCTTTATTAACGGAGCCAGTGATGAAGACTCGGAAAAACAATTCAACAGTTCCGAAAATGTACCGGAAATATACACCAGAATTAACAACAGTGCTTATGCCATTAACGGTTTTCCGGAATTGACCGATAGCGAATATTCCATTCCGATAAGTGTTCGCAACCGTGTAGAAGCAGATGTTACCATGGCATTCGACCTGAAAGAATTCGGGGGCGGGTACACTGTTTATCTTGAAGATAAAGAAACCGGTTCATGGATTAATCTTCTGCAGCAAAGCGAATACGTTTATACACCTGCTCAAATGGGCGATGATCATGATCGGTTTGTTCTTCATCTTGAAAAAATACAACAGGTTGCTACCGGCATTAACCAGCCGGATACTGAAAGTACAGACGATATCGAAATTGTTGGTTATGAAGATTATGCACAGATTCAGATCAGTAATGAATTGTTGCAAACATCCGACGCTGAAATTGACCTTTTGGATATGAATGGCCGCTTGCTGAACAAAGTTACAACAAGACAAACTCAAAACAATGTTGATTTGCCCGATAATAGTGGCGTTTACATTATCCGCGTAAATATTGGAGATGTGGTTAAAACCGGTAAAGTTGTCAGGTGATTAGGCGAGTAGGTGATTAGGCGAGTAGGTGATTAGGCGATTAGGCGATTAGGCGATTAGGCGATTAGGCGATTAGGTGATTAGGCGATTAGGCGAGTAGGCGAGTAGGCGAGTAGGTGTTAGAAATTAAGCGCGGAGCGGTGACAGATCGGTAATAAAATCTGTTGGTAAAAGGACAAAACTGCGGAGCTGCGGCTGAAACCTTTAAAAAGTCTATCAAGTCCCCTTTTGACGAATTCAGGGGACTCAAAAATATCACAATTAACCCTGTGAAGTTAAAAAGCCTCGTTTCAAAATGTTGGAAACGGGGCTTTTTTGGATGTATAGAAAGTGCATTTGTTAGATAGCACTCAATATTTTTTGCGTTATCCAAAAACGGAGTTTACTCTTCTTAAATGAATATTTTAGCAAAGCAAATGGCACTTTATGGACAGGCGCTATTTATACTCAATATAAATCATTTCATCTACCGAAAAAATCTATTAATCTAATAAAACTCATTGGTTGCCAAATAATTTGATACGTTTACACAATAATAACGTATCTATTAATAAATTTAACAGTTCAAATTTTCTTTTTTGAACAGGGTTAAATATTGATAGAATAGATATGAAATCAAAAGTTTTACTTCTCAGTGTAGTTTGCTGTTTAGCCATTTCAGGCATTTTTGCGCAAATAAGTCCGGGTGGCATTGGAAATTCCGATGGCAGTAGCGGCCAACCGGAACTTTATCTTTGGTTATTGCCCGATTCCCTCGGGTTAAGCGATGGTGATGATGTTACTACCTGGGGTGATTATTCCGGGAAATCTCAGGATTTGTCTGCTTCTTCAGCTACTTCTCCCGTTTTTAAGGCTGGTGGTTTAAACAACCATGATTACGTGGAGTTCTCCAAGAGCAACAATCGAATTGTAAGCAATCCTTTTAACATGCCTTCCGGTGCCGTGTCTGTTTTTATGGTTTTAAGAACAACCGATAGTGGAGACGGGCTTCTTTCTTATGCCGTCTCTGGTTCAGATAATGAATATTTCTTATATCAGAGTAACGATCCCCGCACCTATATTAAGGGTAGCAGCAGCAATATGGGAAGTGCTTTTAATGACGGGAACTGGAAAATTTTTTCGCATCAATGGCGAAATTCCGATGGTCAATTATTAATGCATCTCGACGGAACCCGAACCCCTGCAGGATCAGGGACGCTTAAGTCCGGTGCAATCCTAACCAATGGTGGAGCTTTTGCCATTGGAGGCGACCAGGATGCTGTAGACGGGGGATATCAGGCTGGTCAGGCATTTCAGGGAGATATTGCAGAATTAATTGTTTACGGTTCACCTCTGAGAAAAGCTGAACGAACGGTTGTTGAAAACTATCTGGCCCAAAAATACGGGTTAGATGCCAATTTACCAGTTGACCTTTATGTTCCTGAGGATGCTTCCTATGTTGTTGGTATGACCGGTATGGGAAAAGAGAGTGACGGTACCACCGAACTATATACCGGCGGATTGGTTGTTACTCAAAACGGGAATTTTGTTAACGGTGATTATGTATTTGCTGCCCATGATGGTACTTCCAATGCGGTAAATACAACTCCGGGTGTTTTGTACCCCGAGGTTGAAGCAGCCTGGCAGCGCAATTGGTTTGTCGATAAAACCGGAACCATAGATGTGAAACTGGCTTTTGATTTTGGGGAAGGTATTGGTGGAAATTATCCGGCCAATATCGATAATTATCGTCTTTTGTATAAGGCTAATCTTGTGGATGATTATGATACCATTTCTGTTGTCGGGCGTGGTGTTCAGAATGGTGATCAGTTATATTTTTCTGTTGATGATGCTCAATTTAGCGATGGTTACTACACGGTGGGAACAATTAACCGGACCGATAGCCCGTTAGATGGTGTTGAAAATCGTACGTGGTACACCCTTATTAGTGGTAACTGGAATAACTGGGAGGTATGGACTTTAGATCCTTCCGGAGCACTTCCCAATAATCCCAATCATTTTACGCCCACAACTTCTCCTACGGCTGGAGCCGATAATGTGGTGATACTGACAGGGAAGACTGTGACGGTATTGAATGATAATAAATCCAATGGTGAGCTTACTGTTGACGGACGTCTGGATTTCCAATCAACATCAGGGCATAGTTTTTATAAAATAAAGGGACGAGGAAGGATTTTGCTGAGTGGAGACAACTTCCCGTCGGGTGATGCCGGCCATTTTATTTCCAAAGGCAAAGGCGAGGGTACGGTTGTTTATTATGGCAGCTCCGACTTTAATCTTTCAACGTACCGGGAGTTTTACAATTTGGAGGTCGATATGAATTCTCCTTCTACCAAATTGACACTCCTGAGTAATTACACTGTTAACGGGTATTTCCGTTTAAAAAGCGGTACCTTCCAAATTAACAACAATAGCTCCACCTCCAATCTTAATATCAATGTTACCGGTGATGTAAATGTAGAAGACAATGCATCTATTTTGACGGGAACCGGTAATGCCCGTCATCAGCTTAATTTGTATGGCGATTTCACCAATAAGGGGATCGTGAAGTTTACCAATCGCACTTCGCCAGATTACGGAAGTGAAACCACCGTTGGTGTTGTGGATGTGAATTTTCTGAATGATTCAGAAAACCAGACAGCATTTTTGGACGGCCCTTCTACTTTTTATCGTATCGAAATTGACAAGGGAACGGACGATACCTACGAACTGGTGCTGGAAGCAACAAATAGCAACTATTTTAAACTTTATGGTGCGGCCAATGAAAATCATGGTTCAGTCTCTCAATTAACAGACAATAATAATGCTCTTGGGCTAATTAAAGGGACTGCCAGAATAAAAAGCAATATCAGTATCCCTGTTCTTAATAATACAGGTAATTATAATATTTCTGAAAGTGCCTGTTTATGGGTAGATGGAGGATTTGTTGCTAAGAACAGCGGAACTACCATCGTAACTTACGGAAAAATTCAGGTTAGTAGCGGAACCCTGGAAGCCACGGTTAACAGTGGTATTACTATGCGGGAAAACGGATTGGTGAAGGTTGAAGGAGGTGTTCTTAATATGAATCAATTAAGAACATCTACTCTGGGTTCGAATAATATAGGCGGTTACGTTCAAAGCGGCGGAACGACCAATATCCTT
This sequence comes from Anaerophaga thermohalophila DSM 12881, assembly GCF_000191885.1. GTDB lineage: Bacteria > Bacteroidota > Bacteroidia > Bacteroidales > Marinilabiliaceae > Anaerophaga > Anaerophaga thermohalophila. Next base: position 4,511 of record NZ_AEWI01000027.1, read on the forward strand.
GGCGGAAGTACTCATACTGATTACTATTGTTTTAATCTTACCTATCCCGGAAATGTTTTTAACATGTCAGGAGGTACCTTGCACATTCACCAGGCGAATAGTAAAGGCGGTATTTTTATAGCCTCGGATGAAACAAATTACAATGTTACCGGTGGCACCGTGATTATGGAAATTGATAATGACAACGACTTTCCCATTACTTCCACAGCACCGTTTTGGAATGTCATTGTGCGGAACTCCAGCAATGGTCCAGGTAAACACCTGTTAACCGGTGGTACGAATGTTGGCACTACTGATGAAAATTTGACAGTGCAGGACTTACACGTCCTCAATGATTTGACTATTGAAACAGGGACTACCAGAAACGAAACGGCCGGTGGTGTATCTAATACTTACGGAAGTTATCTTGATTTAGTTCCCGATAATGCCACCCCTGCAGATTTGTATGTTGGGCGAAACTTGACCATCGGAGATAGTGCTGTATTGGACGTTTGGGGCTGGACAGGAAGTGACAATAGTACCAGTGCAACTGTTTATTTTAATAGTTCAAAAGATGCTGTTTTATACATTGGAGATATCACATCTTATACCAATGCGTTGCTGGAATACGAATCGCCAAATATTTCGGATGGTGGACCTGACGGAAACTTTCCAACTGCCGGAACCGGTGAAATGCATACCTGGAAATACAATCTTCCTTTGTATAATTTAATTGTTGATAAACCCGGTGGTAAATTGTCATTAGCTGCTAAAAGTCCCGGTAAAGGTGGAAGCTGGGGCAATGCAGCCGGTCAGGCAGGAAACTGGGTATTGAGCAATGGTGGTAAAAATACACGTCGCTGGCTGAGTCAATTGTTAAGTATCAAAAATCAGTTTAAATTGCTTAATGGTACGTTCAGTCAGATAGACCCTTATAATACTGTTACTCTTGTTGAAAACGGAGGTGGAACTTACGGTTCTGTCGGTGATCCCGTGGGCTATAGTGTGAATTTTTATACCACCGATGTGGAAATTCGCGACACCATGTTTGTGTATAAGGAAGGCACAACTCCCAAAGAGGGAATTATTGAAGTACGGTCCCCCGATTCATTGACCTTACAAACTACAGACAATGCATTTATTGGTAATATGCGCTTCATCGATGACCACAACAACCCGGTTACCCTGGTAAGCGATGTGCATTTTGGCCGTATTGAATATTTCAATGGTACTATTGATATTGGTACGCATAACCTTAAAATAGATTTATTTGAAACATACGCAGTAACTAACAGTATACGAATGGCCGGAGTTGCTTCCGGGCAGCCGGTATTTGATGTGCCCGACTTTATTCGTATGGCCGGAAATGCTTCGGATGGCGGTCTGTCACTAAAAGTGCCCAAACAGCCGACCTGGCCGTTACCTGACAAAGATGAATTTGAGTATTTATTAGACTCGTGGGACGAAGAACAAGGTCCTTACGCATTCCCTGACAGGCTATGGTTTCCGATAGGCACGGATGCTTCGGGTTCCGATAAATACACCCCCGCTATATGCCGTTTACATGACCATGGAATCACCGATGGCGATGAGTACATTACAGTACGTGTTGTGGATAAAGAGTTGAAAACTACGGATTTATCCGGCGGGGATATCCTCTCTTACTACTGGAACGTTGATTTTGAAGGCTATGACGAAGGCGAAGAACCCACGGTAAGCTGGATTTTCCAATACGATGACAGTGATCTTGATATAGGCGGGAGTAGTGAAGCTTTATTTGTGCCCGGGAAAGTACTTGACGGCGGTGCATACACGCGTAGCGATGAAGGCGGAACAGCAGCGGTAAAAGATGGCGGCGCTTCCAACATCGAAGGGAATATCCTGGGCAATGACCCGGCCAATATCATCATCTTCAATGGCACAGGTACCAGCGGTGCTCCTGACCCGAATGACAATATTGAAAGTATTAACAGCAGGATGTTCAACACAGATGCTACCGGTCCTAACATCAACACGAATTGGCAGAATGCCTGGCCCAATGCCGGCTTTACCCTCGAAAACGCAAACTATACTGCCGGTGAGCCTAATCGCTTTGTCGGCGCTCCTACGGTTTACTATAGTAGACGAAATAGTGGCTTTGGTGGATTTGACTGGGACCTGACTACTTCATGGTATGATAATCCAACCGATACTTGGCCAAATACTTCATCTGATTATCCTGGTGCCGGTGATATCGCCGTAATTAGAGGTGATAACGGGGAGGATGGTATCAATGTTAGTGGTACGCAGGAAGCTGCGGAAGTTATTTTTCAACGTGAAGGCACTTATACAGATATTGAAGATTTACCCCGTTTAAGATTTGCACCAGACGACCAATTAACTGTAGGAAAAATTTCTGGTGTTGGTGACCTTTATTTGCAACAAGCTATTGGAAATAGTCCAACATTGAATGCCGACATTGGTGAGTTTGCTGCTAATGATACAAGTTTGGTAGAATTTTATTTATCGAGTGATAATGGCACATATAATGTAGATTCGGGTGATTTCTTTGATGTTTTACCCACATTAAGGGTTTACGGTAATAATGGCAATTATAATCGCATTGTAAGTTTTAATTATGATATGAGCCTTAAAAACCTTATTGTGGATGGGGAGGCAGTAATGAAAATGGGTGGAAACTATAACGTTGAGAACAGGACACGTTTAGGCTATACAGGCGGTGGCAGAATTGAATATCCAAATGGTACAGACTCATATTCGCTTAAAACGGGTGAATTTGTTACAGGAAGAGGAAAGAATCAAGATGATAATACTTTCAGAGTAACTGTTGATGAAGGAGGAGGGAATGGCATTGAACATACCTTTGAAGTGGAAAGAGATATTAATTTGAATTTCCCGGGTACTGTAGGAGGTGAAGGTTCAATGATTTTTGATTTATTCTCGACAATCAATGATAATAATGTCATCTTAAAATTGTCAGGAACAGGTGATCACTCATTTATTGATAATTACAGTCCGGGAAATTCCACGATTGAGTTGTACAAAATTGTAATGAACAAAGGCACCGACACCACTTCCACCTTCACCTTCGAGGATAATTTCACCCTCAACGGCCCGACCTCGGGTGCAGGTGTACCCAAGGCCATCGAACTCAAAAACGGGAAGCTCATCCTTAACGACCCTGATATCAATGTGGATTTAACCACCGGCGATGATAATTTCTATATACCCGGTACTGCCGGTCTGGAAGTACGCCAGGGGCAAGCCAGTGCCAACGGTAACAGCGGCATTTTGCTGGATGGTATATTGCAAATCAGCGGTGGTACGGTGGATATGTCGGGCGGCGACAACTACATTCAGTACTCGGCCAGCGGAAGCGCTGCCATTAATGTGTCATCCGGTCATTTAATTGTGGGTTCTCAAATCCGAAGGGGTTTAACTTCGTCAGAGGGCATTTTGAATTATACACAAAGCGGAGGAACCGTAGTGGTAGGGAACGATGCAGCTCCCGAGAATGATCGGGGCGTTTTGGAAGTGCTTAATACAAACAGTAATTTTAGTTTGACCGGTGGTGATTTGTATATTGCCCGGGCACAGGATAATCCCGGGGTAGCTGCTCTTTATCTTAAACCTGCAACCTCAAGCGTGGCTGCAGCTGCTAATATTTTTATCGGGCATGCTAATACGCCGGCCAACCAGACTGTAGGAATATATTCAAATGTTGACCTGTCGAACTTAACAATTGACAATAGCAGTGGCAACGGTCCGGTAGCTCAGATTCAGACAGTGCCTCTTACTATCAATAATCATCTGGATATTCAATCAGGTGCTTCTTTTGATGCTAATGGACAGCAGTTAACTCTGAATGGCGATATTACGGTGAATGGGACTTTCATTGCCAACAATAATACCACTTTTTTCAGCAGTAACAGCGCTCAAGAAATCGTTGGTTCTCCCGCATTTTACAATGTGACCAAAAATGGCTCCGGTACATTGTCACTTAATGATGATGTAACCATTAACAATGTGTTCAGTCATCAAAGTGGCGTATTGTCTGATAATGGTCATACCCTGTCGGTAAAAGGAAACCTTGTATTTGAAGGTGATCATGACTGGGGAGGAACCGGAAACGGTATCCGGATGAATGGTACAGAACAACAAAATCTGCAAGGGAGTGGTGCCTTTGGAAAACTTACCATTAATAACCCGTCGGGTATATTTGTTCCCGAAGGTAATACCATAAATATTAAGGGGGCCCTTCAGTTGGAAAACGGTGTGTTCGATATTGGTAAAAACCTGCTTGAGTTAAACGCGGATGCTTCGATTATCGAAGGTAATGCGTTTTCTGAGCAAAATATGATTCAAACCAATATCTCGTTTACAGATGCCGGTATTAAGAAATGGTTCCCTGCTATCAGCAGTACGACTACATTTATTTACCCGATAGGTTCTGCAGGGAAATATACTCCTGTTGAATTTAATATTGACAATGTGGATGCAGGTGGTTACATCAGGATCAAAGCGGCTGATGAACTACATCCTACTGTCGTTAATGATGATGAGCCCTGTAACGATATTATCGATTCACTTAATGTCCTTAAATATTATTGGGTTTTAGAATCCGGCGGCATTAACAATCTTACAGGTTCAGCATCCATGAAATATTATGAATCTGATGTGCAGGTTGACAACTCATTGTCTGGTACAAATTACGATGTTTCTGATTACATTACGGCAAGATTGCTTCGGAACAGTACTCAATGGAATAAGTACGACCCTGCCAGTTTTGATCAGATCAATGAGTTGCTTACTTTCCGGTTTAGTTCCACGGATGATTATGGTATAAGCGGGGATTATACAGCCGGCATTGAAGATACAGAAGGCAGTTGCGAAGGAGCTATTCCCGATGAAGTGCCGGTTTATATATCTGTAGCTGACGGAATATGGAGTTATGCTTCTAACTGGGATACTTATCCTACTCCCGGAGGAACTGTGCCTGGCGGAGGGCCACGAGGTGCTTCAGTAATTATCCGGAACAATATTGATATAACGGATAATTATAAAGTCAGTTATCGTACTGAAATTGCAAGTGGAGGTACATTATCTGTTGGCAGTACATTTGGTCACCGACTGGGAGAAGTTACCGGTCAGGGAACTTTGAGTCTACTGAGGGGCGATTTGCCTGCAGGTGTTTATGAAAACTTTTTTTCAGCTTCGGGTGGTACTTTAGAATATGACGGAAGCGATAGCTATGATGTTCTTAGTGAAAACACTTTTGTCAATAACCTGCGGTTTGTCGGAACAGGGCTGAGGCGTTTGCCCAATCTGACGATTCAGGTTTATGGTGATATTGAGTTGAATGGGCCGACATTGATTAATGAACACGACAAAACATTGTCAATTAAGGGTGACTTTATCTTTGACAGTGGAACTTTTGATGCCGGAACAGGTGCTGAAGCCAAATTGGTACTTAATGGAAATACCACTCAGAACATTGGTGGATTAGCAGATTTTAATGGCAGTAATGATAGCAGGCTCAATCATTTTGAAGTTAATAATAGCGCAGGAGTTATTGTTGACAGTGATATTGAAATTCAGGGGTCCCTTATCCTGACAGATGGGGTTGTTAATAACAGTCTCGGAAACCGTTTCGCAGTGCTGTCTTATGAGGCGGGTTCTGTGTCCGGCGGAAGCTCTTCATCTTATGTCAGTGGGCCTTTTGAAAAGTCTGTAAATACGGGGGGAAGCTTTGCTTTCCCGGTTGGTGATAACGGACGTTATGGTGAAATCACTTTATCAGAAACCGGTACCACGAGTGCTGCTGTATGGGAAACACAATATTATAACCATAATCCCGGGGATGATGGGTTCGATCCCAATTCCCTGGTTTCTCCGCTGCAATTTGTGAGCAAAAATGAATATTGGCGCATAAAAGCTCCTGAAACAACCAATGCTCATGTTACCATCCGTTGGGACGCTCAAAGCGGAGTGTCAGCTGATGCTACCGAACGCCAATCGCTTCGAATTGTTAACTGGAAAGATTTATCGACCGATGCATGGGAAGAAGCAGGCAGTGTTATTACAGATAACGGGCAGAATGATGGTACTATAAAAAGTGGGACTAAACGGTCATTTAATGAATTTCCCCAGGGTAATTATTTTACACTTGGAGGTGTTCAGCTCTCTAATTACCCCTGGCTCGGAAAAACTGCTGATTGGTTTGATTCTCAAAACTGGGATTCCGGTATTGTGCCGTCAATAAGTACTGAAGTAAAAATTCCGGCAGCTACAGAAGTGGATTATATGCCCCAAATTGATGGCAACGCCTTCTGTATGAACCTGACCATTAATCCGAATGGTAATTTGACGTTGAAGCCGGGTGCCACTCTTGAAATAACCAATGATGTGGATAACAGCAGCACCATTATCCTCGAATCTACCAATTCCAATCTTTCATCACTGATGTTGCCGGAAAATCCGACAAACACGGGGACCGTTAATGTTAAACTCAAATTGGATGCTAATAAGAAGTTTTATTTAAGCAGTCCGATAAAGGATGCAAAGTTGAATTGGTTTTATCCTGAAGATAATATAAATAATGATTTTGTTTATGTTTTCAGGAAAGATCCCAAATGGAAATGGATAAGAGTTGACTATGCTTATATAAGCGAAAATCCTGATTTGAATGAACTGGAAGCTGTCTATGGGAAATACTTGCAAGGAAAAGAGTTGAATTTTTCCGGAGAAGTCAACAATAGTGATGTTACGAAAACTTATGGTCGGGGTTATTATCTGGTTGGAAATCCATTTCCTGCCGCCATTGACTGGGAAAACCCTGCAGGTTGGGTGCGTAATGGATTTTCCAATACCATCTGGAGTTGGGTCACAATTGAAGGAGAGAGAGTAATTCAAACTTATAACAATGGTGGCGACAATTTACCCGGTGCATGGACGCTTGAGCCCGAAGGATATGATGAAAGTAATATCAGTCATATCCCACCCTGTCAGTCTGTTCAGATGAAAATAGAAACTGCTAATGCAGATTTGACTATAAAACGGACTGCCCGTGTCAGGAACAGCGATGCACCATTAAAAAGTGCATCAAATGAAACTTTCTCGTACAATCTGATAAGAATACAGACCGATAACAATCTTTTGATTGACGGGACCGTGATTTACTTCAATGAAGCTTTTTCTGATGGAATAGGAGAAGAGGACTCAGAAAAGCAGTTCAACAGCTCTGAGAATGTACCGGAAATTTATACATTGATAAATGGAGAGCCATACGCGATAAATGGTTTTTCCGTATTGACGGAAGAAGAGTACTCAGTTCCGCTAAGTGTACGTAATCGTGTAGAAGGCGAAGTAACCATGAAAATTGATATGGATCAATTCAGTGCCAATTATGAAGTATATCTTGAGGATAAGGCTACCGGTTTTCGGACAAACCTGAAAGAAGTGAACGAGTATGTCTATACACCTGCACAAATGGGTGATGATCATGACCGTTTTGTTCTTCATCTGGAGAAGGTACAGCAGATTCCCACCGATATTGAAGAGACAGAAGGGAATGGGGTGTCCGGTATAGCGATTATTGGTCATGGACCGTATGCAGTTGTCCGGATTGGTCAGGAATTGTTGCAAAAAGATGATGCTAAGATAGAAGTGATGGATATAAATGGACGACTGATGAACAGCGTCACCACAAGCGAGACCGAAACAGAAGTTGATTTGCCCGATAACAGTAGTGTTTACATTATCCGGGTAAATACTGGAGATGTGGTTAAAACCGGTAAGGTCGTCAGGTGATTAGGCGAGTAGGTGATTAGGCGATTAGGCGAGTAGGCGATTAGGCGAGTAGGTGTTAGAAATTAAGAGCGGAGCGGTGACAGATCGGTAGTAAAATCTGTCCGGTAAAAGAGAAAAATGTTACAGATTTGCGACAGAAACCCGGATACCTTTAGCCCCCAGATTGTGGGGGGGGGCGAAAAATATAATCCTGTAAAGTTTGAAAGCCTCGTCTCCGAAATGTCGGATGCGGGGCTTTTTCAAAGAGAAGGAGTACATTTTTACAACTGCTCGCAATCTGTTATTCTCAACCAAAATTTTTACATCTTTAATGGTTGAGTGTAGTATAAAAAGACATATTTTTGTCAAAACCAAGGCGTTTTAAATTTTTGTACCGGAGTTAACTCATTGTTAATGAGGATGCAAAAATTTAAAACAGCAAAGAGTTTGGCAACAAAGATGCGTTTTAGACCGGGTTCAACATTTTGGCCTTTGAAGAGATTCTTCGCTTTGCTCAGAATGACAGACTGTCCCTTCTGTCATTCTGAGGAGGTAACGACGAAGAATCTACTTCCTGTTACAACAAGTTCCTTTACTCGTTTTTACCCTTCAAACATTTTTGGCCTTTGAAGAGATTTTTCGCTTTGCTCAGAATGACAGGAAGCCGTTCATGTCATTCTGAGGAGGCACGACGAAGAATCTCTCCCATTCACAACAATTTCCCTGCTTCTTCTCATATTGCCAACTCATAGCCACTTTGACCGCCTTCGGGAATACATCGCTCTGCTAAAGAAGAACGGAGCCTGAAGGGCTACTATATTTATAGGAAATATTTGCCAATTATAATGCGACGCCGAAGGTGTCGCACATTTATATAAAAGGCCGAACTTCCTGTTTAAGGATTTTCGGCCTCTTTTTGAATTATTTCTTTGATTGCCTCTGGCTGTAAAACTTCTCTTCTCTGAATATTAGCTCAAATATCTCACATCCAACATCTATACTCTATTCTCCAGCCTTTCACCCTATCGATCGTAATCATAATTCGGTGTACCTCCACCAAAAGGATTTTTTGACTCTGGAAATATTTTGTTATTATCGGTATTGGTTATTTGATTTTGATCAAAAGAAGAAACCTCAGGTTCAGGAATGACTCCTGAATATCCTTGTAGAGAAATCGCCCTGTCAATTTCCACCACTTCCAACACCGGCTTTCGGTAGGCCTTTTTATGGTTTGTACTATGTATGTTGGTACCGAGCTTCATCCAGGTAAATGCTGTCTTGGTTATTGTAAATCAATACTTTTTTCAGTTTATTCGGGGGGATTTATAATGATAATGTTTGGCCCCGGATAATTAATGTCTGTCCATAAAGTACCATTTGCTGTGTTACGCTTGCCGCCAAAATACGCATTTACGAATAAATTCAGTTTTTGGCGGCTTCTTAAGCCTTGCAACAGGCACTTTCTGAAGAGACACATTATTTGTTACAACGTTTCCCGACTTTACAGACGGGTATTAATTAAAGTTGAATAACAGAAAACATTCTCTTTCTTTCACTTATACACAGTTTCCGTTTACAAAGATTGCAAAAAATGAGGAAACTGCCTACAGGTTTGGACAAATATGGGAATTTCTTTGATGAATGGCGGAGAAAGGGAGTTAGGGGCGCCCTGAATTTCTATGAAGATTAGCACCTGACCTTGGAAAATATTTTCTAGTGTAGAGACTGCTGAAAAAGTCAGCAGCCTTTTTCAAATTTATTTTCATCAGTATAAAATTAGTCTGAGTCATTGGTCTGATGGAACTCGCATGCAAGAACTTATACATATTCTTATTGTGACTCTCAACCTCAACCTCAATCTCAGCCTCTATTAAATTAGTGAGATTCTTCGTCGTACCTCCTCAGAATGACAGAAGGGGCAGTCTGTCAATCTGAGCGGAGCGAAGAATCTACCCTCTTATATCTATAAATCTAATCATCTCTTTGACTTTTTTACATCTGTGTCAATCTGCGTCATCTGTGGTGCACTCTCAACCTCATCCTCATCCTCACCCTCATCCTCACCCTCATTTTTTTCCACCCTCATTCTCGCGTCCACTACTCTTATCTCGTTTTTGTTACCTATCAGGGGATTCAGGTCCATCTCTTTAATTTCGGTAGCAAAGCGCAACAGTGTGGACAGACGGACGATGATTTCCACAAATTGTTCTTCGTTGATGCCCTCCTGTCCCCTGAATCCCTGGATGATGGGATAACTTTTCAGGCTGCGTACCATCGACCAGGCTTCGTTGAAGGTGAGGGGTGCCAGTCCGTGGGAGTGATCGCCGAGGGCTTCCACAAAAATGCCGCCAAGTCCGCACAGGATAACATGCCCAAAGGTGGGTTCATATTTTGCCCCGATGAAGAGTTCTGTTCCTGTTTGCATTTTTTGAACAAGTACCGATTTAACACCTTTGATTTTTCGCATCCGGCGAAATTCTGATAGCAGGTGTGCGTCAGACTTGATATTTAGTGTTACACCTCCTACATCCGATTTATGCACAGGGCCTATTACTTTTATTGCAAGCGGGTAGCCAAATTGTTTTGCAATTGACATCAGTTCTTTTTTTGATGTAGCGACATCTTCCTGAACAACGGGGATTCCAGCTACCTGTAAAAGATTATTGATTGTGGCGGGGTCCAGGAATCCTTCCGGAGCATCTTCAATAACAGACCGGATAGCCGGGATATCGATTCCTTCTCTGAAAATGTCTTCATCGGCGGGCTCCGGGGTCTGATTGATGCTGGTGAGTGCCCTGGCAAGGACGACTTCATCAGGGAAGTTGATGTGACCGTGCGACAGGAAGAATTCAACTTCTTCGCGGGCGCTGGTGACAGAAGGAAGAATCGGAAATACCGGTTTACGGCATTGCTTCATCTTTTCGTGAATCATTTTGTAAGCATCAAAGACGCGGGAGAGGCCGGTACTGCCAAAAATGACGATCATACCGTGGATGTCATCCATTTTTGTGTCGCAATATTCGATGACTTTTCCCAGTTGTTCGGCAGTTCCCGTGGCCAGTATGTCAATGGGGTTGGAAGCAGATGCTCCTCGATTTAAAATATCAAGAATATCATCGTGTGCCTTTCCTTCTATGGGGGGTATGTTGAGGCCTCCTCCCGACAGGGCATCGGTAAGCATAACCCCTGCACCGCCGGCATGCGTGATGATGACCAGATTTTTGCCTTCCAGCTTTGGATAATTAAATACCGAAGCTACCGTGGTCAGTTCTTCCCGGCCGAAACATCTTACAATGCCGGCTTTCCGGAAAAGAGCTTCCACTGCCGAGTCGGCGCTGGCCATAGCTCCCGTGTGCGATGCTGTTGCTCTTTGTCCGGCTTCGGTAATCCCCGATTTTATGGCCGCGATGCGACATCCCTTACGCACAAGCGATGAAGCATGTTTGAGGAGTTTGTCGGGATTTTTAATGTTTTCTACATAAATAAGTTTGATGTTGGAGCTTTTGCCCGGCTCATACGCGTTGTCCCAGTATTCCAGTACCTCTTCAATGCCAAGTTGGGCGCTGTTGCCCACTGTTATTAAGGATGAAAAAGTGAGTCCTTTGGGTAAAGCCGATTCCAGGATGAAAACCGCTGTAGAGCCGGAGCCGGAGACGAAATCGCAGCCTTTTGGGTCGAGTTTTGGTACCGGTGACGTAAAAATGCCGTTGTAAGCCGGGGTCAATACTCCGATGCAATTGGGGCCGATTAAAGTTCCGTTGACTTCATCTACAATCTTTTTCAACGATTCTTCAAGTTTAGCTCCTTCGGGGCTGTCTTCGCTAAAGCCTGCCGAGATAACAATAAAAGCTTTTGTGCCTTTTTTTGCAAGCTCATCGGCAACAGTGACACAATGTTGGGCTGAAATTGCCAGAATAGCGAGTTCGGGGGGTTCAGGCAGATCGTTTACCGTCTTCCATGATTTTATTCCCTGCACTTTATCGCGCCCAGGATTGATGACGTAGAGTTTCCCGTTGTATTCCCCGTCCAGGATGTTTTTCAGAAGCTTTCCGCCGGGTTTGGTTGTATCTTCGGATCCGCCGACAACGACGATACTTTTTGGTTCCAGCAGGCTTTTGTTGATCATGGTGGTTTCTGTTTATCGTTTTCCCAAAGTTACCCTAATTGTCGGAGATATTCTTTGAGTTTTGTCAGGAAACCGGGGGTGTACCGGGGTTTGGGCCCACTAAATCCCCCCAAAGGGGACTTTGGGTTTTGGGAATTTGTGGAGATTCTTCGTCGTTACTCCTCAGAATAACAATGAGGAGTCGGCCATTCTGAGCGGAGCGGAGAGTCTAAAAAATGAGCAAAAAAACGAATAACCTTCGATTTTTAGTAATTAAAATAAATCCGTGTTTATCTGTGCAATCTGTGCCATCTGTGGTGAACTCTTAACCTTAACCTTAACCTCAACCTCAACCTCCATTTTACAATACCATTTGTTTATATGTGGTATTAGTTTCCACAAAAACATCTTATATTTGCGGAGTATATTCCACAATTAATTGAGTGTTATGGAACGTTTATATGATGTTTATCATCGTCTGTTAAGCAATACAAATGTTGTATTTAAGCGATTTATACGGGAAGAGATTGACTGGAACGACCGGTTGATTGCATTAATGGGTTCACGTGGTGTTGGAAAGACAACGCTAATGCTGCAATATTTGAAGGAAAATTATCCAAAGGACAATGATGTGTTATATGTGAGTCTGGATGATATCTATTTCTCTAATCACAAACTTGTTGAATTTGCCGGGGATTTTTATAATCATGGCGGTAAAATTCTGTTTTTGGATGAAGTGCATAAATACCCTTCGTGGTCTGTAGAGATAAAAAATTTGTACGACAGTTATCAGGATATGAAAATTGTTTTTTCGGGCTCTTCAGTCCTGGATATTTATAAAGGGAGAGGTGATTTAAGCCGGCGTGTTTCTGCATATTTTGTCCCAGAAATGTCTTTGCGTGAATACATAGAGCTTGAATATGGGATAGGGTTCCCATCATTTTCTTTGGAAACTCTCTTGTCCGATCACATCTCAATAAGCCGCGATATATGCGAAAAACTAAAGCCGCTTGCTGTATTTAAGGAATATTTAATCAATGGTTGTTATCCTTTTTACAAAGAGAGTAAACAACGGTATTTGGAACGTTTACAACAGGTTATTAATACCGTGCTCGAAACGGATGTGCCCATCACTCAGGGGGTGGAATATAAGAACATCATAAAATTAAAGTCTCTGATAGAGATAATCAGTTCTAATGTTCCTTTTGTGCCCAATATGTCCAAACTGGCTGCAATGGTGGAGGTTGATCGCAAAACATTATATCATTATCTGGAAATACTGGAGAGAGCCGGAATTATTCTTTTACTTAAGTCGGGGAAGGCAGGTCTTTCCCGTATGCGGAAGCCCGAAAAGATATTTCCAGGTAATGTGAATATCCTGAATGCTCTGGCCGATGAGAAACCTGACAGGGGTAATTTACGGGAGACTTTTGTTTTTCAGCAATTAAAGCCAAAGTATAAGGTGAATTATACTGACAGGGGTGACTTTTTGGTTGCCGGTAAATATACATTCGAAGTTGGCGGCAAAAATAAAAGCTTTGATCAGATAAATGATGTGCCTTCATCCTTTCTGGTGATCGATAATGTGGAATCTGGTCGCGGTAATCGAATACCGCTCTGGCTATTTGGGTTTTTATACTGAGTTATGTGTCTGGGACCTCCTAAATCCCCCCAAAGGGGACTTTGGGTTTTGGGAATTTGTGGAGATTCTTCGTCGTTACTCCTCAGAATGACAATGAGGAGTCGGCCATTCTGAGCGGAGCGGAGAGTCTAAAAAATGAGCAAAAAAACGAATAACCTTCGATTTTTAGTAATTAAAATAATCCGTGTTTATCTGTGCCATCTGTGGTGAACTCTCAACCTCAACCTCAACCTCAACCTTAGCCTCATCCTCATCCTCAATCTCAATTCTTCATTGAACCTCGATTTTTCTTATTAATTTCGTCCTTCTAAAATGAAACCGTCTTGAAGGATATTTTTCAAATAGTGGAATCGGGTTCGTGGAGTATTGAGAACCTTGAGCAGCTGCTGGCTCTGAGAGGTGATGAGCAGAAAAAGCTGCTGTCTCTGGCAGGCAATTTTTTGTTAAAAAGCCGGGGGAATGAAGTTTATTATCGCGGGCTGGTAGAATTTTCCAACATTTGCACAAAAGATTGCTTTTATTGTGGTATCCGAAAGAGCAATAAGAATGTGGATCGTTACGATTTGTCCGACGACGCCATTCTGGATGCTGCTGTATTCGCGTATGAACACCATTACGGTTCGTTCGTTATGCAATCCGGAGAGCGAGACGACCCTGTTTTTGTGGACAGAATTGATCGGCTGCTCAGGAAGATTAAAGAGAAAACCAATGGTAAGTTAGGCATTACGCTTTCCTTAGGCGAACAAACACCTGAAACCTATCGGCGTTGGTTTAAAAGCGGTGCTCACAGGTATCTTTTGCGTATTGAAACCTCCGACGAAGCGCTTTACAGGCAATTGCATCCCGACGATGAGAAGCACCGGTTCAGAAAACGGATGGATTGTCTGAAGGCTATTCAGGATGCCGGGTATCAGACCGGAACCGGAGTGATGATTGGGCTGCCGGGACAAACTTTTAAACAGCTTGCAGGTGACCTCCTTTTCTTTAAAAATTTTGACGTCGATATGGTCGGGATGGGGCCTTATATCGAACACGAGGATACGCCGCTTTACTTCAGGCGTTCGGAGTTATGGACACCACGGGAGCGCTTTCTGACAACGCTCAATATGGTCGCATTGTTGCGTTTAATGATGCCTGATATTAATATTGCCGCGACAACAGCTATGCAGGCCATTGACCCGATGGGGAGAGAAAAGGCGGTTCAGGCGGGTGCCAATGTCATGATGCCAAATATAACGCCATCGAACCTCAGAAGAAATTATTTGTTGTACCAGAATAAACCCTGTACCGATGAAGGGGCTGAAGATTGCTCAGACTGTCTTTCAATACGGCTCGAAATGATTGGCCGGCGGCCGGGTTTTGATAAGTGGGGCGATTCCGCTCATTTTTTTAACAGAATGAGGGAGTAATAAGCTGGAAGCAACCGCCCGAAGGGCATTTTGGTTCGCAGATTAGCGCAGATGGACGCAGATTTTATAATGTGAATAGATTTTCTTTTCGTAACCTCAACCTCAACCTCTAATTGATAATTGATTATTGAAAAAATCTGCGATAATCTGTGTAATCTGTGGTGAATTCTCAGCCTCAGCCTCCGGCCTCTATTTATCAGTTGGAAGAGATAACAAATTATTAAGGAAATAATATAGAACAATGAGAAAACCACAAAATCACATACTGGTTATTTTCGGAGCATCAGGAGATCTAACCAAACGTAAACTTGTACCGGCACTTGCCGATTTGCATAAACAAGAGCTCTTGCCGGAAAAATTCTCGGTTCTGGGGTTGGGCAGAACAAAGCTGTCGGACGATCAGTTCCGTGAAAATATGAAAGAGGGTATTAGTAAGTTCTCTTCCAAAAAGGAGGGCGCTTTTGATGATTTTTTGAAGCGGCTCTACTATTACTCCTTTAATACCAAGGAGGGCAGCGAATACAAGGGATTTAAAGAGCGACTGCTGGCACTTGACAAGGAAACAGGGAGCGAAGGGAACTTCATTTTTTATCTGGCGACCCCTCCCAGTATGTATTCGCTGGTTCCCCGTTTCCTGGCAGAACAGGGGCTGAACCGGAGTGAAGATGGATTCAGGCGGATAATTGTAGAAAAACCCTTCGGGCGTGATCTTGAAAGTGCCAAAAAGTTAAATCGTGAGCTTTTGGAGTATTTCCGTGAAGAACAGATATATCGTATTGATCATTATCTGGGAAAGGAAACGGTTCAAAACCTTTTGGTAACCCGCTTTTCGAATAATATTTATGAACCTTTGTGGAATCGCAACTACATACACCACGTAGAAGTAACATCAACCGAAGATATTGGTGTTGAAGGTCGTGGTGGTTATTATGAAGAATCCGGTGCTTTGCGGGATATGGTACAGAACCATTTGTTGCTGCTTACCAGCCTGGTGGCTATGGAACCTCCTGCTCTGATCAATGCCGAAAGCATAAGGAATGAAATTGTTAAAGTTTTGCAGTCGTTACGTCCTATTTCTAAGGATGAGGTTGAGAAATACGTGATACGTGGTCAGTATATGGAATCGCAGATGCGTGGGAAGCAGGTGAAAGGGTATCGCCAGGAAAAAGGGGTTGATCCCAAATCGAGGGTTGAGACTTTTGTCGCCATGAAGTTTTTTATTGACAACTGGCGCTGGGCTGGCGTTCCTTTTTACATCAGGACAGGGAAAATGATGCCCACCAGGGTAACGGAAATTGTTATTTATTTTCAGGCGACTCCACATCACCTGTTTGCCGACGATCCCGCTATAATCCGGCAGCAGAACCAAATGGTTATTCGCATTCAGCCGGATGAAGGACTATTGCTGAAATTTGGGATGAAATTGCCGGGAGCCGGTTTCAGAGTACAGGATGTGAATATGGATTTTCATTATTCAGACCTGAACGATACATATCTTCCTTCGGCCTATGAGCGTTTGTTGCTTGACTGTATGCTGGGCGATCCCACGCTCTATTCCAGGGGAGATGCAGTGGAAGCAGCCTGGAAGTTTATTGATCCTATCCTTCAGGCCTGGGAAGAACGACCATGTATTAAAGTTCACGGTTATCCTGCCGGCTCTTGGGGCCCTGAGGAAAGCGACGATCTGATAGAGGGAAATATGACCTGGCGCTACCCCTGCAAGAATTTATCTGACGGTTTGTATTGCGAGCTTTGAAGCGTTTCGGGTTCAGAGTTTCGGGTTCTGAGTTGCTGGTTGCTTTGTATTAACAATTCTCATTTCACTAACCACTAACCACTAATTTCTAACCACTAACTTCTAACCACTAAACTGAAAATGAATGGAAACAAAGATTTTTTACTCTAAAGAACAACTTGCCCGTTTTTTTGGTGATTATCTGACAGCACTCACCCGACAAAATGATGTGGTGAATATCGCGCTGTCGGGTGGCAGCACTCC
Organism: Anaerophaga thermohalophila DSM 12881; assembly: GCF_000191885.1. Classification (GTDB taxonomy): domain Bacteria; phylum Bacteroidota; class Bacteroidia; order Bacteroidales; family Marinilabiliaceae; genus Anaerophaga; species Anaerophaga thermohalophila. The sequence continues at coordinate 21,433 of NZ_AEWI01000027.1, forward strand.
TGAAGCTATTTTTGACCTGCTATCGCAGGAGTATAAAGATGTCGTAAAGTGGGATCGGATTAAGTTTTTCTGGGGAGATGAAAGATGCGTACCGCCGGATAGCGATGAAAGCAATTACAAAATGGCAAAAATGCATCTTTTTGATCATATTGGTGTTTCTTCAGAAAATATTTTCAGAATAAAGGGAGAGCTGACGCCCGAAGAAGCCCTTGCTGATTATCGCACGGTGATTGATAAAAACCTGCCAAAGGAGAACGGCATTCCACGGTTTGATGTTGTGGTACTGGGAATGGGCGACGACGGACACACCGCTTCCATTTTTCCGCATGAGCTATCACTTTGGGACTCGCCTCAATGGTGCGAGATAGGTACACATCCCGAAACGGGACAGAAACGCATCACCCTGACCGGGCAGGTCATCAATAATGCCAGGGAGATTGTTTTTCTTGTAACCGGTGAGAAAAAGGCCCCGAAGGTAGATGAAATACTGAACCGGAAAGGAGATTACCGTATTTATCCGGCCTCAAAGGTTGACAGGTCGAAGAGTCTGTGGTTGCTTGATCAGCAGGCGATGGGAAAGCAGTAAAACCGGCAACCGGTGCGGTGCCACGCTGAAACCGATAGTTTGTCAGATTTTTGGTTATTATTAATCTTCCTCATCCTTTCTTCCTGTGATGGCTTTCCAGTATTTGCTAAGTAATTCGGTGAATTTGTCGAATTCTTCTTTAAAGGAGATGCCGATGCCTTGTGTTGTTGGCGACGTTTCGTAAATGATGTCGTCGTTTGACCGGGTATAGGCTTTTGCTCTGATGGTTCCGCTCTTATTCAGCTTAACATCCATGTCGAAATCTCCTACCATTTTACTGGTGTTGGTCTGGTATTTTCCGTAACCCACGTTTCCGTTTATGGTTACACGGTTATTGAACATTTGTGTAGAAAGAGCTACTTCAATTTCCTCACTTGAAATATTGTCTTCAGGTCTGTAGCTGACTCCCACATCGAATTCGTTGCTAATATTCGACAACCACCGGCTCAGCTGGTTTGACAGCATTTCGGTAGTGGTTACCAGGGCGGCATTGTTTGTTTGCATACCTTCGGTATTTTCCATTCTGAGGTAATCGGGCGTATAAAAACGGTTCAGGACAAGAAGGGATAATACCTGACGGTTCATTTCTTCTTCGGAAGTGATAAAATCAAGGATGTAATTTTCCCGGCTTTCACTTAAAGTAGGTGTTTCAATGCCGAATTTTATTCCCGGCTCTTCGAGTGGTCCGGACAGCATCAGGTTGCAATGGATGGGGATACGTCTGTAAATATCCTGGTTTTCGCCTGTTCCGGTGTCTGTTATCGGGCCAATCAGATCGGAGAGTGGGGCTTTCAATTTGTAAACAGCTGTAAGATCAATTTGTGCCTTATATGGATCGCCCTGCCAGGTAACAGTACCTCCCTGGTTGATTTGGAACCTTTTGTTGACGAGGTTTTGAAGTGAAAAGAGGTATTCACCTTCTTCAATCATGTACTCTCCGAATAAACTCAGATTTCCCTGCCGGTTGATATGAATTTGGATATTCCCGCTACCTGTAGTGGTAAGCACATCGCCTGTTGCGGCATCAAAGATGATCTCTATTCTGGCGGCAGGCGTAACATCAATATCCATGTTTAGCTCAAGACCTGAGAGTTCTACTTTGTATTCGGCACCGTTTTCTTCAGGAGTAGCATTGTATGGGTCTTCTTGTTGATCTTTGCCGGAGATAAAACGAATGAAATTGCTTTGAACAGCTTCATCTGTGTCAGCCGTTGGAATAAAAAACCTGGTGTTCTCTTCGGTGGTGCAGCTGATCGTTAATTCCGTGTTTTGTGATGTGCCGTTTACCAGCATCTTCCCGGTCCCGTAAACTGTTCCGTAGTAATAGGGATTGTCTTTTGCCTTGGTGTCTAATACCAATTGATTGTTTACATCGAGTTGCAGGTTAAATACCATGTCGGAAAAACCCGTATGATAAATTGAACCTCTGAAACGACCTGTTTTCCCGAATTTATCTTCTACCTCAACATCTTTGAATCGTATTTCATTGGGATAAAACCATACAGAATCCCTGAGTATATAGGAGGTTTGCAAAAGGTCTACATCGAAACGGCCGCTATCAATATTTACTTTACCTGTCAGCAGAGGTTTGTTGAGAGGACCGGTAAGATGAAGTTCACCCGATGTGCCGGCCGAAAAGTTTTGTAATATGTTTCCAATAAAAGAGCCTAAAAATGAAGCATTAAAACCGTTCAGGTCCAGATCAATATTGATGTTGTTTTCTTCGGGGAAAATATGTCCCTCGCCGGCAAGAGGTGTCTTTTCGCCGTCTTTTAAAGAAGTGCTGACTGCCAGTGCGTTGCTGCTTTGATCCCATTGAGATGCAATGGTTAAAAAGCCGGCAGTATCTCCGTCAAAACTAAAATCGTCAATTGAAAAATTAGCCGTCCAGAGTGGTGTTCGATAGTAATTTTTCAGTTCTATGTTGCCGTTGGCCAGACCACCAAAATGATGCGATTTTTCATTGTTCGGTTTGAAAAGCTGAGAGAGGTCGATGTTGTCCATTTCAAGGCGCAGACCATCCATTGATTTTCGGTGAAGAAAGCCGTTAAGAGCAAGCCTCTGGCGATCGTGTTTAATTTCAAGCCCCTCGATACTTATCGTATTTGGTGTTCGTGATATTTTTGCTTCATTGATATTCCAGATGGAATCCCTGAGTATAACAGTAGAAGGATGCAAATGAGTAGTGAAATAGAAATCGTCTTTTTCGTCCTTACGGAAGGAAGATGTACTATAAATTGCGCCGCTGTTGGTGACTTCGTGCCAGTTGTTCCAGAAAATATTCATATCGAGGGTATCTTGCCTGGCTTTTTGATGTATTGAGAAATTATATAAGGTCAAAGCATTATTCCGGTCAATTTCCCTGGCGCGGGTTACTATTTGCAGGTCATCACCACCTCTTGTATTGGCATAAAACTCTATGTCTTTTGCAGTGATGCTTTTGAAAGCTGCGTTGTCGAATGAAGCATTAATGTCGAATATCTGTTTTTTTGAGTCGATTGTGCCGTTCAGTTTCCCTTTTCCGGCCACTTCCAGGTCGGGGGAAAACAGTCTGATGACTTTGTCAAACCCGTTGAAATCTACGTTGAATTTGAAAATGTTCGCGGGGACTTCGTTTTCATCCACCGGAGGAACCAGTGCAGGCAGAAAATGTGAAATCATATCAACAAATGACTGCCTGAAATTAGCAAAGTTGTATTGTCCTGTCAGATCAGCTTCCACAAAATCAGACCGCAGTGTCATTCGCTTCACACTATCCTTTTTAAAGGCTTTCAATGAAAGGGTGTCAATTTCGAGCGAAGTGTTGGGAGTGAAAATAAGTCCTTCGGTAATATTAACTTCACCTGCAAGATTGTCAAGATTATCTCCTTCAAAATCGGCACCTATGGTCATTGTAATAACGCCGTCTTTCAGGTTTGGTAAAATGTTCAGGCGGTCGGCCATCACATTTTCCAGGAATGCTCTAAACCGGAATCGGGGAATGGTTCCTGCCAGATCGAACTTTCCGTCAAATGCCATACTTCCGTTATCGTCATCAACCCTGACTGAGCCGTCGAACCTTTGATGGGTAAGAAGTCCGTTAATGTCAATATCGCGATAAAGGTATTCGTTCCATTCAAATTTCTTTATTTTTCCGGTCAGATAGGAGAAATAGTGACTTTTGTCTTTCCATACTCCGTTTACATCAACATTCATAGTCAGATTACCGATCTGGCTTTTATCGTTCAGTATTTCTCCCAATTTGAAATCGATTGTTTTCAGCCCTCCTTTGTATGAGACAGATTTATCTTCTTCAAATTTAACTCCAATATCGGTGCTGATATTTCCAAGCGCAGTATTGAAGCTTCCGTAAGCAACCATGTCGCTGGTAAAACCCGTGAGATTACCGGTGTACCTGATAGTCCCGAGAGCAGGTAAATTGCCTCCTTTCAGGTCTTCCGATCTTCCGGTGATTCTGAACAAATCGGAGGGGGTAGTTTCAAGGTTTTCGATGTCTATGAATAGAAATGTTTCTTTATAGTCGGAAAGATCACTGATGTCGAAAGACAAATTTATCCTCGTTTCCCGTCCCAGTGTGAGATTAATACCACGTCCTTTCAGGTTATCAGATGAACCATAAATCTGACCCGACAAACCAATGGATGTTTCAATTTGCGGGATGTTTTTGAGATATAAGTCCAGCTCTTCGGGTGACAGATAAATTTTTCTTATTTTAGTCAAAAACCGTTGATTATCATCTAATTTATTTTTTTCCGGGTTTACCGGAATTTCAAGACGACTAATATTGATTTCTGAAAAAGGCGTTTTCAGAAAAAAATCCTTAACAGATACCTTGTCGGGCCGAATTTTCCCCTCGGCTCCGCAGCTTTGAATGGAAAGTCCGGCTTTTTCCTCTAACGATAAATTATTGATCCGGAAATTCAATGAATCTGCAACGCCTGAAGTTCTCTCTATGTCGAGATTGACGTTGTTGAATAAAAATGAATGCTTCTTTAAATCCGGGTTTTGGAATACAGAATGAGCAAGAGAAATACTTCCGTCTTTTATGTTGATACCTCTGACGGAGTAGTGCCATTTTGATGTGTCGGGACGATTGGCTCCGATTGAGTCGATCAAAAAGGCAAAGTTCATTTTTTTGTCGTGTTCGGTCAGGTTTATTTGAGGAGCATTTATTGTTATCCTGCCAATGTAAAAGTGTTTTTTCAGAAAAGAGAAATAATCTACTTCGGCATGAACACTTGGAGAAAAGAGCAAGGTATCCCTGTTCAGATCACGAATAAGAAAATCATTTATTCTGATTCCTGAAAAAGGCAGAGCCTGAATTCGACCGATGGATATTTCCGTGTTCAGGTCATCGCTTAAGCGCCGGGTAATATTCGAAACCACTCTGGTTTGTACCCCTGGAAACATAAAAACAATAGTCACTACCAGTGGAAGTCCCACCAGGAGGCCAAAAAGCAGAAGTAATATTTTATTTTTATTTCTGGTCAAAAGTCGGATGAATAATTTTTGAACCTGGTATAAAAAGCATCTTTGTTGCCAAACTCATTGTTGTTTTAAATTTCTGGACACTCATGAACAAATGGTTAACTGCGGTACAAAAATTTAAAACGCCTCGATTTTGGCAAAAATATGCTTTTTATACCGTACTCATTTTTTTAATGGCTGATTTTGAAATGAATCCTCACATCGCTTTTCCCTGAAAACGATGGCATTGTTATTCTCAGCAAAAATAGTGCAAAGTATTCGGGTTTTCTAATAAAAATTATGAGTCAACTTCTAAAAGTCCTTTTTTTTAATCTTATTGTTGTAGAAAATTTTTTAATCGTCATTAACAAGTAGTTAACTCCGGTTCAAAAACCCGGAGTGTGTAATATATGACAATTCGAAGGCGAAAAATTCTATACAAGTCTATTACACACCCTAAAGGCCCCGACCTTGACAAAAACAGCTCTTTTAGGAACGGGCTTAATCATTGTTGTTCCGGTGAAGTGGTAATAATTTTTCAGATAAGTTATTTCCGGTTTTCCGGGGAAATTTGTTAATAATTTGTAAATTTCACCTGCTTTATTAAAAAAATAAATTCAAATCTATGATAATAAAACAGTTATCGGTTTTTTTAGAAAATCGTGCCGGTCGGCTCAACGAAGTTTTTGGTATACTCGGAGAATCGAACATCAATGTATCAGCATGCAGCGTTGCCGATACTACCGAGTTCGGTATACTAAGAATGATCGTTTCCGATCCTGAAAAAGCACGTGCCATACTGAAAGAAAACCTTTTTTCGGTGAATGTCAACGACGTGATCTCATTTGCAACCCCCAACACACCGGGCGCCCTTTCCAAAACGCTCGAAATACTTTCGGATGCCGGCATCGGTATCGAATATCTTTACGGGTTCTCACCCGGTGACAAATCGTTTATTGTATTGAGAAGCGACAATATAGAAAAAGCAATTGAAGAACTTCAGAAGCACGAAATGGAACTGATTTCGGCCAGTGACATGTATAAATTTTAATCTTTATGGAACTATCGATATGGAACCGGCATTTTGAAACTATGCCTCGCGAACAGATGAGAGAAGTTCAAAATGACCGGTTACGAGACACCGTTGAAAGGGTTTATTACAATGTCCCGTATTACAGGGCCAGAATGCAGGAAAAGGGTTTGGGCCCGGAACATATCCGGACAGTTAATGATTTAAAACTTCTTCCGTTTATTACCAAGCAAGACCTTCGCGATAATTATCCTTTCGGTCTTTTTGCTCTTCCCATGAGTGAAATAATCCGTCTTCATGCATCGTCAGGAACCACGGGACGACCTACCGTGGTGGGTTATTCCCGCCGCGATATTGGCGTATGGTCGGAGGTGATGGCCCGTACCCTCACCAGTGCGGGAGTCGGCAAGAATGATATTATACAGATTGCTTACGGGTATGGACTTTTTACCGGCGGACTGGGTCTTCATTACGGGGGCGAAAAGGTGGGCGCTTCGGTGATTCCCATCTCAGGCGGAAATACCAAACGTCAGTTACAATTAATGCATGATTTTGGCAGTACGGTTTTGGCCTGCACCCCCTCTTATGCTTCCTATCTGGCTGAGGCTATTGAAGAAAGTGAAATTGAACGGGATGCACTGAAACTTAAAGCCGGGATATTAGGCGCAGAACCATGGACAGACAACATGCGCAAGGAGATTGAAAAGAAACTCAGGATAAAGGCTTTTGATATATACGGGCTGAGTGAAATCATCGGTCCCGGTGTTGCCTTCGACTGTGAATATCAAAACGGTCTTCACATTAATGAAGACCATTTTATACCCGAAATTATCGATCCTGATACTTTGGAGGTTTTGCCTGAGGGTGAGTTTGGAGAATTGGTTTTCACTACTATTACCAAGGAGGGACTTCCGGTTATCCGGTACAGAACGCGCGATCTTACCCGTCTTCACTACGATACCTGCCGTTGTGGGAGAACCCTGGTAAGAATGGACAAGTGTACCGGACGTAGCGATGATATGTTGATTATCCGGGGTGTAAATCTCTTCCCTTCGCAAATTGAAAGCGTATTGCTCGATATGGATGAAACAACACCCCATTATCTGTTGATTGTCGATCGCGTTAACAATCTTGATACGCTTGAGTTACACGTGGAAGTGGAGGACAGGTTTTATCAGGACAGGATCAGCGAACTTCAGAATCTGCGTAAAAAAATCAAGAATCAGATTGAAAGTACCATCGGGCTTTCGGTTAATGTAAAACTGGTAGAGCCTAAAACCATAGAAAGAAGCGAGGGAAAAGCTAAAAGAGTAATTGATAAGAGGAAGATGGAGTAGGGGTAGTGAACGGGAGAAGGATGAGGATGAGGTTAAGGATGAGGGTGAGGATGAGGATGAGGTTGAGAGTTTACCACAGATGACACAGATTGGC
>NZ_AEWI01000026.1 GCF_000191885.1 Anaerophaga thermohalophila DSM 12881
AAATTCAATGACTGAAAAATTTTTGGTCAGAAGGATAAGATAATAAAAATGACAAACAATGTCAATTTCCACAGGTGAAACGAGCATGACAAGGTTTGCCTTAATAGATTATCAGATTTTTAGAAATAAGATTTAAGATGAAATGAACATGACAAAAGTGCCACAAAAGAACATGTATAAAACTCAATCATGCGAGTTCCATCAGGCCAATAACTTAGACTTATTTTATACTGATGAAGAGTTTTGTCTGTTTTTATTCCACGCAAAGGTCGCAAAATTAAAGAACACTAAAATCGCAAAGAAAATTTTGTCTGTTTTTATTCCACACAAAGGTCGCGAAATTAAGGAACGCTAAAACCGCAAAGAAAATCTTTGATGAATGAGTGCAGTCTAAAAAGCATCTTTTTTGTCAAAATCCAGGCGTTTTCAATTTTTGTGCCGGAGTTAACTTGTTGTTAATGAGGATTCATCCGTATAAAATTTATTTTCAAGATCGGATGGAACTCGCATCCAAGGAGTTATACATGTTCGTTTATGACAGACCTTGTCATGTTCGTTTCAAAAATTTAAAACAACAATGAGTTTGGCAACAAAGATGCTTTTTAAACTGGGCTCAAGATTAAAAATATCATTATATTTAGAGCTATTTTTATTAGGGCAGAGGGGTAGAATAACTTTGAACATTTAGGAATTAACTACCCCAATAAGATTGACAAAAGGAATGGAGTAAACAATTAAACATTAAATTCTATGAAAAACAAAAACCTAATTTTAAAGCAACTGTTGATAGCGATTCTTATTTTTCCGCTGATGACCAATTGCTCCGATGAGGATGATGATATAACTCCCTCTCTGCAAATAGACGAAGAAACACTTAAAACCAACAAATTCATCAGAGACACTATGTCTGTTTTCTATTTCTGGAATGAAGAGATGCCCAATATAGACTATACCAGGGAAGAAAATTCTGAAGATTATTTTTACAAATTATTACATGAGGATGACCAATGGTCGTTTATTACAGATGATTACCAGGGGCTAATAAATTATTTTGCCGGAATTCAGAAAAGTCCAGGCTATTCCCTATTACCAATGTATCTGGAGCGTGGCAGCAATCAGGTAATCGCATTTATCGAATATGTTCACAGAAATTCTCCGGCCAGTGAAGCCGGATTGGAACGTGGTGATATGATTTACAGAATTGACGGTCAAATCATGACGGATCAAAATTACTCGGATTTGCTTAGTCGCACTGAATTTGATATTACTCTCGCTGAATTCGATGACTTCTTTGAAGTTATAGAGTTCCCCGAAACTATCCACATAGAAGCACGGGAGATGAATCTGCACCCGGTTTTAAAATCAAGCATTACTGAAACCCTGGGACACAAAATAGGTTATCTCGCCTATTCTTCCTTTATTGCCAATTATGACACTGCTCTGGTTAATGTTTTCAATCATTTCAAGGCTGAGGGAATAACCGATCTGGTTTTTGATTTACGGTACAACGGGGGAGGATCTGTTTCCTCTGCAAAACTGCTCGCCGACATGCTGGTTCCCCCGGGAAATATCGGGAACACATTCATCGAAGAGGTTTACAATGATTTACTTACCAATGAATTTGAAAAAGATCCCGCTTTCTCACCCGACCTGTTAAAAATAAAATTTGAGGCCAATGAGAACAACCTCAATTTGGATAGGTTATATGTTTTAACGACATCGTCCACAGCCTCGGCAAGTGAAATGATCATTTACGGTCTTGATCCATATATGGACATTATTCAGGTTGGAGATACAACTCATGGGAAATATTATGCCTCCTACACTTTTGCAGATGCCCAAAAAAAATGGGCTATTCAACCCATTATTTTACGATCTTCCAATGCTACCAATAATGTAGACTGGTCTATCGGGCTCCCTCCCGATCACATTCTTGACGATCTTTTTTATCTGATGCCCAAATATCAGCTGGGTGATCCAAATGAACTTTTCATGGCCAAGGCCATTTCACTGATTACCGGTGAGCCTTTCATTTATGAAGATTTTGTGAATGGTTTAAAATCAGCCTCAGCAATGCCCGCCGAATCATACAGACTCAGAAACAAGCTCTATCAAAAACGATCTGGAATGTGGGTTGAAAAACCCGGATGGATGAAGTAAAAGTATTTTGAGACGCACATACAATGCTCCCTTAGTTAGAGTATGTCTATAAACTCTCAAAAATTTTTACAAGATGTGTCTCTGCTCAGAAAGTGCCAGTTGCAATGCCTGCCCCGATATCATCGGGGGCTTGCGAAGCAGCTAAGTACGGAATCCAGAGTGTGCTTTTGTTGGTTTTTTATTAAGAAAAACCTTACAAAAGCTACTTCTGGATGAGTATTTGGGCGGCAAGCGGAACTCAGTAAATGACACTTTATGAACAAACACTATTTAAAAAACAGGTTAGCCCTCCCTCTTTGTTTTTGCTATTTCTTCCCGCATCTGTCTCAAAAACCGGGAGGCATAAATAAATTCGTTCAATTTTGAATTATCTGAAGTTAATATGTTTTCTTTTGTCCCCTCCCAACATTTTTCACCTTCCGAAATAAAAACAACCTTTTCACCTATACCCATCACTGAATTCATGTCGTGCGTATTGACGATGGTTGTCATGTTATATTCCTTGGTAATCTCATAGATCAACTCATCAATAACTATAGCTGTTCTGGGGTCAAGGCCTGAGTTTGGTTCATCACAAAACAGGTATTTAGGGTTGAGAGAAATAGCTCTTGCAATAGCAACTCTTTTCTGCATTCCACCACTCAACTCCGAGGGAAAGAGATCATTAACATTTTCCAGGTTTACTCTGTTGAGGCAAAAATTGACCCGATCGTCTTTTTCCGAAGCCGACATATCTGAAAAAACATCAAGCGGAAATCTTACATTTTCTTTCACAGTCTTAGAGTCAAACAGCGCCGACCCCTGAAACAGCATGCCCATTTCTTTTCGAATAGCCTTTCTGTATTTCTCGGACATGGCCGAAAAGTCACGACCATCATAGATGATCTTACCACGATCGATCTCGTGCAGTCCCACAATAGATTTAAGCAACACTGTTTTCCCGGATCCGCTTCTCCCTATTATCAAATTTACTTTCCCAGGTTCAAACAAAGCCGATATGTTTTTCAATACTTCTGCGCCTTCAAACGATTTGTATACATTTTTAACTTCGATCATGCCAGCAACATTTGAGTAAGAATGAGGTTAAATAACAAAATCTGAATACTGCTTACAACAACAGCTCTGGTACTACAGCGTCCTACTTCAAGAGAGCCTCCGGAAGTATAATAGCCCCAATAGCCGGAAATGGTCGCTATCAGGAATCCAAAAACGACCGACTTAATCAAAGAATACACAATATAAAACGGGATGAAAGCATATTGAATACCGTAAATATACTCTGCTGAAGAAACAACCCCTGTAAACACGCCTGCAGCCCATCCGCCGAAAATGCCTATTCCCATACTAATCATTACAAGAAAAGGATTGATAAATACCATGGCTACCACTTTCGGAAAAACGAGATAACTGGCCGAATTAATCCCCATTACATCTAATGCGTCAATCTGTTCTGTCACACGCATGGTTCCTATTTCTGATGCAATATGCGACCCAACCTTTCCGGCAAGTATAAGAGATACTATGGTGGAAGAAAACTCCAGAAGAATAGTATCACGGGCCGCCACTCCCACCGTATATCTGGGAATAATAGGCAACTCGATATTGTAGGCGGTTTGCAAGGTAATGACAGCTCCGATAAAAACAGAAATAATGGCTACTATCCCCAGAGAGCCAATTCCCAAATCATCAATTTCATCAATGATTTGTCGCACAAATATGCGGGGCTTAACCGGTTTTCCAAAAACCCGGACTAAAAACATAAAATACCGGCCTGTATGAAACAAAAAAGTCATCGCAAAAATTTTTTCTAAAAATAGTAACTAAATTAGTGGTACAAAACAAAATTTAACCGGATTATTCCCTGAGTTGAGATATCCTCACCCGGATGCCACTGAAAAATACGTATAAATTTCAACACGAGAATACCTATATGTTGTCCGATGCTTAAAATGACCCATAGTTGAAAAAGATTCCTGAGCCCGGTCTAAAAAGCATCTTTTTTGCCAAACTCATAAAATGCAAAGGTTAATACAAAAAAAGAAAAATAAACGGCATACTTTATGTAATTCATATTCAGCGAAAACATTCGTTTTTTGTACGATTAAGCTCTATTGTAATATATTAAAAAAATAATAAAAGATGAAAAACAACACTTATTGTGTCATAATGGCAGGTGGCATTGGCAGTCGCTTCTGGCCACTGAGCAAAACCAGTACACCAAAGCAGTTTCTCGATATTCTGGGGACAGGAAAAAGTCTTATCCGTCAAACCTATGAGCGGTTCGCACCTTTATGTCCAAATGAAAACATCATTGTAGTAACCAGTCGTGATTACAGCGATATGGTTCTGGATCATCTTCCGGAACTAAAACCCGAACAGGTATTATCAGAACCATTCAGAAGGAATACTGCCCCATGTATTGCCTTAGCCAACAAATGGATCGAAGAGAGAAATCCCGATGCCAATATAATTGTTACTCCTGCCGATCATCTAATCATTAACGAATCTGAGTTTCGACAAGCCATCGAGAATGGAATTGATTTTGTCAGCCAAAACGATGCACTGCTGACACTGGGGATAAAACCACATCGCCCGGAAACCGGATATGGATATATTCAGGCGGGAACCAACGATGACGATAACAGCAACTTCAAAAAAGTTAAAACATTTACTGAAAAGCCCAATGCAGAACTGGCCAGGGTATTTTTTGAGAGCGGAGAATTTTTCTGGAACTCGGGCATCTTTCTATGGTCGTTAAAATCCATTAATAATGCGTTCGACCGTTACTTAAAAGATGTAAAACAATTGTTCGATCCCCTGGAAGCATCTCCTGCCTTCGACATGAAAAAGATTGAGGATGTCTATGCAGAATGCAGAAATATTTCCATCGACTATGGTATTATGGAAAAAGCAGAAAATGTATATGTTCAGACAGTTAATTTCGGATGGTCTGATCTGGGAACCTGGTCCTCGTTGTATGAATATTCTGCTCAGGATAAAGAAAAAAATGCCATCATCAGCGGACAAGTTCTTCTTTACGATACAAATGGTTCTATTGTTAATGTCCCCTCCGGTAAAGTGGCGGTTATTCAGGGTTTGACAGACTATATAGTGGTAGATTCGGGTGATGCGTTATTGATATGTCCAAAACAAAACGAGCAGCAGATACGCCAATTCACCAGTGATATTAAAGCAGAATTCGGTAAAGAATAATAACTGAGCCCGGTCTAAAAAGCATCTTTGTTGCCAAACTCGTTGTTGTTTTAAATTTTGCATCCTCATTAACAGCAAGTTAACTCCGGTACAAAAATTTAAAACGCCTTGATTTTGACAAAAATATGCTTTTTATACTGCACTCATAACTGTATTCACCAAAAGGGGCTGTCACAATTTTGCAACAGCCCCCTTTTGACGTACGTATGATGAGATAAAACAATTAACCCGCTAAAACTCCCACAAGTCTTGTTCCCACTGAAAAATTTCGTTTTCAATTCTTTTGGACTCCAGTATCGCTTCTTTGCCAACCGTATAGTCCTGAATGCCCCTGTTATCATAAACATTAGCTTCCTGGGCTATATAACTGCCAAAATACCGTTTGATGAAAATGTCATCAAAACTCCTTCTCTGAGTATCATTTCGTGGGTTAAAAACTTCGTGCTGCGCCAACAATTCCCGCGCCTCAGGAAAATAAATCCAGAATACCATCTGCTTAAGAACACCTCCTTCTACACCTTCTGCTCCTTCAAAGTCTTCATCTACATACTCTCTGATGGGACACAGACCCAGAATTCTGACATCCAGACGGGAATAGTTTCTGTCGAAATACCATATTTCTTTAACCATAACCTGTTTCACCTCGTGGGTCCGTGGTCCCTGAACAACTTCCTGTTCTACTTGTGTCCCGTCAGCCTGGGTTACCATTACTGTTTTGGGACCGGCTCCCAACCTCTTCAGTATCTCACCTTCATTGTCCATCACTACTTTAAATTCATCGTTAGCATCGGGTGAATAAGCTGTTAATTCGCCTAACCTTCCATCATTCGGATCATCACCAACAACACCTTTCAACAACAAATCTATAAGACTGTAGCGACCATCCATTGGCGTAGTAGGATAATATAAAGGAAGATTCATTTTTTCCCTTAAGTCAACTATTCTCCATACCTTTTTCGACCACAGAACATCGGCTTCCCTTATACTGGGATAAGGAATTGGCTTCCGGTTTTTAACGTGTTTTCGTTCAAACAGCCCGTCAATAGGAAGATTGTCTTCTGCAACCGGTTCCTGTGCCGTAATATTAGAACCGAAAGTTCCCAGAAGACCTATTACCATTAATAAAAGAAGTTGCTTTCTCATCATAAAGAAATTTATACCATTCAAAAATTTTATTCTATCTCAAAGTAAAGTTAATTGAACCCAAATCGCGAACTGAGCCATCGGGTCCTTTGGCTTTGATATTATTAAACATCACCACGCTTCCGGGTGAAGAATTTTCAATCAGGTCCTTCTGATCCGTTGTAATAACAGCACTCTCACTATCTTTAAATACCAGATATCCGTTTCGGATGGTACTGATTGTAAAACTGACAACATTAAATTTCAGATCAAAATCAAAATTATCCATTTCAGCCACCACAATTTCCTGAGCCTTTAACAATGCTTTGTCTATTCGGCCACCTCTCATTCCGGCGACTGTGGCAACCGGGTCAGGTACCCGCTTAACACGAAAATCCTGGCTTCCGAGATTCTGAACTTTTCCTTCAACATTTGCCCTGACCGAAACGATACATTTTTTACCAATAGCATTGGGGCTGGGGTTTACGATATACTGATTAGCTGATAGTTTCCTCATCCTTCCGTTGGTAATCGTAACATCCAGTCTCTCACTGGGAATGCCGGGGGCTGAAACCTTAACCGGATTATCAACCCCGACATAGAAGACATTCATTTTAGTGGGGGAAATTACGACCCCCGGTTCGGAAACAATATACGAGCCACTAACTTCCCTTTTTGTTAAGGCGCCATCGGGCCCTACTATGGCAATTTCACCGCTCCAATGTTTTTCTCCGGTCGATGTGGCAGGAACTTCATAAATGCCCCGTCCGTTTTTGATCGGCAGTTTCTCGCCATTCACTGTAACAATTGGTGGTTGAGTAGTATCCCGTGCGGCAAGCATTATTTCAGCATAATAATTATCGCCCCGCATCACATATTCCGATCGTGGAACAACAATGGCTTCTATACTGTTAAAAGCAAAGGAGCCTTCATCAATTTTTGCATACAAATACCGCACTATGTCCGACTCCATATTTCTTACTTCACTCTGCAACTGGCTCATCATAGCCATACTGGCAGCCAATGGAACATGCTCAAACTTTTCACTTTCCCAACTTTTTTCAACTCCACCCTCTTTGGGAGGATCATGAGGTGTCAATGTCCTGTCAAGAGAGTTTAATAATGTCGTATCCTCTTCGTCAACCATCGCTTTCAATACGTCCCTGAAATGTATAAAATGTTCCTTCAGTTTTTCGCTTCGTTCTCCGCCTCTTTCGGTAATCATAATTTGGGCAGCTACATCCTGATTATCGATGGATTCATAGTTGTAGGGAGTAGCTTCTTTCCCGTCAGCCGCCTGAACAATCTCATATTTTAAATCCTCAATATGTTTATAGAGACTATCGGCTTCTTCCTTTACTTTTAAAGCAGCGAAATACTTATCTCTTACTTTGGCTTCATTTGTCGCATAGGCACTTTGAAATTCGGCATAAGCAAGACTATTCTTCTTTTCCATCGTTTCAATGGTTTTCCTGATACTCTTGTCGACCAGTTTAAATGCCTGAAGCAATTCTCCGGAAACATTGAGAGCTAACATAGCCGTGAGCATAAGATACATCATTCCGATCATCTTTTGTCTCGGCGTTTCAGGACAGTTACCACCACTCATATCAATACAATGTCTTTAGGTTAGTTAATACTTCCCGGGTTATTTTGAGTTGCTCCCCATGTTCATAGCACTGAGCATATTCCCATAAATAGTATTTAATTCTGAAATGGACTGGTTCAATTTGCTCAATTCTTCTTTATAAGCCTTTGCATCATCGACCGATTTATCGAATTGGTCATGAATAGCTCCCAATTTTTCTGTGACATTTTTTGATGCCTCCAGCTGGGCAGAGAAGCTTTTTAACTGCATTTCATAAACCGAGTTTATGGCAGTTAATTGTTTATTCGCCTCAGCAAGTTGCTGATTATAATTTTCAGCATTTCCGGTAACCTGCCCTGCATTTTCATTAATGGTCTGACTAAAGTTTCTGTAGGATGAAACCAGCTCTTTACCCGATTCTTCAATGTCACGGACAATAGTATTTCCTGCTGCAGCCATATTCTCGGCAAGCTGTTTTCCACCTTCGGCTACTTGTTGGGCAGCTGCACTGTAACTTTGGCTCAAATTATCAATCTCTCGAATACTTTTTGATTGAGAATTTGACAATTTACTGACCGATTCGGAAGCCATCTTCATGCTTTGAAGATAACTTTCGGTAGCTAATGACGCATCACTCAGGTCTGACAATTGCCCGGTGGTTGCCGTTAATTTCCGGATTCCTTCTCCCAATTTTTCAACCACTTCCGGCTCCAGTGCACCACTTTCTATCAAAGCTGCAAGATCACTGCC
The DNA here is from genome assembly GCF_000191885.1 of Anaerophaga thermohalophila DSM 12881. GTDB lineage: Bacteria > Bacteroidota > Bacteroidia > Bacteroidales > Marinilabiliaceae > Anaerophaga > Anaerophaga thermohalophila. The sequence goes on from NZ_AEWI01000026.1 coordinate 8,834, forward strand.
TCCCGAACCTCCGCCACCACGGCGACGGTCCTCTTTGGGTTCCAACCCTACCAACTCCGGATATACGATACTCCAATCCGGCATTTCATGTGGCGGCTCAAACGCCGAAAGAAAGAAGATAATAACTTCCGTTCCCATTCCAATATTCAGCATAAGGCCTGCCATGGGATAATGCTGAATCTTGAACAAGGCTCCCAACAATACTAATGAGGCGCCCCATCCGTATACTTTGGCCATTAACTTTTTATAGACAGGACCCTGAACAAATTCTGAAAGACCCATAAAACCAAATTTTTCTTTTCCAAACCTTAAAACTTAACTTCCTATATAATCACGAACACAGCGGAATCCGATATAAGATTTTGCAGAATCCTGGTACTCATAAGTACGTGCACCGTTCTGCAAAAAGTACCCGATATCTTTCCACGACCCACCGCGGATCACTTTTCTCTTCAACACTTCCGGGTCATCCGGTAGTGCATTATATTTATAGGTAGGACTGATGTCGTGCATAAATCCGTAAGCGGATTCATCATAAGCACTTGAAGTCCATTCGGCTACATTACCAGCCATATCAAACAAGCCAAAATCATTTGGCGCAAAATTGGCCACTGCCATTGTATACATTCCGCCGTCATCTCCATATCGACCACGCAATGGTTTAAAGTTGGCCAGGAAGCATCCCTGATTGTTGCGGGTATAATAGCCTCCCCATGGATATTTATTCTGATCCAGTCCGCCCCGTGCCGCATATTCCCATTCTGCTTCGCTGGGAAGGCGGTAATTCATCACCACAGGCTCACCCTTACTGGCCAGATAATTATTTAATAATTGAGTACGCCAAATGGCAAATGCCGTGGCCTGTTTCCAGGTTACTCCGACTACCGGATATTCGTCAAAACCAGGATGCCAGAAATATTTTTCGGTGAGTGGTTCGTTAAACGAATAGGTAAAATCGGCAATCCAACACAGAGTGTCGGGATAAACCAAAACCTGATCGCTCATAATAAATGCAGAACGATTAGCGATTTCACGTTCCTCTCCATACTGATCAAAAACGACCCCTTCATATTCCTTGGTTTCAAAATTGTACCGGTTGCTTTTTTGGGCTGCCTGTTGAAGATCGACCCACTGATAGTCATATACCAGCTTCCTTGTATCAATCTCTTTTCTCCGGAAAAATCTTTCGTTTTCAGGAAGATACATTTCTTCAAGAATGGGGGCATATTCCTCATCATCCCATTCAATTGGTTCGCTCCAGTTGAGGTAAGGCGGATCGATGGGATTACCGAATTCATCCTCAGCAATAAAAAACTCTTCGAATTGCTGACCCAATAAACGTCGGGCAATAGAATCGCGAACCCAGTAAACAAACTGGCGATACTCGGTGTTGGTAATCTCGGTTTCGTCCATCCAAAATGAAGGTACCGATATCGTCCGCTTCTGCGAATTCATGGTATAAGCCATGTCCTCATCAGCAAGTCCCATATTAAAACTGCCTTGTGGAATAAAAATCATTCCATAAGGATCGGGCTCATAAAAAGCCGCTTTCCGTGACACACCGACGAGTTCTCCTCCACCGGATTTGCCACATCCGTATAAAAATGTGACGACGATGATACTTAGGGTAACTACTTTCTTCATAGTATTTCGGATAATCAATTTTGTTCCTGTTTATTATAAGAATCTTACACTTTTATATTTCTTGCTTTGCTTATTTATATTCAAATCGAACGAGTAACCGACAATGATCTCGTGTGATCCGTTACTCCCTGCTTTCGATAGAGCGGATGTTGAAATGTCGTAACTGTATCCGGCCCAAACGCCATTGGATAATTTTAATCCTGCCAGTAACACAACAGCATCCTGATATCGATAAGTAATTCCTGCCCAGTACTTATCATTAAAATCAACATTCAGATTCCAGTCGATTTGCCAGCTTCCACCTCCAACCCGGGCGTAAACTGACGGCTTCAGGTCATATCTGCGCTCATTGGGGCTAATGGTATAACCTCCGGTTAAAAACACAGAGCGATGGATGTATACGTAAAAATCCTCCTGAAAGTTTGGTTCGGGTGCAAATAAATGCTGAATTCCCAATCCGGCATACAATTTATCTCCCTGAAAAAAAGCTCCAAGGCCAAAATCAGGAGTAAATCCGCTTACTTCTTCGGCAGGTATTAGCGGATCATTTTTATCGTGATAATGACTTTCCGGAATGTCCGGGATGATCACGCCGGTACCATCGAAACTCTGACTAATCACTCCGGCCGACAGGCCAACTCCCAATCTGCCTGCCGGAAGCAGAAACTGCCTTGCAAATGAGGCTTTGATAAACAAATTGGAAAACAATCCAATGTTATCATTCATCACTTCAAGACCCACGCCTGCTCTTTTCCCAAAAATATCAAGAGCTGCATCTGCTCCTGCTACCGTTGTAACCGGAGCTCCTTCCAGTCCTGTCCACTGGTTGCGGTTTGCCACGATCACATTCATCTGCCCGCTGCTGCCGGCATACCCCGGATTACCATTCAGCAGGTTGAACATATTCTGACTAAACATTGGATCAAACTGGGCAAAAGCGTTGGCTGATATGCAAAATAAAATAAAAAAAATAATACCCCCACTCCCAATCTTGTTAAAAAAGAGGGGTACCTGTTTTAAAAACAAATTTCGCAAAACAACCAAATGACTAATGAACAGGCCCTTGAAACTATTAAAAGAACGTATATTATTTGTGCTTTTTAATAAATCCATATACTGAATTTCCCCGGTAAAGGTTTCGTTTTTCATACAGAAACTCGAAATTATCGTTTGGTAATTTCAGGATTACCGGCTATTCTGATAAAATGTCGCCACCAAATTTGCGGAAGCTCTTTGTTTAATGCCAATTTATAATCGTCCGCATGGCATGGAACAATTTTACCACCCTTTTTGTCCGGCACGTTTATCCACCATCGGTCATTCGCCGGATTATGATAAAACTTAAGGGTTTCATCATACTCCTCAAGGTAAACCGCTTTCAATTCATACTCCTCAATGGGCTTAAGAGGATAATCTCCTTCTTTGGCTCCACATCCTTCCAGAAAATGCCAAACCATCTGGGCAGCGGTCACTTGCGACATTTTATCCTCTTTATCAAGGCTGATGTCAAAAAGCCCTGCAACTTTGAGCACATCACTTGCCCCGGCATACCAAAATATTCTGCAGGCCTCTGCTTCAGAAAACCCGTTTGGCATTTTTCCCCCGCAGGGAAGCGATGGTTGACCTCTTAGCGCCCCAAAGTCAAAACTCAGTAAAGATGCATTTCGGATAAAGACTTCAAAATAATCGATTCTTTCAGCCCGTAAATCTTTTAATCGAACAACCTGAAAATGAAATTTATCCATAAAATCTTCCTGCTCCTTTGAGCAATAATAGAGTTGAGTACCTAAAACGGATAAGTCACCGATTTTATTTCCCGTTTCTTCTGTTAATTTGTGAATATAGGCAGAAGATGAAAAATCAAGCCCATGAGGATCAACATCCAGAAAGGCATCTACAATAACTATATTTCCATCTTCTTCCTGCTTATCTAAAAACCTGCTTGCCGGCAGGGTTAAATCCTGGGACCCGCCAATCAGCAAAACCGGAACATTTTTAAGAAACAGGTAATTTATCACTTCTGACAAAGCATAATATCTGTCTTTCAAGCCGTTCCCTTTTATATCTCCCAAATCGGCGATCCTGAGACCCGATGATACTCTTCTCATTCCGTAAAGCCAACTGCGCACATAAGCGGGAACCTCCGGGATTAAAGAACGTGTGCTGTTTCTTACTTCAGGTATGCCAATGATTGCAACATCAAATTCATTATTTTCGAACCAGGCGGACTCTCCGTCAAAAAATATTGTTTGGCCCCCGAGTGACGCTTCTGTTGAGATTCCCGGACAGGCAATCCACTTCTTTTTCAATGGTTCCAAATAATGAACTATCTCCACAACATTAACTTAAGTTAAGTATTGAGCCCGGTCTAAAAAGCATCTTTGTTGCCAAACTCATTGTTGTTTTAAATTTTTGCATCCTCATTAACAATGAGTTAACTTCGGTACAAAAAATTCAAAACGCCTTGATTTTGACAAAAATATGCTTTTTATACCGCACTCAAGTATTTTAATTTTTATTGGTCCGGGACTTTGTCTGTTTCCCGGATTTTGTACCCGGTTTTTTCTTACTTTTATCTTTTGTTTTCTTCGTCTTATCTCTTTCTTCTATCAATTTAAGGCAATCCTCATAGCTTAACGCGGAGGCCTCTTTATCCTTTGGGATTTTATAATTTTTCTTTTTAAAACTGATGTAAGGCCCCCAGCGACCATTAAGAATTTGCAGGTCTTTGTTTTCTTCAAACGTTTTAATGGTTTTTTTATTGTCTCTTTCTCTTTTCTCCTCAATCAGTTCTATGGCACGGTCCAAACCTATGGTCAATGGATCATCAATTCCTTTTTTCAGGGAAACAAATTTTCCGTCGTGTCTCACGTAAGGACCGAACCGGCCAACCCCGACCACCACTTTCTTGTCTTCATAAGTACCTAATTCCCTGGGAAGATCAAATAATTTCAATGCTTCGTCAAAAGTAATGTTTTCGATGTGCTGTTCTCTGGTAAGGGGTGCATAGCGCGGTTTTTCTTCGTCGTCCGAACGGCCGAGTTGTGCCATTGGCCCAAACCGGCCGATACGAACGCTGACCTGTTTCCCCGTTTTGGGGTCTGTACCCAGAATCCGTTCTCCGGTTTTACGTTCTGATTTTTCCAGTGTTTCCTCTACCTGCCGGTGAAATGGTCTGTAAAAATCATCAATAGCTCTGTGCCATTCCACTTTACCCATTGCAATTTCATCGAATTCCTGTTCCACCTCCGCGGTAAAATCATAACTCACAATATTGGGAAAATAGTTAACGAGAAAATCGTTAACAACCATGGCAATATCGGTGGGAAACAGTTTGTTCCGCTCTGCATTGGCCACTTCTGTTTTTGCTTCCTGTTGAACTTTCCCGTCTTCGATCCATAAATACTGATATTTGCGCCTTTCACCTGGTCTGTCTTCTTTAACCACGTATCCACGCTGCTGAATGGTACTGATGGTAGGGGCATAGGTAGACGGGCGACCGATCCCCAATTCTTCCAGTTTGCGCACAAGACTGGCTTCAGAGTAGCGAGGCGGTTTCTGAGAGAACCTTTGACGGGCTTCCAGTTTTTTCATGTTAAGGAGGTCATTTTCTTTCATCGGTGGAAGGAAGGCAGCAGACTCTTCATCTTCCTCCTGATCTGTCGATTCGATATAAACCTTCAGAAAACCATCAAATTTCACCACTTCCCCTGTCGCTACAAACTGATGTTCCTGTCCGGCAACATCGATATTCACAGTGGTTTTTTCGATGATGGCATCACTCATTTGTGACGCCAGCGTACGTTTATATATCAGATCATAAAGTTTTTGCTCGGCCGGTGTTCCCGAAACGGAAGCCCTGTCGGGATAGGTTGGCCGAATGGCCTCGTGCGCTTCCTGGGCGCCTTTGGATTTTGTTTTATACTGTCTGACTTTTACATACTTTTCACCCATTTTGGATTTGATGGATGAAACAATCGAACCAATGGCCGACTTTGCCAGATTGACAGAGTCGGTCCTCATATAAGTAATTTTACCGGCTTCATATAATCGCTGAGCCACCGACATGGTTTGACCAACGCTGAATCCCAGTTTTCGTGCAGCTTCCTGTTGCAACGTTGAAGTTGTAAAAGGGGCTGCAGGCGACTTCACCGAAGGCTTTTGGATAACAGACTGTACCCTGAACTCGGCACTTATGCATCTCTCGAGAAATTCGCGAGCCTCTTCAGCGGTTTTGAAACGATGATTCAGGTCGGCTTTGAACTCGCTTCGTTTACCATTCTCATCAATTAAAAATATAGCGGATACCCTGAATGAAGAGTCGGCTTTGAAATCGAATATTTCCCGTTCACGTTCCACCAGCAGACGAACAGCCACAGACTGTACCCTTCCGGCTGACAGTGAAGGCTTCACCTTCTTCCAAAGAACAGGGGATAGTTCAAACCCCACCAGGCGATCCAACACACGGCGGGCCTGCTGGGCGTTAACCAGATTATAATCTATACCGCGGGGATTTTCTATCGCTCTCAAAATAGCCTCTTTGGTTATTTCATGAAAAACAATCCTTCGTGTCTTATCCGGTGATAGGTTAAGAACTTCACTCAAATGCCAGGCTATGGCTTCTCCCTCACGGTCTTCATCCGAAGCCAGCCAGACAGTACCTGAATTTTTTGCCAAAGATTTCAGTTCTTTTACTACTTCCTTTTTATCATCAGAAATTATGTATTGCGGCTGATAGTTGTTGTTAATATCAATTCCGAAATCCTTTTTTGCCAAATCCCTGATATGTCCGAAACTGGATTTTACCAAAAAATCCTTTCCTAAAAATTTTTCAATTGTCTTTGCCTTTGCAGGCGACTCCACAATAACCAGATTCTCTTCTGTCATCTTTTCTTTTTTCGCCATTTTCAATCGTTTGATTTTTGCCCCTCTCTGTTTGAATAACTCATCCGGGCTCTTTACATTATTATATCGGGCGGGACAAATTTATAAAATATTGTTAACAGCAATCAAGTTATTTTCTTCAAAGCCGATTTATGCCTGATACTGCCCACGGCAAAGCCAATGAATCCAAAAAAACCGAATGATCCTTTTCGCAGCAACCCCTTAACTTCATACTTGAATCCGGGGATTTTGGTTTCCTTATTTTTTGTATTTTTACAAATTCAACCTTTGGAGCAAATTTTGCACGATAAGAAATAACAACATCACCATAAACGTTAGAAAATGCAAAGTTTAAACAATATCTTCTGATGGAAAAAAAACTCTTGCAAAAATATATTCGCTGGCTGTATGGATTGTTTTTAGGTCTGTTAGGCTTTTCAATCCTGCTGTTTTTTTTGATCTCGATTGGTGGACTGGGCTTTATGCCAAGTTTTGAAGAACTTGAGAATCCCAAAACAAATCTTGCCACAATACTTTATTCTTCCGATCATGAAGTACTCGGGAAATACTTCCGGGAAAATCGAACCAATGTTACCTATGATGAATTAAATCCTTATGTAATAAATGCTCTGATATCAACCGAAGACATTCGGTTTTACAGGCACTCGGGGATTGATGCTCACGGATTGGGACGTGTCTTACTCCGTACCATCATCATGGGAGAAAAGAGTTCGGGCGGTGGCAGTACTATCACACAACAGCTTGCCAAACTTCTTTTTCACGATCCGGCCACAAATGTCTGGCAGCGAAGTCTGCAAAAACTTAAAGAATGGGTTATTGCCGTAAAACTGGAACGCAGCTATACCAAGCAGGAAATTCTTACAATGTATTTGAACAAAGCCCCTTTCATTTACGGGGCGTATGGTATTGAATCGGCAGCCCATACCTTTTTCAGTAAATCTCTGGATTCTATTCAGGTTGAAGAAGCCGCCACTTTAATCGGTATGCTGAAAAACCCTTCTCTTTACAATCCCATTCGCAGGCCGGAACTCACTCAGGCTCGTCGCAATGTGGTTCTTGGGCAGATGAGAAAAGCCGGGCACATTACATCTGAAGAATTTGACAGTTTGAAGATGCTCCCACTGGGTCTTAATTTTCAGAGAGATGACCATATTCACGGTTTGGCACCCTATTTTCGCGAATACCTTCGTCTAGTATTAACAGCCGAAAAACCGGAAAGAGAAAATTATGCATCCTGGCAGGAGCAACAATTCATAGAAGACAGCACGGCCTGGATAGAAGACCCTCTTTTTGGCTGGGTAAATAAAAACCTGCAATCTGACGGTACAAAATACGATATTTACGAAGACGGCTTACGCATTTACACAACCATAGACAGCCGGCTTCAGCAATATGCAGAAAAAGCAATGACGCAACATCTGGGTGAAGAGTTACAGCCCACCTTTTTCAGGGAAAAGAAAGGTCGTCCCCGGGCTCCGTTCACGAAAAACATTACTCAGGAACAATATGAGTCTATCATCAACCGTTCCATTCGCAATTCGGACCGGTACAGGTATTTACGGCAAGAAGGTGTTGAATGGGATTCCATAATGGCCATCTTTAAACAACCTGTAGAGATGGAAGTTTTCTCCTGGAAAGGCGATATTGACACCATTATGAGCCCATTGGATTCCATTCATTATTATAAGTCGTTCTTAAGGGCCAGCCTGCTTTCCATGAACCCCCAATCAGGACACGTAAAAGCTTACATCGGTGGTCCCAATTACAAGCATTTCAAATATGATATGGTTTCCATGGGGAAACGACAAGTAGGTTCTACCATTAAACCTTTTGTCTACACACTGGCCATGCAGGAGGGACTCACTCCCTGCGATATGGTTCCCAACATTCCGCAAACTTTCCATCTTCCTACCGGAAAAACATGGACACCCGGAAATTCAGGTTCGGCCAGAGCAGGTGAGATGGTTTCGCTCAAATGGGGACTGGCCAATTCCAACAACAACATTACAGCCTGGGTGTTAAAACAATTTAATCCTGAGGCAGTTGTCAACATTATTCACGAACTTGGAATAGATAGTCCTATGGACCCGGTGCCATCCATTGTTCTGGGTGTACCTGAGTTCGGGCTCAATGAAATGGTTTCTGCTTATTGTACCTATGCCAATAAAGGCGTGCACGTTGAACCTTTGATGGTAACGCGCATCGAAGACCGGTATGGGAATGTCATTTCAAATTTTACACCCCGGAAAAAAGAAGTGTTAAGCGAAGAAACAGCTTTTCTGATGCTTAATCTTCTGGAAGGAGTTGTCAACCAGGGAACAGCCATCAGATTAAGGCTAAGGTACAATTTCGAAGCCCAGATAGGCGGTAAAACCGGAACCACACAAAATCATTCCGACGGATGGTTTATGGGTGTCACCCCGAACCTCGTGTCCGGCATTTGGGTGGGAGGTGAAGACCGCGACATCCATTTCGACAATCTTTACTACGGACAGGGTGCAAACATGGCATTGCCAATATGGGCGCTATACATGAAACAGGTATATGAAGATGAAGAAATACCCATAACGCCTGAAGACACATTTGAAGAACCTGCTAATTTCAATATTGATCTGGAATGTCCCGATGAACATATTCCCGCCAACGAAGAACAACTCGAAGGAGGAGATACCACCATGTATGAAGAAGAATTTTTCTAATGAGCGCAGTATAAAAAGCATATTTTGGTCATAATCAAGGCGTTTTAAATTTTGTACCAGAGTTAACTTATTGTTAATGAGGCTGCAAAAATTTAAAACAACAACGAGTTTGGCAACAAAGATACTTTTTAGACCATACTCACTAATCGAAACACTATGGCATACTGATCAACTCAGGAAAACAAAAATCTGAATGCCTCTTCAATCTTTGCTGCCTGAACAACTTTAATATCGAAGTTTTCAAAATTGACCCCCCGGTTGTATTTAGGTACAATAATAGACCTAAACCCCAGTTTTTCAGCTTCACTCACGCGCTGTTCGATGCGGGTAACCGGCCGGATTTCTCCGGAAAGGCCAACTTCACCGGTCAGGCAAATCTCACGAGGAACAGGCAGGTCGGTATTTGAGGACAAAACAGAGGCAACCACCGCAAGGTCAATGGCGGGGTCGCTCACTTTAAGGCCACCGGCAATGTTCAGAAAAACATCTTTGGCCGCCAGTTTGAATCCGGCACGTTTTTCCAATACCGCCAGCAACATGTTTAACCGACGCAGATCAAACCCTGTTGAAGACCGCTGTGGTGTCCCATAAGCTGCTGTGCTGGCAAGTGCCTGAACTTCGATCATAAAGGGACGAATCCCTTCTAACGCAGCCGCAATGGCAATGCCGCTCATTTCTTCTTCATGATGAGCCAAAAGCATTTCCGAAGGATTACTGACTTCTCTCAGGCCGTCGCCCAGCATCTCGAATATGCCAATTTCAGATGTTGAACCAAAGCGATTTTTCACAGCTCTCAAAATACGATACATATAATGCCGGTCACCCTCAAACTGCAAGACCACATCCACAATGTGTTCAAGCACTTTGGGCCCGGCTAGGTTGCCTTCTTTATTGATATGGCCGATCAACAACACGGGAATATTTTTTTCCTTGGCTACTTTTAATATAGATGCTGTACATTCTCTTATCTGTGACACGCTACCGGGAGCCGACTCAAGGGCTTCTCTTTCCATGGTCTGAATGCTGTCGATAATAACCAGTCCAGGCTCCTCATGTTCGATATGGTTCACTGTCTGCTCAAGAGATGTTTCTCCAACAAGCAGGCAGTGGTCACCCCCCACATCACTCAGGCGGTCGGCACGGAGCTTGATCTGCTGCGGACTCTCCTCACCCGATACATAAAGTATTTTGCGCGTATTGAGCTTCATAGCCATTTGCAAAACAAGCGTTGACTTCCCGATGCCCGGTTCACCACCCAAAAGTACCACAGACCCGGGAACCAGTCCACCGCCAAGTACCCGGTTCAGTTCTTCTATGCGGGTGTCTATTCTGGGGATTTCATCTACAAATACAGAAGAGACCGGAACAGGCTTTTGCTTTTCTTTCCCAAAGGTGAGCGACAATCGCCTGTCTTTGTTTCTCCCCGTGATGGTCACTTCTTCCACAAAGGTGTTCCATTCACCACAGGCATAGCATTTACCCATCCATTTGGGCGATTCGGCTCCGCAATTCTGACAAACGAATACAGTTTTGTTTTTGGCCATAGTCGAGGTGATTTTAATACAAACTTAAACTTTTTTGTATTCCATCTCCGTGCAATGTCTAAAAAATAGATTGTTGGATTTATAGATGAGACTGCACCCCTAATGGAACAAGCATAGCATGAATTTTTATAGTAGATTTTTAGATTTTTAGATTTAAGATGAAATGAATATGACAGGGTTTGCCTCAATAAAGATGTGTATAAATCCTTGCTTGCGAATTCCATTCAACCTTAAAAACAAATTTTATACGAATGAAAAATTGTTATAAAATTGTTAGGACTGTTAGATTGTTAGGACTGTTAGATTGTTAGGACTGTTAAATTGTTAGATTATTAGATTGTTAGATTGTTAGATTGTTGGGGTTGTTAGCTAATGTAATAAAACTTATACTATTCTAACAAGTAACACATTAACAATATTAACAACTTTAACAATTCTAACAGCCGTAACAATTTATTAAATGTAAGATGAAACGAGCATGACAAAGATTGTCTCAAAAGAACATGTATAATTAACATCTAATCATCTAAGAAACCAAAAACAGGTAACAGATTCTTCGTCGTTACCTCCTCAGAATGACATTAAACAGTCTGTCATTCTGAGCGGAGCGAAGAATCTAATATCAATTAAAGTATAATAAATTGCATCATTCCAACAACTTAGACTAATTTTATACGGATGAACATCTTGTATCTTATATCTAAAAATCTAACGGTCTATTGTGTTTATAAAAAAAAATGTGACTTTTCAAGTAAGTGCATTCCCGGAAGGATATTGTTCAACAAAAAACCCCGGCTAAACCGGGGTCTGTTAATAATATAAAATTCCTTTACTCTATACCAGTTTATTTGTAGCGGTATCGGGAAAAACAAAAACCGGCTTATACTTTTTAGCCTCTTCAACAGGCATAGAAGCATAGGTTATAATTATGACTGTATCGCCCACAGCTGCCTTACGGGCAGCAGCCCCGTTTAAGCATATCACACCCGAACCGGGTTCGCCTTTAATTACGTAAGTTTCAAGACGTTCCCCGTTGTTGTTGTTGACCACCTGAACCTTTTCGTTTTCAATAATGTTGGCTGCTTCCATCAATTCGGCATCGATGGTGATACTACCCACATAATTAAGATTGGCCTCAGTGACCGTAACATTGTGTAATTTAGATTTTACAACCTCTATGTTCATTACTACACTTATTTGTAAACAACATTATCAATCAGTCGGATTTCACCAGCAAATACTGCTATACATCCAACAATATAATTACTTTCCTCCCAACTGTCAACAGATTGCAATGTGTTTCCGTCAACAATCTGAAAGTACTCCAGTCTCAGGTCTTCATTTCTGCCGATGTTCTCCCTGACAAATTTTTCGGTATCGGCAACTGAATTATTCTTTGCAAAATTACAAGATTCAAATAAAGTTTTGGCTATCAGCGGAGCACTTTTTCGATGTTTTTCCGATAAAAGCCGGTTTCGCGAGCTCATCGCCAGTCCATCTGACTCTCTGATTATAGAACATGCAACAACTTCCGTTCCAAGATTCATCTGTCTGACTAAATCGCGTATTATGACAAGTTGTTGAAAGTCTTTTTGACCAAAAAAAGCCTTATCGGGTTTAACCATGTCAAAAAGTCGGCTCACAACCTGTGCTACCCCGTTAAAATGACCGGGACGATGTTTCCCTTCCATGACTTTGTCCAGATGACCGAAGTCGAAGACCCGTTTGTCGGGTTCGGGATAAATTTCTTCTACCGAAGGTGCAAAAAGAAGATCGCAGGAAGTTGTTTCCAGAAGTCTGATATCTTCCTCCAAATTTCGGGGGTATCGTTCCAAATCAGTAGGATCATTAAATTGTGTTGGATTTACAAATATACTTAGCACAACAACATCACACACTTCTCCGGCATTCCTGACGAGGGAAAGATGTCCTTCGTGAAGAGCTCCCATCGTCGGGACAAATCCAACCTTTTTGCCGGGATTCCTGAGAACGGTCAACCGTTCCTCCAGTTCATTTCTGGTTTTTACTACTTCCATAAGAGTCAACAGTTCATTAAAATTTTGCTACCTGAGTCTAAACCAAAAAAAGCTTGTTTTGCCAAAATCGAAGCAAAAGATTTTTCGAACCTGAATTAACTATTTGTTAATAAGGTTAGTGTTAAAAAATTCCTTTGGCGATTCTTTAAGCAAAAAAGCTACTTTACAGAATAGACTCATAACTGCCTGCAGTCAATTAAAACCTGATTTATTTCAAAAAACGCGGCAAAATAAAAAATAATTGTTATAAAAGGAAAGAAATTTTCTCACCCCCTATTATCAGACTTCGCAAGCCTTGTACCGGCATTTTCTGAACAAACACATGATAAGTAAGAACCTTTCCCGATTTAACAGACAGGCACTAAATATTTTCGAGGTGCTTTGGAGTTTTATCTGTTTTCATAAAATTAATCTAAGTTATTGGCCTGATGGAACTCGCATGTCAAAATTTATACTTGTCTTTATTGAGGTAACCTACGTCATTCTCGTCTTATCTTAAATCTTATCTCTAATAATCTATTAATCTATTAAGGTAATCCTTGTCATGCTCGTTTCATTCCACGCTGAGAACGCAAAATTAAAGGAACGCTAAAGTCGCAAAGAAAAGATTTTATAGTTTTTTGCGCTTCTTGCGTTCTAATATTTTGCGGCTTTTGCGTGGGAAATTTCAAATTTAGCCGGTCTTCATCTTTCTAATAAAACAGCAAAACCAGCCAGGAATCAGAAATGAAATACACTTGACTTGTCAGGGACAACAAAGCTTCCTGAGAGGCAAAGTAAGACGGACCATCAACGTAAATTCATGCGCCAATAAGGCAGCTTCCCACAAGATTATCTACGGATTGATTCCACAACAATCTCATGTAAACATTGATAATCAATTCAAAAGAAATGCCGGGAAAATATTCAACTTTGTTTAGATTGCAGATTTTTTGTACTTTTGTGAAATATTTATCTTAATATATCCTTGAAAAATGGAAAATAACAAGGTCTTATTCATCTCGCAGGAAATAACACCCTATCTGCCCGAAAATTCAATGTCGTCTCTTTGCAGAAACCTTCCCCAGGGGATTCAGGAAAGGGGTAAACAAATCAGAACTTTCATGCCTCGTTTTGGCAACATCAACGAAAGACGCAACCAACTGCACGAAGTCATTCGTCTTTCGGGCATGAATCTCATCATCGATGACACTGACCATCCGCTGATCATTAAAGTGGCGTCCATTCAGACGGCCAGGATGCAGGTTTATTTCATCGACAATGAAGATTATTTTTCCAGAAAAAATACCATCTCGGATGATGATGGCAAGGAATTTGAAGATAACGATGAACGCATTATCTTTTTTGCCCGCGGGGTACTTGAAACAACCAAAAAGTTGAGATGGGCCCCGGATGTGGTACATTGCCAGGGATGGTTTACTGCCCTTGCCCCATTATATATCAAAAAAGCCATGAGCGAAGACCCTTACTTTGCAGATGCCAAAGTAGTATACTCTGTTTTTAACGATGAATTTAAGACCGCGCTCAATCCCGCCATCAAAGAAAAGGCTAAAGTTGAAGGAATAAAAGATAATGACCTGAAAATATTGAACCCGGCCAATTTCATCAATCTTACAAAACTGGCCATCGATAATTCAGACGGAATCATTCAGGGGTCGGAAAAGATAAATCCTGAAATTGAGAATTATATAAAAGAATCGGGAAAACCTTTTTTGGAATATCAGCCCGAAGATCAGTATATTGACGCTTACAACAAATTTTACGACAGCTTATGATTTAGTCAATAGTTTTTAGTCAGTAGTTTTTAGTCAGTAGTTTTTAGTCAGTAGTTTTTAGTCAGTAGTGATGGAGATTTACCTGTGCTGACGAACACAAAAATTTAACAAAATTACACAACTACCACATTCTAAGCAATTTATAAAAAGTAACACAGAGAGAAGTTTGACAGGCAGAAGAGTGAGGCAGAGAGCATGGAGCATGGTGCAAAGACCGGTATCCGCCGTTTTCCAAACTATATTTCTAACCTGATTTATGAATAGATCACGTTACAAATAACAACAAATTATTGATGAGGCCGGCCTAAAAAGCATCTTTTTTGCCAAAATACACTTTTTATATCACACGCATTGATTGTTAAAAAATAACTTTTTTAGAACGCCAAAACAGATTGGATTTTTATGCTGAATAAACGAAAAATCAGGTTTTTATTGCCTTTTCTTATGGTAGCGGTTGCTGTATTTGTTTCATGCGAAAACGATACAGGAACCTTAGGTTTGGATGTTTTACCACAGGATGAACTGTTCTCAGGTGCAGATGAAATCGCATATATGCCCGTCAGTAATGAAAATCCGACACGGTTCCGTTCCGACGATGTGGATTATACCATTATTGGTAGTATTGATGACCCTTATGCCGGAAAGACCGGGGCTTCGTTCATTACCCAGGTAAATATCGGAGAGTTTATTGGCACGTTAAACAAATCCGACTCCTTGCATGAATATTTTGTTGACTCTTTGGTTTTAAATCTAGCATACCGCAGAAATTACTGGTTTGGGGATAAAGATGCACGTCATTCCGTCCGGGTTTACCGGTATACTGAACCGTTGAACTACTCAACCGATTATTACTCCGATATGGAAGTTGAAGGATTATATGACCCTGCACCCGTTGGAGAAAGAATCAGCAGTGCATGGGATGCTTTGACCGATTCGGTTTGGGAAGATCCTAATTATATCCATCAATGGCAGATAAAGCTAAACAACAACCTTGCTGAAGAAGTGTTCAACTACTCCGAAGATGTAATGAATTCCCGTGAAACATTTAAAACCACTTTTGGAGCATTGTTCGTGAAATCGGAATTACTGGATTCCGACACCCCGGGCTCACTTATTAGAATTAATATCCTGGCCTCCCAATCAAACATGCGGCTGTACTATTCCTACAATGTAATAGATTCTGTCACAAATGAAGCAGATACAACCATGCATAGGTCCTATACGTTCCCTATCAATGAAGAATGCGTCAGAATCAACCGTTTTACCCACGATCACGACGGGCAAGTGGAATTTTCAACCCCTGACGCAGAGCGGTTTGTGGTACAGGGAATGGCAGGAAGCTATGTAAAAGTAGACTTCAACGATGTAGAACTGAAATCCGGAGTGGGTTTGTTTGAATTCTGGGAAGAAAAGTTATCCGCAAATACGAGTAATAATCCTTCACAATATCACGGAATAAGTGCTGTAGACATTTACTTTGAAGCAGATACAACGCTTCAGTTTGGTGATGAAAACTTTTACTCTCCTATCCCCCAGGCCCTCGCTCTGAACGTCATGAATGATGACGGAGAACTCAAAATCCCTTCTTACTACTATCTGAGCAAAGAAGTAGCAGAGGCCGAAGGCATAGAAGATTATAAAGAAGACTGGTCTCCCCAATTTGAAGATGGAACCTACAATAACGAAACAGGCCAATACCGGTTTCGGATGAGCAGAGAAACTTTCCGCATGATGGTTGAAAAGCCCGAACTCAGAGGGCCATATTATCTGGCACCTTACAATACCACTTCCTATCCATGGAGAGTTGTCCTGAAAAACAATCCATATTCAGAGAACGCCGTACCTTACTTAAGAGTAAAGTATGTCTCAGTTTCAAAAGAATAATTCGGGACAACAAATAAAATACTAAAATTTATTAAAAATACCAAAAAAGATTTACTGGTTTTAAACTTGCATAGCGTTTTTTGTTTGCAGCAACAAAATTTGCTACAAACAACAGGAGCCATTCAGGGTGTATTATTTTCAGACTAAACAATATGACAATGAAGGCGGTCAAATGTTTATGACAGAAAAATGTAACTTAAGCCCCACGACCTCAAAGCGGATCGCACCCATTTTTTCGTAATAAACTGAAAAACCGGCCCTTTTCATCCGTATAAAATTTATATATTAAGGTCGGATGGAACTCGCATGATTGAGCTTTATACATGTTCTTTTGTGACAATCTTTGTCATGCTCGTTTCATCTTAAATCTTAAATCTAATAATCTAATAATCTATTACGGCAAACCTTGTCATGCTCGTTTCATCACTGTAAATATTCTTTCTTTATACGGGCAAGCTGTAGTGTTGCATGGGGTTAGAAAAAAAGCTTAAACGCAAAGACGTATGTTGTGTTTATAATTCACACTATTGGCTAATGACTAATGACTAAAAACTAATGACTAAATTACTTATATCTAAAAATCTAATAAGGCAATCATTGCCATGCTCGTTTCAGTGCGCAAAAATGACGCCCCGGCAAAATACTGTTGTTAACATATCTGTATTGTGATAATTTTGTAACGTACTGAAAAATAAAAAAATAATCTTAATCTATCGATTCAAATTCTTAACAATTCGATATGAGGCTTGATGCCTGAATTTTTGTTTGATAATTACAAAATACTTATTTTAGAGCCACAAATTCAGATTCAAAAGTCGTTTCTACCCGATAAAAACTGGAACTATGACAAAAAAACTTGAGGACCTTACCGAAAAAATTTACAACGAAGGGGTCCAGAAAGCCAAGGAAGAGGCCGATAAGATACTAAAAGAAGCCAGAGAAAAGGCTTCGGCAATAGAAAAAGAGGCCCAAAAAAAGGCCGAAGAAATAATTTCCGAAGCCGATAAAAAGGCCGAAGAAACAAAAAAGCATGTTGAAACAGAAATGAAAATGGCCCTGGAACAATCTGTTGCTGCACTCAAACAGGAAATTACCAATCTGGTAACCATGCAGGCCATTGAACCCGCCACCAAAGAGTTGTTTTCCGACAAAAATTATCTTGGAGACCTGATCGTAAAAGCCGTTGATGGCTGGATCAAAAATGACAGCATGGACCTGGAAATTATCCTTCCCGAGTCGGATCGTGAAAAAATGGAAGACCGTTTTAAGAAACAACTGGCTCATCATCTGAACAAAGGTCTTAAACTTACCTTTTCTAAAAATCTGAAGTCCGGGTTTAAGATTGGTCCGGCCGACGGTGGTTATGTGATCAGTTTTACCGATGAAGATTTCAACAATTTCTTTAAGACCTACCTGCGACCAAAATCAACCGAATTACTCTTTGAAAAGAAAGAAAAGAAATAAAATATATGTCGAAAGGTTACTACTGTCTTGTTGCCGGACTTCCCGACCTTGTTCCTGAAGAAAAGAAACTGACTTTCTCTTCGGCCGGCTTTCGGGAAATGATGAAAGACGAGCTGACCCCGGGGGATTTTGCTTTGTTGCGACTTTTTTATCTGCCATTTGACCATGAAAACCTGCTCAACTTGTTCTTCAACGAGAAAAAAGAGTGGGACGACCGTGGCAATTTCAGCAAAGAAGAGCTGGAACCACTTACAGACAAAAAAGTGGATTTAACCGAAGAACTGTCTCAATTACCCCCCTATCTGATCGATTTTGTCTTAACCATACATGGCGACGAGGCTAAAGACACCCGCGTGGAAGCCAGCCGGAAATTGTCTTCCGACTACTACGAATATCTTGAAAGCTCGAAAAATCTTTTTGTCAGGAAACTTGCAAAATATCAGCGCGACACATCCAATATTCTGACCGCACTGAACGGCCGCAAATATGAACTGGATTTTGAAAAGGCCCTGATAGGAAATGATGATGTCACCAATGCTTTGAAAAAAAGTCGTGTCAGAGATTTCGGACTGAAATCTGAAGTGGAGCATATAGAAGACCTTTTACAGATATTTGAGATTGAAAATCTAAAAGACAGGGAACTCAGACTGGACGTACACAAATGGCATTTTGTTGAAGATGCCACCTTCTTTAATTACTTTACCATAGAAAGAGTTCTTGCATTTCTGCAAAAATTATTCATAGCAGAACGCTGGATTAACCTTGATCCGGAGAAGGGACGTGAGATGTTTGAAAAATTATTTAATGAACTGAAGTCGGGTTTCGAATTCCCCGAAGAATATACATTGACCTATGGAAAAAAACGATAAAACAACCGGAACGGTATCAGGAATCATTGCCAACCTTGTGGTGGTAGATATTGATGGTCCGGTAGGACAGAATGAGATTTGCTACATCTTCCACAACGAAGAGCGATTAATGGCAGAGGTCATTAAAGTAACAGGGAGACAGGCCTATGTACAGGTGTTTGAGAGCACACGTGGTTTGAGACCCGGAAGCAAAGTTGAATTTGAAGGTCACATGCTTGAAGTAACACTTGGCCCGGGCATGCTATCCCGCAATTACGACGGACTGCAAAATGACCTCGACAAAATGGATGGTGTCTTCCTGAAACGGGGAGAATATACCGATCCCCTGGACAGGGAAAAGAAGTGGAACTTTAAACCCCTGGCCAAAAAGGGGGATGAAGTCATTGCCGGCGATTGGCTCGGTGAAGTAGAAGAAAACGGCATGCCCCACCGTATTATGGTGCCCTTTAAACTGGAAGGCACCTATAAAATTCAATCAATAGTAAAAGAAGGTGACTACACCGTTGATGACGAAATTGCAGTCATCGAAGACAACAACGGAGATGCCATTTCTGTAAACATGGTACAGAAATGGCCGGTGAAAGTACCCATCAAAGCATACAAAGAAAAACCGCGTCCGTTCAAGCTTCTGGAAACCGGTGTTCGCTGTATAGATACCTTAAACCCGATTACCGAAGGAGGAACAGGATTTATTCCCGGTGCATTTGGTACCGGAAAAACGGTTCTCCAGCATGCCATTTCCAAGCAGGCCGAAGCAGATATTGTTATCATGGCAGCTTGCGGTGAGCGGGCCAATGAAGTCGTGGAGATTTTTAAAGAGTTTCCGGAACTTGAGGATCCGCGAACCGGGAAAAAACTTATTGAGCGAACCACCATCATTGCGAATACTTCCAACATGCCGGTGGCTGCTCGTGAAGCATCGGTTTATACTGCTATGACACTTGGAGAATATTACCGTTCCATGGGACTAAAAGTGCTGATGATGGCCGACTCCACGTCACGCTGGGCCCAAGCACTTCGGGAGATGTCAAACCGTTTGGAGGAACTTCCAGGACCCGACGCTTATCCCATGGACCTCTCATCAATTATTTCTAATTTTTACTCTCGTGCAGGTTTTGTGTATCTCAACAACGGGAAAACCGGTTCCATCACTTTTATCGGTACCGTGTCGCCAGCCGGCGGTAACCTGAAGGAACCCGTTACCGAAAATACCCGTAAAGCAGCCCGTTGTTTCTATGGTCTTTCGCAGGACCGTGCAGACAGTAAACGTTATCCGGCCATCGACCCCATCGATAGTTATTCAAAATATCTGGAGTATCCCGAGCTTCAAAAATCACTCGGTGAAAATCTGGGTGAACACTGGCTCGATAATGTTCTGAAAAGCAAAGACATTCTGCTCAGGGGAAAAGAAGCCAACGAACAGATCAACATCCTTGGGGATGATGGTGTCCCCATCGATTTCCACGAACGCTTCTGGAAAGCCGAACTCATCGACTTTGTAATACTTCAACAGGACGCATTTGACGATATTGACGCTTCTACCCCCCTTGAACGACAAAAATATATGCTCGAAAAAGTACTCGGCATTGTTGATACCGATTTCGAGTTCAAGCATTTTGAAGAGGTAGGCGACTTTTTCAAACGACTTATCAACCAATTCAAGCAGATGAACTATTCGGAATTCCAATCGGATAATTTCAAAGGTTTCGAAAAAGAACTCGATGAGATGCTGAAAGAGCACGCGGTAGAAGAGAAAAAGCAGGAAGAGATAGTTGTATAATTGAGTCATCAGGGGTTAGCCGTGAATTGCATCTCAGCGCTTACGCTTAAATATCCCGGGCGTTGAGACGAGATAGACAAACAACTTATGAAACGAGCATGACAAGGTTTGTCACAAAAGAACATGTATAAAACTCAATCATGCGAGTTCCATTCGACCAATAACTTAAATAAATTACATACGAATGAAAAGTCAGGCATTTCAAAAGGTATATACCAAACTGACCAGTATCACTAAAGCCACTGTATCGCTTAGCGCCAAGAATGTAGGCTACGATGAGATGGCTGTGGTCAACGGGCGGATGGCCCAGGTTGTGAAAATCGAGGGCGACGAGATCGTTCTTCAGGTTTTTTCAGGAACGGAAGGAATTCCAACCAATGCTGAAATAACCTTTCTGGGAAATCCGCCACAAATAAAAGTAAGCGACGAGCTTTCGGGCAGATTTTTCAATGCTTATGGCAACCCCATTGACGGAGGCCCCGAAATAGAAGGTGAAATTCGGGAAATCGGAGGACCGTCGGTGAACCCTGTTCGTCGTGAACAGCCCTCACACCTTATTGCCACCGGTATCGCAGGAATTGACCTGAACAACAGCCTAGTTTCCGGGCAAAAGATACCTTTCTTTGCGGACAGTGATCAGCCCTACAATCAGGTAATGGCCAATGTGGCCCTGAGAGCTAAAGCCGACAAGATCATTCTGGGAGGGATGGGACTTTCAAACGACGATTACCTCTATTTCAGGCAGGTGTTTGAGAACGCCGGAGCACTCGACCGTATAATAAGCTTTGTAAATACAACAGAAGACCCGCCGGTTGAGCGATTGCTGGTTCCGGATATGGCTCTGACTGCTGCCGAATACTTTGCTGTTGACAAAAACGAAAGTGTGTTGGTTCTTCTGACCGACATGACCCTGTTTGCCGATGCACTCAGTATTGTATCAAACAGGATGGACCAGATCCCCTCGAAAGACAGCATGCCGGGTTCGCTCTATTCCGATCTGGCCAAAATCTATGAAAAAGCCGTGCAATTTACATCGGGAGGCTCTATTACCATTCTGGCGGTAACGACACTTTCGGGAGGCGATATTACACACGCCATACCAGATAACACAGGTTACATTACAGAAGGCCAGCTGTTCCTGAGAAGGGATACCGATATCGGAAAAGTCATTGTTGACCCCTTCCGTTCATTGTCACGACTGAAACAGTTGGTTATTGGAAAACAAACACGCGAAGACCATCCACAGGTTATGAATGCGGCCGTTCGTCTTTATGCCGATGCAGCCGGTGCCCGTACCAAACAGGAGAATGGGTTTGACCTTACCGACTATGACCAGAGAACATTGAATTTCGCCAAAGACTACTCGGAAAAACTGTTGGCAATTGATGTCAATGTTGATACGGATACCATGCTCGATATCGCGTGGAAGCTTTTTGCCACCTACTTTTCTAAAGCAGAAGTGGGAATCAGAAAAGACCTGGTGGACAAATACTGGAAAGAGTAAATGCACCGTAACATACAGAAAGTCAGCCATTGATACTCTATTAAGTTAATTACTGAATATGAGATATTAATAACGAAAGAAGGAGAAAACGTGGCAATAAAATTTCAATATAATAAAACATCACAACAGGCCCTTGCCAAACAGCTTCAGGTAAGAGAAAGAGCTTTGCCGACGCTCAAAAACAAAGAATCGGCACTGCGGATGCAAGTGAAAAATGCCAAAGATAAGGCTACCGAATTGGAAGAACAACTGAAAAAAGAAATGGGGCTGTATGATGATATGGTCCGCCTTTGGAATGAATTTGACCCTTCTTTGGCACAGATAGAGGATGTAGAACTCACCACTAAAAAAATTGCAGGTGTGCAGACACCGGTGCTTGAGAAAATTCACTTCGCGGTACGTGATTATAACATGTTCGAAAAACCCGCCTGGTTCCCCGATGGCATTGCCATTCTTGAAAAGTTGGTTAAACTTGCCATCGAAAAGGAAGTATTTGAACGAAAAATGGAGTTACTCGACTTTGCCCGAAAAAAAACAACGCAAAAAGTAAATCTGTACGAAAAAGTTCAAATTCCGGGATTTCAGGACGCAATTCGAAAGATTAAACGTTTCCTTGAAGATGAAGAGAATCTGTCGAAAGCAGCCCAGAAAATCGTCAAAAACAGGCAACAAAACGTGGAGGTGGAGTCATGATTGTACCAATGTTTAAATATTCGTTTCTGGTGTATCACGCCGACTATGAACAATTTCTAGATCACCTCAAGGAAATTGGCGTGGCACATATCGTTGAGCATCAGGATGAACCCACCACTGAAATGCAGGATTTATACCGGAAAATCAGTGATCTTTCCAAAACAATAAAAACATTGGAAAGGCGTAGAAAACAAATCCCGGATCCTGCTGTAGTCGAAAATATAACAGAAAAATCAGGTGAAAAGCTCAACCAACGAATAGCAGAAATTGAGAGCAGTCTCGAACAAATACAACAGCAACTCTCTGCCCTGCAGAAAGAGGAAAAAAATATCGAGCCTTGGGGACAATTTTCTTTGGAAGCCATAAAAAGACTTTCGGAAGCCAATATAAATCTGCGTTTTCTTATTTGTCCCGATTCGAAATACAATCCTGAATGGGAAGAAAAATATCCCATTGAACTCATTTCTGAAACCGACGGCTATAGTTATTTTGTCTTGGTTGATGAGTCAGAGAGCAAAGAGTTGCCCGAAGACATGGAAGAGACAGACGAGATAGCTCTGCCCAAAAAAACCCTTGAAGAAGTCCGTAAAGAAATTTCGGCAACACAAGCACAGGCAGATGAGCTCAATTATGAGTTAGACAAGATTGCCGTACACGGTATTGAATTGCTTGAAGAATATCAGGCAAGATTGGAAGAGCAATTAAGCGATATTAATGTCAGATTTCAAACGGTCACTGAAGTAGAAGGGAAAATACGACTGGTTGAAGCGTGGGTTCCCCAGATGAAGACAGACGAACTGGAAGAATGGGTGGACCAAAAAGAGGTTTATTATTTAAAAGAGCCGGCAAGCGCGGATGAAAAACCACCCATATTATTGCGTAATAACCGCTTTGCCAAATTATTCGAGCCGGTGACTAAACTTTTTTCTTTACCGTCATATACAGAATTAGACCTCACCCCTTTCTTCGCCCCGTTTTTCATGTTATTTTACGGATTCTGCCTGGGAGATGCGGGATACGGCCTGCTTTTGGTTCTGGCCATAGCCATATACAAACCAAAAGCGAAACAAAATATGCGTCCCCTGCTGACCCTGGCACAGCTGCTGGGACTGGCCACTATTCTTTTTGGGGCGATTACAGGCACATTCTTTGGAATAAACCTGATCGAAAATCCACCGAAATTCCTGGCGGATGCGAAAGATATGTTTTTGGACAGCAATCAAATGTTCACACTGGCATTGGTATTTGGTGCTGTTCAAATTCTTTTCGGGATGGTACTGAAAGCCATCAATCAAATCCGTCAACAGGGCTTTGGTTATTCATTATCCACGTGGGGATGGTTCCTACTGATTGTATCATCAGTGGTATTCTACCTTCTGGATACGCAAAACCCGGAAGCCGGTTATTTTTTCGGTCCGATACACACCATATTGGTGGGCGTCTCTGTTCTGGGAATATTTATTTTTAACCATCCCAAAAGAAACATTTTCATTAATGTAGGAGCAGGCTTGTGGGACGCATACAATATGATTACAGGTGTAATAGGCGATTTGTTATCATATATACGCTTGTTTGCCCTCGGCCTGGCAAGTGCCATTCTCGGACAGGTGTTTAATCAGTTCGCGTTCGACCTGGCACCCGATATTCCATTGGTCGGCATATTGGTGACCCTGATTATTCTGCTGATCGGACACGGCATCAACATTTTTATGTCAGGGCTTGGTGCTTTTGTGCACCCGTTACGTCTTACATTTGTGGAATTTTATAAAAATGCAGGATTTATAGGAGGAGGAAAAGAATATAAACCATATCAAAGAGTTCAAGTAAAGAATTAATAACCTTTAAAACAGAAAAAATATGACTCCAATTTTATTGGCCTATATAGGCATTGGTTTGATGATTGCACTGGCTGGTATCGGAAGCGTTTACGGTGTATCTTATGGTGGTAATGCATCATTGGGAGCGATGAAAAAGAATCCCGATGCATTTGGCAACTATCTTGTTTTAAGTGCACTTCCCGGAACACAGGGGCTTTATGGATTTGCTGGTTACTTTGTAATTAACGGAACAGGAGTGCTTTCACCTGAAATTACCGCTATCCAGGGCGTTGCCGTATTAGGTGCCGGTATTGCACTCGGGCTCGTCGGTCTTCTGTCAGGGATCAGACAAGGACAGGTCTGTGCCAACGGCATTGCCGGAATAGCCTCCGGACATGATGTTTTCGGAAGTACCCTGGTATTGGCTGTATTCCCTGAGTTGTACGCCATCCTTGCATTTGCGGCAACGTTTATGATCAGCGGAACTCTTTAGTGAGAAATAACAATTTCAAAAAAAACCTGCTTCTTCTATTCGAGGCAGGTTTTTTTTGAATAAACATTTTTTTCAAGCAACTGTTACAATTTATTACTAACTTCGCCATTAACAAATAGTTATAGATACTATTGTAAGATGTGTGACCAATTAATGTCTGTCTGTAAACCCGGAACTCTTTTTACAAAATGTGTGTCTGTCCTCAAAGCAAGTCATTATGTCAGAATACCGGCCTTTAACCACCCGTGAAATTGAGACACTCGAAAAGCAGGGATGCTTCAGTAATGAATGGAACAACATAGAAGTAAAAGACGGCTTCGACCCTTCATTCGTCAGGCAAACCGCATTCTCGGGAAAAATAAGGCTGGGCTGCTTCCGGCGAAGTTTTCAATTTGCAGGAGGTGTTACCAAACACTCAGGTATTTCGAATGCAACCATTCACAACTCAATCATTGATGACGATGTTTACATCAGTCAGATAAGAAATCAAATTGCCAACTATCATATAGAAAGCAATGTCATCATCGAAAATGTGGATTCCCTCACCACCGAAGGAAAATCCTGCTTTGGTAACGGAGAAAAGGTGGCGGTTTTAAATGAAGCCGGTGGCAGAGAAGTCCCCATTTTTAATGAATTATCCGCCCACACTGCCTATCTTCTTGCCTTCTATCGTCATCGCCCCATGCTTATTGAGATGTTGAACAACATGGTAGACACCTATTGCCAGAATATATGTTCCGAAAAAGGTACTGTAAAAAGCGGGGCACGATTACTCAACTCAAGAACCATCCTGAATGTAAATATAGGAACCGACGCAATCGTTGAAGGCATTTACCGGCTGGTTAACGGCTCCATCAACAGTTCCCGCGAGCATCCATCATACTTCGGACCGGGCGTGATTGCTGAAGATTTTATAGCAACCAGCGGTTCAACAGTGACCGACGCCACCCTGATATCCAAATGTTTTATCGGCCAGGGCTGCACACTGGGAAAGCACTACTCGGCAGAAAACTCGGTCTTTTTTGCCAACTGCCAGGGATTCCATGGTGAAGCCTGCTCTATATTTGCCGGTCCATACACCGTTTCGCACCACAAATCCACGCTTCTGATCGCCGGTTATTACTCATTTCTTAATGCAGGAAGCGGTTCAAATCAAAGCAATCACATGTACAAGCTGGGCCCCGTTCACCAGGGAGTAATAGAACGGGGCAGCAAAACAACCAGCGATTCGTACCTTCTGTGGCCGGCTAAAATCGGGGCCTTTTCCCTGGTTATGGGGCGACATTACCGCAATCCGGACACATCGAATTTCCCTTTTTCGTACCTCATCGAAAACAAAGACGAAAGTTACCTGGCACCAGGCGTCAATCTACGAAGTGTAGGAACCATGCGCGATGCCCGCAAATGGCCAAATCGTGACAAGAGAAAAGACACGCGAAAACTCGATTACATCACATTTAACCTGTTAAGTCCCTTCTCTGTCGAAAAAATGATCAAGGGAAAAGAAACGCTCATCAAATTAAAAGAAACATCCGGCGCCACTTCGGAATATTTCATGTATAACAGTGTAAAAATCGAGGCCAAAGCACTTGAACGCGGCATCTTTTTATACGATATTGGTATCATAAAATTCCTGGGGAACGGTCTGATGAAAAAACTTGAATCAGAAGCGTTTTCATCCATCGAGGAACTACATGAAGTTTTAAAACCAGCATCCGGCGAAGGAACAGGAGAATGGGTTGATATGGCCGGACTTATTGTCCCAAAAGAAAAAGTCCTCGAATTGGTTGAAAAGATTGAGAAAGGAAAAGTGAAGACTTTCACTGAAATGAACGCAATATTCGGGGAGTGGCACCGCAACTATTACACCTGGGCCTGGAACCGGGGCTATTCCATGTTCCAATCGGCCCTGAATATTGATTTGGGCACCATCTCGAAGCAAGAATTGCTCGACTTTATTGAAGATTGGAAAAATGCCGTTGTCAATCTGGACAAAATGATGTTTGAGGATGCACGCAAGGAATTCACACTAAAAGCCCAGACAGGCTTTGGGATGGACGGAGAAGATGAAATTCGGAACGTTGATTTTGAGCAGGTTCGCGGGGCTTTTGAAAAACATCCTGCCGTGTGTGATATTCTTGAACACATCGAACGAAAAAAGACGCTGGCATCAAAAATATCAGAAAAAATAAAATCATTGTAGAATAGTAAAACAAATCGACGAAATTTATGTGTGGCATTGTAGCTTATGTAGGAGAAAGAACTGCTTACCCGATACTGATAAAGGGCCTGAAACGCCTGGAATATCGTGGATACGATTCTGCCGGGATCGCCCTGATGAATAACGAGACGCATTTGTATAAATGCAAAGGAAAAGTAAAAGACCTCGAAAACATTATTAAAGGTCAGGAAATTTCCGGTTCCATAGGGATGGGACACACCCGCTGGGCTACTCACGGGGAACCCAACGATATTAATGCCCATCCGCACAAGTCGGAAAAAGGTAAATTTATTGTTGTACACAACGGTATTATCGAAAACTACGGTCACCTAAAAAAGGAACTGACCAATCGTGGTGTTTCTTTCATTACTGAAACCGACACAGAAGTTTTGGCCAACCTCATCGAAAATATTTACTTAGAGAAAAAAGTCCCTGCCGAACTGGCTGTCAGGTTGGCCCTGACCAAAGTTGTGGGAGCGTACGGACTGGTGATTTATTGCACTGATGAGCCCGGCCGGTTGATAGCCGCCCGAAAAGGAAGCCCGCTGGTTATCGGGATCGGTGAAAACGAGTATTTTATGGCTTCAGATGCCACACCCATTATTGAATACACCGACAAGGTGGTTTTCCTGAATGATGAAGAAGTAGCGATTATCGATCACGACAAGTTCGACCTTAAAAATCTGCATAATGACATCAAAACACCTCAGGTGCAAAAAATTGAGCTGAGCATTGATGAAATAGACAAAGGAGAATACCAGCATTATATGCTCAAGGAGATACACGATCAGCCTTCTTCCATTGAAGATACTTTTCGTGGACGGATTTCGATGGACCACAGTAAGATTTTCCTGGGAGGAATACTGGATGTACTTCCCAAGTTGATCGATGCCCGCCGGATAATCATCATAGCCTGTGGAACTTCATGGCATGCCGGGTTGGTGAGCGAATATCTTTTTGAGGAATATGCAAGAATTCCTGTTGAAGTGGAATATGCTTCCGAATTCCGCTACCGCAAACCCATAATATATCCCGATGATGTGGTTATTGCCGTTTCGCAAAGCGGAGAAACCGCCGATACGCTTGCTGCCATCAGGATGGTCAGGGAACAATCGGATGCTACCATCCTTGGTATTTGCAATGTTGCCGGCTCATCCATTGCCAGGGAAACAGACGCGGGTGTCTATACACATGCAGGCATCGAAATCGGGGTAGCTTCGACCAAAGCCTTTACGGCACAAATTACTGTGCTTACCATGATGGCATTCCTGATAGGACACAGAAAAAAGCTGATCCCCGAATCGGATTATGTAGCCCTGGTACATGCCCTGACGGAAATACCCGGAAAAATGAAAGAAATACTCGACCATGAAGGCTTTATAAAAGATGTGGCCAACCAGTATGTCAATGTCACCAATGCATTGTATATGGGACGGGGAGTATTGTATCCCGTAGCACTTGAGGGTGCCCTCAAACTGAAGGAAATATCCTACATCCATGCCGAGGGGTATCCTGCTGCCGAAATGAAACACGGCCCTATCGCGCTGATCGATGAAAACATGCCGGTTTTTGTGCTGGCAGTTAAAGACGGCTCATACGAAAAGATTGTCAGCAATATCCAGGAGGTAAAAGCACGAAACGGGAAAGTTGTTGCCATTGTAACGGAAGGAGAAAAAACCATCAAAAAGCTGGCCAATCATGTGATAGAAATTCCGGCATGTCATCCGTCTCTGTCGCCGCTTCTGGCAGTAGTGCCTCTGCAGATCATCTCCTACCAGATTGCTGTGATGCGAGGATGTAACGTCGATCAGCCAAGAAACCTGGCTAAATCGGTTACGGTGGAATAATTGGTATCTGTCCGGAAAGTACCATTTGCTGAGCTACGCCTGCAACCGGTGCTTTCAGTACAGACACATATCGGCAACCACTTTTCCAGACTTTACAGACGGGCATTAATTAACGGTTGTCGTACTGGCGGGAATAATATTTTGCGTAATCGCCGGAGATAACGTCATTCATCCACTCTTCATTATCGAGATACCACTTCACGGTTTTTTCGATCCCTTCTTCAAACTGTAAAGAAGGTTTCCATTCCAGCTCGGTCATCAGTTTTGATGAGTCGATGGCATACCGCTTATCGTGTCCGGCACGGTCTTTCACAAAAGTGATCAGTTTTTCCGAATCGCCGGGTTCCCTGTTCAGTGCCTTATCCATTACCTGGCAAATCTTTCGAATCAAATCGATATTGGTCCACTCGTTGTTGCCGCCTATGTTATAGGTTTCCCCGTTTTTCCCCCGGTGAAAAATAAGGTCTATGGCTGCCGCATGGTCTTCCACATAAAGCCAGTCCCGGACATTTTCCCCCTTCCCGTATATGGGGATGCTCTTTTTGTGTTTGATATTATTAATAGCCAGAGGAATCAATTTTTCAGGAAACTGATTTGGTCCGTAATTGTTTGAGCAATTGGAAATTACGAACGGCAGGTTGTAGGTATGATGCCAGGCCCGTACCATGTGATCGCTGCTCGCTTTTGAAGCAGAATACGGACTACGCGGATCATAGGCAGTCTCCTCGGTAAAAAAACCGGTATTTCCTAAAGACCCGTACACTTCATCGGTTGAAATGTGATAAAACCGCTTATCGTCAGGTTTTTCATGCCACACATCACGTGCTGCATTAAGCAGGTTAACGGTTCCGATAACATTGGTCCGGATGAAAGCCAGGGGATCGCTAATAGACCGGTCGACATGCGACTCAGCAGCCAGATGAATAACGCCATCGGGCCGGTATTCACGAAATATCCGGTTAACAGCTTCCATATCGGTAATATCGCCCCTGATAAATTCATAATTGGAGCAGCTTTCAATATCCTTCAGATTTTCAAGATTCCCGGCATAAGTAAGCGCGTCCAGGTTCAGTATTTGATAGTCGGGATATTTATTTACCATAAGGCGGACTACATGTGACCCTATAAAACCCGCACCACCAGTTATTAATATTGTTTTACTCATATTATCTTATGTTTCTGACATGCTTTTCCCATTCCCATGCACTCTTCAGCGTTTCTTCGAGGGTTTTCTCAGCCTTCCATCCCAATTCATTATTCGCATACGAGGTATCGGCCCATATTTTTTCAATGTCGCCGGCCCGTCTTCCAACAACAGAATATTTTAAGTTAACACCTGTAACTTTTATAAACGCCTTCACAAGTTGCATGACCGAGTATCCTTCGCCAGTACCAATATTAAAAAATTCGTAGGACGCTTTCTGTTTGTTGTTAAGCAGTCGGTTGATCGCCACGACATGGGCTTTAGCCAGATCGACCACGTTAATATAATCCCTGATAGCAGTGCCGTCGGGTGTATTGTAATCGTCGCCAAAGATTTTCAGCTCATCCCGCAACCCGGCAGCTGTCTGGGTAATAAAAGGCACTAAATTATTCGGAACGCCCACCGGAAGTTCTCCAATAAGCGCTGACGGATGAGCACCAATGGGATTAAAATACCGCAAAGCAATACAATTAATGCCCTCCGTAGCCCTTGCAAAGTCGCGCATAATATCTTCCGATACCGCTTTTGTATTTCCATAAGGTGATTCAGCAGGCTTTCGCGGCGTATCTTCTGTAACGGGTAATTTTTCCGGCTGACCGTAAACCGTACAGCTGGAACTAAACACCATATCGGGAATCTTATGCTCCCTCATACTGCGGAGAAGATTCATAAGTGATACCAGGTTATTGTGATAATACTCGAGTGGTTTTTCGACCGATTCGCCCACAGCTTTGAAGGCCGCAAAATGAACAATAGCGGCAATCCCCGGATATTTCTCAAAAAAAGCGTTGGTTTTATCCTGGTCAGTAAGATTGAATTTCTCAAAAGCAGGTCGCTTTCCTGTTATTTTTTCGATGGCATCCAGCACTTCAATGCCCGAATTGGACAAGTCGTCAACGATCACTACATTAAACCCTTCGTTCTGAAGTTCAACGACAGTATGGGAACCAATATAGCCGGTTCCGCCGGTAACCAGAATTTGTTTGCTCATAGAAATGATGTTATCAGATTATCGTTTTCGTGAAGTACGTAAAATTAAGAAAAGGAAATTAATTCAAGCAAAATATCAATGGTGCCGGTTAAATTCTTTCACTAAGGCTAAAATTTTTCCACGCAAAAGGCGGAAAATATTAGTACACAAAAATGCGGAAAGACAATATTAAGTATGGTCTAAAAAGCATCTTTGTTGCCAAAATCGTTGTTGTTTTTAAATTTTTAAAACGAGCATAACAAAAATAATAAACAGACACATAATTTGGCACAACTTGTCCAGACTTTAAAGACGTGCCCTAATTAGTCTTTGAGACTGTAAAGTAAACTCTGTCCATAAACAAAAAATTCTTAAAATTGCAGTTTATGACAGACAAGAAAAAAGACACCCCAGAGTACAGAGCCATGCGGGACTTGGCACTGGAACAATTGCGTAGTGGTCAATCCCTTACAAGTGAAGGCGGCGTTTTTGCACCTATTATTAAAGAATTCTTAGAAAGCGCACTTTCTGCAGAGATGGATGATCATTTATCGGAAGAAGAGCGATGCGCCGGCAATAAGCGCAATGGGAAAGGCACAAAAAATTTAAAAACCAATTCTGGCACAATTTGCATAGATACGCCCCAAGACCGGCATAGCAATTTCGAGCCGGAAATAGTAAAGAAGCGACAACGCGTTCTGGCCGATAGTTTGGCACCGAAAATTATAGGGTTATATGGAAAAGGAATGAGTTTAAGGGATATTTCCTCACATATAGCAGAAATGTACGATACAGAGGTATCACCGACTGTATTGAGTGAAATAACCGATAGGGTCATCCCTCAGGTAAAAGAGTGGCAAAATCGGCCCTTAGACGATGTTTATCCCATCGTATGGTTGGATGCCATGCATTACAAAGTAAAAGATGAAGGCCGTGTTGTCAATCGGGCCGTATATAATATCTTAGCCATAAATAAAGAGGGCAAGAAGAGCCTGATCGGCATGTATATATCGGAAAGTGAAGGTGCAAAATTTTGGCTATCGGTATTAACCGACTTAAAAAACCGGGGCGTAAAAGATATACTGATAGCCTGTACAGATAATCTAAAAGGTTTTTCCGAGGCAATATTGAGCGTTTTCCCTGATACAGAAATACAAAAATGTGTCATTCATCAAATACGCAATTCTCTAAAATACGTGGCTTCAAAAGACCAGAAGCCCTTTATGAAAGATTTGAAGAAGGTTTATCGTGCTGTCAATAAATCTGAAGCAGAAACAGAATTGTTAAATTTGGAGGAACAATGGGGCAAAAAGTACCCTATTGTGATACGCTCCTGGAATGACAACTGGGAAGAGCTTTCCAACTATTTCAAATATGATGAGCCCATTAAAAAGCTGATTTATACAACCAATGCGGTTGAGGGCTTCCATCGCCAGGTAAGGAAAGTGACCAAAACAAAAGGGGCTTTCACCAGCGATATGGCCCTGCTGAAATTGATCTATTTGACCACCGAAAATATTGCCCAAAAGTGGACACGCCCTCTGCAGAACTGGGCCTTAACATTACAGCAATTGTGCATTCAATTTGAAGGTCGAATAAATATAAAAGTGTAACATCCAAAACCCTAAAAGCAAAGATAGGTCGTCTTCAGAACCTGTCAAGGGTATATAAACGGCTTCGCAACCTCAGCCGCCCTTGACAGAACCTGAAAACTACCCAAACAAGCTTTTAAGAATTGGATGAAAGAAAAAATATGAGTTATTTTGATTTACTGA
Organism: Anaerophaga thermohalophila DSM 12881; assembly: GCF_000191885.1. Classification (GTDB taxonomy): domain Bacteria; phylum Bacteroidota; class Bacteroidia; order Bacteroidales; family Marinilabiliaceae; genus Anaerophaga; species Anaerophaga thermohalophila. The sequence continues at coordinate 41,958 of NZ_AEWI01000026.1, forward strand.
AAATGCAACCGGACAGAGTTAAATTTACATTCCCTAGTCTTTGCAAGAAAACACCAACTACTGCGTTATTCTCGTTTTTGAATCAGTTATTTACGAAGAGTAAACTCCTTGGATTCAATAACTTCGAAAGCCTTGTATTTGGCGCTTTCTTATCAAAGACTTAAAAAATCTTAGTTTTCTTGCCGGCCCTAATTAATTACTTCTGCCTTCTGCCTGTCAACCTTCTGCTTATAACGAGCCTTTTTCAACACTTTATCAACACCTGTTTAAAACAAAACGATGCAAAGAGCGTATAAATTGTTTAAATTTGCAATATGGCAAGCATCGAAAAACACATATCGGATTTATTATGCCTGCACGATTGCGTTATTGTGCCAGGACTTGGAGGTTTTGTGGCCAATTATAAACCGGCTGCCCTTATTGAAGAACGAAATCTTTTCCAGCCCCCTAAAAAGGAAATCGGATTCAACAGAAGTTTGTCGCACAACGACGGACTTCTCACCAACCATATCTGTAAACAGGAACATCTATCCTGGAACGAAAGTACCGAACGGATACACAGTTTTGTCGACGGTTTTCAAACGAAGATCAATAATGGGGAAACATTTGTTTTTGAAGGCATCGGAACCTTCAGGAAAGATGCACTGGGAAATCTTCAGTTCACCCCCAATGTACACAATAAGCTTCTTCCTGATGCTTACGGTCTTATCGAATTCCATTTTGAACCGCTTCAATACGTTGCACTCCAACAGAAACGCGAAGAGCCGGTAAGACTGTTATTGCGCAGCCGTTCGCCCCGCTATTGGGCAACTGTTGCGGCAATGATTGCAGGGTTATTCCTGTTTACCCCGGAGCTCAAAATGCCGGAACATCAGCAAATTGACACCGGCAATATTATTTCATCTGTAGCCGAAAAATCTGCAATTGCAACACAGCCTGCAACCTATGCTCCGAAGCAACTTACCAATTCCGATAATAGCGCATCCGATGTTTCCGAAAAGTCTGACATTGCATCCGGACGGACGGACGATCAGGTCAAAACCCCGTTTCACCTGATCGCTGCCAGCTTTAAATATGAAGCACCTGCCCAACAAACTGCCGAACAAATGAAAAAAGAGGGGTTTCCTGACGCACAGATTCTTCTCAGCAGTAACGGACGATTCCGGGTAGCTTTGGAGTCTTTCGAAAAACGGGACAGCGCAGTTGAAAGACTTTTTGCTTTACGGAAAAACGAAAAGTTCGAAAACGTTTGGCTCCTTGATGATTTATCAGGCAAATGATAAAACGCAAATTACCGGATTTGTGACCCGGGCTTTATTTTTGTGCCAGGCGCAACAAAGTCAAGGCGGCCGTCGGCATCCTCAGCCATCAGAATCATTCCCTGCGATTCGATCCCTTTAATTTTGCGTGCGGCAAGATTTACCAGGATGCACACCTGACGTCCGACTAACTGTTCCGGTTCAAAAAATTCGGCAATGCCTGAAACAACCGTTCGCTTATCAATGCCCGTGTCGACTTTTATTTTCAGAAGCTTTTTGGTTTTGGGAACTCTTTCGGCTTCCAGAATGGTGCCCACGCGCATATCCATTTTAGAGAACTCATCAAACGAGACATCGGCTTTTGCCGGCTCGGCTTCTTTGTTCTCTGCTTCATTGCTGGTTTTAGTGCGGGCCAGACGATCCAGCTGTTCCTGAATTTTTTCGTCCTCTATTTTTTCGAAAAGCAACTTAGCCTCATTAATGGCATGGGCGGGCTTCAGGAGTTCTGTCTTACCACAATCGCTCCAGACGGCTTGCTGCATATTCAACATATTACGCATTTTTTGTGCCGTAAACGGGAGGAACGGTTCCATAACAATGGCAAGATTGGCTGTAATCTGAAGTGAAATGTTCATTATTGTTTTCACCCGCTCAGGGTTTGTTTTCTGCAATTTCCATGGCTCGGTATCGGCCAGATACTTATTGCCGAGTCGGGCAAGATTCATGGCTTCACGCAGAGCTTCTCTGAATTTAAACTGATCAAGATTTTTCTCAACGCTGCTAATAATGGCCGGAATTGATTCCAGTGTCTGAACATCAAAAGGTTCAGTTTCTCCCATCAGGGGAACTTTTCCTTCATAATACTTATGAGTCAGCACTACAGCACGATTCACAAAATTGCCCAGTATCGCAACCAGCTCATTGTTATTTCGTGCCTGGAAATCTTTCCAGGTAAAGTCGTTGTCTTTTGTTTCGGGCGCATTTGCCGTCAATACGTACCGCAAAACATCCTGTTTGTCTTCAAAATCCACCAGGTATTCATGAAGCCAGACGGCCCAGTTGCGGGAAGTTGAAATTTTATCTCCTTCAAGGTTCAAAAATTCATTTGCAGGCACGTTATCGGGTAAAATAAATGAACCCTCTGCTTTCAGCATCGTCGGAAATACAATACAATGGAATACAATATTGTCTTTACCGATAAAATGGATGAGACGTGTTTCGGGGTCTTTCCAGTATTTCTCCCACTCCGGCGTCAGTTCCCTGGTTGCCGAGATATAACCAATCGGGGCGTCAAACCAAACATAAAGCACTTTTCCTTCTGCCCCTTCGATCGGGACGGGAACCCCCCAGTCGAGATCACGGCTTACGGCCCGCGGCTGAAGGCCGAGGTCCAACCATGACTTACACTGACCATAAACATTGGGTTTCCACTCCTTGTGCTCTTCGAGAATCCACTTTTCGAGGAAGCTTTGATGCTGATCAAGTGGCAGGTACCAGTGTTTGGTTTTTCTCATTACCGGTGTACTCCCCGATACCATCGATTTGGGATTGATAAGATCGGTGGCATTCAGTGAAGTACCACAGCTCTCACATTGATCTCCATAAGCACCGGTGCTGTTACAATGCGGGCAGGTGCCGGTTATATAACGGTCGGCCAGGAATGTTCCTGCCTCTTCATCATAGTACTGGTCGGTTTCTTTTTCAATGAAAGCACCATTGTCGTACAATTTTTTAAAAAATTCCGAAGCTGTTTTATGGTGTATCTTATTGGTTGTCCGGGAATATATATCGAAACTGATACCGAACTTTTCAAAAGAATCTTTGATAAGCTGATGATATTTATCTACCACATCCTGAGGGGAAACTCCTTCTTTTCTTGCCTTCAAAGTAATAGGGACACCATGCTCGTCCGATCCGCCAATAAGGAGCACATCTTCACCTTTCAATCTGAGGTAACGCACATAAATATCGGCCGGGACATATACACCGGCCAGGTGACCAATATGAACCGGACCGTTGGCATAAGGAAGAGCTGTTGTAACAAGCGTTCTTTTAAAATTATTCATAATATTGTATCTGAACTTTTAACAGGTTTATTTTCGATTACTGCGTGCAGTATAAAAAGCCTTCAAACTGCTGATTTTCACCATTTTTACCCCTGACCCTTAAAGGGGAACTGCTAAAAATCAGCAGTTTGAAAAAGTCCCCTTCAGGGGATTCAGGGGTCAAAAGGCTTTTTATACTGCACCCATAAATGACAACAAAAATAAAACAAAACCGGGCAAATGAGCCAGGTTTTGTTTAACTTCACAAAGATAACCAAAGATGTTAAAATCTTGTACACAAAGCTCTAAGATATGTCAACAACAACACCCCCGTTTATAAAAAAAGGAGCCCTCTTCGGGTTGGTTTCACCGGCCGGCAGAATTGATTCCGATGTGATTTCGAGGGCCGGGGTATTTCTGGAGAGAAATGGTTTCCGAAGCCGCAGAGGAAAATATGTGACCCATGAACATTATCAATTTTCGGGCACTGATGAGGAGCGAATTGATGATCTGCAGGCTATGATTGACGATCCGGAAGTAGAGGTGATATGGTGCTGCCGGGGAGGTTACGGAACGCTCCGCATTATTGATGCACTGGACTTTTCGCGCATGCCTGTTCAACCGAAATGGCTGGTCGGATTCAGCGACATCAGCGTCATTCATGCAACACTTCAAAATAACTACAATACTGTGTCTGTTCACGGACCAATGCCGGTTAATCTCCCTGCAGACAACAATTATGGAGCGGAATGGAACCATCTTCTGGATATACTTCAGGGGCATGATATAGTTTACCGGACACCGGCCAATATACTTAACAAACAAGGGACATCAGCCGGTCAGCTGATTGGAGGGAATTTATCCCTGCTGGCAGCCATGACCGGTACCAGATATGATTTTGACCCGCGCGGGAAAATACTTTTCATTGAGGAAGTCGGAGAACAATTATATCACCTCGACCGAATGATGTACCAACTCCGGCTCAGTGGAAAACTGGAACATCTGAAAGGCCTTATAGTAGGACACCTGACCGATATGAAAGACGGCAAAATTCCTTTCGGAAATTCAGCCCGGGAGATTATCAGAAACATAACGGAACACTATGACTACCCGGTGTTGTTTGATTTTCCGTCCGGACACGAATCGCCTAACGAACCTTTACTTATGGGTGCTCAGGTACATCTTCAGGTGACCGACGAAGGCGGGTTGGTGGTGTATTACATCTAATCATCTAACATCAAAACGTATGGCGCAACATAATGAACTGGGCAAAAAGGGGGAGGACAAAGCTGCATCCTATCTGCTCGACCAGGGATACCGTATTGTGGCACGAAATTATCGCTTCGATCGTAAAGAAATAGACATTATAGCATGGGACGATGACCAACTGGTGATCGTGGAAGTTCGCACACGCGCATCCGAATACCACGAACACCCCAGAGAGAGCATTACTCCTGCCAAAATGAATGCCATTGCTTACGCGGCAGAAGCTTATATTTTAGAAAACGAACTCGACTGCGAAACCCGTTTCGACGTGATTTGCTGGTTGCCACATGATGATGAAGACCAATGGGAAATGGAGCACATTGTAGATGCATTCCGCCCCTTGCCCGGCTAAAAACAGACGTTGACCCAAATTCTTGCAAGCAAGAACTGAGGTTTGATTGTCAAACCCAACGATCAAAATTCATGTTTATGAACATTGAAGAGCTCAGAGATTATTGTCTTTCGCTGCCTGCTACGTCCGAAGACCTGCCATTCGATGAAACTTCGCTGGTCTTCAAGGTTGGTAATAAAATGTTTGTAATGACTGATTTGGAAGGTCCGCTTTGGGTCAACCTTAAATGCGCTCCCGAAAAAGCCATAGAATTGCGAGAGCAATATCCGGCTGTGAAACCCGGTTATCACATGAACAAAAAGCACTGGAACACCATTGAAGTGGACGGCTCGATCCCGGATAATCTCCTGAAACAATGGATCAAAGAGTCGTATGACCTGGTGATTAAGGGAATGACGCGTAAGGAACGGGAACGCTTGTTTATTTAGGTCACCAGACAGGCAGGACATCAGGTAAAATACGCCGTCAGTCTTTCTTTCTGAAAATATCCTTCATCCTGTCAAGAAGAGATTTTCTCTTCTCTTCGGCTGGTTTCTTTTCTACCTCGCCGGTATCAGGCGTTTCCTCACTCACTTTCTTTTGCTTTTTCCCGCCAAACAGTCGTTCAAAGAAATTCAAATCCGGGTCTTCTTCCGAATAATCGGGACAATCTGTCTCTGAAATTAAACTTTCAGGCAGCGGATAAAAACTTCGCCGGCCGATATCGGAATGGAAGGATGCTTTTTCGACTTCCTGCATAAATCGTCCGAATATGGGCAAAGCGGTATGAGCACCTTGTCCAAGAGCCATACTGCGAAAACGAATCGCCGGATTTTCGGCGCCTACCCATGCCCCTGCCACCAAACCGGGACTAAAGCCGATAAACCATCCGTCGGCATTGTTCTGGGTAGTTCCGGTCTTACCGGCCAGTTCGGAACGTATACCGTAAACATCTCTCAGTGAGCGGGCTGTGCCTCTCTCAACAACACCCTGCAACATGTGCACCATGAAACGTGCTGTTCGCTCTCCAAACGCGGCATCACGCAAGCGGGCGGAAGGCGCCTGATAGAGTACTTTCCCGTTCGCATCCTCAATGCGCACAAGGCTTTGAAGTTCCGTTCCGCTTCCGTAATTGGCAAAAGCCGTATAAGCCGCTATCATCTCATAAAGAGAGAGGTTGGCGGTTCCCAGTCCGAGTGAAGGAACATCAGGCAAATCACTTTCAATGCCTGCTTTTCTTGCCAGATCGGCCACATCATGAGCACCTACATCCATTGTTAATTCGGCCGTTACGGTATTAACAGAATGAATAAGTGCACCCTGAAGGGAATAATAGCCTTCATGTTTGCCATCACTGTTGGCTGGCGACCAGTCGTCGTATCGCTTATAGACTCGTCGTTCGTTGCTGATGTAATCGCACGGATCGTATCCCTCCTCAAGTGCTGTAGCATAGACAAAAGGCTTGAAGGTACTTCCCACCTGCCTCTTAGAGAGGACATGATCGTATTGAAAAAACTTAAAATCCGGACCTCCTACCCAGGCCAGAATACGACCGTTGGCAGGATCAACTGCCAGAAACCCTGCCTGAAGTTGCCGAATGGCCCATGCAACGGAATCGACCGGTGACATTTCCACTTTCTTCTCTTCTCCATCCTCCAGGATGAACATTTTTACAGGTTTTTCCATCTCCTGCATGATCTCATTCTCACTGAGGCCACGTTTGCTGAGTGTCTGATAACGATGTGATTTTTTTAATGCAGAAACAAAAATTTCGGGACGTCCTTCCCATGGATTTCGGTTTTTCCAGTGTGCATCGAATTCCCTTTGCAGCCTGACTAAATGACCATTAACTGCCTGGTTGGCAAAGCGCTGAAGTCGCAAGTCGAGAGCAGTATATATTTTAAGTCCGTCCTCATAAATGCTAATGGAATCGCCATACATCTCATCAAGAATTCTTTCGGCCTGAATGCGGATGTGTTCAACAAAATAAGGCGCAGGTCCGTCATTGTGATCCAACACACGATAGTTAAGCTCCAACGGCTTTTCCTGGTAAAGCTTTCCCTTCTCTTCAGTCAGAAACTCCTGTTCAACCATCCTTTTAAGAACGATGTTACGCCGCTGCAAGCTTTCCTCAGGATGGAGACGGGGATTATAACGTGTATTGGCGGCAAGCATTCCCACAAGGGTTGCCGCCTCATGTGGAGCCAGTTGGGATGATGATTTACTGAAAAACCGGTTGGCCGCGACCTCTATACCGAAAATATTTTCTCCAAACGGAACCGTGTTGAGATACAGATTAAGTATTTCTGCTTTGGAGTAGACCTCCTCAAGACGCGCTGCCGTAAACATTTCTCTTGCCTTATTCACCGGAAGAGAAAGGAATTTATAATCGCGTCTGGGATATAGGTTTTTAGCCAGCTGCTGACTAATGGTGCTTCCTCCTCCCTGGCCGCGATCGCCCAGAAGAACAGAGTGCACCAAAACCCTGCCCATACTGATATAATCCAACCCTTTATGTTCAAAGAACCGGCTGTCTTCAGTGGCGATAAGCGCATGAATAACATGTTCCGAAATATTCTGATTTTCGATATGCCGCCTGTTCTCAATAAAATACTTGCCAATCATCTCTCCGTCGGACGAATAGACCTCCGATGCCGTATGATTAATGATATTCTGTAGTTCGTTCGTTGTTGGAATCTTTCCAAACAGCCCGATGTAAACCAACAAGAGGAAAGCTCCTATAAAAGCCACACCCGCGATAAATAATTTAATCAGTGCTTTCAGGAGCCAGTGCCGAAAACGCTGTCTCTTACCTTTACGTGGTTTCTTACTTTTGTATTGCTTATTGTTATTTTTTCGATTCATCAATTAGTCCTTTGAATGGGTCATTCTATACCATTCTACTGTATTTTTAATGGCATCATCAATAGGCCGAAAAGAAAAATTAAACTTACCGGAAAACTTCCCTGCAGAATAAAATGATTTGTTATGGGCAGCTCTGGCAGTATCCTTTGTAATAGCCGGCGCTTTACCTGCAAGGATACATAGAATATGATTCAAACGCCATCCGATTTCAGCCATCCATGGGGTTGCTTTTACAAAAGGTGCTCTTTTACCGAGGGCCCGGGCCACTTTTGAAAAGAAATCCTTAAACGTAAGATTCTCGCTATTGAGGATAAAACGTTCATTCACCACATCACTGTTCAACAAAAGGACAATACTTTCTGCCACATCACGCACATCCACGAAACCTGTCACGCCGTTTGTGTAAAAAGGCATCCCCTTCTGTACGGAGTAAAACAGACGTCCGCTACTGTGCTTCCAGTCTACCGGCCCGATAATAACAGAAGGATTGACAATGATGACCGGCAATCCCTCTTTGGAAGCACGCCAAACCTCCATTTCGGCCCGAAACTTGCTGTGCGAATAAGCCGAACGGTTATCATCCGGCTGCCATTCAACTTTTTCATCCACCTCTTTTCCATCGGGATGTCTTCCCAGGCTGGATATGGAACTGACATATACCAGTTTTTCGACACCTTTGCTGATGCATGCATTTACCAGGTTGGCTGTTCCCGATGCATTTACCTCTAACATTCTGGCAGCTTCTCCCGGATTGAATGAAACCTTTGCCGCGGCATGAACAACATGAGTCACCCCTTCCAACGCATCTTCAATACCGAAATAATCAGCTAAATCCGCATCAATCCATTCCACTTTGTCAAGCAAATCAGAAGCATCGTCTTTACTGTAATAGCGGAACAAGGCTTCAACCTGCCTCAAATTGCTGGTTTTACGTTTTGTAGCCCTTACTTTGTAGCCTTTCAGTGTCAATGACCACAGAACATGCGATCCGACAAGCCCTGTAGCACCGGTTAGTAATATCATATCACACAAAATTAATATTTTACCAATAAAAACGAATGGTCTGTTTCACTTCTGAGGATATGCTCAACGGCACAGGACTGGAACCGGCAACGTTCTCAATTATTTTTTTTTCTTTTTCTGTATAGCCTTTGGCAGGAAAATAAAACGCCACGATCACTTCTTCCACTCTCCCTGGAGAGGCAGACATTATTTTTGTTATTTCCACTTCCGTCCCTTCTATGTTGATTTTATTATCTCCGGCAGTAATCCCCATGATGGTCATTATGCAACTTCCCAACGATGGGGCCGGAAGATCGGTCGGGGAAAACGACTCTCCCTTTCCCCGGTTATCGGTAGGTGCATCGGTAATAATTTTTGTCCCCGAACGGAGGTGGGTGCTTTCCACACGCAAATTCCCCAGATAACGGCTTTTTATTGTGACTGACATAAAGATTTATTTTAACGATTGGTCATCTACAAAAATTTTTTCTAATTTAGCATATCTATAAATGAGCTGACCCCCAAATTAAGTAAACATGAAATTACAAATTATGTTTCTCTCTCATAGTCGTGTCATGCGCAAAATGCAGCATTAATTTGAGAATAAACAAATAGCCGATAGATAATAACCAAAATATACAGACATGTTTTCAGGAATAATAGAAGAAGCAGCTACCGTTGTTGCAGTCGAAAAAGACAAAGGAAATGTACACATCACCTTAAAATGCTCATTTACAGATGAATTAAAGATCGACCAGAGCATTTCTCACAATGGTGTTTGCCTTACTGTCGTAAAAAAAGAGGGCGATACATATACCGTAACGGCAATCAAAGAAACGCTCGAAAAGTCGAATCTCGGACTACTCAAGCCGGGGGATAAAGTTAACCTGGAACGAAGTATGCTAATGAACGGAAGACTGGACGGACATATTGTGCAGGGTCATGTTGACCAAACCGCACGTTGCACAGAAGTCAAAGAAACCGATGGTAGTTGGTACTTTACTTTTCAGTATGACGTTGACAGGGAAAAAGCAGCACAAGGATATATGACTGTAGAAAAAGGTTCGGTTTGTGTCAACGGTGTCAGCCTTACGGTTGTTAACAGCCGCGACGACAGATTTTCGGTGGCTATAATCCCTTATACCTACGAGAATACTAATTTTCATCAAATCAAGGCGGGAACAGTTGTAAATCTTGAATTTGACATCCTCGGAAAATACATCAGCAGGCTCCTTCATTTCAGGGAAGATTAGTGGTTTAAAATGGCACATGCTTCTGCCTGTCGGATACTTTAAGCAAAATGTGATATTTCGTTAAATATTAAAGCGAATTATTAGCATACGCCAATAAAAATCCGTAAATTAGTTTCTATATGAAACGAGCATGACATAGTTTGCCGTAATAGATTATTAGATTTTTAGATATAAGTAATTTAGTCATTAGTTTTTAATCATTAGTCAGTAGCCAGTAGTGTGAATTATAAACACAACATACGTCTTTGCGTTTAAGCTTTTTTTCTAACCCCATGCAACACTAAAGCTTGCCCGTATAAAGAAAGAATATTTACAGTGATGAAACGAGCATGACAAGGTTTGCCGTAATAGATTATTAGATTTAAGATTTAAGATGAAACGAGCAGGATAAGGTTTGCCACAATAGATTTTTAGATTTAAGATTTAAGATGAAACGAGCATGACAAAGATTGTCACAAA
>NZ_AEWI01000025.1 GCF_000191885.1 Anaerophaga thermohalophila DSM 12881
GGTTAAATGGTGTTATACATGTTCTGTTGTGGAAAAACGTTGTCATGCTTTTTTCATCTTAAATCTTAAATCTAAAAATCTGATAATCTATTAAGACAAACCTTGCCACGCTCGTTTCATCTTACATTTAATAAGTTGTTACGGCTGTTAGAATTGTTAAAGTTGTTAATATTGTTGAAGTGTTAGTCGTTAGAATGTTATAAGTTTTATTACATTAGCTAACAATCCCAACAATTTAACATTCCTAACAATTCTTGCCATGCTCGTTTCATTTGATACGAACGAACTCTTTATCAAAGCTCAATTTTTTCTATGCGTTTTTGATGACGCCCACCTTCAAAATCTGTAGAAAGAAAAACATCAATAATCTCACGAACCTGTCCGGGTTCCAGGAAACGCGCAGGCATGGCGCAAACGTTGGCATCATTATGAGCCCTTCCGAGGCGGGCTATTTCGGGATTCCAGCTATAAGCCGATCTTACTCCTTTATGACGGTTTAATGTGATGTTTATGCCATTGCCACTACCACAAAAAGCTACTGCTCTTTTTATTTTTCCGCTTGAAATTGCTTCGCCCAGCGGATGTGCATAATCGGCATAATCAGAACTTTCCGAAGAATTGGTCCCAAAGTCTTTAACTTCATACCCTTTTTCTTCAAGATATTTTTTAGCCATCTCTTTCATTTCATAACCGGCATGGTCGGAAGCAATTCCAATTAGCTCTTTACTCATCCGTATAAAATTTATCTAAGTTATTGGTCGAATGGAACTCGCATGATGGATGTACGACACCTTCGGTGTCGCATTTCAATTTAACAATAATTACTATAAACAGGGGAGCCTTTCAGGCTCCCTCTCCTTCATCCAGCGTTATATGACTTCGCAGAAAAGCGCTAATGCCCGGTGACAAGTAAAAACAACTTTGGCAACTTCCCCTCTCCTTACCTTCCCCATGAACCTTTTTACGGCTATCAGAGCCCTACAGTTCATTTTCGGTAAAATGGCCTAATTTTAGATACTTTTCATAAATGGCCTCATATTGCCGGGCATTTTTGGAATCGGGTTTATATTCCTTTTCGAATCCCTGTCCCATTTTCTTCTGGGCTTCTTCTACATTAGGATAAATGCCCGCCACAACAGCCGCAAACATACCGGCTCCCACAGCGCAGGTCTGTTCGGTTGCAGCCACCTTAATAGGCATATTAAGCACATCGGCCAATGTTTGCATAACAAAGGGAGATTTGCGGGCTACGCCGCCTAAACCAATGACACCTTTTAATTCAACGCCTTCTTCCCTAAAACGTTCAACGATAGCTTTAGAGCCAAAAGCGGTGGCCTCAACCAGTGCTCTGAAGATTCCTGGCGCTGAAGAACCAAGTGTCAATCCGGTAATGGAACCGGTAACCTCCTGGCTGGCATCGGGTGTTCTTCTCCCGTTCATCCAGTCTGTTGCAAGAATGGTCGACTCTTCAACAGAAATTTTCATGGCTTCCTCGCTTAAGCGCGGAATAATCTGATCAATGGTTTCGTCAATCAATTTTTGTTTGGTTTCGTTATCAAGTAGTTTACTTTTAGCAAGAACATTGTTCAACGGCCATGCTACCACATTTTTAAACCATGCATAAACATCACCAAACCCCGATTGTCCGGCTTCGAGACCAATATACCCGGGTACAACCGATCCATCTACCTGTCCGCAAATTCCACGCACCAGCTTGTCACCAATTTGTTCATAACCGGCAATCATAATGTCACAAGTGGATGTCCCGATAGCTCTCGCTAAAACGTTGGGAGTAGCTCCCCCGCCAACAGCACCCATGTGACAGTCAAAGGCGCTAACACCCACAACAACATCGGTTGAAAGTCCCAATCGTTCTGCCCATTCCGGGGTCAGATTGCCAACTTTCGTATCACTCGGATAAGTATGACGATACAATCTGTCACGATACCCCTTCAGTAATGGATCGAGGGTGGTTAAAAAATCTTCGGGTGGTAACCCCTCCCAGCTTTCGTGCCACATCGCCTTATGTCCGGCAGCACAGCGACTACGAACCACCTGATCGGGTTTTTCTGTTCCGGTGATTAAAGCCGGCATCCAGTCGGCATGTTCTATCCACGACCAGGCGGCTTCGCGAACAGATTTGTCTTCACGCAACACGTGTAATACTTTGGCCCAAACCCATTCCGAAGAATAAACGCCACCTTCATACTTAGTGTAATCTTCTTTCCACTTTTTTGCCAGAGCATTGATTTCTGCTGCCTCCTTTACCGCTGTATGGTCCTTCCAGAGAATGAACATCGCATTGGGATTCTCTGAAAACCCGGGCTTTAAAGCCAGCGGAATACCATCTTTATCTACAAAAGCAGGCGTACTTCCGGTAGTATCAAAAGATAAACCGACCACATTGCGGGCAACATCGCTACCGGCTTCTTTTAAAGCATTTTTTACAGTATATTCAAGTACTTCTATGTAGTCGAGCGGATGCTGCCTGTACTGATTAGCAGCCGGATTGCAATATTTTCCTTCCATCCATCGGGGGTAATACTTTACCGACTGGGCTACTTCCTCGCCGGTTTCTGTATCCACCACCACGGCCCGAGCCGAATCTGAACCGTAATCAAGCCCGATAACATATTTTTTTGAACTCATAATTTTAATTTTTAGTTCTGTAGTCAGAGTTTTATGAATTATTGTTGTCCGTAATAGGCATTGGCACCGTGCTTCCGGTCGAAATGTTTTCTCGTCAGCAAAGGATTCATTGATGCCTGCGGATTGACTGAGAGACTGATAAAAGCCATTTTTGCAACCTGTTCCATAACGACACTGTTGTGGACGGCTTCGCGGGCATCTTTCCCCCAGGAAAAGGGTCCGTGATTTTTCACAATAACCCCCGGAATATGATTTGGATTTTTGCCTTTGAATGCTTCCACTATCACCGTTCCGGTTTCCTTTTCGTATTCTGATTCCACCTCTTCTTTAGTCATATCTCTTGTACACGGAATGTCACTGGCAAAATAGTCGGCATGTGTGGTACCTAAAATTGGAATATCCACACCTGCCTGTGCCCATGCAGTAGCAAAGGCAGAGTGGGTATGAACCACTCCGCCTGTTTCAGCAAAATGCCTGTACAACTCAATATGCGTAGGTGTGTCAGAAGAAGGTTTCAGATTACCTTCCACCACATTGCCGTCAAGATCGACAACTACCATATCGTCGGCTTTCATGTCATCATAAGCCACTCCGCTGGGTTTGATCACAACCAGGCCGTTTTCCCTGTCGATGGCACTTACATTGCCCCAGGTAAAAATAACAAGGTTGTGACGTACCAAATCCAGATTTGCCTGAAATACTTCTTCCTTCAATTTTTTTAAATCCATATTCAATATCTCAATAGACCGTTAGATTTTTAGATATGAGCCGGGTCTAAAAAGCATCTTTGTTGCCAAACTCAGTGTTGTTTTAAATTTTTACATCCTCATTAATAACAAGTTAACTCCGGTACAAAAATTCAAAATGCCTCGATTTTGACAAAAATATGCTTTTTGTACCACACTCAGATATTAGACACAAAATTGTTCTCAAAACTTTGGCTTACTGCATTTTAACAGATATAATCCTTTGAATACAAACAACTAACTTTCAATTTATTGCAAAACAAAAGTTTAACGAAGTATAGGAATCTGTTTTTTTACCAGAAAACGCCATACAATAAACCAAGAATAACGATGATTCCGATAGCACCGATGTTAAAGGCTTTTCCGGTTTTGAAACTTTGCGGATCGGTTTCAATAGCCATTTTATCAGCTGCAATAATCTTTTCATTCGAAATGAGAATTATTCCAACAAACAGAAATGCTGCCGCCAGCATAAAGATGCTTTCGATACCCAAATTGTTTAAGAATTGTATATTGATTCCTACAAATCCGATTATTGCCGCGATAACACCAATAGTAAGCATAATGTATCCACCCCTGATAAATCCGGGACGAACAACATGTTTCGTATCGGTGGTCCAAACTTTCTTATCGACAAACGTAATAATGGTTGCAACAAATACCAGAATCACAAAAACATATCCCATACGCATCATCCATGGCATATCGGGGAAACCGAATTTAAATCCGAAACCAAGTGGTAATGTCAGGATAGCTGTCCACAAGGCAGCACGGTTGGTGGCCTGCCTCCAGAACAATCCCATAAAGAACACCACTACAACACCCGGATAGATAAAGCCTGTATATTCCTGAATGTATTGGAAGGCCTGTTCAAGATTGTTCAATATCGGGGCGATAAAGACGGCAATAAACAAAGCTGCAAAGGCAACGATTCTCCCAACACGCACCTGCTGTTTATCTGTTGCATTGGGGTTAAAATATGGTTTATAGATATCTACCGTAAAGATTGTTGAGGTTGAATTGATCATTGAAGCCAGGGAAGAAACAATAGCCGCGGCAAGTGCAGCAAAGGCAAGTCCCCTGACGCCAATAGGCATGTGCTCTGCCAAAAGGAAAGGATAAGCTTCATCGGGCTTACTTACCAATTGCGTGGCTGTCTGACTGTCAAGATAAAAAGCAGCAATACCCGGAATAACCACGATCAAAGGAATCAATATTTTAAGATAGGCACCAAACAAAAGACCTCTTTTGGCTTCAGTCACAGACTTAGCCGCCAGACCTTTCTGAATAATATACTGGTTAAATCCCCAATAACCGAAGTTGGTGAGCCAGATACCTCCCAAAATAATCCCAAGCCCCGGAAGGTCCGAAAATACATCAGGCCTCTTATCTGCGGTTGCAATCATGTGGAAGTGATCACGGGCACCTTCGAACAAATTCTGAAAGCCCTTGATTGGTCCTGCATCAATGCCGCCAACAGCATCCAAAGCAACATAAGTAGTCACAAGTCCGCCGAAAATGAGAAAAATCACCTGAACAACATCCGTCCAGGCTACGGCCTTCAAACCACCATAAATGGAATAGATTCCGGAAAAAAGTGCAAGACCTACAATCCCGTACATCAGAGGAATCCCCAGAATGGTTTGCATGGCCAGGGCGCCCATGTAGGTTATGGAAGTAAGGTTAACAAACACGTAAACCAACAACCAGAAAATAGCAAAAGCCGTACTCACCCCCCTGGAATAACGTTGCGCCAGAAACTGGGGCATTGTATAAATCTTCTTCTCAATAAAAATGGGAATGAAATACTTTGCTATTACGACGAGTGAAGCCGCAGCAATCCATTCATAACAGGCAATGCCGATACCAAGGGCGTACCCCGATCCCGACATACCGATAAACTGTTCGGCCGAAATGTTTGCTGCAATGAGCGAGGCACCAATAGCCCACCAGGTCAGTGACTTATTGGCCAGAAAGTAGTCCTGGGCGGTTTTCTCAACACCTTTTTTCCCTTTCGAGATAAAAAGGCCCATCCCCAGGATTACAAAAGCATACACTGCAAATATAATCCAGTCAACCGTTGCAAAAGCTGATTCCATAATTTATCTGATTTAAAATGAGTGTTTATAGTTTAAATTCCCCGATTCAGATGATAATATAAATCGTTCCAACGTAATTCTTTTTTGAATTCGCTGATAGTGGTTCCTTCATCAATCAGCAAAAATTCCATGCCTGCCATTTCAGCAAAATCCTCCATAAACTCAGCTGTCAGGGCTTTACTGAAAACCGTATGGTGAGCTCCCCCCGCAAGTATCCATGCAGTAGCTCCTGTTTTCAGATCGGGTTTAGGAATCCACAAAGCACTTGAAACCGGAAGTTTAGGCATTTCCTGTGGCTGTCTGACAACCTCAACAGAGTTCACCACCAGACGGAAACGGTTGCCCATATCCATCATTGAAGCATTAATAGCAGGCCCGGGAGCAACAGAGAAACGCGAGCGGACAGGATCCTCTTTTCCGCCAATGCCAAGCGGGTGAATTTCTACTTTAGGTGTTCCCTCTGCAATGGATTCACAAACCTCAAGCATGTGAGCGCCAAGTACCTTTTGTCCGGAAGGATCGAGATGATAAGTGTAATCCTCCATAAAGGAAGTACCACCTTCAAGACCGGTAGCCATCATTTTCATCACATGCGTCAGAGCAGCAGTTTTCCAGTCTCCTTCTGCACCGAAACCATATCCATCGGCCATAAGACGCTGAACGGCAAAACCAGGCAGCTGTTTCATCCCATGAAGGTCTTCAAATGTAGTGGTAAAAGCAGAAAATCCGCCTTCATCAAGAAACTTTCTGAGTCCGAGTTCTATGCGACACGATTCGCGCAGGGATTCATGTCTGTCGGCTCCTTTCTTCAGATTATCAGCCACCTTATAATTGCTTTCAATTTCAGCGCACAAAGCATCGATCTCTGCATCTCCAATAGTTTCAATAACATCTACAAGGTCACAAATGCCATAACCTTTCACATCCATACCAAACCTTATCTGGGCATCCACTTTGTCACCTTCGGTTACGGCAACATTGCGCATATTGTCACCAAAGCGGGCCACTTTCATATTCTTCATTGTATGGAACCCGACTGCTGCACGTGTCCACACACCCACCTGGCGCTGAACATCTTCATCCTGCCAGTGACCAACAACCACTTTCCGGTTGATGCGCATCCGGCTGGCTATAAAACCAAATTCCCGACCGCCATGAGCCGACTGGTTCAGGTTCATGAAGTCCATATCGATCTCCGACCAGGGAATATCACGATTAAACTGTGTATGTAAATGCACAAATGGCTTTTGCAATGCCTTTAGTCCGGCAATCCACATCTTAGCCGGCGAAAAAGTGTGCATCCATGTAATCAGACCCACACAATTGTCCTTCTGATTGGCCTGCATACATACTTCATAAATGGCATCAGGGGTGGTTACCACAGGTTTAAATACCACTTTTACAGGTATTTGGGACGATTCGTTAAGTGCATCTGCAATTTTTTTCGAATGTGCATCTACTTCTTTCAATGCTTCATCCCCGTACAAATGCTGGCTTCCGGTAACAAACCAGACTTCAAATTTTTTCAGGTCATGCATCTCTAACTCCTTTTTTAGTGTAATAATTCGGTTTTTCTGTTAACAGCGCGTAAAATTTTCTAAAAATCTTGCAATCAACTATTTATATTTTAATCACACGCTCATGTCCGTTTAACTCATCGGCATTCTCACGAAAACGGTAATTAAATGCTCCCTTTTTGGATTCGGTTGTATTTTTTGTATTGGTTTTTTCCAGTACATTGAGGGAAAGAATCTTTTTACGGAAATTTCCCGGGTCCAGCTCACGCTGATAAATTGCTTCATACAATCGTCGAAGCTGCATCAATGTAAATTTCTCGGGTAACAACTCTCTTCCCACCAACTCTAAGCTTGCCTTCATTTGCAAACGCTCTTTGGCTTTACTCACAATTTCCTCGTGATCAAAAATCAACGGAGGAATTTCATTGATAGACCACCAGTGAGCACTACTACTTTTAACTTTCTCCTCATCATGCTGATCTATCCTTATCAAAGCATAAAAAGCAACGGAAACAACCCTGGCAGCAGGATCGCGATCAGGCTTTGAAAACGCTTCAACTTGTTCAAGATATATATCGGTAAGACCGGTTGTTTGCTCCAAAACCCTTGTGGCTGCCATTTCCAGCGTTTCTTCATTGCCACAGAAACCACCCATCAAAGACCAGCCCCCTTTTTGGGGTTCAATAGGACGACGGTGCAGCAGCAATTTAAGCTCATAATCTTCATAGCCAAAAATGACGCAATCAACTGCAAGATAATGCTTTGGATGATTTCCATATAAATCAGACAAAACCATTTTTTCTTTTTTTATTTTTGGTTATCAGTGTATCAGTATAAAAAATATTGGTCTCGTGAAACGCGCATGACCTTGTCTTATTCATGCTCTTCCCCGAATGAAGGGACAAGTAGTGAACATCCTTATCATGCTCGTTCCATAGACTGGTTAACTTTATAATATTATGCGACTAAATTAAAAAGTATTTTCTACTTTTAAAATGTTTTTTAAAAATATTTTTTCAAATCAAAATCAAACCCGGTCAAATCTGGTTTCTGCAATGCTTTAAATACTCACTTGGTGTTTCACGATAAAACTTTTTAAACACGCGGCTAAAATATTTCGGGTCGTTGAATCCGATTTTGTAAGCCACTTCATTCACTGAAACAGGTCCGTTCCGGAGATAATCCAGAGATTTCTTCAATCGGAACATCGTGATAAAATCATTGGGAGACAAGCCCGCAAGCGCCTTCAGTTTTTTGTACAATAAACTTCGTGAAACAAACATCAGACCTGCAAAGCTCTCGACACTAAAATCGGCATTCGGATAATTATCCTCCAGTACCTGATAAGCTTTCTCCATGAATTGCCGGTCAAGAGAAGAGACTGCCTCCAGTTCCTCATTACTTTGAGGAACATTATTACTAAAAAGAGCACGCAATTTTTTACGCGATTCAATCAGGTTATCGGCTCTGGCTTTCAAAATCTTCATACTAAACGGCTTGGGAATATAATCATCGGCACCGGTTTTCAGTCCTTCAAGCTGATGTTCTACCAGAGCCCTGGCTGAAAGAAGAATAACGGGCACATGACTGGTGTAAATGTTATTTTTAAGTTGATGGCACAATTCGATTCCATCCATTACCGGCATCATGATATCGCTGATAACCAGATCAAAATGATGATCTTTGGCCATTTCATAAGCATCTTTTCCATTGGTTGCTTCCATTACTTTATAATATGGCGCCAATGATTTCCTGATAAGTCCGCCCAGTTCTCTGTTATCTTCCACCACCAGCACGACCGGTTTCTGTTCTGGTTCTTCTACGACTGTCTCTTCCTCCTCATTCCATTCGGACATTTCATCCCTTATCACCTGAACTTTCTCTCGCAATTCATCCGATAATACAGGGCCCGACTGGGCCTTTTCCGTTTCATCGCCGGCAAATCCGTTACCGTCGCACGGCAGAAATACTTTAAAAGAAGCACCTCCGCCGCTCCTGTTTTCCACCGATATCCGGCCATGCAAAGCCTCAATCAATTCTTGGGTAAGTGCAAGGCCAATGCCACTGCCTTTGGCGGCTTTTTCCAATTCATCTGCCCTGTAGAACCGGTCAAATATTTTTTCACGGTCACTCTCCCGGATTCCCGGGCCGGTATCCGAAACGTCAATGTAAAGCATGGATACATCGTTCTCCTTTTCAACTCTTGCTGAAAAAATGATCTGCCCACCAAAAGGAGTAAATTTAAAAGCATTGGACAACAGGTTATACAAAATGTTTTCGAGCTTCTCACGGTCGTACCAAAATTCATCGTGCGGCACATCTATTCTTGAAATGTAGTCTATATTATGGTCTGACGCCAAACCATCAAAAGCATGGTAAATCTCATTCAAAAATGTGAACAGGTCTCCTTTGACAGCCTGAACACTATATTTGTCAGACTCTATCTTTCTAAAAGTAAGAAGTTGATTAATAAGCATCATCAATCTTTGGGCGTTTCTTTCGATGGTTTTCAAAGAGCTGTGAACCGATTCAGGCAAAGAACCATCCTCAAGTAAATTCTCGAGCGGTGCCAGAATTAATGTGAGCGGAGTTCTGAATTCATGTGAAACATTGGTGAAAAAACGGAGCTTTGACTGATTTATAGCTTTTACCTTTTTGTTGAGTTCAATAAGTCTGTCGCGTTGTTCCAGAATCTTACTGTTTTTGGTTTCAAGCTCATTTTTCTGACCTTCGATAAGTTTCTGACGATGTTCAAGTGCTTTATTGGTATTTGCCAGTTCGAGTGCCTGATAACTTAATTGGTCTTTTTGCTCCTGAATCTGCCGGGTTCTCTCTTTCACCATGTTTTCCAATGTACGCTTTTGCATTCTTAAGCGCCGTGTATGGTGACGGGCATAGGCAATTGACAACGCAACAATAGCAATCAAAAGCAAAATTTTGAACCAGGTGGTTTGCCAGAAAGGCGGCCGAATGATAAGGGTAATTACTTTTTCAGGACTGTTCCATTCACCATCACTGTTGGTAGCCTTTACTCTGAACTGGTATGAACCTCCGTCAAGATTGGTATAATTGGCAAATCGCTGGTCGCTATCAACTTCGACCCATTGCTTATCCACACCTTCCAGTTTATAAGCATATTTGATTTTTTGCGGATGAAAATAATCAATCGCCGTAAATTCAAAAGTGATAACATTGTCACGATAGCTAAGAGATATCGAGTCGGACAGATAAATATTGCGGGACAAAACCACTCTGTTATGCCGCTCTTCTCCTGTTTTTACAGGTTTGTTAAAAACCCGTAACCCCGAAATAAAAACCCGGGGCCGGAAAGGATAATCCGGAAAGCTTCGCGGGTTAAAATAATTCAACCCTTTGATATTTCCGAAATAGAGGAAACCATCATCAGACTTGTGTGCAGCCGACCAGTAAAACTGATTGCTCAAGAGACCATCTTCGCGGTAAAAATTAAAAAACGACCCGGTTTCCTTATCAAAGCGGGACAAGCCATGATCGGTACTCATCCACAAGTTGTTATTTTGATCCTCTAATATACCATAAACCACATTGTTGCACAAACCCTTATCGGTGCTGTAATTAGTAAATTTCCATCGGCCCGAATCAGTCTGGCTGATACAGGAAACCCCGTCACTATATGTCCCTGCCCAGATATTTCCTTCCTTGTCTTCGGTAAGGCTGATCACATAATCGCCGGCAAGGCTGCCACCCGTATCAGTTTCGGAAACACTGTAAAACTCCAGCAAAGCATTATCACGAGCCGTCACTATCCCCCCTGCAGATATCATGGAAGCCGGAAAGCGAAACAATCCGTTCCTGGTGCCAACCCAATAATAATCTTTTCTGTCTTTCAGCAAACAACCCACTTCATTGATCTTTGCCAATGCACCGCTGTTAAGTTCGGTAATCCTTTCGGTGCTCAGATCGAGAACGGCCAGTTTTCCCTCAGTTCCTACAAGTAGAAAGCCACGCTCATCGTGCCAAAACGATGAGATAAATACATTATAATTGGAATTAGGGACATCACCTGTATCGGCAATAAACCGTTTAAAACTACCATCTTTAAGTAATTTGTTGATGCCGGCTCCCCAGGTACCCACCCACAACTGATCCTGGTTATCTTTTATCAGAGCGGAAACAAAATTGCTTGAAAGACTGCTGTTATCCGCAGGATCGTTTCTGTAATGTCTGAGGTTGTTCTCTCCCTGACCAATCCTGTTTAGTCCGCCACCGGCAGTACCTACCCACAGTACCTCATCATCACGAAAAACAGAATTGACAGGGCCTTCAGATAAAGAATGATCGTTTTCCACATCATGTGTCAGAAAATAAAACGCCTTCTGGTAAAGGTTAAAATGATTAACCCCTCCTTTTTCCGTACCAACCCAAACATTCCCCTTATTGTCGGTGAGCAGGCTGCGAATAAAATTATTGTTCAGTTTAAAATCGTCAGGGCCTTCCTGTGGGAAATGAATAAATCCGCTGATCTCCGGATCATATATCTCAAGTCCCCCAAGCGTTCCGATATAAATTGTGCCAAACTGATCGGCCGTAATGTCATTTACCGTACCATGTACCAGAGCATTATCATCCTGGTTGTCCGGATAAAACCATTGCCCGGTTCCCTGCCCTATCTCAAATCTCAATAAGCCATAAAAAGTGCCTATCCATAATGTGTTGCCGGCATCTCTATAAAGTGATCTTACATCCATGACAACATTCAGAAAATCATTTTCCAGTAGCGTATTCTTATTCGAAACACCGCTTTCAATGTCTATAGAGAAAAGACCTTCACCGGTTCCACCCAAAAGGGTATTTTCATCAATTAACGCCAGTGCATTTATAGAAGGATTCTGAACCTCGTTTACCACCACGCTGTAGTGGAAAACAGAATACTTTCCGTTATTTTCTTTCAACTGATACAAACCATCTGCCGAAGTACCTACCCAAACATTATCCGAAGAGTCAACATACACTTTTGTTATCCCAACCTGCTCCTCCTCTTCGGTAAGTCGAAAAATGCCAACTTCACCTGTCGCCAAATCAATGAAGCCAAGACCTTTATTGGTGCCAATCCACAACAGGCCACCCGATGTGACATCGAGAGAATTAATTAAATTCGAAGGCAGCCGATCCTTGCCGTAAATATTGAAGGAATATCCATCATAACGCGTAAGACCGTTACCGGTGCCAAACCACACGAATCCGTAAGAATCAAGTAGAATATCATTAACTGTATTCTGAGGAAGGCCATCATCATTGGTAATATAGTTAATATGGTAAGGGAAAAATTTGCTCTTCATTTCCAAAGCAAATCCATTGGAGCAAAGCAATAAAATCCCTGTCCAGGCAAGAGCAATCTTTAATATTTGTGGCATCGGCAATTTCATAAATAGCTAAAAAACTAACTTCTCCTCGAATTAAGTAAATAATGTAAGAGTGCGGTATAAAAAGCATATTTTGTCCAAATCAAGGTGTTTTAAATTTCTGTACCGGAGTTAACTTGTTGTTAATGAGGATCAAAAATTTAAAACAACAATGAGTTTGCAACAAAGATGCTTTTTAGACCCGGCTCATGTAAAAAAAGTAAAATTTACCCTAAATAACAACTCTTTATCAAAGAAAAGAATCAAATCAAAATTTTCCGCCATTGAGCCGGTTAAATCAACAAAAATCCGCCAATCAAAGACAATTATCCTCTTTTACTGCTACCGGAAGCAATACTTTTGTCTTAACATTTATTCAGGAATCAGATTTTCCAAATTTGCCGCGCAAGGATATGTAAAAAATTAACAACTTCTATCAAAATAATAATTTAGATAAATTTTATACTGATGAAAAACCCAACAATTTTTTCCTTTTCTGTGACATTTTTCGTTGCTGCTCTTATGGCAAGTTGTTCGTCGGTTCAGGAAAGGGAAAACTCAGGGCCCGTAGCCGGCCAAAATCCTTATAACGACGATTACTCCGAATATACCTCTCTCAGTAATCGGGATAAATGGGGAAATGCCAATGTACATGACCCTTCTGTTATCAAAGACGGTGACACCTATTATGTTTATTCGACCGATGCCATTTACCGTCCACGTGGTGTAGAATTTTACGATGACACGATTCAGATGGGAAACATACAAATGAGGAGCTCTAAAGACCTTGTTAACTGGAAGTTTGAAGGATGGGCGCTCGACAAGATACCCGAAGAGGCTGTAAAACACGTTCGTGACCACAATAACGGGAAAGGAGCCACAAATATGTGGGCGCCACATGTAAAAAAGGTTGGCGACGAATTCAGAATGTACTATTCTGTCTCTGCTTTTGGAACCAATTCTTCATACATTGGCCTGGCCACTGCTCCTCATCCGCTTGGTCCCTGGACCAATAAGGGTTGTGTTGTCAAAACCACACCAAATAGCAAAATGAATGCCATTGATCCATCAGTAATTACCGATGCTAAAACAGGAAAAATGTGGATGCATTACGGCTCCTATTTTGGCGGCCTGTATTGCGTTGAACTGGAACCCGAAACCGGCTTCACAAAACGTAATGGCGACCATGGTCACCTGCTTGCCTCAAGAGCAAACCTGAAAAAACATAATCTTGAAGCACCGGAAGTCATCTATTATCCAGGCCAGGATAAATATTACCTGTTTGTATCATACGATGCCCTCTTCACCTTTTATAATGTTCGCGTCGGAAGAGCAGACAAACCGGAAGGGCCTTACTACGATTACTTTGGAAAAGATATGCGGGATACTACCAACAATTATCCCGTATTAACTCACAGCTATATGTTCGGTAACCATCCGGGCTGGTCGGGTAACGGCCATTGTGGTGTGCTCAACGATAATGGCAGGTATTACATGTTTCACCAGGGACGACTCGCCCCTTCGAATGAAATGATGCTGATGCACATCCGGGAAATATTCTGGCTCCCCGACGGATGGCCGGTCGTCTCCCCTCAAAGATATGCCGGTGTTAAAAAGAAAAAGGTGACCGATAAGGATATTCCCGGTCAATGGGAAATAATCCAACTTCAGGATATCGGCCCCATGGCTGATTTATGGCAGGGACAAATTCCTCCGGGTGGCTGGAAATATACAAGAAAAGCATTCAATGTTGCCGACACCATAAAATTCATGGCCAATGGCACTACAAATTCACAAAATTCTAAATCCTGGCGAATCAAAGATAATTACCTATATATCAACAACTATCCACATGCAGTATTCTATGGGTGGGACTGGGAAAATAAAAAACCAACCATTCTTTTTTCAGGAATTTCAGAAAATGGGTTCTCATTTTGGGGAAAAAAGATAAATTAGTGTTCTGAAAAACTAATATGTACTCATGAGTGCAGTCTAAAAAACCTTTTGACCCCTAAATCCCCTAAAGGGGACTTTTTCAAACTGCTGATT
>NZ_AEWI01000024.1 GCF_000191885.1 Anaerophaga thermohalophila DSM 12881
TCCCTGTTTTTGTTTTCTTAGATGATTAGAGGTTAAATGGTGTTATACATGTTCTGTTGTGGAAAAACGTTGTCATGCTTTTTTCATCTTAAATCTTAAATCTAAAAATCTGATAATCTATTAAGACAAACCTTGCCATGCTCGTTTCATCAATATAAATATTTTTTCTTTATACGGGCAAACTGTGGTGTTGCAGGGGTTGGTAAAAAAAGCTAAAACGCAAAGACGTATGTTGTGTTTATAATTCACACTACTGGCTACTGACTAAAAACTACTGACTAAATTACTTATATCTAAAAATCTGATAATCTATTAAGGCTGTCTTTATCATGCTCGTTTCATAGTATTATCTTTTTTATCCTTTAACAAACAAAAATGGATGATGTTCTGCATCGCTTTCAATCTTTCGGGCTGAAGATTTTTTCTTCCAGGATGGTTTTGACCAGCCCGGTTATGGCTACACTTTCTGAATACTTTTCTGGATAGAGGCGAAAATATCATTCATTGGTTCACCTATGGTAAGGGTAACAGCAATAAATGTCACAATAAGCACTGCTAATGGTCAGAAACAAGGCTGTCAACATCAAAGTATTTTATTGGCAGTGAATATATTTTATGACCAGTTCTCTTTCTTTATTTTTATCAGCAGAGATTTCTTCCCTGATATTAATATCATTATAATTTTTGAGTATGTCGATGGTGTGGGTAATGATCATTCGGGGAAATACGCCGCTTCCGATGAATATATCCCTTTTCGAATCAAGTCTTTGAGCCGATTCAAAGCACGACGATGGAAGCTGGTTCAGATGCTTGAAATCCGAAGTATGGAAAATGTTTCCTTTTACGTAGAGTGCTTCGGCTTTTTCCAGTGCGTCGGGCATAGTTAGTCCATGCACGGCGGCGACCAACAATCCTGCCATGATGAGATGGATATTGGCACTTCCGTCGGGAACTCTGAATTCGAATGTTTGAAGATTGTTTATCGTAGCCTGGTTGTTGTTTTGCATTCCCGGATTAACTACACCTGCCATATCCTTATTACCCGACCATCCGAGCGGTATTCTTACAAGCGCTGAGCGGTTTCTTTCTCCCCAGCATATATATGTAGGTGCTTCCTGATTGGGGACAAGTCTCAGGTAAGAAGTGGGGACGGTATTTCCAAATGCCGTTAGTGCATCGGCCAAGTCAAGAATGCCTGCGATAATTTTTCTTGTGGTAGGACTTACCAGCTCATTTTGCATGACAATATTTTGTCTGTCTTTGAGCACCATCATATGAAAATGTAACCCGTTGCCTGCTTTTCCGGTACTGATTTTTGGGGCAAAGCTGATCTCAACACCTAATTCTTCCGCCAGCATTCTTAAAATCCATTTGGCAATAAGTATCTGGTCGGCAGCAATATCCGGTCTGGTCGGCAGAAATTCTATTTCATGTTGTTCGAACGATTCATCACCTCTTGTGAAATTTCCTACTTCGGAATGACCGTATTTAATTTGGCCCCCACATTCAGCAATCAGCCTGAGGGCTTCTTTGCGCATCCATTCAAATTTGGCAAATGGTTGCGACTCATGATAACCTTTTTGGTCGGTAGCGGGGAAAATACTCGCTGTTGAACTGTTTACGTAGTATTCCAACTCTCCCAGCATTTTCATTTCCAGCCCGGTAGATTGAGTGAAATAGTGCGATGCCTTCCTGAGAATATTTTCAGGAGACAGCTCAAACAAGCTTCCGGTATAATCAAAAAAAGAACAAAGTATTTCCAGTGACGGCATATCGGAGAATGGATTCAAAAACGCAGTGTGATATCGTGGAACCACATAAAGATCACTGCTTCCGGTCTCCATGAATGAAAACAAACTTGAGCCGTCAACTCTTTCTCCGAAAGTTAAAATTCTTCTGAGATGATCGATACTGTGAATAGCAAAATTGAGGGTTTTCAAACGTCCGTCTTCTCCTGGATATCGAAAGTTTAAAAGTCTAACATTATTTGCCGACATATAATTGATGATATCCTCCCTGGTGAAATTTTCCGGCTCCTTTTTAAGAAATTTGACCAGAGGATTGGGGCTGAAATCGAAATGTTCTTCCATGATGCTCTCCTTAAAGTTTAAAGCCAAAGTCCTCTACATTCCATCTTTCAGGAAACGATAAGATAGACAAAACAATAGCTCCCGTTTGTTGTGACTAACTTAGGCAATAAGTATCACGAAAAAGATGAGGAACATCAGAAAGAAGGCCATTTCTGATTTGATTTTTATCAGCGTTTTGATGTCGTTTTGCATATCAGCACTCTGTTAGACTTTTACAATATATATACTGAAAACCAATTTTTTCATGTCAAAAACTTGTATCTGTTAAAATACAGTTTCTGAAAGTTATATGATTTATCTGACATCTAAGAATCTTTCGATCTATTGACATATTATTTAGTGCCCGTCTGTAAAGTCGGGAAAATTTCTTACTTATCATGTGTCTGTCCGGTTGTTACTTCGTAATAGTCTGTCACATCTGTAACCATCATTCCGGCATCGCGGGCAGCTTTCATACCAAGTATTCCGTCTTCAAAAACCTGGCAATACTCTGGTTCTATGTTCATGCGTCGGGCACATTTCAGAAAAGTCTCCGGATGTGGTTTGGGGTTGGTAATATCATCAGAAGTGACAATAATATCGAAATATTTATCCATTCCAACGGTTTTCAGCGTTTCTTCTGCTACTTTACGCTGACCTCCTGTACCTACAGCCATGGGCAGCAGACCATGATAGTGACGTATGATTTCGGCAACGGGCTCGATAGGCTTAGTTTGCGACAGAGTTGCCCTGAAGCGTTCTTCTTTTTCTTCGCCAACTTTTCGCGGGTCCATATTGGTGCCGAACATTTCGTTAAGTTTTTCAACTGTGCCGTACAGGGGAATGCCGGCAAGTTGATTAAACAGGTCTGTTGTAAACTCAATGCCGTGTTTCCTGCATGTTTCGCGCCAGGCAATAAAATGGGCCGGCATTGTGTCGGCAATGGTGCCGTCCAGATCAAAAATGAGTCCTTTTGCTTCGGGATAAACCGGAATGCTATGCATGATTTTTTTTTTTATGAGTGTAGTATAAAAGGCCTTCAAACTGCTGATTTTTACCATTTTTACCCCTGACCCCTAAAGGAGAACTGCTAAAAATCAGCAGTTTGAAAAAATCCCCTTTAGGGGATTTAGGGGTCAAAAGGCGTTTTAGACTGCACTCATTTATGAAGGTGCAAAAATAGTGAATTTTCCCGTATAAGGTAAGCTTTGTTATTGCTCACTTAAGGGCTGTTAACAAGTTTGAGACAGTGTTTCTCACTTTCGATCCATAATAAAAACGCGTAAATTGTTGTGTATTTTGTTAAAAAACCCTTTTTTTGGTGTCGGTATTTAATCATCTAACAATCTTTTTATGAAACCTGGAGAAAAGATTAAATTACAAAGAACGGATAAGAAACTCGAATTACCGGAAGTGGCAAAACGTGCCGGAATCGACGAAAAGCAATTGGCCGCAATAGAATCCGGTAAGGTGGAGCCTTCGTTGGGAACACTCATTAAGCTTGCCAGGGTATTTGGTGTCAGACTGGGTACTTTCCTGGACGATCAGCAGGATAAGGGTGTTGTTGTCACCAAAAAAGGAGAAAATAGACCTTTGGGAAGTATGAATGCACCCGGAACAAATGAGGTAGAGAATCTGACCTTTTCGTCATTGGCTTGCCAGAAGAGCAACCGTCACATGGACCCGTTTCTCATCGAGGTGTTTCCCGGAGATGACGTAACCGGACAAAAATTTTCGGCCCACGAGGGCGAAGAATTTATTTATGTTCTGTCAGGAAGTATTGAAGTAGCGTATGGAAAAGAAACGCACCGGTTGGTTGAAGGCGACAGTATTTATTATGATTCTATTGTGAAGCATCGGATCAGGGCATTGAACAATGAAAAAGCACTTGTTCTGGCCGTAGTTTATTTACCGGTTTAGTTCTTTCTGAAAAATTTTACACTATGTCATTTCAACCAATAGAAGATACTTTAGGCGATTTACTTGAAAAGTGGGCCGGGCAAATGCCGGATCACGACTTTATGGTTTATCCCGACCGGGGGCTTCGGTTTTCTTACAGCGAATTTAACGAGCGGGTGGACAAAATGGCCAAAGGACTTATTGCCATTGGCGTTCAGCCGGGTGATAAAGTGGGTATATGGGCGAATAATGTACCGGATTGGACCACTTTGATGTTTGCTACTGCAAAAATCGGTGCCATACTTGTTACCATAAACACCAGTTACAAGCTTGCAGAACTGGAATATCTTATCAAAAATGCTGACCTGAACACGCTTTGTATTATCGACGGCTATCGCGACAGTGATTTTGTGGATATGATTTTTCAACTGGTTCCCGAACTGAAAACCAGCCAGAGAGGTCACCTCAGAAGTGAGAAATTTCCCGAACTTAGAAATGTCGTTTTTCTTGGACCTCAGAAACATCGTGGCATGTATAATACACCTGAGCTTCTCCTGCTGGGCAATCATGTTGACGATGAGGTGTTGGAAAAACGTAAAGAAGGAGTAAATTGTCACGATGTCGTTAATATGCAATATACGTCGGGGACAACCGGTTTTCCAAAGGGCGTAATGCTGACGCATTATAATATTGTTAATAACGGTCAGGGGGTTGGCGATAACATGAAATATACACCTGATGACCGTGCTTTACTGTGTGTCCCGCTTTTTCATTGTTTTGGCTGTGTTCTCGGTGTCTGTGCAGTTATTACGCACGGGGTGAGCATGGTCATTACCGAAGATTTTGATCCGCTTATGGTTTTGGCAGCGGTTCAGAAGGAAAAATGTACTGCTATTTACGGAGTGCCGACCATGTTTATTGCGGAATTGAATCACCCGATGTTCGATATGTTCGATCTTACGTCACTGCGTACAGGTATTATGGCCGGTTCTCTTTGTCCGATCGATACCATGAAGCAGGTAATGACCAAAATGCATTGCGATGAGATCATTATTGTTTACGGACTGACGGAATCGTCGCCGGGAATGACTACCACCCGGACTTTCGATCCACCGGAAATACGGGCGACTACTGTAGGAAAGGAACTGCCCGGCGTGGAAGTTAAAATTATTGACCCTGAAACAGGCGAAAAGCTTGGACCTAATCAGCAAGGCGAAATATGCTGCCGTGGCTATAACGTGATGAAGGGGTATTACAATGATCCGGAGGCTACCAGGAATGTTATTGATGAGGATGGGTGGCTTCATTCGGGCGACCTCGCGGTAAAAACCGATGAAGGATTTTACCAGATTACCGGTCGGATTAAGGACGTGATTATCCGGGGCGGGGAGAATATTTATCCGCGTGAAATAGAGAATTATATATACAATATGCCGGAGGTCGAAATGGTTGAAGTTGTTGGTCTGCCGGATGAAAAATATGGTGAAATTGTTGGCGCTTTCATTAAATTAAAAGAAGGAAAATCGCTGACGGAAGAAGGCGTTCAGGACTTTTGCAGGGGACAGATTGCCCGTTACAAAATTCCGAAGCATGTGTTTTTTGTGGACGATTTTCCAAAAACCGCCAGTGGAAAGATACAGAAATATAAACTTCGCGAAATGGGAGCCGAACAGATAAGTAGTAAAAAATGAATGTTACAATAATGAACGATTTTAACTATTAAAAAGTCGCGGTGGCCCGTCTGCTTTCCGGGCCGGCGGATGGCGGGCGGGAAACCAAAATGGGCGACCTTCATGGCCTTGTGCAATGGCCGGAAATTTTGGTTTTCGCGGGAAGACAGGTTTAAGCGGACCAGACCTTTTTGGTTCTTTTTGGGACAATGTCAAAAAGAACAATGGAAACGAGCATGGCAAGGTTTGCCACAAAAGAATATGTATAAGTTCTTGCATGCGAGTTCCATCCGACCTTAAAAATAAATTATATACGGATGAAAATAAATTTGAAACAGGCTGCTGATTTTTTCAGCAGCCTCTAACTAATTGAAAAAACAATACTTTCGATAGAAAGGATTGAGTTCGGTTTTTCCAAAGAATTACTTTTTTGACACTCTCAACAAAAAGGACACTCGGAACTCCGTTATGGGCGGCTTTGCAAGCCTGGCAACCGGCACTCTAAGGGCAGCCACACTTATTGTGAAAATTTTTGCGGGTTTATAGACGAGCACTAAAAGCTTTTATTAAAGCCCCTTCTTCGCTAAAGCTTTGCAGGACAATCAGCAACTACCAACAAAAATGTTTATATACTAAAATAAAAACTGGTTCCTTTATTGATCTCCGATTCGAACCATATTTTTCCACCGGAAAGTTCTACGATTTTGGAGGCAATGGTAAGCCCTACTCCGATGCCGGGATAAAATTTTGAGTTGTTTGGTGCTCCTTTTTCAAACGCTTTGAAGATGATTTTTTGTTTTTCAGGAGGAATACCAACACCAGTGTCTTTTACATAAAAGACAGTCTTTCCCTCTTCATCCAGGTGACTGCCGAAAATAACAGAGCCTTCATCGGTAAATTTTATTGCATTATTGACCAGATGTGTCATTACCTCCTTCAGATAGGGGAGATTGGTCTTAAAACGATGGTTTTCAGGCAGGTTCATCGAATATGAAATGTGCAGATGCTCTTTTTTGTAGTTGGTCAGAGTTTTGCGGGCTTGTACCAGTATTTCACGAAAAAGAGGGTCCGGTTCAACATCAGATTGGCTTTTTGGAATAGACTCTTCGGACTCGATTTTTGACAAATGTAAAAGTGAATCAACCAGTTGAAGAAGCTCGTCGGTTTTTGCATGTAAAAGTGCTGCAAAATTTTCTTTGTCTACATTAGAAATATCCGAATAGATCAGTATTTCCGAAAGTCCCTGGATGGCATTCAGCGGTGTTCGTATCTCGTGTGATATGTTTCGGATAAATTCCTGCTTAATTCTTTCGGGCGAAGAATTTTCCTTTTCTTCCTGGCTCTTTTTCTCACACTGCCATTTTTGAAATGTACCTATCAGCTTGTCCTGCAAAAGCACGCCATAAAATTTTTGTTGGCTGTCTATTACCGGCAAAGCAGGGAGGTTGGTTGATGAAAGCAGGTTCATGGCCTGGTCAATAGTGGAGTCGGGCGAGATACAGGGTTTAGGTAACAGGCAATCGGCAACGAGTTTTTTCTTCCGTGCTAAAACATCAGGGACGGTCAGCATTCCCACGTATTTGTCGGTTTCTTCCAATACGATGAAGAAGCGTTGGTGGATCAGTTCGTCTTCAATTTCGTTGATGCCTTTTAATGGTGCAGTTTTGGGGTAGTTCTGTTCGATGTAAGGTTCGATTTGCATGGTCTTATATTTCCAAATCAATAGTATCGTAATCGATTTTTAACTTGAAATCTACTCTGAGGATTTCGGAAGGCGAAATATAAGGAAAAACTTTCTGTTTTAACATCTCTAAAATCTTTTCTGTTTCAATTTTTTTTAAAATATTCCGGTTTATGTATATGGCTTCAACTTTTGGGTCATCAACGTCGATTGTTTCAAACTCGTTGGGAACAAGTAATTCAAATAGTTTTGAGATGCCAACTTTTCCCTGGGGAGATTTTTTCCCGATAACCAGGATATCTTCGAAGGGAGGAAATTTTATTTCTTCAAATCCCAATTTTATTCTATATCTTAGTGTTGTATCCTGAAACATGAATGAAATTGTTTTTTCTTTAAAAGTATTAAGTTTATTTCTCTTTATCAATAACTTTTTGCAACTTTTTAACTGAAAATGTAATTTATTATTTATGAATAAAATGGGAAGCTTTGGTTGTGGCGTGTTGCATTTGTATTTACGGCAGAATATGAACCGATGTTTCAGAATAAATGAGAAAAATATTTTGTTTGTTTTTAATTTGTATTTAAACAGGTTGGTTCTTTGGCTCATCCCATTCTGGATTTATAGTCTTCATAGCCAAAATTTCTGACTATTTTCAGACCGTCTTTGTCATTCCAGAAAGCGATAGCCGGATGTGGTACCCCGTTGAACATGGTGGTTTTCACCAGGGTATAATGGATCATGTCTTCAAACACAATCCTGTCGCCGGGTTTCAGCGGATTATCAAAACTCCAGTAACCGATAAAATCGCCTGCCAGGCAGCTGTTGCCTCCCATTCTGTAAGTGGGGAGTTCTTTTACCGGCTTGTGATGGGCGCCTCTTATCCGTGGTTTGTAAGGCATTTCAAGGCAGTCGGGCATGTGTGCCGTGAAGCTGACATTAAGAATGGCGGTTTGAATGCCGTGATTTTCTACTATATCCACAACTTCCGAAACCAATACACCTGTTTCCCAGGCAAAGGCGCTGCCCGGTTCCAGAATGATATGCAGGTTCCATTTTTCCCTGAATGTTTTCAGTAGGTTGATGAGGTGCTCTACATCATAATCTTTTCGGGTCATCAGATGGCCGCCACCCATATTAAGCCATTTAATCTGTTTTAAATGATTGCCGAATTTATCTTCAACATTTTTCAGGACTTTTTCCAGTTCATCGCTTGACGATTCACAGAGGGCATGAAAATGAAGGCCCTCTATGCCATCTGGTAATCTTTCCGGCATTTTTTCGGCTATAATGCCAAGCCGTGATCCTGGTGCACAGGGATTATATAAATCGGTAGAAACTTCTGAATATTCGGGGTTAATGCGTAATCCGGCCGAAATATGTTTTTCATGAGATTTGAGCATCGGTCTGAATCTTTCATATTGCGCCACGGAGTTAAAGGTAATATGGCTGCTGTATTGCATTATTCCGGGGAAATCTTTTTCAGTATATGCCGGACTGTAGGTGTGTGCCGGACTGCCCATCTCTTCAAAAGCCAGGCGGGCCTCATGGATGGAACTGGCTGTGGCGCCCGGTATATATTCCCGAACAATTGGAAATGCCGGCCATAATGAAAACGCTTTAAAAGCCAGGATGATTTCAATGCCGGCACGGTCGCGTACACTCCGGATTAATTCCAGATTTTTACGCAGCAATGATTCATCCATCACATAAGCAGGAGAGGGAACCTGTTCTGTATCGATGCTCATAATTTAGTCTTAGGTTTGTTGGTTAATAAAACGCCTTGTTTTTGGCAAAAATATGCTTTTTACAGCGTACTCACTGATCATTTTCACCCGAAAAATAATTCAATAGCTTTGGTTTCATTGTTTTACTTACGGGAATATCGTTTGATCCTACTTTTACGCGATTGCCGTTGATCTCGGTTATTTTATTCAGGGCAACTATATAAGATTTGTGGATGCGCATAAATTTTTTTACAGGAAGTTCTTTTTCCAGTTTTCTGAGGGAGAAGAGTCCCATATATTTTGCTTCCGGGGTATAAAAAGTCACGTATTCCAGGGCACCTTCAATATAAAGAATATCATTATATTTGAGTTTGACCATTTTGCGGTCACTTTTTACAATGATAAAATCCTTTTCCTTATTATGGTTCTCTTTGTCGGCGGGATTGTCTTTTTCGGACTGGCTCGCTTCCAGTTTTTTAAATTTTTGTTTGTAGGAGAGAATCGTAATAATTTTATTAACCGCTTTTACAAACCTGGGAAAAGAAACGGGTTTTAGCAAATACTCTACCGCATTTACCTCAAATCCCTGAACAGCATATTGCGGATAGGCCGTGACGAAAACGATTAGAGGGCCGTGCGGTACCATCAGATTTTTGATGAAATCCATGCCCGACATATCCGGTATTTCAATGTCTGTAAAAATGACGTCAATATCTCCATGGCTGATGGTATTGATAGCAGTCATCGGCGTGTCAAAAGAGTCCACAAGATTGAACTGCGGAATTTTAGATATATAATCGGCCATGAGTTTTCGGGCCAGATATTCATCGTCAATTACAATACAGTTATATTTTTCCTGATAGGTCATTTTTTATTAGCCTGTTGGTTTTTGTTGATGCAAAAAGAAGATTTATTTATGCAATTTCAAAACAACTTTGTAAAGATTTTCTTCATTAATAATAACCAGACTATGCTTATTCGGATAAAGTAACTCTAATCTGTTGCGGGCATTTTCAATGCCAATACCTCTTGATATAGACGGTTTTTTTGTGATATTGATGGACGGTTTGCTGTTTTCTACGCTAAATGTAAATTGATCTTTGGTTTGTTTAAGTTTTATTTTCACGTAACCTGATTTATCTTTTTCAATTTTACTGTGTTTAAAAGCATTTTCTACAAAAGTAACCAAAAGCATCGGGGCAATTTGATAATTTTCATCATACTTTCCAATGTTGAAACTGATATTTTGTTTTTCTTCAGTTTTAAGTTGCTGAAACTCCAAAAAACTGTTGATATACTCGATTTCCTTATACAGGCTGATATAATCTGATTCACAGTCGTATAAAACATACCGGAGCATATAGGAAAGCATAGTGATTTTTTCGGGTGCCGATTCATCACCGGTGTAAACCATGGTGTAGATATTGTTTAAGGCATTAAACAGAAAGTGTGGGTTGATCTGGGTCTTCAGAAATTTAAGTTCGCTTTCCGCTTTATCCCGTTTAAGGGTCTCAATTTCAATGTTGTTTTTTTCCTGTTTTTCGACCAGGTACTTGGTCATGCTAACCCAAAAAGCCATTAGACACAAAACAAGATAAAATATGAATGGCGCAATTAAATTGAAATTTCTGGGAGCCATATTGGGATATATATCGTAAAAAACCGATTCCAGAAAAACGCCCAATACAGACAGTCCAATTATCAAAATTGCATTGTAATGCCTGAATTTATTTTTATAGTGGTCGTAATAATGCGGCATGAACCTTCTGAGGTTAAGATTGTAAACCAGGTATTGCATTGAAGTGAGCACCACGGCATGAAATAACCCTTTTACAGTGCTAATCTGCGTTCCCAGCGAAAAGTAAAAGAGGGCCAGCATAATCCAGGTAGCCGCGCTTGGCAGGGATTTATATAATTTGGCAATACTTTTAAGCATAATGTAATGTGTTTCAGGTAGATTTTATTCCATTTTGCAACAAAAATATGACAATTACCGATATTATTCTTCCTTTCTTTCAGGTATTCAATGAAAAGACTGTAGCGTCAATCATCGGAACTATTCTTCAATGAATGGCATAACCCGAATATTTTGTCCGATTATTGAAAACTCTTATAGTTTCCTTGATTTTATTTTTTCCTCTGCGATAATGATGAGTTATTTGCATCTGAATAATACAGGGTGAAACGAGCATGACAAAGATTGTTTTAATAGATTTAAGATGGTAAGATGTAAGATAAAACGGGTCTGACAAGGCATACCACATCAAGAATATGTATAAAGTCTTGCATGCGAGTTCTATCCGACCAATAACTTAGACTTATTTTATACTGATGGAAGGAATTTGGATTTTCTGATTTAATCAAAATTAAAAACAATATGCGAAACAGGATTTTTGTTTTAATGTTGACAATCTTTTTTGTGGGTATTACTACTACGTTTGCGCAGGAAAAGGTTAGTCTGACTCTTAAAGAGGCTCGCGAATATGCATGGGAACATAATCGCACCTTAAAAAATGCTTCATTAGAGGTAAAAAAGGCTGAAGCCATCCGTTGGCAAGCGCTTGCAACGATGCTGCCACAGGTGAGCGGTTCGATTGAATACAATAATATGTTTGGGTATTCAATGGATTTGGGCGAATTTCAGATTTCTATGCCCAATTCAATTAATTATAGCGGAAGGGCCAGCGTATCTTTTAGCGGAGCGCAACTGATCAGTGTTCAACTGGAAAATATCTCGAAAGAGATGGCCAATATTTCACATGACCAAACCGAAGACGAGGTCGCTGATCAGGTGAAAATACTCTATTATTCCGCATTGGTACTTGAGAAAACAACTGATCTTCTGGAGAAAAATCTTAAAAATCTTCAATATCTTCTTACGCTTACACAAAAGTCGGTTGAGGTAGGTATAGCTGAACAAACTGATGCTGATAAAATTGAAGTTCAGGTGGCTTCTATGGAAACCAATGTGAATTCAACCAAACGTTCATTGGAGATGGCATATAATTCATTGAGATTACAATTGGGGCTTGATGTTGATTCTGAAATTGAATTGACTCAGACTATTGAGGAGTTGATGGATGCTGAAAGGGCCATGGCTTTACTGGATGCTGATTTTATGCTCGACAACAATTACGACTATCAATTGATGCAACAAAATGTTAAGTTGGCTGAAAAACAGCTATCTCTTAAAAAATGGCAATATGCACCCTCGATTACTGCTTTTTATCAATACACCGAAAAAGATTATCTGAGCGATGAACAAACGATGAATTCAACGCCGCCTAATATGTTTGGTCTGACGCTTAACATCCCTGTTTTTTCCAGTGGTAGTAGATATAAAGCTGTGAAAGAGGCAAAATTTAACTATGAGCAAAAAGCCAATTTGCTTGACGATACCCGCGAATCACTTATTATCCAGCATCGCCAGTTGCGCTATAATCTTAAATCAAATTATGAAACTTACCAGACTCAAGTGAAAAATCTGGTTGTTGTGCAACGGGTCTTTGATAATATGTCACGTAAGTATGAGCAGGGAGTGGCTTCCAGTCTTGATGTTACCAATTCCGGATCGGAGTTGATTTCTGCTCAAAATACGTATGTGCAGGCATTGTTGGAGGTGGTTAATGCTCAAATCGAACTTGAAAAGTTGCTTAATGCTCAGATGTACGATTGATTCGGCAATTCAAAGTTTGATGCTGTTGTCATCCAATATTGGCCGTTAGATTTATTGATACAATTCGGATCATAGAATTTTGGTATTCTGCATTTTAAAAGATGCTTCCTGTTGGGAAATAAACAATTAATTTTCAGATTATTACAAGATTTTAATGAAATATTTTGTCATTTATATAATATAGAAAATCATTAATTCATAAAAAATAAAAATGAATAGCATGAATTATTTTTTAAAAATCATGATTGTCGGCGTTCTGGGACTTTTTATGGTTAATTGCGCATCATCCGATGATAATAGCCGTGAGGAAACCCCAAACATTAGTACTGTTAAAACTACCAGGCTGGGAATTTCTAAAATATCGCGGAAGATAGAGCTTTCTACAACACTTGAAGGTTACGAAACCGTCAACATCGCGCCGTCAATAAACGGAACTATTGAACGTATTTTTGTTGATGTTGGTGTTATTGTGAAAAAAGGTGATTTATTGGTTCGTATGGATCAGCAGCAATATAACAACGCCAAGTTGACCTACACCAATGCAAAAAAAGATTATGAGCGACTTAAAATATTGAATGAAACCGGTACGGTTTCCCAACAACAGTTCGATCAGGCAAAGCTGGCTTATGATCAGGCAAAAGAAAATCTTGAATTCTTGGAACCCAATACTTTTGTCAGGGCGCCTTTTAATGGAGTCATTACTGCCAAAAATTATGAAGCCGGAGAACTTTTTACCGGAAGCCCTATTTTGACCATTACAAAAAATTATGTCTTAAAAGCGTTGATAAGCGTACCGGAATCTTATGTTCCGTATGTCAAGGAAGGTACGAAGCTGGACGTTAAATCGGAGGTTTATCCTGGCAAGACTTTCCCTGCAGCTGTTGAAATTGTATATCCGATGGTAGATCCGGATACTCACACTTTCCAGCTTAAAATCAGAATTTCCAATCCCGATCTAGAATTGCGTCCGGGAATGTATGTGAATACTTCTATGAATTTGAACGAGGTTGAAGCTCTAATGGTTCCTTATCAGGCTGTGCTGAAACTAACAGGCGCTAATAACCGATATGTGTTTGTTAATGATAATGGTGTGGCCAAAAGGGTATCTGTAGTACTCGGACAGCGTCATGATGATATGGTTGAGATAAAATCCGGAAACCTGAAAAGTGGTGATGAGCTGGTAACTACCGGACAAGCCAAACTGGTGGATGGCGCTAAGCTCAAAGTAGTAGAGTAACCTTTTTTTGCGGGTTATGCTGATGTTGCTATTGACTGACGCCTGCAATGGCCCGAAAGAGTAATTTTTGAAACAAACGATTTAGTGTGATATGAGTATATTCAAAACATCTATAAATAAACCGGTTACAACTGCTCTGATCTTTGTAGCCGTCATAGTTATAGGCCTGTTTTCTCTTCAACAGTTACCTATTGACCGATTTCCTGAAATTGACCCGCCTTATATTTCGGTGATGACTTCCTATCCGGGAGCTAATGCCAGTGAGGTGGAGACCAATGTAACAAGGTTACTCGAAAACAGTCTTAACTCCATTGACGGTCTGAAAGAGCTGACCTCCAATTCGCAGGACAATATGTCCATGGTAACCCTTGAGCTGGAATGGGGAATGAACATTGATGAGGCCATTAACGATGTACGATCGTACATTGATATGACTAAAGACGAACTTCCTGAAGGTGCCGGAACTCCTTTCATTTTTAAGTTCAGCACCAGTTCTATGCCGATTATCGTATATTCGGTAACGGCCGATGTAAGTTATGCCGGTCTGGATAAGCTTCTGAATGATGTTGTAATGCCACAGCTCAACCGTGTGGATGGAATTGGTAATATTTCCCTTTCCGGTTCGCCTGAGCGTTACATTTATGTGGATATGGACCAGGAAAAACTGGATACCTATAATACAACTCTTGAAGCGGTGGGTGCAGCAATACGCAACAATAACATCAACCGTACCTCCGGAACTGTTAAAATGAAGAAGGAGCAGTATCAGTTGCAGCTTCGAAGTGAATATGAAGAAAGTTCCGAAATTGAAAATATTGTGGTCACAACGACTGAGGATGGTCAACAGGTTTTTGTTCGTGACCTGGCTACTGTTCGCGATACCATAAAGGATTTGACGCTCGATGAAAAAATTAACGGCCGCGATGGTGTCCGGATTATTATAGCAAAGCAATCCGGGGCAAATACTGTTGAGATTTGTCAGAAGGTTAATGAAGAAATGGCCAGAATTCAGAAAATATTGCCTGCCGACGTCAAGTTGAATGTGGTATATGACTCTTCCGACAACATCAGAGACTCTATCAGCAGTTTGGAAGAGTCTATCATGTATGCCCTCCTCTTTGTTGTTTTGGTTGTGCTTGTGTTTTTGGGAAGATGGCGTGCTACGTTGATTATTGGCATCACTATTCCTATTGCCCTGATTGTTTCCTTTATTTATCTGGCTTTAGTTGACAGTTCTCTCAATATCATCTCTTTGTCATCGTTAACGGTGGCTATTGGTATGGTGGTGGACGATGCCATTGTGGTGCTCGAGAATATAACCAGGCATGTAGAGCGTGGCTCCAGTCCGCGTGAGGCAGCCATTTATGCGACAAATGAAGTCTGGGTATCGGTCATTGCCACTACCTTGGTTATTGTGGCAGTATTTGTGCCTTTAACCATGCTTGGCGGTCTTGCCGGTATCATGTTTAGCGAATTGGGCTGGATTGTCACTATTGTGGTGGTAACATCAACCCTTGTTGCTATTTCATTAACACCGATGCTGGCTTCGAAATTATTGAAGTCCGCTCCAATCAAAGTAGATGAACATGGACATATTATTCCGCAGGAACCAAAGGAAAACTGGTATCAGAAATATGTTGTCAGTACACTTGACAAAGTGGACGCATGGTACTCTAGATTCTTAAGTACCATTTTAAAGCGTAAAAAGACGACGCTTGCTGTAGTTGTTGTTCTGTTTATTGTTACTTTGCTACCTCTTTTTTTGGGACTTATCGGAACCGATTTTATGCAACAAAGCGACCAGGGACGAATTTCGGTAACTGTCGAGTTGCAACGGGGAACGCGGGTTGAAGAATCGATGAAAACAGCAAGAATGCTGGAAGCCCGATTCCTGGAGCTGGCTCCCGAAATAGAAAGATATGCCACCACTGTAGGCTCGAACGATGAGGCGAGTATTGGTGCTATGTTTATTGCTACTTCCAATAAAAAAATCTCAATGACAATCGTCTTGTCTGACAAGAAGGAACGTGAAAGAAGTGCATTCGACATTGCTGAAGTGCTGCGTCAGGAAATGGCAAAACATCCTGAAATAATTGAATATCAGGCAGAGGTTGTTTCCGGCATGGGTAGTCAGGGGGCATCAACTGTTGATGTGGAAATATATGGTCACGATTTCGATAGAACTAATATACTGGCAGCAACGGTGGAACGTACGATCAGGGAGAATGTTCCGGGTGCCAGAGATATAACCGTCAGTCGGGAAGAAGATCGTTCTGAGTTGAAAATTGATGTGGATAAAGAAAAACTTGCCCGGCATGGATTAGATGCTGTAAATGTTGCCAATATGGCTTATAATCGTATTCATGGAATGCCTGCAGGTTATTTTAAGGAAGAGGGTGATGAATACGACATTGTTGTCAGGATACTTGAAGAAGACAGAAACTCAATTAGTGACATTGAAGCAATGTCCATTCCGACAGCTGCGGGCAATATTAAACTCGGAGAGGTTGCCAATATTGATGAATACTGGTCGCCTCCTACCATTGAGCGTAAAAGACGTCAGCGAATTGTCACCGTTTCAGTCACCCCGTACCAGGTATCACTGGGGGAATTGGCTTCGGGCATTGAGAAAGCGCTTGACAAGGTCGAAATTCCACAAGGAATAACCATTCAGTTGGCAGGTGATTATGAAGACCAGCAGGAGACTTTTGCAGATATAGGAATGTTGTTTCTCCTTATCGTGATGTTGGTTTACATTGTTATGGCCTCTCAGTTCGAAGATATGGGTAAACCTTTCATTATTATGATGGCGGTACCGTTTGCCATTTCGGGCGTTGTTCTGGCATTGTTTATTACCGGTATTTCTCTTGACATGATAGGTGCACTGGGAGCGGTAATGCTGGTAGGTATTGTTGTGAAAAACGGTATTGTGCTGGTGGATTACATTAACCTTATGCGTGAGCGAGGATACGAGCTGAACGAAGCCATTGCACTTGCCGGTCAATCACGTCTGCGTCCTGTTTTAATGACCGCTTTTACTACTATTCTGGGTATGGTGCCGATGGCTTTAAGTACAGGTACCGGTTCCGAAACCTGGCGACCTATGGGGGTTGTGGTTATAGGCGGACTGATAGTGTCTACTTTTGTGACACTGGTTGTTGTTCCTGTTTTATACGCTATAATATCGAAACATGGTGAGCGTAACAAAGCAGCGAAAACCAGAAAAGAGTTTATATTCTTGCAAATTGCAGATGATGAATAAATGCGGGTAAGAACTTTTTAACCGACAGGTTTCAGAAGAAATGAAACGAGCATGACAAAGATAGCCTTAATAGATTAATAGATTAATAGATTATTAGATTATTAGATTTAAGATTTAAGATAAAACGAAAATAACGGGCTTTACCTCAATAAAGACAAGTATAAATTCTTGCATGCGAGTTCCATCCGACCTTAATAAATAAATTATATACTGATGAAATAACCTGTCGGTTAAAAACTCTGATAAAATTAAGGATCATGCTGATATCAGTAGTTCCTTCCAAAAATGAGAAAAAATGAAAGCAGTATTTATAGTATTTAATCAGGCCAACACTGAGCGTGTTGAATATATTCTGGACCAACTGAAAATTCGCGGATTTACATTTTTTGAAGAGGTACAGGGGCAGGGTTCCGAAACCGGTGAACCACACCGGGGCACCCATACCTGGCCCGAAATGAATTCGGCCGTGATTACTGTGGTTGAAGATGATAAAGTAGATATTTTATTAAAAACCATTCATAAGCTGGATTTACGTAATAAAGCCATCGGTGTGCGGGCATTTGTCTGGGATATAATACAATCGTATTAAGCCGGGTGATGTTGACGGATTACTTTCTGTCAATATCAAAAAAATATAAAAAGGAATAGATGGAAAATAGAGGGCTGGATATTGAACGAATTGCCAATTTGTATTATAAGTTTGGAGTCAAAAATATTACGATGGATGAGATAGCCAATGAACTTGGCATATCAAAACGAACTATTTATCAGCAGGTTGCTACGAAATATGAGTTGGTGCAAATGGTACTGAATGAAGAGTTTGATAAGTTTAAAGAAGCGGTGTTAAAGGTGGTGAGTGAAAACAGGGGAGGTATACAAAAGCTATACGGGCTTTACA
The DNA here is from genome assembly GCF_000191885.1 of Anaerophaga thermohalophila DSM 12881. Lineage (GTDB taxonomy): Bacteria > Bacteroidota > Bacteroidia > Bacteroidales > Marinilabiliaceae > Anaerophaga > Anaerophaga thermohalophila. The sequence goes on from NZ_AEWI01000024.1 coordinate 18,118, forward strand.
GTGTTGTCTTAATGCACTTTAAGCCGATAACACCGGTTTTTGTTTATTCTCTTGTGAAAATGAGTTCTGTTCTGGCTGATAATATTCGGGAGCAGTATGGCTCTTTTATTAAAGAGACTCTTTCTCAGATTATTGAAGAAGGCAAAAATGAAGGCGTTTTTCTTACCCGGTTTAAAGATGATTTTGCCACTTTATTTACCGGGTTTCTTTTTCAGACGGGTGATATTTATGTTGACGGGAAAGAAAGAAATGTTGATCTGAACAATATGTTTTATTTACAAATTAGTGGAATTTGTACCGCAAAGGGGGAGAAAATTCTTGAACAATTTATTGAAAATCCTCAAATATTATCGGCTTAACAATTTTTTATCGAATAAACGGGTGGGGTAAAAAGCATATTTTTGTTAAAATCAAGGCGCTTTAAATTTTTGTACCGCAGTTGACTCGTTGTTATGAGGATTAAAAATTTAAAACAACAATGAGTTTGGCAATAAAAATGCTTTTTAGGCCGCGCTCATTAAATAAAAAAGCGAGGACCGGAAAAGGTGCTCGCTTTTTTGTTCGTGTTTTGTTAAAGTTCCAGTTCTACATCATGCAACTCATGCCATGGAAGCCCCCGTTGGTTCAACTCTTCCATAAAGGGGTCGGGATCAAACTCTTCTACGTTGAATACTCCCGGTTTTTTCCACAACCCTTTGAGGTACATCATGGCTCCGATGGTTGCCGGAACGCCTGTTGTATAGCTCACAGCCTGGGTTCCTGTTTCTTTGTAAGCATTCTGATGGTCGCAATTGTTGTAGATGTAATAAGTCTTTTCTTTCCCGTCTTTCAGTCCTCTGATTCGGCAACCTATCGATGTTTGACCTTTATAATTTTCACCCAGCTCTCCGGGGTTGGGCAGTACGGCTTTCAGGAATTCAAGGGGAATGATATCCACACCTTTATATTTTACCGGATCGATTCGGGCCATACCAATGTTTTGTATTACCCGCAGGTGCGTCAGATACTCCTCACCAAAAGTCATCCAGAATCTTGCCCGTTTCAATGTCGGAAAATTTTTCACGAGTGATTCCAGTTCTTCATGATAGATAAGATACGACTCTTTTGGGCCGATTTCCGGATAATTAAGAGGCTTGTGTATTTTGTGCGGTTCGGTGGTGACCCACTTGCCGTTTTCCCAATATTTCCCTTTCTGTGTAACCTCCCTGATGTTGATTTCGGGATTGAAATTGGTCGCAAACGGTTTACCATGTTCACCCGCATTGCAATCTACAATATCGAGATACTGTAACTCATCGAAATGATGCTTAGCAGCGTAGGCAGTGAAAATGGAAGTCACCCCCGGATCGAATCCACAGCCGAGAATGGCCGTTAGTCCGGCGTTTTTGAATTTATCCTGATAGGCCCACTGCCATTTGTATTCAAATTTTGCCTCATCTTTCGGTTCATAATTGGCCGTGTCCAGATAGGCAACACCGGTTTCCAGGCAGGCATCCATGATGGTAAGGTCCTGATAGGGGAGAGCGACATTGATAACAATATCAGGTTTAAAGCTGTTGATTAGTTCTACCAGTTCAGGTACATTATCGGCATCAACCTGTGCTGTTTGGATGCGATTGTCTCCGATTTTTTTGGCAATTGCATCGCACTTGCTTTTTGTGCGACTGGCCAGCATAATCTCCGTAAATACTTCAGGTATTGCAGCCGCCTTGTGGGCCACAACAGTGCCGACTCCGCCGGCGCCGATTATCAATACTTTACCCATTTTCAGATTTAAATTTTTGGTTTGAAAAATATCCTTTTTATTATGGAAGCAAAGAAATGAATTTTTTTAATCTCCTTGCCGCATAGGTCGATTAATATAACAATTATCTGCGGCAACAGGAGGGAGATTACAGGGGTTACCCGTATCGCACCTTTGTAGGTGATTGGTACCATGGTGGTTACAGTGACCATTTCCCCGGCTGTATTGTGCTGAAGAAAAAGAAGGGATTTTTGTTTTAAAACTCAATCCCCTTCCGGGCTTTTACACCATTTTGATAATAATGTCTGATCTCTTTCATTTCGGTGATGAGGTCAGCTTTTTCGATGAGTTCCGGTGGGGCGTACCGACCCGTGATGACCAGTTCGATATTTTCAGGCAGATATTCAAGCATTGCAAGGACTTCTTCCAGGCTAAATAATTTATAATACAATGCGATGTTTAATTCATCCAGCACCATCAGGTCGTATTTGCCTGATTTGATCAGCTCTTTGACTGTACGCAATCCCGCCTGGGCTGCTTTGTAATCTTCTGGTTCCGGTTCCCTTTTGATGAAGCACTTCCGGCCAAAAAGCTGATGTTCAATTTGCGGTATTTGCTCGTGAATGAGCATTACTTCACTGTAAGCCATTCCTTTAACAAACTGGCCGAAGAATATTTTTTTCCCTGCACCTGCCGCTCTTACCATGAGTCCCAGGGCAGCTGTGGTCTTGCCTTTTCCGTTTCCTGTATAGATGTGTATCATAGGCTTAAAGATAGGAGAATTTTAGCAGAAAGAGAGGAGAGAGAATAGGGCAAAGAACATGGCACGTTGAGAACAGAGTTATACTTTTCCAGTGGTTTCTTACCCTGAAAGTGTTGGAAGGGTATAAAGGTAAAAGGGTGAAACGAGCATGACAAAGATTGTCACAAAAGAACATGTATAAAATTCAATCATGCGAGTTCCATCAGGCCAATGACTTAGACTTATTTTATACTGATGAAAAGGAGAGGGATTGAGATAACAACTCTCACCCCTCAACCTTTCCTTGTTCTATTGTCTGAACCGGACTTCAATACCTGAAACATCTTTCATTAACTGAGCAAATTTCCCGGTATCCGTTTCGCCCATTTTGTAGTGGTAGGGAAACAGTACATCCGGTTCCACCATCAGGGCTGCTTTTTTACACATTTCGGGACTCATTGTGTAGGGAAGGTTCATGGGTAAGAAGGCAATGTCAATGTCTCCCAGGTCTTTCATTTCCGGAATGTTCTCGGTGTCTCCGGCAATGTATACACTGGTATCTCCGAATTTCATCACATAACCGTTGTCCCGGCTCTTGGGGTGAAAGGCTGTGCCATCATCTCCTTTGTGAACGATGTTGTAGGCCGGTACTGCCTTTATTGGGATATCCAGAACAGTTGTCTGGTCTCCGTTTTTCATGATTCTGCCTTTCTGTAGAGAATCGTAGCCGGCCTTATTGATGATGATTTGGGTATTTTCTTTCAAAATCAGCTCAATGGTTTCGGCATCCAAATGGTCGGCATGCTCATGGGTAATAAGTATCAGGTCAGCTTTGGGCATGTTTGAGTAATCGCCCATTTTACCGAAAGGATCCACATGTATGGTTTTGCCATTAAAAACAAAATAGAGCGAAGCGTGGCCAACATGAAATACTTCCAGAGCACCCGCTGATGTCTGAAAAGTATCCTTTTTTGGGGATTCTGCTCTTGAATTTGCGGACAAAACGAACATCATAGAAAACATAGCAAGTACCATTTTAAAAATGTTTGTTCTCATGTTTCTTATTTTTAGTTATTAATTAGTTAGTATCTGTTCATAAAGTATCATTTGCTGTGTTTCGCTTGCGGTCAAAATATTCAACCGTATAAAATTTATTTATTAAGGTCGGATGGAACTCGCAAGCAAGATTTATACATATTCTTATTGTGGAAAATCTATTTATGTTCATTTCATCTTAAATCTTAAATCTTAAATCTAAAAATCTGATAATCTATTAAGTCAAACCTTGTCATGTTCGTTTCATCTTAAATCTTATATCTTAAAATCTGATAATCTATTGAGACAAACCTTGTCGTGCTCGTTTCATTTTACATTTAATTAATAAGTATTGTCATCAGGTTTTTCACAAAAAAGGCGCTCCTTATTAAGAAGCGCCATAAAAATATTAGAAATATTATAGGATGTCAAGATAAACTTGCAATTTTATCGCTTTGGTATTTACCTGCTTCAAGCTTTTCCTTAATTTCGGAAAAAGCCTTGACCGTAAAATCGACATCTTCAAGCGTATGAATCGCCGTCGGGATCAGTCGCAGCATGATTTGTCCCTTAGGAATAACCGGATAAACCACGATGGAGCAGAAAATATTATAATTTTCACGCAGGTCCATCGTCAGGTTGGTAGCTTCGGGGACGGTACCGTTCAGAAAGACCGGAGTCACCGGAGATTCGGTATGTCCAAGATTGAAGCCTGCCGTCCGCAAACCTTTCTGAAGCGCTTTTACGACCGTCCACAGATGTTCCCTGAGTTCGGAATGTGTTTTCAGTAACTCCAGCCGTTTCATTGCGCCAATGACCATGGGCATGGGCAGTGATTTGGCGTAGATTTGTGAACGCATGTTATAGCGTAAAAATTGCACCACGTCTTCGCGGCTGGCTACGAATGCACCGAAGCCGGCCATCGATTTTGCAAATGTCCCGAAAATGAGATCCACCTTGTCGGTTACTCCATAATGCTCGGCTACACCAGCACCGGTCTTGCCCATCGTGCCAAAACCATGTGCATCGTCAACCAGGATACGGAATTCAAACTTGTCTTTCAGGGCAGCAATTTTATGAAGATGCCCGAGGTCACCTGCCATCCCGAATACACCTTCAGTGATTACAAGGATACCACCACCGGATTCTTCGGTACGCCTGGTAGCCATGGAGAGCATCTTTTCACATCTTTCGATGTCGTTATGCGGAAACACGAAACTCTTGCCACCTTTTGCTTTGTGAAGAAAAATGCCATCCATAATACAGGCATGACATTCCGAATCGTAAACAATTACGTCATTGCGGCCGGCCAACGTGTCAATGATGGATACCATGCCCTGATAACCAAAGTTTAGAAGATAAGCATCTTCTTTCCCTACAAAGTCGGCCAGAGCGGCTTCCAGTTCCTCATGTTTACTGGTATGACCCGACATCATGCGTGCCCCCATCGGGTAACCAAGTCCCCAGTCTTTTGCAGCCTGACCATCTACCTCTCTTACTTCGGGGTGATTGGCCAGACCCAGGTAATTGTTCAAACTCCATGTTAGTACTTTCTTACCCCTGAATATCATATGGGGGTGGATTTCTCCCTCCAGTTTGGGAAACATAAAGTAACCGTGGGCGTCTTTGCCATATTGGCCAAGAGGCCCCATGTTTTCACTTATTTTATCAAAAATATCCACTTTACTATAGCTTTTTAGTTTTAATTTTGAGGGCAAAGGTAATGTTTTTTGTTTATTTTAATTCGTGTGGTACTGCCTAAATCTTTTCTTATCACGGATACGGCTTATTTTATTCCTCTTACTTATCAGTGGCCCGGTTTTTGATTTAAATCAGGAATGGAAAAAACCCGTTTGTGGGAATTTATATTTCAAAGTAAAACCTGTATCTTTGCAGGAAATTTTGCGGTTATTATTTTTGGTGAAAGAGTTAACCGGAAATCTGCAAATGCACAAAAAGCGCATAGTTACGATGAGGAAATTGATTGTTCTGATGGCCTTGGTATTATTGGCCTCATGTAGTGAATATCAGAAAGTATTAAAAAGTACTGATTACGACCTTAAGTATGAAAAGGCTCTTGAGTATTACGAGGAAGAGGACTATATGAGGGCCTCGACTTTGTTGCAGGAGCTGATTTCAGTCTTTATGGGTACCGACAGAGCTGAAGAGGCTCATTACAAGTATGCCTATTCGCTCTATAATATGCGCGATTATATTAGTGCCGTTCATTTTTTCAGACAGTTTGTGAAAAAGTATCCGAACAGTGAGTATGCAGAGGATGCCCAGTTTATGATAGGTGCTTGTTATTATCAGCAGTCGCCGAATCCCAGGCTGGATCAAACCGATACGCAAAATGCCATTGAGGCTTTTAACCTTTATATGAACCTGTATCCAAACAGTCCGAAGGTTGAAGCCGCCAACAAAATGGTAGAAGAAATGCGCAATAAACTGGTATTTAAATCATACCTGAATGCCAAATTATATTACCAGCTGGGAACCTACCTGGGCAATAATTACCAGGCTGCCGTTATTACCGCACGTAACAGTCTTGACGAATTTCCCGATACCAAATACCGTGAAGAATTATCTTTTTTGATTCTGGATTCATTATACATTCAGGCGATGAATAGTGTTCCCGAAAAAGAGGAAGACCGCCTGAGAAGAACTTTGGATGAATATTATGCCTTCATAAACGATTTTCCTGAAAGTTCTTACATGAAACAAGCCAACAAGATTTTTGAAGATGTTACAAGGATGTTGAAAAAATATTAGTATTTACATAAAATCACTATTGCAATGGATTATAAAAAGTCAAATGCGCCTTTGACAACCGTTACCTGGGATACCGATAAGATGTCGTCGCGCACAGGTAACATTTACGAGACCGTGATGATTATCAGCAAAAGGGCCAATCAGATTGGGGTTGAGATGAAAGAGGAGCTCAACAAAAAATTACAGGAGTTTGCTTCTTATACGGATAATCTGGAAGAGGTATTTGAAAATCGCGAACAAATCGAAATATCAAAATTTTATGAGCGATTGCCAAAACCCTCTCTTCTTGCAGCCCAGGAGTTTATAGAAGGAAAAATCTATTACCGTAATCCTGCCCGGGATAAGCAGGTTGAGGAAGAATAGAGCGTTGTTTTCTATCAGTTCGATTTCGGATAGTTTCCGAAGGTTAATCGTGGTTTTATGACCTCATAGTCGCACTCATCTAAGGAGACGGATTTATGCTTAAAGGGAAAAAGGTAATTTTAGGAATTACAGGAAGCATTGCAGCTTATAAAGCTGTTTATCTTCTTCGTCTCCTTGTGAAGGAAGGTGCTGAGGTTCAGGTTATCATTACGCCTGCAGGAAAGAAGTTTATTACTTCTGTCACGCTTTCTGCCTTGTCGGGGAAGCCGGTCCTTTCAGAGTTTTTCGGGAACGAGGATGGCACTTGGCACAGTCATGTTGATCTGGGGTTATGGGCCGATATTATGGTCATAGCGCCGGCAACTGCCGACACAATGGGTAAGATGGTCAACGGGATTTGCGACAATCTCCTGATCACCACATATTTGTCAGCCAAATGTCCGGTTGTTGTGGCGCCGGCTATGGATGTAGATATGTATGCACATCCTGCCAATCAGCGAAATATTGATTTGCTTAGGCGCTTCGGAGCACACATTATTGAGCCTGCCACCGGAGAACTGGCCAGCGGTCTCGAAGGAAAAGGGCGGATGGAGGAACCGGAGCTGATCGTTCAACGTATCAGCGAAATTTTAGCGATAGAAAAAAAAAAGTCATTGAGCGGTAAAAAGATTCTGGTTACGGCCGGGCCTACCTACGAGAACATCGATCCCGTCCGGTTTATCGGAAATTATTCATCGGGGAAAACGGGATTCGCGATTGCTGAAGAGCTGGCACATAGAGGTGCCGAAGTTTTTCTGGTTACCGGCCCGGTAAATCTGAAAATTTCTCATCCTTCTGTTCACCGGATGGATGTTGTGTCCGCTACCGCGATGTATGATATCTGTCGCAAATTATTTACTTCTTGCCATGCCGCCGTTTTTGCAGCAGCGGTTTCCGATTATGCACCTTCAGATGTTTCGGCAGAAAAAATAAAGCGAAGCACTGAAGATTTAACCATTCATTTAAAAGCCAATCCCGACATTGCTGCAGAGTTGGGGAAAACAAAAAAGGCGGGTCAGGTTACTGTCGGGTTTGCTTTAGAAACCAATAATGCAGAAAAGAATGCACGCCAGAAACTGGCTCGAAAAAATTTTGATTTTGTTGTTCTGAACTCTCCGAATAATGAAGGAGAAGGATTTATGGGGGATACCAATCGTATTTCTATCATTCATAAAGACCATAAAATTGAAAACTTTCCGTTAAAGAGTAAACAGGCAGTTGCCGTCGACATTGTTTCGGCACTCGAAAAAATCCTTTGAAGATGAGATATCTGGCATTCATCTTTTTCGCATCTCTGTCATTAATTCCTTTGCATTCTCAGGAGTTACGGTGTGCAGTACAAGTTGTGGCTCCCTCGGTGCAGGGAACCAACCGTACCATGTTTCAATCATTGCGCGAAACGATATATGAATTTATGAACAATCAGCAATGGACGAATCATGTTTATAAAACATCCGAACGGATTGAATGTACCTTTCATTTTACCATCAACGAACTTATTGGTGTTGACAGGTTTAAGGGTTCTTTGCAAATTCAGGCCAGACGACCGGTTTTTAATTCTGCCTATTCAACCACTACCCTGAATTTGAAAGATGATAATATCGATTTCGAATATGGCGAATATGAGAATCTGGTGTATAACAAGAACAATATTGAATCCAATTTGACAGCCATACTGGCCTATTATGCTTACATTGTTTTGGGATATGATTACGATACCTTCAGCCCCGAAGGAGGAACTCCCTATTTTCAGGAAGCTCAAAAGATTGTGGGGATGATGCAAAATACCAGAGAGACAGGCTGGAAACAATTCGAGAGCCGACAGAACCGTTATTGGCTTGTTGACAATCTTCTTGACGAAGACCATCAACCTTTGCGTGAGTTTTATTATGAATATCACCGTAACGGACTGGATTTAATGCACAAAGATGCGGAGGAGGCACGTTCGCATATTGCCGCCTCCTTAAAGTTGTTGCGTGATGTTTATCGTCGCGAGCCCAGCTCTTATGCTTTGCAGGTATTTTTTGATGCAAAACAAAAAGAACTGATCAATATTTTCTCTGAATCATTTTCAATGGAGAAAGCAGAGGTTGTCAATATTCTGTCTGAAATCAATCCGACCAATGCCGATGCTTATCAGGAGATGCTCAAAGACAATTAATTGTTGTTATGCTGAGATATTTGTCTATAAAAAATTATGCGCTTATTGATGAGGCCCGCATTGAATTTGGGCCCGGATTTACCGTTATTACCGGCGAAACCGGTGCGGGCAAGTCCATTATGCTTGGCGCTTTGGGACTTGTATTGGGGCAGCGAAGCGATGTGTCGGTAATTGGCGATAAAGAAAATAAATGTGTTATTGAGGCTGTATTCGATATTTCCAATTACGGATTGCAGTCGCTTTTCCGCGATGAGGATGTCGATTTTGATGAGGAAGCTCTTCTGCGGCGTGAAGTTCTGCCATCCGGAAAATCCCGTGCTTTTGTAAATGATACACCGGTCAATCTGAATTTTTTGAAATTGCTTTCCGATCGCTTGATTGACGTTCACTCGCAGCATCAGAATCTTTTGCTCGGGGACAATAATTTTCAGCTGAATGTAGTGGATACAGTTGCTTCGAACCTGTCTGAAAGAGAAAATTACACCGAGGCGTATAATACTTATAAGCGGCTGACGAAGGAAAAGAAAAAACTTGAAGAGATGAATGCCCGGCAACGGGAAGACAAGGATTACTGGGAGTTTCAGTTTAAACAGCTCGACGATGCCAATCTCAGGGAAGGAGAGCAGGCAGAACTCGAACAGGAACTGGAACAGCTTACACATGTTGAAGAAATAAAAACAGCTCTTTCGCATGCGTCACAGTATCTGTATGAAAGTGAAAAGCCAATGGTTCAGGAGTTATTTCACCTGGTCGAAGAATTCAGAAAAGTCGCTTCCTTTTTGCAGGGAGGCGTGGATTTGTTAAATCGTCTTGAATCATCATATATTGAATTAAAAGACATAGCTGAAGAAATTACAGACCGGGGGACGGATGTGGAATTCGATCCTGCCAGACAGGAAGTGGTGCGCGAGCGACTCGACCTGATCTATTCGCTTCAGCAAAAGCACCATGTGGATTCTGTAGAGGCGTTGATTGAAATAAAGGCAGACCTGGCTGACCGTCTTGAAAAACTGGCTTCCTTTGATGAAGAACTTGCAAGGCTCGATAAGCAGATCGGCGAAGCTCTGAGTGAACTTGAAAAACGATCCAAAGTTCTGACCAAATCCCGTGAAGGTGTCTTCAGGCAAATAGAACAAACCGTTCAAAGTCAGCTTCGCGAGCTTGGAATGCCGAATGCACGCTTTGCCGTGAGCAACAACAGAATGAAGGAGTATGGACCTGACGGCCTGGACAATGTGTCTTTCCTGTTCTCAGCCAATAAAAGTGGAGAACTGACCGATATCCCTAAGGTTGCTTCAGGGGGTGAAATATCGCGGGTAATGCTCTGTGTTAAATCGCTTTTGTCATCAGCAAAAGGACTGCCGACAATAATCTTCGATGAAATTGACAGCGGCGTTTCCGGCGAAATAGCCGATCGCATGGGCCGCATCATGCAGGAAATGGGCCGCAATATACAGGTTATTAGCATTACACATCTTCCGCAAATTGCCGGTAAAGGCAATTATCATTTCAAAGTTTTCAAAACCGAAACCGACCATCAAACCATTTCATCCGTTAAGTTGTTGAGTAAGGAGGAACGTCTGGCTGAAATTGCAGGAATGCTTAGCGGTGCCAGTGTTACCGATGCCGCTCTCGAAAATGCACGGGCATTGCTGGAGAATTAAATGTCGGGAAGCCTTGGCATTGAACGGCTTCTGATCGTATTGAAAATTCGTTATGTGACATACAGTGCAATCTCTTTTTCCCTGGTCGTCAATGCTGTTTTTTCTCAGATTTGTGCAGAGGTTCAGATTTCTTAACCCACTGTAATATTTATTATATTTCGGATTTGATGCCCCTAAATGGCTAATTTTGAAATATTTGAATTATTTTTAAATAGATTTGATAAAAAGAAGACAGTTCGAAACTTTTTCCGGCTATGATTTTGCGGTATATTTGCATCCTGAAAAACAATTTTTACCGATATGGGAAATAACTTGTTAAAAGGAAAACGGGGGATTATTTTCGGCGCCCTCAACGATATGTCCATTGCATGGAAAGTTGCCGAACTGGCCCACGAGGAAGGTGCCACATTTACCTTGTCAAACACGCATGTAGCGTGCCGGATGGGTGAAGTTGTCGACCTGGCAAAGAAGACAGGTGCAGAACTAATTCCGGCCGACGCCACAAACGTTGAGGATTTGGAAAATGTCTTCCGAAAATCAACCGAAGTACTTGGCGGTAAGATAGATTTTGTTTTGCACTCCATCGGAATGTCTCTGAACGTTCGTAAAAAGAGGGTTTATCACGACCTGGATTACAATTACTTTCAAAAAACGCTTGATATTTCAGCCATTTCGTTTCATAAAATGCTTCAGGTGGCTTTCAAGCAGGATGCCTTAAATGAGTGGGCATCTGTACTGGCGCTATCTTACGTGGCAGCGCAGCGAACGCTTTATGGATACAACGATATGGCCGATGCCAAGGCTTTACTGGAATCAATCGCCCGTAGCTTTGGCTATATTTTCGGTCGTCAGAAAAAGGTGAGGGTCAACACAATCAGTCAGTCACCAACTGCCACTACCGCGGGTAGCGGTGTGAAGGGAATTGACGGACTGATGGATTTTGCCGATCGAATGTCTCCCCTTGGGAATGCCGACGCCGAAGATTGTGCCCGGTATTGTGTGGTAATGTTTTCCGATTATACCCGGAAAGTGACCATGCAAAACCTCTACCACGATGGTGGATTCTCGAGTATGGGTATGAGCCTCAGAGCTATGAAGCAATACAATAAAAGCTTTGACTCAGGGGATGTGAATGATTTGTACTAAATATGTGATTACTTTTAATTCAAAAGATGATTACCGGCCATTCTCATTTTTGGGAATGGCCTTTTTATTGAGTATATTTGCGGCCGGTTTTCAGACGCATTTTTAATGCCGAATCTTGCAGCAGAGCATTATTATTTGGATGAAACGAGCATGGCAAAGATTGTTTTAATAGATTTTTAGATGTAAGATGGTAAGATGTAAGATAAAACTGGCATGACAAGGCATACCACAATAAGAATATGTATAAATGTTTACATGCGAGTTCCATCAGGCCAATAACTTAGACTAATTTTATACTGATGAAACGAGCATGACAAGGTTTGTTCCAAAAGTTGATGTATAAAACTCAATCATGCGAGTTCCATCAGACCAATAATTTAGACAAATTTTATATCGATGAACAAATACCAGATTAACCATCTGAAAGAACTTGAGGCCGAATCGATTTTTGTGATCCGTGAGGTGGCAGCCCAGTTCGAAAACCCTGTTATGTTGTTTTCGGGCGGCAAAGATTCTATTGTTATGTTTCATCTCGCCCGGAAAGCCTTCTGGCCGGCAAAAGTTCCCTTCCCCTTGATGCATATTGACACGGGGCACAACTTTCCTGAAACGATCGAATACAGGGATAATCTGATGAAGGAGACCGGTGCCCGTTGCATTGTTAAGTATGTTCAGGATACCATCGATAAGGGAAGAGCTGTGGAAGAAACCGGTATTAATGCCAGCCGCAATAAAATCCAGACCATAACGCTTTTGGATGCCATTGAAGAGGAAAAATTTGATGCAGCTATGGGGGGCGGCCGGCGCGATGAAGAAAAAGCCCGTGCCAAAGAACGTTTTTTCTCGCACAGGGATGAGTTCGGCCAGTGGGACCCCAAAAACCAGCGTCCCGAACTTTGGAATCTTTTCAACGGGAAGAAGAATATGGGTGAACATTTCAGAGTTTTCCCCATTAGTAACTGGACCGAAATGGATGTCTGGCAATATATCTATATGGAGAATATCAAACTGCCATCGCTTTATTTTACACACAAACGTGAAGTTTTCCAACGGGATGGTGTCTGGCTGGCTAAAGCCCCTTTTATGCAGCTTAAAGATGGAGAAAAAGTGGAAGTGCGCGATGTGCGTTGCCGTACCATTGGTGATATGACCTGTACGGGCGTTACTTTATCTACTGCCAATAACATCGAAGATATTATACAGGAAGTAGCAGTAACTCGTGTAACTGAACGTGGAGGAAGAGCCGACGATAAGCGCTCAGATTCTTCTATGGAAGACCGTAAGAGGGAAGGGTATTTTTGAGTTCTGGGTTCGGAGTTGTTTTAAATACCCAAAAGTGAGTTTGGCAACAAAGATGCTTTTTAGACCGGGCTCAAAAGTAAATAAACCAATACTGATAATTGGTAATTGATAACTGATAATTGAAAAAATGAGTGGAAAAGAATCGGGATATTTAGATATGGAGCTTTTGCGGTTTACCACGGCAGGAAGTGTAGACGACGGCAAAAGCACACTAATTGGTCGTTTGTTATTCGATTCCAAGGCCATTTTTGAAGACCAGATGGAGGCCATTGAAAAAGCAAGTTTCCGGTCGGGTGGCGAAAGTGTGAATTTGGCTTTGCTTACCGACGGACTAAAGGCCGAGAGAGAGCAGGGCATTACCATCGATGTGGCTTATCGTTACTTTGCAACCCCGAAAAGAAAATTCATCATTGCAGATACCCCTGGACATATACAGTACACGCGAAATATGGTGACCGGAGCCAGCACAGCCAATGCTGCAATAATCCTGGTTGATGCCCGGCACGGAGTGCTTGAACAAACACGTAGGCACGCCTATATAGCTTCGCTTCTGCAAATTCCGCATATAATAATTTGTGTCAACAAAATGGACCTTGTTGACTACGATGAAGCTGTTTTTGAGCAGATAAAAACCGATATGGAAGATATTTCTTCCAAATTGAGTGTTAAAGATGTGCGTTATGTCCCCATAAGCGCGCTTGTTGGTGATAATGTAGTTACCCGTTCCAAAAATATGGACTGGTACCAGGGCCCGACACTTATGTACCTGCTTGAAAATTTGCACATCGGAAGCGATATTAACCGGGATGATTTCAGATTGCCCGTGCAATATGTCATTCGCCCTCAGTCTAAAGACTTTCCTGATTACCGTGGCTATGCCGGGCGTATTGTCAGTGGAAGTCTTAGAGTTGGCGATACCGTAAAAGTGTTACCTTCAGGTTTTACATCAAAAGTTAAATCCATTGATTTGTTTACCGAAAGTCTGGAGAAGGCTTTTGCTCCTCAATCTGTTTCTGTAACCCTTGAGGATGAATTAGATATCAGCCGTGGAGATATGCTGGTTAAAGAGTCTAACGGGCATGGTCCCAAAATCAGCCAGGATATCGAAGTGATGATGTGTTGGTTCAACGACAGAAAAATGATACCGAGAGGTAAATATACGCTGCGCCATACAACCACCGAAATGAGATGCATGATAAACGAGGTGGAATATAAAATGAATATTAACACCCTCGAAAAGGATACCGATGACCTGGAAGTAGAAATGAACGATATTGTGAGGGTGAAGTTGCGTACTACCAAACCCCTGTTTTTCGATTCCTATAATGTCAACAGAAATACCGGTAGTCTTATTCTTATTGATGAGGGCACCAACGAAACTGTAGCTGCCGGAATGATAGTGTAGAAAAAATTTTAATATTTGATGAGAACCGTCAATGCCTATGGTGTTGGCGGTTTTTTTGTGGGTTTGATTCAACTTCCTGAAAAGTCAGCAAACAGGTAGGAATGTATCGTTCTCGCTATGCAATTGCACAAGATTAATAAACGTTAAAACTAAAAAACTATTTTGTTTTTTTTAGTTTTCACGCTATTTTTGAACCGCTCAATAAAAGGAAAATGGAAATTAAGGAAAGAATAATTCAAGGTGCCGGAAAGTTGTTTTTTGCCCGTGGCATTAAGCGGGTTATAATGGATGAAATAGCATCGGAAGCTGGTGTATCAAAACGTACCATCTATGAAAATTTTGATGATAAAACACAACTTTTAAAGGAAACCCTCGACTATTTCCAGCATGAGCACGATTGTAATCTCAAAAGAATGACCGAACAAGCTGACAATGTTATTGAAATCATAATTGGGATTTTGCATTATGGTCTGGAAAGTATTAAAGTGGTAAACCCTCTGTTTATGGAAGACCTGAAGAAATTTTATCCCAACATTTGGGATGAGAGTGTTCGTAAAAGCCGGGAGTCGGGCCAAATGGAGTTGCAGAGATTATTGGAAAGAGGAAAAAGAGAAGGACTTTTAAGACCGGATATCAACCCGCATCTTGTTGCAAGAATCTTTTATGAACAAATTACGCTTATTCACAATAATGAAGCATTCCCCATTGATGAATTCCCCCGTAAGGAATTGTTCGAGAATATAGTACTAAATTTTGGTCGTGGTATTTCCACTCCCAAAGGTGTGGAAATGCTTGAAAAATTATTGTCTGATCCAGATTCGGGAAAGAATGGCCCGGGATAATAGTTTTATCTTAAATCTGAAAATCTAATGGTTTGTTATTAATAGGATTCTGTATACCAATATCTTGTGTATATCTTAAATCTAACATCTGATAATCTCACCATCTATTGTAATGTTCTGAGTGTTTAGTAACCTGTTAAAATAGTAAAACCAGTTATTTATGAAAATAATGTTCAGAAAAGTTACCCTTTTACCTGTTATTGTTGCTGTTGTGTTCGTATTTCCGGGCGCTGGCACAGCACAGGAGGTCTCTGTTGACGATACTTTGCATCTGACTTTGGATAAGGCTCTGGAAATTGCTTTGTCCGAAAACCCGTTAATTAAAGTGGCAGATAAAGAGATTGAAAAAGTGGACTATTCCCGTAAAGAAGCATGGGCGGGATTAATTCCTTCGATTTCGGCGGAAGGAAGTTACAGCAGAAATGTTAAAAAGCCCGTTTTGTTCCTATCCGAAGATATGGCAGGTGGTTTAGGTGGCGGTAGTTCAACCATTGAAATAGGGTCGGACAACAGTTATTCCGCAGCTATCAGTGCTGCAATGCCACTTTTTAATATGTCGCTTTTTAAGAGTATCCAGATGACCGATGTGGAGATGAAAAGCGCTTTGGAATCAGCACGCCAATCACGGATTAATATGATTAATGAAGTGAAAAAGGCTTACTATAATTGCTTGCTGGCCAACGATTCCTATAATGTAATGTTTCGAAGTTTGCAAAATGCAAGAGAAAATTACGAAAACATTCGAAGGATGTTTGATCAGGGAGCTGCGGCAGAATATGATGTTATACGTTCTGAAGTTCAGGTACGAAATCTTGAACCTTCGCTGACAGAAGCAAAAAACGGACGTAAAGTATCTGCTTTAATGCTGAAAATTCTTCTTGGGATCGACAGTGACATCCCGCTGGGTTTTGACGAAAATCTTGAGGCTTTTAAAGAATTGATAGAAGGAATGCCTTCTGCTCCGGACCAGGATTTATCCAACAACTCCGATATCAGGCAACTGGATATTCAGAAATTACAACTTGACAAACAGTTTGAGCTGACCAGAGCCCAACGTTTTCCGACGCTTTCAGCGTTTATTAATTACCAGTTTCAAACGCAGGCCAACCATTTTCGATTCGACGACTATCAATGGGCAACCCCGATTGTTGCAGGTTTGCAGTTGCAAATACCCATATTCAGCGGTTTCTCAAAACGGTACCAGGAAAAACAGGTGGAAGTAAGTATGGAACAGCTGAAATATCAACGCGAAAATGTTGAACGTCAGGTATCGGTATCTGTATTGAATGCCTACTCTTCCATGGAGGCAGCCGCGCAAAAAATCGAGTCGGCCAGGGTGGCTGTACGTCAGGCAGGACGTGGATACGAAATTTCTCAGGCCCGTTACCAAACCGGAGCTGGTACGCTGTTGGAACTGAACGACGCCGAAGTTGCTCTGACACAAGCCCGTCTGAATTTAAACCAGGCTCGTTTCGATTTTCTTACGGCACGTGCCGAATATGAAAAAACACTGGGGACAAATCTGCCTGAATTTGCCGAATTGCCGGGATCATCGGAAGAGACTGGCATGGAGTAGCTTTGATTTCTCAGATGTCTGATAAGAATGTAACCATTTAACCTTTAAAATATATATCAATGAACGCAATAAGTTTGAAAAATACTTCCCGCATTTTATCGATTGTTCTTTTCAGTGGTCTGTTAGCTTGTTCGGGACCATCTAAAGAAGAAGAAGAGAGCGGAACCAGAAAAGTAAAAACCGCTTTTTCGGGGATAGAAAATGTTAAACAGGATATGGATTTTACGGGGAACGTTGTCCCTTTTGAAAAAAATATTATCAGTCCTTCTATGCAGCTTCGAATTCAGAAAATATTCGTGGATGTGGGCGATGCTGTGAAAAAGGGTCAATTGCTGGTGCAAATGGATCCGGCTCAGTTGTTTCAGACTGAAGTGCAATTGAATAACCTTGAAAAAGAATATGCCCGTCTTGATACACTTTACAAGACCGGAAGTGTTTCCGAACAGCAGCTTGATCAAATGAAGACTGAACTGGACGTGTTGCGAACCAATTACCAGAATCTTAAGGAAAATACCCGTCTGTTGTCTCCAATCAACGGTGTAGTTACTGAGCGTAACTTTGAAGACGGAGATATGTACAATATGGCTGCAGGAGCAGGAATTCTTACTGTCATGCAAATTGATCCTGTTCAGGTCGACATTAATGTACCGGAACGGTATTTCCCGGCTGTTGTTGAGAACATGGCCGTTTCCATGCAACTGGATGTTTATCCCGACACTTCTTTTGCAGGCCGGGTCTTCCTGAAGCATCCTACTATTGATCCTGCAACCAGGACTTTTACGGTTGAAACCATATTCCCCAACAAAGAACAACTAATACGTCCCGGAATGTTTGGCCGTGTTAATATCGTTTTCGAGACTCTCGAAAGAGTGACTGTCCCTGATCTGGCAGTTCAGCGGCAGCAGGGAACCAACGACTCTTATGTGTTTGTGGTAAAAGACGGGAAAGTAACACGGAAAGAGGTTAAGTTAGGACGAAGAGTGGATGATTTTTATGAAGTAATCAGCGGTTTGGATGAAGGAAAAGAAGTTGTTGTAGAAGGTCATACAGGACTTCTTGAAGGAACACCTGTCGAGGTGATCCAATAACATTCCGGGTTACTGTGTGTTCATACATTATATTGCGAATCTGATAATACATTAAGAAATGAGTATATACGAAACGGCGGTAAAGAAACCCATTTCAGTAATACTGATATTTACAGGGGTCATTATTATGGGGCTTTTCTCATTAAGGTATTTGCCTATTGATCTCTTTCCGGAAATTGATCCCCCCATTATAAGTGTTTTCACGTTTTACGAGGGAGCCAGTGCTGCCGATATTGAAACCAATGTAACCCGCATTTTGGAAAATAATCTGAATACGGTTAACAATCTGAAAGAACTTACATCGGTTTCAAAAGACAATACCTCGTTGGTTTTGTTGGAATTTGAGTGGGGAACTAATCTTGATGAGGCAGCCAACGATATCCGTGATGCTATTGGACGGGTCGAGACATTTTTGCCCGATGGCGTTGAGAAACCCGTTATTTTTAAGTTCAGCACGAGCATGATTCCCATCATGGTTTTGTCGGCTACTGCCGATGAGAGTTATCCTGCCTTGTCAAAAATTCTGGATGACGGAGTGGTTAACCCGCTTAACAGAATCGAAGGCGTTGGCGCCGTCGCTTTATCGGGCGGGCCGGAACGTGAGATTCAGGTAACTGTTGATCCGCGAAAACTTGAGGCTTACAACATGAGTGTTGAGCAGATAGGTTCGGTCATCGGTCAGGAGAATCTTAACATGCCCGGCGGGGAACTGGACATCGGAAGCCATACTTACCCGGTTCGTGTTGAAGGAGAATTTAAGACCAGCGATGAAATAAAACACCTGGTTTTAGGATATTTTAACGGGAAACCGGTGAAAATGATGGATGTGGCTACCGTGAAAGATACGCTTGCCGAAATGACTATTGATGAGCGAAGTAACGGAAAAGTAGGGGCCCGTATTGTGATTCAAAAGCAGTCGGGGGCCAATTCCGTCCAGATAGCAAATCAGGTGAGAGAGCGACTGCCCGAATTGATGCGAAACCTTCCGCCTGATATTCAGATTAATACAGTGGTCGATACCTCCGAATTTATCGTAAACTCGATTAGCAGTCTGTCTAATACTGTAATGTATGCCGGCATATTCGTTGTTTTGGTGGTATTGTTTTTCCTGGGACGCTGGCGTGCTACATTTATTATTATCCTTACGATTCCGGTATCACTGATTGTTTCGTTCATTTACCTGTATGCAACCGGTAATACTTTGAATATTATTTCGCTTTCTTCACTTTCGATTGCCATCGGAATGGTGGTTGATGATGCCATTGTGGTGCTGGAAAATATTACACGGCACATCGAACGGGGAAGTTCGCCGCGCGAAGCAGCTATTTACGGTACCAATGAAGTGGGCCTGGCCGTTGTAGCCACCACTTTAGCGGTTGTTGCAGTATTTTTCCCATTGACACTTGTTCAGGGGTTGAGCGGAATAATGTTCCGCCAGCTGGGGATGATTGTTACGTTGGTTGTTACCGTTTCTACATTGGCTGCACTTACGTTGACACCAATGCTTTCCTCTCAGATATTACGGTTGATGCCCCCGCGCAAACCGGGTTTTTCCAAAGCTGTATTTGGTACTATTGAGAATTGGTTAACTAAATTGGACAATTTTTATGAGAAAACGCTTGGATGGGCCGTTAAGCACCGTGCATTCGTGGTGGTAATTTCTATTGTTATTTTTGGAGCCAGTATTTCATTGATTTCAGTAGTTGGAACAGAGTTTATTCCTCCGTCCGATAATGCCCGTATAGAAGCAACCGTTGAGTTGCCCATGAACCTGAGACTTGAAAAGACCAAAGAGGTGGCCCGTCAGATTGAAAAAATATGGCAGGAGAAATATCCTGAAATAGAAGTTATTTCTACCAGTGCAGGTGTGGCCGACGAGAGTAACATATTTTCTGCGTTTGGCGAAAACGGATCTCATATCATTAATTTTACCTTGCGTCTGTCGAACAGCACCGAAAGAGAAAGAGATATATATCTGATTGGCGACCTGATGCGGAATGATCTGAAGGCGATTCCAATTGTTAAAGACTTTTCCGTTTCGCCAGGTGGTAGCGGAGGCGGTATGGGAAGTGGTGCCAGTACGGTGGAGGTCATCATCTCCGGATACGACCTTGATGTAACCGGTGAACTCAGCGAAAAAGTTGCTGACAAGATGGAAGAAATGGAGGGTTTACGTGATGTGGAAATAAGCCGGGAGGACCCTAAAACGGAATATCAGCTCGTACTCGACAGAGAAAAACTGGGAATGCACGGGTTAAATACCGCTACCGTTGCCACGGCTATGCGTAATCGTATAAACGGGCTTATAGCAGCGCAGTACCGCGAAGGTGGAGATGAATACGATATCAGGGTACGATTTGCAAAACCTTTCCGTAAGTCGATTGAATCTATTGAAAATATTCTTGTGTACAATCAACAAGGTCGTGCTATTCGAATTGGTGAACTGGGCAAGGTGGTAGAATTTACTGCTCCGCTTTCCATAGAACGTCGCAACCGGCAGCGTGTCATTACTGTTACCGGGTCTTTGTATCAGGCCTCTATTACCGATGTAGTGAATGAAATTAATAAATATATAGATGAAATTGGAATCCCTCAGGGTGTCGGTATTGATATTGGCGGAACAGCCGAGGACCAGCAGGAGTCTTTTGCTGATCTTAGTTTATTGCTCGTGCTGGTTATTATTCTGGTATACATCGTGATGGCATCGCAATTTGAATCTCTTCGTTCACCGTTTATCATCATGCTCACTTTGCCGTTTGCTTTTACCGGGGTATTTCTTGCCCTTTTCATTACAGGAACCACACTTAACCTGATATCAATGATTGGAGGTGTGATGTTGGTTGGTATTGTTGTGAAAAACGGAATTGTACTCATCGACTACATCAATTTGTTGCGCGACCGGGATATGTCGTTGATACAGGCTGTCGTCGCCGGTGGTAAATCCAGACTTCGACCTGTGCTGATGACCACCCTGACAACCATTCTGGGTATGCTACCGCTGGCAATAGGTATTGGTGAAGGTGCCGAAATCTGGCGCCCTATGGGTGTGTCCATTATTGGCGGACTTACGATCTCAACAATGATTACATTGATTCTGATGCCGGTGGTTTACACTATGTTTGGAGCCAATCGTCTGAAGAGTGAACGCAGACGGATTGCAAAAATTGAAGAAAGTATATAATAAGGTTTTGAGTTTCGAGTTCGGAGTTCAGGGTTCAGAGTTAAAGTTTTAACTCAAAACTCAAAACCCAGAACTTAAAACCCAAAACTCAGAACCCAAAACTCAGAACCCAAAACCCAAAACTCAGAACTCGAAACTCGAAAACTCGTAAACTCAAAACATTATAGTTATGAAAACAGTATTTATTGTATATAATCAGGCGCTAACCGAGAAAGTTGAGCACGTTCTTGATAAGCTCTCCATTCGCGGTTATTCACGATGGCCTCAGGTTCAGGGACGGGGTACTAAAAACGGAGAACCCCACCAGGGTACACATACCTGGCCCGCCATGAATGAGGCCATACTTACAGTTATTGAAGAATCCGGAATTAAAGAATTAATGGAACATCTGAATCATCTCAATGATAATGCAGAAATGCAGGGACTCAGAGCCTTTATCTGGGATGCTGAAGTGGGCGTCTGACAATTATGAACACAACAAAAAACGGGATGCCATCTGGCATCCCGTTTTTTGTTGTGTTTTTTATTCAAAATCGCCAGCCCAAAGTGACGGCCAGTTGGTGGTCGGTAGAGGTCATATCGGCCGGTTCCTGAACATTGTCAGGAATTTCCGGGGAATAATACAATGAATGTATATAAGTCTCTTTATTGTAAAGGTAAGCGACATCAATTGTCATATTTCCGGTTATGAAGCCCAAACCACCTGTAATATTAAAATGCTTACCGTCCGAATTTAGATAGTCTTCCTGATATGGGTTTTGAAAATAGGCATACCCTCCTCTTAAAGCAACCATCGGTGTAATTTTGTATTCGGCTCCTACCCGGAAGTTGTGAGTAGCACGGAAAGTGTTTTTAATAATTTCATTTAAATTTTTTAGTTCCGAAGTTTCCTGAATTTCGTTGTTTTTACTTTTGTACTTCATTGAGGCATAATCGGTATATTCATAATCGAGTGATATAAGACCTTTGGTACCAAATATGTAAGCAACACTTCCGATGGCTTTCATTGGGGTACGGAAATTGAAAGAAAATTCACCCGGGTCTGATGTCATCTCATAATTGTCGGCGTCGAAAAAGTAAGCTGTAGCCTGCGTTTCATATTCCATTTTCATTGAATAATAGGTCGGGGTGTGAAAAGAAGCACCTAACCTGAGACTATTTACCGGTTTGAAAATTGCACCTACTTTTACATTAATTCCGGTTCCGGTAGTCTTTTCATATTCATCGAAAAAGAAATCATCAAGAATCTCAAAACCGTTGTTTAACCTGTAATCGATATAAGCATCATAAACTTCATCACTTGCTTGTTCATAGTGTTGCGACTCCTTTTTTTGTGTTAAAGTCGCAATGCCAACACTGGCGCCTGCATAAAATTTGTTGGCAATATTTGCTCCAAAAGACAAATCAAAAATTCCTGAGTAGCCCTTTTCAGTAATCATCTTCTTTTGATTTATTCCGTCAACAGGACCCAACTCCAGAAATCCCTCATCGTTTACAAATTCGTAAGCATGGATATATTCGTAATAGTCACTTTCGGGAACCAATTCCAGGAGTCTTGCATCATAGGCAATCCCGGTGTAGAAATCATCCAATTGCTGGGGTGTCAGATCATATGCATTGGCTGCAAACATATGCAGCAATGAGGATTCTACCCCATCATGTTGTATGTAACTCTTCCTGTTATAGTTATTCGTCCGGTTATATCCTATTCCAAAGTGGGTACTGACGATCCCGTCAGTATTTTCCCGCATCAACCGGAAGGTACCCACGTATGATATTTGATTAACCGGGACGCTGAACTTGTCATCGCTTGAGACTGTTCCGTAGTAGTCGCTCTCGGTTGTATTATAGATCAATGACGGGGTAAAGGAGAATTCGCTGCTTCTGTATACTGCAATTCCTGCGGGATTAATGCCAATTGCCGAGTAATCGCCGCCAAGAGCTCCCATGGCACCTCCGGGTGCGATACTTCGGGCCGTTCCTGTAGGACGGTCGTAAGAGTAGTTAAGCGCATTATCTTCGTTTTGTCCTTTCGCCAGGGTGACGGCTAAGAACAAACTAAGTATCGAGACAAGAAATTTGTACCTGAACATGTTGATAGTGTTTAAAAACTCCATACTTCCGGCGGGGGAAGCATGGGGTTTGAATTTATGAAATGAGTATGGTAAGGTTTTCCACAATCAGAATATGTATAAGTTCTTGCATGCGAGTTCCATCCGACCTTAATAAATAAATTTTATACGGATGAAATGAGGATGCTTCCATTTTATTATCGACGTCCGCCACGAATTGTGCGTCCGCTGCCGGAACTGCTGCCCGAACTTCCTGTACTACGGGTACCTGAAGAGCTGCTACCTGAGTAAGAGCTACTACTAGTACTGCTGCGATTGAAGCCTGAGGATGAAGAGCTCTTCTGCACTGGTGTGTAGCTTCTGCTTCGAACAGATGATCGTTGTTGTGAACTGCTTCCGGTGTTATAACTTCTGGTTTGCGAATTTACAGAACTTCGGGTGGTTCTAATGGTATTTGAACTTCCCGATTTCAGGTTGTCATCGGAAGTGGAGCGACTGGTGCTTCGAACCTGACGTGTATAGCTGCTGGTGCGGTTATACGACGGTTTCGATGCGTTATCGGGCTGGCTATAAGTTGGCGTTGAACTTCTTCTCGTACTTGTTTGCACAGTTCCTGTTGAAGCACCACTTCCCCGGTAACGACTTATGCTCCTTTCTTCCTGTTCATTACCATCGGATTTAAGGGTTGCTGTTCCCCGGATGGCTCTTTGTGTATTACCATCCGTATTTACCACGGTAGTTGAACCATCTGAATTATGGATGATTCTTGTACCGCTGCGTGTCGTCGTCACCGTACGTCCGTCATCGTTATCTCCGCCTTTCAGGGAATTACGTCCCACAGAAGTTCCTGAATAACGGGTGTTGCTACTCATTGATGGTCTAATACCCCTGTATACATCTTTTCTGTAGTCCTTATCGTAATATCCGTGATGATAATAGGGATGGTATCCGTAACTGTAATAGGGGTGGTGATAATACGGCCATCCGTAATAGCCACGGCTATAGTAAGGGCTGTAAAAAGGATCATACCATCCATACCCGTAATATCCGTAATAATACGGGTCGCCCCAGAATGAACTGTAACCAAAGGAGAAACTCCATGGTGTACTCCACCGGTCGAACATATAGCGGTCGTACCACGGATTGCTCCATGTCGGGAATGCATAGGCGTAATTTCCGTCTATATATACGTTCCAGTCGGGATCATTGAAATAAACAAACTGATCGTAAAGTGGCGACCAATAGGGGATACGGGTAAACGGGCCATGGAAGCGAATCAGCCGTTCGGCATAATCCCTGTCCATCTCGCTTCCGTCAAATCCACCAACCCAATGTCCTGTTTCGTCGTTGTAATAGATCATGGTATCTACTTCCCCGGTCTCTTCGTCTGCAAGAATGGAAGCATATTTTTCCTGAATTTCACTAAAATCGCGTGTATCTCTTTGCTCGCGGTCCAACTCACTGCGTTCGTATTCACGAACCAGTTCTCTCTCTTCTTTTTCGATTTCTTTCTTTTCCTCTTTAGTAATGTCGGGCACCGGAGCAAAAGCCTGCTCCATGTTTTCCTTCGTCAAATCCGGTGCATAATAAATGTCGTCATAATATACTCCGGTTGATGCCATTCGGCCGGTAGTGCATCCACCTGCCACTATCAGCAAAACAGCTGTGGTTGTGATTAATACTAATTTTTTCATAAGGCATCCTCCTGTTGTTTTCTATATATATTGAAGCAAATTTTATACCAAAAGGTCTGTTTTTGACGACCGATTGTTAAAAAATGTTTCCTGACATCTAATAGTCTTTACTTTTGACAAAGCAGAATGGAAATGGTTGAAGCGTTACTAAATAAAAAGCCCGGCTATCAGTGTTGTGGTTAGTCCTCCAAGAGCAATGATGGTTTCCATTACTGTCCACGATTGAAGTGTTCATAAAAAGTAAATAGCAAGAAGAGTGGCGATGATCAATGCAGAGAAAGGGGGCGTTAATCCTGCAGTGCTGCAAATAAGAGCCGCAAAATGGTAAAAAGTTAACTCATTTTTATTATTTTCGTGCCGCTTTCCGAAGCTTCCGGCTATGAGAATTTCATCGTTTGACGCACAGAAACTTTGGTATTATTCAGGAGGATTGATTTGGTTGAGTTACGGGTGTTTTTGATCTAACTATTATATAACAACGGGATTGGCAAAAAAGAGACTTTTAGGAGTGGACGCCACAATCTAACATCTAATAATCTAAATAGCAGTCATGGCAAAAGTATTGACCCCAAGAAGTGAGAATTATGCGCAGTGGTACAACGATTTGGTGATTAAAGCGGGACTTGCCGAGAATTCTGTAGTCCGCGGTTGTATGGTCATCAAACCTTACGGTTATGCAATATGGGAAAAGATGCAACGGGTACTCGACGATATGTTTAAAGAGACGGGGCATCAGAATGCTTATTTTCCTTTGTTTATTCCCAAATCGTTTTTCAGTAAAGAAGCCGATCATGTTGAGGGATTTGCCAAAGAGTGTGCGGTAGTTACGCACTACCGGCTGAAAAATAACCCGGATGGCAAAGGTGTAGTGGTTGATCCGGATGCGAAGCTGGAAGAAGAGTATATTGTTCGGCCTACTTCCGAAACCATAATCTGGAATTCCTACAGAGACTGGATACAGTCGCACCGTGATCTGCCCATTAAAATAAATCAGTGGGCCAACGTGGTGCGCTGGGAGATGCGTACCCGCCTTTTTTTGCGTACTTCAGAATTTCTGTGGCAGGAAGGGCACACGGCTCATGCCACCAGGGAAGAGGCCATTGAAGAGGCCGAAACCATGCTGAAAGTGTATGCCGGTTTTGCCGAAAAATATATGGCAATGCCTGTGCTTCAGGGATATAAAACCGCCAGTGAGCGTTTTGCCGGGGCAGAGGAAACCCTTACTATTGAAGCATTAATGCAGGATGGTAAAGCGCTTCAGTCCGGAACATCACATTTTCTGGGACAAAACTTCGCACGTGTATTCGACGTGAAGTTTCAGAACAAAGAGGGTAAGGAGGAATTTGTCTGGGCTACTTCGTGGGGTGTTTCTACCCGGTTAATGGGCGCTTTGATTATGTCGCATTCCGACGATAACGGACTGGTGTTGCCTCCAAAACTGGCTCCTGTTCAGGTGGTTATTGTGCCCATTTACAAAAAGGAAGAGGAATTGAGACAAATTGTGGATCAGGCCGATAAGATTGCTTTAGCCCTTAAAAAACAGGGTGTCTCAGTCAAAGTTGACGATGATGACAAACATAAACCGGGATGGAAATTTGCGCAATACGAATTGCAGGGTGTGCCCGTGCGGCTGGCAATTGGCCCGCGCGATATGCAAAACGGTACGGTTGAGCTGGCCCGTCGTGATACACTCACCAAGGAGTTATTGCCTGTCGAAGGCATTGAAAACCATATTACTGAACTGTTGGATGATATTCAGAACAGCATCTATCAGAAGGCGCTCAATTTCAGAAAAGAAAATACCCACACAGTTGACACCTATGATGAATTCAAAAAGGTACTCAACGAGAAGGGGGGATTTATCCTTGCTCATTGGGACGGTACTGATGAGACCGAAGAAAAGATTAAGCAGGAAACCAAGGCAACCATTCGTTGCATTCCCATTGATAGCAATCCCGAACCAGGAAAATGTATGGTGACGGGAAAACCTTCCAGACAAAGGGTTGTGTTTGCAGTATCTTATTGATTCTTTAGTTGATGACAATAATAACCTGAACTTTGAACCGTTCAGGTTTTTTTTTGGTAAAAAAAGGTGGTAAACATTTTTCGCCATTCTATTAACCAGCCCGGTCTAAAAAGCATCTTTATTGCCAAGCCCGTTGTTTTTTTAAATTTTTGCATCCTCATTAACAACAAGTTAACTCCGGTACAAAAATTTAAAACGCCTTGATTTTGACAAAAATATGCTTTTTATACTGCACTCATTAACATCAAATTTGATTTTAATGGCCTATTGTAACTTGCATGTAAGACTTATACATAATTCTTATGGTGGGAAACCTTTTGATGCTCGTTTCAATTGACATTGAATTATTGTAATAAACTGTAAGTCAGTTTACTGGTTTAGATCGTGTATTTGATTTAAAACTCAGAAAGTCAATAATATTTGATTATTCGTGCATTTTTTTCTAAAAATCTAAAAATCTAAAAATCTAAAAATCTATTATTATCTTGCATTCACAAAAATTAAAAAATTAAAATACTATGACTTCAATAACAGACCGTTTCCTGGAATATACACAATACGATACCCAGTCGGATCCAAACACCGGATTAACCCCAAGCACGCCAGGACAAATGAATTTTTCAAGACAACTGGCTGAGGAATTGAAAGGGATTGGACTGGCTGAGGTGGAATTGGATGAAAACGGATATATCATGGCTACTCTTCCTTCGAATATTGAAGAGGAAGTTCCTGTGGCCGGATTTATTGCCCATGTGGATACAAGCCCCGATTTTTCAGGGAAAAATATTTCACCGAAGGTTGTGGAGGATTATGATGGCGGTGATATTGTACTGAATGCGGAGAATAACATTGTTTTGAAACCATCGGAATTTCCTGAACTGAAAAAATATATCGGACAAACGCTTATTACCACCGATGGAAATACTTTGCTGGGCGCCGATGACAAGGCCGGAATTGCGGCCATTGTTTCCGCTATGGAGTATCTGGTTCAGAATCCTGATATTAAACATGGTAAAATAAGGATTGGTTTTACACCTGATGAAGAGATAGGCGAGGGGGCCAACCTTTTCGATGTGGAAAAGTTTGGAGCCGATTTTGCCTATACCATCGATGGCGGTGAAATAGGGGAGTTGGAGTTCGAGAATTTTAATGCGGCACTGGCAAAAGTAACGGCCCATGGCCGGAATGTTCATCCTGGATATGCCCGCGGTAAAATGCGAAATTCAATCAGGATTGCCAACCAGTTGATCATGATGCTTCCACGTCACGAAACGCCGGAGCATGCAGATGGATACGAAGGTTTTTATCACCTGATGTCTTTTAACGGAGATGTTGAAAAGACAGAGATGCAATTCTTAATCAGGGACTTTAAGCGTGATCGCTTCGAGGACCGCAAAGAGGAGATGCAACATCTGGTTAATAAGGTGAACCATGAGTTTGGTGAGGGAACAATGGAACTGGAAATAAAGGATCAATATTACAATATGCGTGAGAAGATTGAACCTGTAATGTATATTGTGGATTTGGCGGAAAAAGCCATGCGTGAGGTTGGTGTTGTTCCTAAAATAAAGCCCATTCGCGGAGGCACCGATGGTGCGCGACTGGCTTTTATGGGATTACCAACTCCTAATATTTTTGCCGGCGGTCACAATTTTCACGGACGATTCGAATTTTTACCCGTTCCCTCGTTGGAAAAGGCTATGGAAGTGATTCTTAAGATTGCAGAGCTTGTGCCTTCTGTGAAGAAAAACTAATATGCGAGTTCCATCAGACCAATAACTTAGACTAATTTTATACTGATGAAAAGATTGATTTTAGTAAGACATGCCAAGACCGAACCATTGACCGATGCAGACAGTGACTTTGAACGGCAACTGAAAAGACGTGGTCATAAAGATGCCAGATTAATATCGGATCATTTGATCGGGAAACGAATTGTACCCGAAGTCATCATTTCAAGTCCTGCCGTCAGAGCCATTCAAACGGCCAGGATCATGGCCGGCGCTTTCAGCATCCCTGAATCCAAAATAATTGAAGCACCTTTCATTTATGAAGGGTTTTCTGTCGATCGTTTTATATCCGGAATTGCCGGGATGGCCGGGAAAAACGATTCGGTAATGGTAGTCGGGCATAACCCCGATATTGCTTTGATGGCCATTCAACTGGCAGGCGATAATTTCTTTAATTATCCTACCAGTGCCACTGTATCCATTGTTTTTACAGTGACTGAGTGGGATCAGATCAAACCCGGAAGCGGACGAACCGAAATGTTTGTTTATCCCAGGGAATTGAAGGACAAAAAGTAAGAATAGGATATCCCATGCAGCCCCTGTCTTTACCTCCTCTGCTCAGAGCATTGTCCCGAAGAACATTTTTGTTTTATCACTGCCGCAAAAGTTTTTTAGTCAGTTTGTCAGGAGTAATCAGGTTGGTTGGCAATAATTCGTGATGGCTGGCCCTGGCCGGGCAGATATCAATTCCGCCCCGGCGTGTATAAATACAGGCTACCATTAGCTGATCGGGAGTGAACCGATCCCATAATCTTTTGTAGATCATTTCGCAAATTTCTTCGTGAAAATGATTTTCGTTCCGGATGGAAACAAGATATTTCAGCAGACCGGTTCGATCCGGGATGTGTGTTCCTTTAATATATATAAAAGCGCTACCCCAATCGGGCTGAAACGTTACTTTGCAGTTGCTTCGCAGTAAATGAGTGCCCGCTTTTATGACATTACCTGTTTGTTGATGATCGGGTTTGAGCAGATGAGGGGCTTCCCGGTATTCAGAAAACGTTACTTTTTCAATTTCCGGTATTTCTTCAAGTATCCCGAATTCGCCAAAATCAAAATATTTTTTAGGGCTTTTGGGGAAGAAATGAATATTAACAGTGGTTTTTAAAACTCTTTCAAGGTCTTGCCTGATTATATTGTGGACTGTTTCTGATGCTTCTTTGGCGTTACTGCCAAAACGCTCCATATTGAACGAATTAAGATAAAGCTTTAGTGATTTACTTTCTACAATATACGGGCTGGAGGCAGGATATATCAGCTTAAGTAGCCCCGTTACCGGAAGTCCTTTTCCGGTGAGAAAACTCACCTCATAGGCATGCCAGACATCATATCCTGTAAAGGGCAGGGTATTTTCTTTTAATCCGTATTCCTTCCGGTTGGGTTGACGGGGAACGGTCACCAACACTTCGGGTGCGTAGTGTTTTGGATATTCGGTCGGTTTTCCGAGAAATTTTGCTTCGTTCATATTTGAGATATTTATACCCCTGCTTTTGAGCCGAACAGATCAATATGCAGACGCGGAGCATAACGCCAACCGTTGCTTATGGCCATTTTCAGTACCATAAGCGACGTGGTTTTTAATTCTTCTTTTGTAGCTCCGAGAGGCATCAGTAAAATATCATCGGGCCTCCAGTGTGTCAGGTGGGCGAGAAATTCATTTTTTATTTCAACGTAATCGTTGTGCCGGCCTACAACAAATTTAAGCTGAAAGTCTTTTTTATTTTTTCGGGAATAGTCGATGAATTTTTGGATGACCTCTGTGTTTCTTCGTTTTTGGGCATGATATGAAAGAGGCCCGGAAGGCTTTAATTGGTACCACTCTCTTTTTGCGGGAGAGGGATTGGAGTTGGAAAGCTTTGGTGAGAGGCTGAACAAATCGATATATTGGGCAACATCTTCGGCAAATAAGGTTCCATTGGTTTCAACGGTCAGGTGCAGGTTCAGCTCTTCTTTCAGTCGCCGGCACAAAGGTGCCAGTGCTTTGTGCTGGAGCAGGGGTTCTCCTCCTGTAATAACGACATGTTTTACACTTCTGGTGTTTTGTTTTACAAGATCGAAAACTTCACCGGCTTCGGGCTGACGCTCCTGTTCTGCTTCAAATGAAGCATAAGGTGTATCGCACCGGCAGAAAGAACCGTCGGGAAGTGTCCAGATGCATCTCAGGTTACACCCTGCCAGGCGAACAAATATTGAGGGAACTCCGGCCAGTTTTCCTTCGCCCTGAATGGTACCGGGAATGCCCAGATTCGTAGCAGGTGATTCTGTTATCGGGTGTCCGTATCTGTCATTCGTAACCGGGAACACACCTTCGTTTGCCAATACCAATTTACTCATATTCTCATCGCTTTGTCTTCCACACCGGCTTCGGCAAAGGCTTTGGCTCTTAAAAGGCAGCTGTCGCAGGTGCCGCAGGGTTTTTCACCGCCCCGATAGCAGCTCCATGTCATTTCAAAAGGGACATTAAGCTGCTCCCCCAGTTTTATTTCTTCAGCCTTGGTTTTATGAATAAAAGGTGCATGAACGCGAATGGGGAGATTTTTCTCCGCACCCATAACCGTCCCTTTGTTGATTGCCGTCTCCATGGCTTCTATAAATGTTTGGCGACAATCCACATATCCTGAATAGTCAACCTGACTTACGCCAATAAATATATCTCTGGCTCCGATGGCTTCGGCATACGATGCCGCCACAGAAAGAAATATCATGTTGCGGGCGGGCACATAGGTAACCGGGATGTCATTTCGGTTTATATCTCCATCTTCTACCTCAAGCGACGGATCGGTAAGCGAAGAGCCGCCCCATTGGCTGAGTTTCATAGAAACGACCTGATGCTCTTTTACGTTTGCTTTTTTGGCAATGGCTTTTGCAGCATCGAGTTCCCGTGAATGACGTTGCCCGTAATCAAAAGAAAGCGCGTACAGATCGAATCCCCGCGATTTGGCAAGATACAGGGTAACGGTACTGTCCAATCCGCCCGATAATAAAACAACAGCTTTTTTGTTCATTTTCCATAAAGTTTCGAGGACAGCCGATTATAGAAAAGATCATCCTGGAACCAGAAGCAACAAAACCCGGGGAATGAACATTGAGAAATTGCAAAACGCGATATCCGATGAGATTGTCGTCAGGTGACGCAGGCATCATGAAAGGCATTTTTGCACATGTTTGGACATGGCCC
This sequence comes from Anaerophaga thermohalophila DSM 12881, assembly GCF_000191885.1. Lineage (GTDB taxonomy): Bacteria > Bacteroidota > Bacteroidia > Bacteroidales > Marinilabiliaceae > Anaerophaga > Anaerophaga thermohalophila. The sequence continues at coordinate 49,938 of NZ_AEWI01000024.1, forward strand.
ATAGTTTTGTTTATAGACAGGATGGTTTCGAACTGTCTTCTTTATTTTCGGTACAAAGATACTAAAACCGGAACTTCTTTGTTTATGGTTATAAGCAAAATGTGCATTTTTGCAGTTAAAATAACAGAAAAGGTCATTAAAGTGAAGGACAACATTCTTTTTGCTATTATTGTATTCTCTTTTTTTACGGAATCTGTAACCCGGGCCCAGCAAATACAGCCGGAGGTTGGAATGCCGCCCAATCAGAAGCACGTTACGGTGTTGTATCATCACGGCATTGTAATACCACATCATGCCAATATGATCTATTTCATTGATGACTTTTCCCGTGGTATGGAGGTGAATTATGGCTTGTGGCGGTTCGACCGTGAAGGTTGGCAGCAATATTATAATTACCCGGAGGTGGGTGTCGGCTTTTTTTATAATTCCTATGGCAACCCTGATATCTACGGTCAGGGAATGGCTCTTTATCCCTATCTGCATTTTCCCATTGTTCGTACGTCCAAATTTACGATTAAAAACAAGGTGGCAATGGGGCTGGGATATACCAATACCCCTTTCGATTACAAAGAAAATCCATGGAACCAGATTTTTGGTGCACGCCTGAATATTTATGTTGGATTCGGCCTTTATACGGGCTACAGAATATTTGATCATTGGTCGGTTTATGGGTCGGCATCGTTTAACCACATGTCGAATGGAGCTGTCAGGAAACCCAATAATGGTATTAATACACTGACTTTCAGTCTCGGTACCAGGTACCATTTTCTCAGGGACCATTTGCCCGAACTGAAGAAACGTGAAGCTCCCCGCACTAACAAGAGAGATATTCAGATATTTTTGAATTACGGACGTAGTCAGGCCAGCGAATATAATTTCAACATCTACTCATCCGGGAGTCTGACCATAAATCATTTGTGGTACCGCTCGGTAAAATCGGCATGGAGTGCAGGAATTGATGCTATATATTTTGGCGCTGCTCCTTATGCTTATCCTGAAAATAATGAATACATTCCTCACGATAAAAGGATGTTTTATGGTGTTTTTGGAGGGAGGCACTGGCTAATGGGAAATACATCATTGTTTGTTCAACTGGGCGTTTATGTATATTCCTATATTGATCCGCCCCAGCCTGTTTATCCCAGAGTTGGCATACGGCATCAGATTACCGACCGATGGATGTTCAATTTTAGTTTAAAAGCCAGTTTTTTCCGTTCGGAATTTATGGAATTTGGTATTGGTTACAGGATTCCGTATAAAAGCAATACGTTATGAAACGAACAGGTTATATATTTATCGGATTTATTGGTTTGTTTCTGTCGACGTCGGGATGCAATTATACAGATGCGTTATTGAAAGACGGCAAGATGACAGAAAAAGAATTGACCGTGAAAGCATTCGACCGGGTGGTGATAGAAACCTCGGTGCGTCTTGTCCTTGCCAATGGGCCGGAATATGCTGCGCGTGCAAAGGGACTTGATTTTATTCTGTCACGACTGGAGCTTGAGCAGAATGGCAAAACATTGGTTATAGATTCGGACGGGATGATAGGTTTTCGTAAAAAACAGATGCCGGAACTCATTCTTTCATCGCCTGAATTAAAACGTATCACTTCCAATTTTCCGGCCGAAATTACCACTCTCGATACACTTCATATTGAGCAACTCTCTATTGTTGTTAACGGGAGAGGAACTTTTACGCAGTGTGATATGCTTGTGGACGCCGGACAAATTTCTCTTTCGGTATATGGAAGCAATGCCGGTAATCATATTTTCCGGGGCAAAGCCGGTAAATTACACGTGGTTGTCGAAGGACTCTCGAGTGTGGATGCGTCAGAACTGGAAGCAAAAGAGGTCAGATATGTTCAGCGATCGGTGAATGACGGGTATTTGTGGGCTACTGAGAAGTTATTCGTGAATATGTCGTCTTCCGGCAATATTTTTTATTATGGTAATCCCGACACGACCATCCAAATGGGAGAACCTTTATATGAAGTGGAACTGGGAGAAGTGATTCACCTTAAGTAATGCCTGCCTTTTAATTGACTTCTATCCCTTCCTTTTTCTCGAGTTCAACCTGTTGGTCAAGTAACTGTTGCAAAGTTTTCGATTTTAAGTAATCAACAATCATATCATTCAGGCCTTCCCAGAACACTTTCGCGGCACAACTGGCTTCTCTGTCGCACTTGTAGGTCATCGTCAGGCAGTCAATGATGCAAATTCCAGGCTCAAAGGCATTGTTAATGTCCAGGATGGTTATTTCAGAAGCCGGTTTGGTCAGTATATAACCGCTTTTTTTGCCTTTAACATTAGTGATAAGGCCGGCCACTTTAAGTGCATAAATGATGTGGTCGAGGTATTTATTGGAAAGATTTTGCCGTTCGGCAATTTCTTTTTGATAGATACCGTTGTGGTCTGTTTCGCGGGCAATTTCGATCATTGCCCTGAGACCGTATCTTGTTTTGGTGTTGAATTTCAAAATGGATTTGTTTTTAATGATCTAAAGTCAACCCAAAGTTAATAAAAACTTCATTGTTTACCTTTACCATTCCCATAAATTTGGTTGGTGGTTCCAGACCAAAATCTTTCAGGTCGATGTCTACTTTGCCCCTGATGTGCAACTTTTTATCCCGGCATTCTTCTATGTATCCCGGAATTTTATAGGTATGTGTCCGGCCTGCAAGTCCTATTTTGATTTTCGGGACAATGGTTGACGGGGGGCCGGCCGGAAGTCTTATGTTATCAAAGAAGATGGTAATATCGATATAAGGATATTCGTTGGCTTTGATGAATTTAAGAAAGTCCTTATACATCATTGGGTTGGAAGGTTCAAAATTGTGAGCCGGGATTTTTATGGTCAGCGTTTCCTGCGTCTTTTCTTCTTTTTTATAAGGGGTCGTTTTTTCGTTAAGATTCTGAACAAAATGAAAATGGTTGACATTGGTTGAACCGTCAATTTTTATGTAGTCGTCACACCCTTTTGTCTCGACAGGGGTATGGTGCGGTTGTTCCATTTCGGGCATCGGTTGCCCCTGAAAGGGCAGAATTCCCAAAAAACAGAAAACCGCAGCCAGCAAAACAAATCGTCCTTTACTCCCGGACTGTCCAAATGACATGTAAAATCCGGAATGATACTGCCTTTGTTTTACGGGCCACGGTTTCTGATGGTGGAAATTTCTATACATAAATTAAATTACTGTTTTTTAGCTGTTTAGTCATTAAAAGCTTATGACCGCCTCCAGCATGAGCCCGTTAAATTCCCCTTCGTGCAGGATATTGTCTGTGGCAAAACCGTCGTAAGTCTGGCTGACATATTCTGCTTTGGCCAATATGTTTTTGGTCATAAACCAGCCGCCACCGAGTTGAAGACGATTAATGTCGACGTCTTCACCATTAATGGTCTCACCAGACACTGTGTTGTAGCGTGTTCCTAAATAGAAGTTTTCGTTGTTCCCGAAGCGGTAGAGCAACTCGGCAGAATATTGATTAAATTTCCTGTCGGATTCCTCAGCATCGGCTTTACCTTTTGCTTGTTCGATGACGCCAAAAAATTCAAGGCCTTTATATTTAACGAAAGGATTAAACATCAAGGCGGTCAGTTCGTTACTGAAGCCCGGGTTCCATCTTCCTGAGCGGAAGTTACCCGAAGAAGTGGCATCGGGATCTTCCATAACAAAGTAATAGCGCGAACCGGCGCGGTCGCCACTGTAGAGGTATGTTTCGGCACTCTCTGCGGTGGTATATACCGAACCGGTGAGTCTTAGCCTGAAATCGTCATTGAGGTAATTGTCGTATCCCAGCTTTGCCAGGAATGAGGGCTTTGTTTCGCCGGGGTAAGTAACCGATTGGTTCAGCTTTCCGTTGGTAAGTCCTACCATACCAATGAATCCGTTCTTACGGTAATATACTTCTCCGCCAACCTCTGTTGTAAAACCATCCATGATCAGGTTCCCAACGAAGGGATTGAATAATGCCTGGGCATTGTCCGACCTTCGGAAATGGGCATCACCATAGTTGTTTTCCATGTGCCCGACACGAATGGTAACATATTGCATAAGATTCTCCATAAAGCCTTCGCGTACAAAATCCAGTTTGTCGATCTGAAAATACCCTCCTTTTACATAGGGGTCGGTATGGTGACGCGATGAGAGGTAGGTGCGCAGGTGCATCCTGACGCCGTCATACAATTCTACATCAAGGTCGAGATTGGCTGTTGCCAGATTGAAGTTATTCCCAATTTCAATCAGATCTGCGTTACCTGAATTTTCATGGTCAAGTGCCTGAAACTGCAGCGTAGATGCACCGCCTATGCGCACTTTGAGTCCGTCAAAATCGTCGGTGGTGTCTTTGGGAGCTTCAAATTCACTAACGCCTCTTTTGTCGGGGAAACGATAATTATTCAGGTCACGACTTCCCTGGGCTGATAAATTAACCCCTGGGATGATTAGTAGCGTAACTGCCAAATATAAAAACTGTTTTTTCATAATGGATACTTCGTTTTTAGTGAGTATTGATTTTAGGAGGAATTATTGAGTGCAGTCTAAAAAGCCTTTTGACCCCTAAATCCCCTAAAGGGGACTTTTTCAAACTGCTGATTTTTAGCAGTTCCCCTTTAGGGGTCAGGGGGTAAAAATGGTAAAAATCAGCAGTTTGAAGGCTTTTTATACTGCACTCATTATTTTAATGTCAGATTAAAATTTATTGTTACTTCGTCGGCTGTCTTAATCGTTCCAAACATGACAGTGGGAGGTTCTACATCGAAATCAGTCATTTTTAGAGTTGTTTCACCCGATACAGAAACCTCCTTTTGAGGACTGATATTTGCATTTAAGGCTATTTCGATGGGTTTGGTCTCGCCCGCAATGGTCAGGTTTCCGACAATGGTGTAATGTCCGTTCCGGTTGCCTGCTATTTCCAGGTTTCCGGTTTGTTCAAATTTTATTTCGGGATGTTTCTCCGCCTTTAAAGCCTCATGGGCTTTGTTTCTCATCATGGATTTTTCGCTTGACAAATCATTGGCATTTGCAGAAAACCGGGCTTCTGAAATAATGTAACTGCCATTGTCCCTGTTTTCCAGTTGTGCAGTAGCATCAAACGTTGTCATATCCATTTCCCAGTCGTGCAGGGTTGAGGTACCGGATGCTTTTACGGAGTTATTATCTCCTGTGAGCTTTATGTTTTGACCGGTTAGAAGTTGTGGTACGATGAATAATGCCAGTATCAGCTCATTCTTTAATATTGATTTTATCATGTTCAAAAAGTTTTTAATATTAATCCTATCACAAAAGTAGCAAAAATTTAATGATACCAAAACAGGGCTGATACTAAAAGATTTTTTTTCAAACGTTTCTTTAATAGTCGGTCTGTAAATCTTTTTATGGGTTTTTAGTTTATGAGTGCAGTATAAAAAGCATATTTTTGTCAAAATCAAGGCGTTTTAAATTTTTGTACCGGAGTTAACTTGTTGTTAATGAGGATGCAAAAATTTAAAACAACAAAGAGTTTGGCAACAAAGATGCTTTTTAGATTGGGCTCAGTTTATAAATGAGAAATATCCACGCCGAAAAGCACATGAAACGGGCATGACAATGATTGACATAATGGATCGTCAGATTTTCAGATAATAGTAACCTATAGACAGAAGTTTAACAGGCAGAAGTAATAAATTTTGTTGAAAAGGATTTTTCAGCTTATAGTGAAAGGATTTATATTGCTTTGTCGTCAGGGAGGACAGATTGTAAGATGAGAGAAGGAAAATTTCCACACGACAAAGCAGGTAACACACTTAAGTATCTGGATTACAATTTTTTTGTTTTGCGCAAGATTAACAAAAAAAGTCAAATTCCCGGCGGGAACAACTCCATCAGGGGCTGAAGAATATTGGGGGTTTGCTGCAGGTGCACCGGGGGAACAATAACTTTAAGAGCAAGTGGTAATATTTGAATATGAGCTTCTTTGCCCAAATGGACGGGTTCGCCATCGACATGCCCGAGCAACGGCTTGTCGTGTTGTATGGTGATGTCGCGTGCTTTTATTATTTTGTCGTATTTGCTTTTATCGATAGATTGGTCAACAAGGCTGATCAGCAGAGCTGGTGCTGTATATTTCGGAAAATCTTTGATGAGACAAACATCGATGAGACCATCGTCGATAAGTGCACCGGGGGCAATATGAAAATTATTTCCATACTGACTTGAATTGGCAAAACTGATGAGGAACGCGTTAACATCAATTTTGTGACGATCAATGTCCAGAGAATAATTTTCCGATTTGTATTTGGGAAACTCTTTGGAAATTAATTGCATATAAGCCAGTGGGCCCCGTTTTTTTTTGCCGGCAAATTTATGACTGATATAGGCATCAAAGCCAATGCCGGCAACATTCAGTGAGAAAAACTCATTAATTTTGATGACATCAATGGATTTGACAGCGCCCTCCCGTATTACTTCGAGCGCTTTGTTGACCTTGAAAGGCATTTGAAGAAAACGCGCCAGTCCGTTACCTGAACCGGTGGGGATAATTCCGAGGGCTGTAGAGGAATGAATCAGGCCACGACCTACCTCGTTGACGGTTCCGTCACCACCAACGGCAACTACAATATCATATTTTCCTGCGGCGTCTGCGCTTATTTTAAATGCATCTCCGGATTTCCCTGAGTATGCAATTTCAAAATTCAAACCTGAAGGCTTTGTTTCCTGCCTCAGTACTTTCTCAATGTCCTTCTGCCGGCCAATACCCGACACAGGGTTTATGATATATAAAACACTTCTGCTCATCCTCCTCGGTTATTTAAAAACATGTAAAGTTACACATATATTTTTTGCAGCGATATATTTTGCCGACTTTAGGGACAGACCCTGATTAACTCTTTAGCTGTAGATGTGAGGGCACATTAGTGCTTCAAATTGTAAAATTTTTATTTTCTTTGAAGAAAAAACCATGAAGCCATGGAAACGTTAATACAACTCGATCAGGAATTATTATTATATCTCAACTCATTTACATCACCGCTATTCGATAACTTTTTCTGGGTGGTGACCAGCAAAAGTATCTGGTTCCCGATGTATGCCTTCTTCCTTTATGTCATATTCCGTAACCAGGGGGTTAAGGGAATTATTACTGTTCTTGCCCTGGCATTGATGGTATTACTCTGCGATCAGATTTCTACAAATATTTTTAAAGAAGGTTTTGAACGTCTTCGTCCGTCACACGATCCGTCAATCCAGGGACTGGTTGACCTGATAAACGGGAAACGTGGCGGGAAATATGGTTTTGTATCGTCGCATGCTACCAACTCTTTTGGTCTTGCAGTTTTTTCTATATTGCTGTTCAGATATCGCTGGTATACTGTTTTTATTCTTTTTTGGGCTGCATTGAACAGTTATTCCAGGATATATATGGGTGTTCATTATCCCGGCGACATCCTGGGTGGAATGATTCTTGGGTCTCTCATCGGTTGGTTTGTTTACTGGCTGTATAAAAAGGTTTCGGCACGTTTTTCTCCTGGCAGTGAGGCTATATATCCGCTTTCAAAGCATCAGGATTTTTCGGTTGCTTCGGTTCAGACCATTATTATATCCGGAATCCTCACGATTATCGTTGTCTATATTTCTTCGGTTTTATTGCTTGATCTTATGTAGCCGGAGTTTAGCCTTTCGTAATTTCTAATCTACTGACAAACAGTATATTATCGGTGGTTATTCATGTAGAAGTATAATAATTGTTAAAACCTATAGTTTTGTTGTTAATTCTGTTTTAAATCTGTGGTTTTTTCATTATTTTTATATCACATGAGTGCGGTATACAAAGCATATTTTTGTCAAAATCAACGTGTTTTAAATTTTTGTACCGGAGTTGACTCGTTGTTAATGAGAATTCATCCGTATAAAATTTATTATTAAGGTCGGATGGAACTCGCATGCAAGAACTAATACATGTTCTTATTGTGGCAAATTTTACCATGCTCGTTTCATCTTACATTTAATAAGTTGTTACGGCTGTTAGAATTGTTAAAGTTGTTAATATTGTTTAGGTATTAGTATTTAGAATGTTATAAGTTTTATTACATTAGTTAACAATCTATCGATCCTAACAATTTAATGATCTATCTATGGCAAATCTTGTCATGTTCGTTTCAAAAATTTAAAACAACAATGAGTTTGGCAACAAAGATGCTTTTTATAGCGGGCTTGTCATATCAATAACCTCAAAAAACTTTTTCAGTTATGAGTACAACGATAACATTTAATCAGCTCCGGAGGATAAAGGATAGTCTTCCGGAGGGAAGCATGAGATGCATCGCCGAAACGTTAAACCTCGACGTAGAAACAGTGAGAAATTATTTCGGAGGGGCCAACTACGATCGGGGTAAAAGCATAGGAATTCACCTGGAACAAGGCCCGGATGGAGGAATTGTTGAATTGGACGACACCACCATTCTCGACATGGCCAGGGAAATTTTAGAAGGAAGAAGGGAAGTGCACATGACAAATTAATTTGACGCCTTACCATATCTGGTAGGGTTTTATTATAATATGTTGAACCATAAGGGTGTTTTCGGGTCAGGAAACACCCTTTTTTTAAGTAAGCAGGATAATTCGATGGTTGTTTTCGGAGATGGTTGTTCTTGCAGCGAATGCAGGTGGCGCCTGGTCACCTATGGGTGATGTGACTACTATATACCGGCAGGAGAGTTTCTCTCTGTCAAGAAAACAAATGCTGACTTTGTCTTTGCCTTCAAATATTGATTCCGGTATGAAATGACCGTGCTTTTGATGATTTCGCAATGCTGGCAACGACATTTTTGAACGGAGATACATATTGAAACGAGCATGACAACGTTTTGCCACAATCAGAACATGTATAACACCATTTAACCTCTAATCATCTAAGAAACCAAAAACAGAGAACAGATTCTTCGTCGTGCCTCCTCAGAATGACATTTGACAGTCTGTCATTCTGAGCGGATCGAAGAATCTAAAAAAGCAAACAAATTAAAATGTGATTTTTATTGATGTCAATAAAAATAATCTGTGTTCATTTGTGGCATCTGTGGTGAACTCTCAACCTCAACCTCAGCCTCAACCTCAGCCTCAACCTCAACCTTAACCTTAGCTGCCTGTCATTCTGAGCGGAGCGAAGAATCTAAAATCAATTAAAGCATAATAAGTTGCATCATTCCAATAACTTAGACTTATTTTATACTGATGAAAAAGGGGGAGATTATAGCTTGGCACTGATTAGTTTATGACGCTCTTCTTCGGGCAGTTCCCTGACTTTTTTCCTTGTATTTTCCAGCTTTTCAGGTGTGCCGATATCAAACCAGATGTCATTTTTTGTTTCATAACCTTTTATAATATGTTCCGATCCCAGCCTCAGATAAAGCTGCATGATCGGGAATACACCCCTTTCCCTGATAAGGTTAAAAATTTCCGGGCTGACGATGTGCACTCCCTGGAACCCGAAAGGCAGGGTGGGGGAGGCAGACCGTATCATTATTTTTTCACCTGTTTTGGTGTTTTCCCGTCCGCAGAGTATCATGTTTTTATCAAAGAGCAAATATCTTGAAGTTGGCCGGTCTTTAACCATTAATGATACCAATGGCTTTTCTTCTTCGTGGAAACGCATGAACGAATTGAGATCGGTTGAGGTAATGATATCGACGTTGTACAGTACCACAGGAGTATTGGCATCGAACAGGCTTCGGGCTTTGAGCAGTCCGCCACCGGTATCAAGCAACTGGTCTTTTTCGTCTGAAATTAATATTTCCATTCCCGAAGTTTTGTAATTGTTCAGGAAATCGACAACCTGCCGGTGATGATGATGGATATTCACAACGGTTTTTGTGATGCCTGCGTTTTCAAGTTTTTTTAAAGCGATTTCGAGCATGGTGAACCCGTTTATTTCGACGAGTGCTTTGGGCTTGTTATTGGTCAGCGGTCGAAGGCGGGAGCCAAGGCCGGCTGCGAATATCATTGCGTTCATGTGCTTAGAGTTGGTTTCTGAGTTTTCCGTTTTGGGCTACGTGTTTCGTGTTTTGCGTTTCGTGTTTTGGGCTACGTATATCCTGAAGCGTCAGCCTTATCCTTATCCTTATCCTTATCCTTATCCTTATCCTTATCCTTATCCTTATCCTTATCCTTATCCTTATCCTTAACCTCAACCTTATCCTTAACCTCAGCCTCAGCCTCAGCCTCAACCTCAATTGATCACTGATAATTGATAAATGTGCTAATCCTTCATTCCGCTTCGTCAGTCGTTCCGGGGATACCGATGCTGCGTGCTGCCCGGGCAATAACATGGGCGGCAACGGGAGAGAGGAACACCAGAACACCAAAAATGATGGCCGATTCGAACAAAACAAACCAGTCGCGGAACAGCAGGTTGACCCCGATCAGCAAAAGCAATAGTCCCAGTGATGATACTTTGGTGACTACGTGCATTCTGGCATAAAGGTTTTTAAAACGCCATATTCCAATGGAGGCAATAAGTACCACCAGGGAGCTGAACAGCATAATAATGCCTGCTATTATATCTATTATATCTGTCATCGTTCTTTGTTTTGTTTGTATAAATACCTTGCAATGATCATAGAACCAAAGGCCAGAATGAAAGCGATCACCAAAACCACATCGAGGAGTAGTTTTTCACGAGTGTAAATCACATCACATATCATCATCCCGACAATGATAACGCCTATCTGGTCAAGGGCTACCACCCGGTCGGGAAGTGACGGCCCCTTAAACAGCCGGAAGAGCGGAAAAATCAGGCTGAGCGAAAAAATGTACAATGCGGTCAGTGCTGTGTATTCCAGAAAAACAGATGAGTTTTCCATTGTTAAAAAGCTTTATAGAGTAAACGTTCAATCTTTCCGGTTACTGCCAGGAAGTTATCCCGGTCGCTGCGGTTGAGCAGGTGTACAAGTATGGTGTCATTTTCTTCATTGATATCAATACTCATTGAGCCGGGTGTCATGCTGATAAGGTTGAACAACATGACCACTCTCCAACCTTTTTTGAGTGATGTATGGTATTTGATGAGTATGCCTTTGTCGCCCCGGCTGCCACGAGCTATTTGTATCGCAATGGCCAGACCCGATTCCGTTACTTTATAGGCATAGTAGATGAAGAAATAAAGAAAATATAACGGCTTCATTGGGTAGATTGTTAGATTGTTAGATTGTTAGACTGTTAGGTTGTTAGGCTGTTAGATTGTTAGATGTTATAATATTCATTTGGTCCTTTGTAAAAGCCATTAAATCAATGCTTAATTTAGTACAAAATCAATATACAATTGTGGGTTCATCAGGCTTTCGGCTGCCAGGGTGCAATATTCGACGATGGGTGTGGCAAACACACCGCCCAAAATAATGATAAGGGCCATTCCTCCCGAAGACCATGTCATCCAGGCTGAACTATGTTTTAGATCAGCCTCGTAGGTTAGTTTTCTTTGTTTTATTTTTTTATTTTCAGGTTCGGCCTTCCAGAACACTTCCATCCAGATTTTGACCATTGAAAACAATGTAAAAAAACCGACAAAAAGCGCAACAAGAGCAATGCCCATATATTTGGCTTCAATTCCGGCTTTAATCAGCAGGTATTTTCCGATGAAACCACTCAGGGGAGGTAACCCGGCCAGGCTGAAGGCCGAAATAAAGAAAAACGCTGCCCAGAGCGGGTGTTCTTTGTAGAAATTACCCAGTGTTTTCAGGTTAAGGGTTCCTTTCCGGGTATGCACGTAACCTGCTACCAGGAAGGCATTGGTTTTGGATATCATGTTATGGGCCAGGAAATAGATGGCTCCTGCCAGTCCTGCCACAGTAAAAAGGCCGAGTCCCATCACTGCGTAACCCACCTGGCTGATGATGTGAAACGACAGTATTTTGCGGAAATCGAACTGCGATGTGGCGGTAATGACTCCTATCACCATGCTTAGTCCTGCGACCCATAAAATCAAAGGCTGCCAGAAATCGTTGTGCTGATGCAAAAAGAGCGTGTAGAATCTGATGAGCGAATAGATGCCTACTTTGGTAAGTAATCCGGCAAACAAGGCTGTTACTACGGGTGGAGGGGTATGATACGATGCAGGAAGCCAGAAGAAGAAAGGCACCAGTGCCCCTTTTATGGCAAAGCCCACGAATATCAGTATGAATGAAGGATTGATCTCGGGTGGCATGGTATCAAATTCCATTAGTTTGGCGGCAATATCGGCCATATTAAGAGTCCCAAGCTTGCCGTAAAGTAATCCAATGCCGGCCACAAAAAAGAAGGATGATATGAGATTGAGGATAAGATATTTGACCGAACCTTCGAGCTGGTTACGTTCCCCGCCATGGCTCATTAGGATAAAGGAGGCCATGAGCATGACTTCGAACCACACATAGAGGTTAAAGACATCGCCGGCCAGAAAGCTGCCGTTGACACCCATCAGTATACCGAAGGCAAAAAGATAAAAGCCGAAACTTTTGCGTTTGACGTCGAGGGCATGCACCGAAAAGGCCATGGTTGCCAGAAAGACAATGGCAGCCACCAGCACCATCATGGCACTGAAACGATCGGCCACCAGTGTTATTCCGTATGGCGCCGGCCAATTGCCCATCTGAACCTTTAGCATTCCTGCACTCCCGGTTTCCAGAACCAGGATAACTGAAACTGCTAAATTAAGAGCGGCTGCTCCTACTGCTACATATTCCCGCCCGTGAAAGTGGCGGAAAAGAAAAGCAAAGATCATAAATGCCATCGGCAGAAAAACGGGTAACGATACTATCATTTTTGGTCGGTCTTACTAAGTTGGTCCAAATCGTGGGTTCCTGTCTTTTCAAAATACTTGTATTTCAGAGCGAGGATGTATGCAGAAATACCAAGACTGATGACGATAGCTGTTAGTACCAGTGCCTGGGGTAGCGGATCGGTCATGGTTTCAAGCGACGCTTTCTCAGCCTGTTCTCCAATAAAGCTGATCCCGTTTCGCTGAATCCCTCCCGACAGGAAGATGATCAGGTTCGTTGCATTGCTGAGAACGAATACACCCAGTATCAGCTTAACAATACTTCTTCGCAGCAGCAGGTAAACACCGCATGCATATAAAAATCCTATAAATATTGCTATTATGAGTTCCATTTTAATTTAACACGTCCATTATGTTGGTTATTATTGATACTATCATGCCGGTAACCAGAACAAACACACCGGTGTCGAACAAAAGTGGCGTTCCGATATGAATGTTGCCTATCGATAACCAAAGGCCGGTGAGTGGCGGATTCCCGGAGAATGTTGGGATAATGGCTGCCAGAAATGCCAGGAGCAATCCCGTCCCGATGATATAGCGCGGGTTGGTATGCAGTTTTTTCAGGACGGCTTCGGAACCAAACACTATGGCATAAAACAGGAAGCCTGCCGCAGCTATGATGCCGGCAATAAAACCACCACCGGGGCGATTGTGTCCCCGTATCAGAAGAAAGATGGCAAAACCTGCCATCACATATAAAAACAGGTTGGCAATTCGTTCAAGAATCAAATTCTTCATTGTTTTTTCCCTTTTTTATTTAAATCCAGCTGCAGCAATGTAAATACACCGGCTGCAGCTAATGCCAGTACAGTGATTTCTCCCAGTGTGTCAAGCGCTCTGAAATCGACTAGTATCACGTTAACAATATTGCGGCCGTGCCCTTCCAGAAAACTGTTTTGGGCAAAAAATCCGGATACAGGCTCCTCTAAATTGACAAACCGTCCTTTCAGCACTACCAGGGTGACCATCACGCCGACACCCGTCGCTATGATGGCATCCCTTATTCTTGTTCTTTTATCGGACAATTTGGCAAAATGAGGCAGATGGTAAATGACCATCACAAAAATGACCATTACGATGGTTTCGACCAGGAACTGGGTAATGGCAAGATCGACAGCCCCGTAGAACATGTAAAATACCGAGATGCCATATCCCAGTACTCCCAGAGATATAATGGCTGAGAGACGTGAACGGGTAAATACCGCGAAGATGACGGCTAAGAGGGAGAATGCAAGAACCATGACCACGTGCATTCTTACAGGACCGGCTTCATCGGAAGGAATCCAGGGGCCTTTGAGCCTGATGAGCTGGTATATTACCAGGGCAAACGTGACGGTGAAAAAAGTGATGAGGTAATACCTGTGATAACCATGCTGAATACGGTTTGTTTGCCGGCTTGCAAGCCTGAGGTAATTCGTTATTAACCGGTTAAAGAGCTCGGGCAAATGGTATTGGTCGGTCCATCGAATGATGGTGTTGACCAGCCTTCCGATAGGTTTTCTGAACAGGAAAATAACCACTCCCATGGCGACAGTAAAAATGCTCAACAGTAATACCTGATTAAAGCCATGCCATAGAGACAAATGTACATCTATGGTTTCTGATTGTATGAAGTACATGGCATTCGACATGGTATTTTCCAGCCATCCCGGGAAAATGCCGAGTACGAGGCCCACAAGTGCCAGAGCAACCGGGCCTGCCAGAAAATTACCAGGTAGTTTGTGTTCGGGGTGTTTAAGGGAAACCGGTTGTTTGTTTTTCGGTTTTAGAAATATTTCATAGAAAACCAACAACGAAATGGCTACCATCATCATATTGGCTGCCACTCCAAGCGGAATAACCAGCCACGAGAATTCCGGCATCTGTATTTTAGCATCGTAGATCAGTTCCTTCCCGATAAAACCCAGCATGGGAGGGAGGCCCGACATGCTCAGAAGGGCAAGTATTCCCGCTATACTGGTGACGGGCATCGATCTCAGAAGGCCGGACAGTTTGTCTATATCACGTGTCCCCGTATTTTTTTCGATGATACCGGCCATCATGAAAAGACCACCCTTGTAGAGTCCGTGTACAATAAAGAAAATCAGGGCGGCCTGTATGGATGCCGTGCTGTTCATGCCTATCAGCAAAACCATTGTTCCCAGAGCACTAATGGTAGTAAAGGCAAGGATGCGTTTCAGGTCTTTTTGCCCCAGTGAGTAAAAGGCGCCCAGGAACATAGTGATGCCGCCGGTAAGTACAAAAACGGTTTTCCAGACGACTGTTCCCCCAAGAATGGGATTGAGCCTGAGCAGAAGAAAAATACCGGCGTTGACCATCGTTGCCGAGTGGAGGTAAGCGCTCACCGGCGTAGGCGCATTCATGGCGCCCGGAAGCCAGAAATGAAACGGAAATTGTGCCGATTTGGTGGTTACTGCCACGAAAATTAAAAGAAAAACCAGGTAGTAATTGGAATGGGCACCAAACCTGAATCCGCGGGTATATAATTCACTCAGGCTGTATGTTCCGGCCATGTCGCCGATCATGATTACGGCAAAAAGCAGGCACAATCCCCCGAAAGCTGTCAGTAAAAGTGCCTGTAAAGCTGCCTGACGGGGTTTTTCTTTGTCGTGGTCGAATCCAATCAAAAAGAACGAAGTAATGCTTGTAATTTCCCAGAAAATGAATAATACCATCAGGTTATCGGCAAATACAAGTCCCAACATGCCTCCCATAAACAAAACCAGGAAGAAATAGAATTTGGTGCGACCTGCATATTGGGCCATGTAAAATGAAGAATAGCCAAGTACAAGTCCGCCAATACCACTTACCATCATCCCAAAGATCAGGCTGAGACCATCGATACGAAAGGAGAAACCCATTTCCGGCAGAAAACCAAATCCTGTCTCTACCAACTTTGAGGTGTCATCGGGAAGGGTGAAGAAAATAATGGTGAGCGTGGCAAACAATGCAAAAGGGACAAGCGCCAAAATTCGTCCGGTATAGCTTTTAAACAAGCGGCGAAGGAAAGGAACCATCAGTCCCATTAAAAAAATCAGTCCTGTAAGTACTACTGTCAGTTGTTCCATACGGGAAACTTAATAAATCGTCAAATTTGATCGGTTTATGTGTTTTGAGTTCAGAGTTTTGGGTTTCGTTACGGGGTTCTTTGTTGTTTGGTGCATCGTCTTTGCGTGAGAGTATTCGGGAGTGTTCAGAAAAGTGTGTCATGCCTTTTTATATGGGTACATTGCTCCACTCTTCTCACCTTTCTACCCTTCTACCACTTTCAGTGTCAACACCCACTGGAAGGGTTCAGCTCCATGCCCCGTGCCCCATTTTTACGATTCAACTCTTCTACCTTTCCCCCCTTTCAACTCTTTCCCTCTTCCTTCGGCCATGTCGGCATCTCCTGATGTTTCAGTTCCACATTGACGGGATAGTGTTTACGCAGATACCCGGCCAGTTTTTCAGCGCAATATACGGAGCGGTGCTGTCCTCCCGTACAACCAAAATTGAACATTAAATGTTTAAAATTTTGTTCCAAATATTTTTTCACCGATTGGTCGGCAAGAGCTAAAACACTTTCTAAAAATGTTTCCATTTCTTTTTCTCTTTCGAAAAAGGCGATGACATCGGGGTGACGTCCGGTTTTGTCTTTATATTCTTCATATTTTCCGGGATTGTTAATGCACCGGCAATCGAACACAAAGCCGCCACCGTGACCCGAGGTGTCGACCGGTATTCCCCGGCGGTATGAAAAGCTGGTGATGAGGACTGTTAAATTCGCCGTATTGCCAACCTCCTGCAGTTTCTCCGATTGTGTAATCTTACGTAAAGCATCGGTCAGGGCCGGCAGTTCCATGGAAAAGTTAACTTTATCAAGAAGGTATTTCAGGTTTTCGATGGCAAAGGGGATGCTTTTCAGGAAATGCTCCTTCTTTTCGTAAAATCCACGAAACCCGTAGGCTCCCATTGCCTGCATGATGCGAATCAAAACATATCCGTAAAAATAGTCTCTGAACTCTTTTTCGTTGACCTCAATTTTTTGTCTGAGTACCGATATGTAGTATTCCAGTAATTCCTCACGAACAGTGGTTGGAAGATCGGCTTTGGCGTCAAAAAGGAGAGAGGCAAGGTCGTATTGAAGAGCTCCGCGCCGTCCGCCCTGATAATCGATAAACGCGGGCCCCTGGTCGGTTACCATAATATTGCGCGACTGAAAATCGCGGTATAGAAAATATTCGCTGTCGGCCTGTTGGAGGTAATCGGCAAATTTATGATAATCGTCTTCGAGAAGCTGTTCATCAAAAGGAACACCCGCCAGTTTCAGGAAATAGTATTTGAAGTAGTGCAAATCCCAGAGCATCGACTGTTTATCGAAACTGTGACGGGGGTAGCAGAGTGAAAAGTCGAGTCCTTTTACACCTTCTACCTGGAAAACTACCAGATTATCAATAACCCGTTTGTAAAAATCGACAATATTTGACGGCACTGATCTGCCCGACCGGGTGTTGGAAAGCCAGTCGTAGAGCGTAGTATTTCCAAAATCCTCCAACAGATAATATTCTTCCGATTCGTCAACCAGATAAATTTCGGGGACGCTCAGGCCAAGTGCTTTAAAATGCCTGCTGAATGCAATGAAAGCACGGTTTTCTTTTACATTTTTGTTGACTGCACCCAGCGCATAACGATTGGGCCCGGCAATGCGATAATAGGTGCGCTCCGATCCCGATGGAGGAAGTGGCGAGATGCTTTCGACGGGCTCGCGGGCCCACTCTTTAAACAATTTTTTGAGTTGATATTGGCTTCCTTTCAATGTCCTTTGGTTTTTTCTGATTATTCTATCAAAACAGATTACTGGATTTCAGACCGCGCATTATAATTTTAGCTCATTGAAAACTTTTCATCAGTATAAAATTAGTCTAAGTTATTGGAATGATGCAATTTATTATGCTTTAATTGATTTTAGATTCTTCGCTCCGCTCAGAATGACAGGCAGCTAAGGTTAAGGTTGAGGCTAAGGTTAAGGTTAAGGTTGAGGCTAAGGTTAAGGTTAAGGTTGAGGCTAAGGCTAAGGTTAAGGTTGAGGTTGAGGCTGAGAGTTCAGCCACAGGTTGACGTTCAGAGTTCAACACAGATTATTTTTATTAACATCAATAAAAATCACATTTTAGTCTGTTTGCTTTTTTTAAATTCTCCCCCTTCGTCAGAATGACAAAGGGCCTCTTGTCATTCTGAGGAGGTAACCACGAAGAATCTGTTCCCTGTTTTTGGTTTCTTTGATGATTAGAGGTTAAATGGTGTTATACATGTTCTGTTGTGGAAAAACGTTGTCATGCTTTTTTCATCTTAAATCTTAAATCTAAAAATCTGATAATCTATTAAGACAAACCTTGCCATGCTCGTTTCATCAATATAAATATTTTTTCTTTATACGGGCAAACTGTGGTGTTGCAGGGGTTGGTAAAAAAAGCTAAAACGCAAAGACGTATGTTGTGTTTATAATTCACACTACTGGCTACTGACTAAAAACTAATGACTAAATTACTTATATCTAAAAATCTAACGCTCTATAATACCAATTTCCAATATTCGACTTCTAACCTATAATCTCAAACTTCTGCCTTCTGCCTGTCAAACTTCTGCCTGTCGGCTTTTTTATCCATTTGTTCCGGTTAGCTTAGAACAAAGCAAACGGGAAAATAGCAGCATATTTCATCCAGGCAAAGAGAACCACAAAAAGCAGCGAGGGTAAAAGATCGGTTACCTTAATTTTTGCCACATTCAGGATATTCAGGCCCAGGCCGATCAGTAATATGCCTCCTGTGGCCGTCAATTCGTTTACAACCGACTGTGCAAAAAAATTGCCCAGCCACATGGACAGTAAGGTGATGCCTCCCTGGTAAATAAGCAGCGGTATTACCGAGAACAAAACACCTATCCCCATGGCCGCTGCCAGTGCCATTGAAGAAAATCCATCGAGTACCGATTTGGTGATGAGCAACTCAGGCCCGTTGCCAATGCCTTCTTCAATGGCCCCCAGAATGGTGAGCGATCCCATGCAGAACAACAGAAATGAAGTGATCAGTCCTTCGGTAAATCTTTCATCCTTGAAATGAAGCCGGTGTTTGAGGCGCTCCGACAGACGGCCCATCTTTTCTTCCAGTTTCAGGGCGCCCCCTGTAATGCCTCCAAAAAGCAGCGATAAAACGACCACAAGTATCCATTGACTTTCGAGGAACATGGAAACGCCCAATCCTATCGTGAAAAGACCAATGCCTTGAAATACGACTGTTACAACTCTTCGGGGCAGACGGTGCCGGAAAATGACCCCCAGAACACTTCCGGCAACAACGGTTCCTACATTTACAAGGGTTCCTATCATGGGCTGCTTTCTTTAATGCCCTGCAAAAATAAGATACACAGGGTTAAGAAAAAAGAAAAAAAAGGAAAATCGGTCGGGTATGGGGCTTCGAGTCATTTATAATTCAGGTTTTTTTTATTATATGAGTGCGGTATAAAAAGCATATTTTTGTCAAATTTATTATTTTTGAGTTCGTTGAAAAGTTTTAACCGGTCTCGTTTTTTTTAAGCAGAAGAGGCGACGAAATTCTTGATGTATTGTGGATACAGTGATAAGGTCGTATTTGATTGCATATCATCAATTTTAAAAAATACAATAAAAATAATTTTTGCCAAATTTCACTAATGTAACAATTATGAAAGAAACCATGAAAGAAATCATGAAAGAGATGATTAGAATATATATTATTGGATTCTTATCTGTTTCGATTTTGTATGTGATTCTCAAATTATCAATTGATTTATTACTACTCAATGAGGAATTGATTGATTCGGTTGAACGAATTATTGAGTTATTACTTTTCGCTCTGGTATTCACATTATTCCAGGGATTTATAATAATTCAGTTCTTAAAGCCAAAAATTTCACTTCTTACTTCTGACTCGCCAATTGAGAAAAGATTTGGTAATGTTGAAGAAGAGGTCAGTATAAATAAACAATTTGATTTTGAGAAATTTGTCAAATCATTAAAAAATGATTTTGTAATAACCTATTCCGATAAAAATATTATTAAAATCAGGGATAAGTTCAAATTTTGGAGCTGGGGAGCAGCAGCAATGATTAGTATTGATAAAGAGAACAATACCTTAAAAATTAATTCATTCCCTCTTAACGGCACACCTGGTACAAAGGCAACTATCGATAAAAAATCAAGAAAATTAATTGAGAAAAGCATAACAAAAATTTAAACCTCTTTTACCCATCGTTGGCTGACCCAACCCTGAAGTTCGACCTTTATACGGAGCCAGCCGTTTTTTTCTTCAATGATTTTGAGCTTTGTGCCCTTGGGCAGCGGGTCGGAAGCAAGCCGGCCATTTGTCGATGGTTCCTTTCTGATGTTTAAATAATCGGCCGAAACAACGCCATAGTTGATTGCATGGTATTCTACATTGTCATCAGGCTTTGATGATTCATCATCTTTGCGGCCGGTGAGGACTCTGTTTATGATTTTTTGAAGCGGGAATGCCGGACCCGGGTCTGTTTTACGGCCTCGTGATACATCTTCATGTCCTACAATTTCTTTGATGGGGTAATTCTCTTTCAGCAAAAGGCAGAGCGTTTCAACCACTTCGATTTGTTTTTCGGTAAAAGCTTCCCATGCTTGTTCCTTGTCGCCGTATTTGTGGGGGGCGAGTACGACCTGGCTATTGTCCACACGCTTGCCGAAATTTGAGTAATAACCGTCGGCACGTTTTTCCAGCAGTCCCGCATTATCAATCTCAATTCCAATGCTGTAACGGTTTAACCCCGAGCGTCCTCTCCATTCGCTGATCCCTGCATGCCAGGCTTTAATATTGAACGGTACCAGCTGAACAATTTCACCTTTTTTGCCTATGATTACATGGGTAGAAGCTTTTGAAGCCGGATTTTTGAGCCAGTTGACAGATGAGTCGAGGGAACTACCCGCGGTATAGTGTATCACGATGGTATCGGGCAACCCTTCTGAAAATGCATCAGAATGGTTCGGAGAAGCATCGAAAGATACCGGAATAACATTGTCGTCCGTATTCAGAATATGTTTTTTAATTGTTATCATCCTTCAGCAATTTTGGATTTATCGATTTTGCCGGCATTCGAACCCGTCATTATACGGGTGGCCCTGTTGGAAGCTCCCATCTTTTCTGCTGAACGTCCTACGCCATATATGCCCACAACTGTTCCCCATGCCCACCAAAATTCGACAGGCAGCGATATTTGGGGTATTTTACCGGATGGTGTGCCGGCAATGAGTGCTATAACGGGCACCAACACATGAACAATAAAAATAAAGAGCAGTCCGCCGTAAATAATCGATGGACGCGCCCTTTTGGTAAAGGCGTCGCCCTGTGCCATTTCTGATTTAATGATATCGGCCCTGGATTCCAGTTCGGTACGATATGTTTCCTCCAGCTCTTTTTCCTTCTGCATGAGCAGACTTTGCATCTCTAATTTGAATTGCTGTTTCTCTTCTTTTGAGAGAGAGGATTTGTCGATTATGCCTCCAACGCTTTCGACTACGTCAGACAGACTGCCACTGAAAATTTTGGATAGGATTGACATATTTGAAATTTTTGATGTGAAAATAAAAAGTGATTCGAATGGATAAAATTAAATGAAAGACTGAAAAAAATCAAGCATATTTTGTTAACCAAATAGTCCGTTAAAAAAAGCCAAAACACAGAGACGCAATGACACAAGGTTTTTATTATGAGGGAGTTGTGATTTGTTCCATTAATTGTTTAAACAATTAATTACCACACATCAGTAAAAGTTTATCGGAGTATTGTAAAGTGCCGGTTGCTGTGTTACGCTCGTCCGAAAATTATTCATCCCGAAGTAGCTTTTGTAAGGTTTATAAATAAAAAACCAACAAAAGCACATTCGGGACTCGGTTTTTGGCTGCTTCGCAAGCCTAGCAACCGACACTTTCTGAACAGACACATGATTTGATACAACTTTTCCCTACTTTATAGACTGGCACTAATTATAGAATTTGTACCTTTAGTTCAAATTAAGACGTAAATGAGTGACGAATTTTTGTGTGATATTGAGCATGCTGCCCGGTTGGCAGATTTTTTAAATTTAACTGTCTATCACCTATGAGAACCAAATTTATTTTACTCTTTGTGTTTGTGACAACTTTTGCAGTTGCACCAATTCATTCGCAGAACAGAGTTGTTACCGGACGGGTTCTGACGCTGAATGATCTTCCGGTAGCCAACTTTAAAGTAGAGGCCAAAAAGAGCGAAACCGGTGCCATGACCGATTCTGCCGGATGGTTTACTATTGTTACTTATCCTAAAGACGTACTGCTTTTTAAAGGAAAGGTGTTTCGTAATGAGAGACTAAGAATTAACCAGCGAACACCGGACACCGTGTACGTGAACGTGGAATTTATTAATACGCCCGAAAATAAAGAAATAGCTGTCGGGTATGGCTATGTTGAAGAAGACGAATTGTTGCATTCCATTTCTCATTTGGATAGTGGGCAAGCCGATTTTTCGCAATACAGGGATATATTCGAATTGATAAGGGGGCGTTTTGCCGGAGTACAGATACAGGGAAATGAAGTCATTATTCGTGGAATCAGTTCTATTAATCTATCCAGCTGTGCGCTTTACGTTGTTGATGGCGTTGTGGTTAGTGATATTAGTAGCATCAACCCATCCGATGTGAAAAGCATCAATGTATTAAAAGATTCCGGAGCCTCTATTTACGGTAGTCGAGGTGCTAATGGGGTTGTTGTAATTGAAACGAAACGTGGAAATGAATAGGGGTAAGATTATCAGGTATTTGTCCGGGGGTATTCAACAAATGCAATGATGCATTCAGTCCGGACGGAAGAATTACTGACCGATGGAGAATACAGACATTTTGGTTTCAATAACAATTCTGAATCGTGAATGTGTCAATGCCTGCGTAGCCCCGAAAAAAATGCCTGATTATTGTTGTCGAAAAAAATTAAGTTTCTATATTTGCACCGCTGTTGAGCGAAACGGCAACACCTGAAAATACTGGCCCAGATGGCGGAATTGGTAGACGCGCTAGTTTCAGGGACTAGTGTCCTTTTGGACGTGCAGGTTCGAGTCCTGTTCTGGGCACAAAAAAGCTGCAACGGATTATTTATTAATCGGTTGCAGCTTTTTTTTCTGATGATTGTTTTTCTCAGCTCATCTCAAGAATGGTTTTCTTGATAATTTCTATGGCTTCTCTTAATTGCTCCTCGTTGATGATAAGCGGCGGCGCAAACCGGATGATATGCTGATGAGTAGGCTTGGCAATCAGACCGTTTTCCTTCATGGTCACACATACATCCCATGCTTCTTTTCCGTTTTTGGGACGAATCACTATGGCATTGAGCAGCCCTTTTCCCCGCACCGTTTCTATCATCTCCGAATTGATCTTTTTCATCTCTTCACGGAAAATTTTACCCAGACGTTCGGCATTTTCTTCCAGCTTTTCGTCTTTAACAACCTGAAGTGCCTCCATGGCCACTTTGCAGGCAAGCGGGTTACCACCGTAAGTGGACCCATGTTCGCCAGGGCGGATCACCAGCATTATGTCGTCGTCGGCCAGGACTGCAGATACCGGATAAACACCACCCGAAACAGCCTTGCCAAGAATAAGGACATCCGGATGAACGTCTTCATGATCGCAGGCAAGCATTTTACCGGTTCTTCCTATTCCGGTCTGTACTTCGTCGGCCATAAACAAAACATTGTTGGCTTTACAGAGATCGTAGGCCCTTTTCAGGAAACCATCATCGGGAACATAAACACCTGCTTCTCCCTGTATGGGCTCAACCAGAAATCCCGCAACATTGGGATCTTTTAGCTCTTTTTCCAGAGCATCCGTGTCATTATACGGTATGGTAACAAAACCCGGGGTGAAGGGTCCGTATCCTCCATAACTGTCCGGATCAGTAGACATACTTACAATAGTTATGGTTCGTCCGTGAAAATTGCCTTCACAGACGATAATCTTTGCCTGGTTTTCGGGGATTCCTTTTTTCTTGTATCCCCACTTGCGACAAAGTTTAAGGGCTGTTTCATCCGCTTCGGCACCGGTATTCATCATCAGTACCTTGTCGTATCCGAAATATTGTGTGATATACTCTTCAAACTCTCCCAGGACATTATTGTAGAAAGCCCTGGAAGTGAGTGTGAGTTTCGAAGCTTGCTGGTTGAGTGCTTTGATAATTCTCGGATGGCAATGCCCCTGATTAAGAGCAGAATAGGCTGACAGGAAATCAAAATAGCGACGCCCTTCAACATCCCAGACAAAAATGCCTTCACCCTTTTCCAGAACAACCGGAAGCGGATGGTAATTGTGTGCGCCGTATTTTTCTTCACGCGCAATGTAGTCGTTTGTAGTCTTTGGTTGTTTCATATAATGCCGATTTAATTTAGCCTGCTTTATTCATAAGTTTTCGTCATGAGATGTTCAAATATCAAAAAACGCAAGCAACCGCAGACAAATTTGATGCAGGAAATAGTGAACTATTTTCAAATCAAATTTGATGAGGACGCTTGTATTTTGCCGATAGTTGAGCATTGTAATAGATAATTTATGAATAATGCAGGTTAGGTTTAGAATATGATCGAGACCATTTTCTTTGCTAAAAATATATTTGTGGTACTATCCTTACTTTAGTGATTTATATTATATAAAACATTGTTCAAATATTGCTTCTTTTGATTGATACAATAAGGCAATCTTTGCCATGCTCGTTTCATCTGAGGGAAAAGAACTTCTTAACTTATATATCCTTTACCAACTCTTTTGAAAGCTGATAGATTTTCAACTTCTGAAAACTATCAATAGATCGTTAGATTTTTAGATATAAGATGTAAGATAATTCATCAGTATAAATTAACTATAAGTTATTGGTCTGATGGAACTCGCATGCAAGCATTTATACATATTCTTGTTGTGGAAAACCTTGCCATGCTCGTTTCGTACAACCTTGATATACTGTATTTAACAACTAAACCTCTTTAGATGCAAACAATTGTTTTGCAATGTTTTGCAAAAGTTTAACGGAGTATTGAACTATAATACAATATATAAACTACATTAAACTATATTTTAACTAACATATAAACAAATTGCAAGTTATCATTAAATTCGTGGTAGAACCATATTTGTTAAAGTCCTATAGCCTGTCCGTATTTTCGGAGCACATCTTTATCTCAAAATACGGAAATCTCTTTTTCAAAAACACTGAAATTTATCAGCGATGAAGTAATTTTTTATCAATACTGATTTGGATGTTGAAGTGGTAGGAAGGTAGGAAGGTAGGAAGGTAGAAAGGTAGAAAGGTAGAACGGTTAAATGGTGAGTCTGCAGTAATGAGACTGGGAAATAGAGATGTTTGTCATTTCTGTGTTCGCTCGGCTCTGCCGCTTTGCCTGTAAAGAATCTGTGTCGCTCGGCTCTGCCGCTTGCTTGCAAGAATCTGGGGTGCCTCTCAACCTCAACCTTAGTCTCTGCCTTTTTTCCTAAAACCCGATATTTAGCGATACATTCAGGCGGCGACCGGTAAGATAGTTGGGAACGGCATACTGAAGGTTGTTGACATCGCTCACCCAATAGTACGATACGGTATTATTGATATCGAAAAGATTAAAGAATTCAAGTCCCAGCCAGGCTTCCTTTAATATATTACTTCTGAATGTACGCGTAACCCATGGCATCAGGTCTTTTGAGAACCCGATATCTATGCGGCGGTAAGGAGGCATTCTGAAGGTAGCCGTATAGCGGGGCGACCGTGGAGGGCCAAACGGAAGTCCCGATCCGTAATATAGACTCAGATGCACCTTAAAAGTGGGATTGTTGGGCAAATAATCCTGAAAAAACATCGAAAAATTGAAGCGTTGATCGGATGGGCGCGGTATGTAACCGGGTTCGCCGGGCTTGTCCCATGAATCGGTCAGAATATCTTCTTCGGTTCGCAGCAGCGAGAGCGTAGCCCACGATTCGGTGCCCGGTACAAATTCACCATGGAGTTTAAAATCCAGTCCAGTGGCAAAACCTTTTGCTTCGTTTTTTCCCGTGTACTGAATGCGTACGTTATCAATTTTGTATGGAACCAGGTCGTACAGATGTTTGTAATAAATTTCGGTTGAGAATTTGAAAGGACGTTCAAGTACGTAAAAATAATGGTCAAGGCCTGCCAGTATTTGTCGGGATTTCTGGGCTTCCAGGGTATTGATTTCGCCCGATTGGGGCGGACGGTATTCTTTGTAGAACGGGGGCTGAAAATACCAGCCACCACTTAAACGGAATCGCGTATTTGGGGTGGAAAAGGGGAGTACTGTGGCCTGAAAACGAGGTGTCAGGTGGAGCTTGCTTTCTTTATCGGACCATATAAGACGGGTTCCGTAGTTCATCCTTATTTTTCCCCACGAAGGTGTCAGGGTGGTTTGATGCGAAACGAACAACTTTAGATGATTGGTTTTTTGACGGAGCTCGGCATTCAGGCTGTAACTTAGTTCCATATCGGGATTTCGGGGAATGGAGTACCCGGCAGAGTCGATCAGTTCCCATTCGTTAATGCGGTCATCAAACTGCTCGTTCTGCCAATCGACACCCCAACTGATGGAATTGTAGGAATTTACATTGTGCTTTCCTTTTACTGAGATGGTGGTAACGGTTGCCAGCAGATCATTCCTGGCATGTTGAAGATATTCTCCGATGCCAATATTGGTAGCTGTTTCATTTCCGTTCATTCCTTCAATTTCCTGAAGCCAGTAAGCCCCTGCAATGTCAAAAGCCTCTTGTTCCAGAGCCCCGTAGTGAGAGGTCTGAAGTTCGTATTGAGCATCTTGCCCGGGGTGAAATTTAAGCTTCACGGCCCCCATTCCTGTTTTAAAATTGTCTTTTTCCTGTCCGGCAAAATATATTTTCAGCCTTTTCACTTCGTTTATAGTTCCAAAAGTCGTTTCTCTGTCCGAAGGAATAAAATGGTAGCGATTGAGCGCATAATATCCCAGTGCTTCGGCCGACAGATGAGGTGAAAACTGATAAGTAAAGAAAATTTGTGCATCGGTGAATTCGGGGTTATAGTCACCTTTAGTATCAAGGGTTCCCAAAAGATACCTGTTGGTTTTATGTCTGGCGCCGGCCAGCCAGGAAAATTTTCGGTCTGTTGTACTACCCTGAGTATAAACGCCAGCACCCAGTAAGTTGATGTTAGCACCTGTGGCCAGTGAGTCAGGCTGCTTGTATCGAACATCAAGTACCGAACTCATTTTGTCTCCATAACCAACCCCAAATCCGCCTGATGAAAAATAGACCGATTCCACCAGGTCGGGGTTGACAATGCTAAGTCCTTCCTGTTGTCCGCTCCGTATAAGCTGAGGGCGGTGTACCTCGAAACCATTGAGGTAGACCAGATTTTCGTCGAAGTTTCCCCCACGAACACGGTATTGTGTGCTTAATTCATTGGCCGAAGCTACACCCATCTGAGAACGTACCAATCCTTCGATGGCATACCCGGCTGGTGAAGGAAGCCGGACCGCAAGGTTGGGTGATATTGTGGTGGTCGTCTGATCGTCCTGGGCCTGTACAGAAATTTTTACTTCGCTGACTTCCCGGATGCGTTTTTTTAAGGTGATGACGAGCGGGATTTCTTGAATGTCTTCCAGGCTAATGATAATTTGCCTTGGCACGTATTCAATATGCGAAATTTGAAGTGATAAAGGGAATTGCGATTGAGTAGTTAGTTCAAAATTTCCTTCATTGTTGGTCGTAGTTCCCGATGAGCGTCCTTCAGCAATGATATTGACCAGTTCTACCGGTTTGCCTTCTTCAGTAACAACCTTTCCGTGTATGGTAATTTTCTCCTGGGCAAATATACTATCCAGGGTGAAAAACAGAAAAAGTACAAATAGCAAGCAGTGTTTAAAGTACATACGGCAACGGGACTCCTTATTTCTTTCAAACGCAAAAATAGGGAAAATATTGAGGAGAATGAGAATGAGGTTAAGGTTAAGGTTAAGGTTAAGGTTAAGGTTAAGGTTAAGGTTGAGGTTAAGGTTGAGGATGAGGTTGAGGTTGAGGATGAGGTTAAGGTTAAGGATGAGGTTGAGGTTGCCGTTTAATGATTTGCAACCGGGGATATTATTTCACGCTGAAACGGGTTTTCGGGGTGAGCTCCTCAAGCAGAATGAGTTGAGCTCTTAAGGCAATCTTTGTCATGCTCGTTTCATTGGCAAGTGTTTGAAATAGTTTAACGGACTATTGGTTTAACATGCAGATTTTCAAAATTGTAAGATTCATTTTAGACTGGGCTCATCTATAAAAATCTGATAGTCTATTGAATAATGTTGCATACCAGAAATATTATTAATAACTTGAATTCGTTTTTATTGTTTGAATACCAGTTGTTTGTTTTTTGCCTTACGAGCAATAAATGTCATTATTTTGTAAAACGGGCATGGAATGACTCAGATTAATACATATTCTCTATTTATTAACAAGTTTAATTTCAGTTATCTAATCAAAAAACAAAGCTTTTATGAAAAAACAAGCGATTACTTTAGGACGAATTGGTATTTTGTTGCCGATTGCAGTAATAATACCAATCATTAACATGTTTGTTGGCATAGCGGTCATCGTTCTTCTTCTGATGTCGCACAATTATTTTTCCAAAGTTTATGAAAAGCCGCTTATTTTTAAAAAGGCCCTGACCGGTACTATCATTGAAATTGTTGCCAATATTGTTGGCTGGATTATTTTTGTGATTGCAATTGGTTCTGCGGCTTTAAGTATGTCATCCGGCGGTGAAGTAGAACCCGTCAACTTTCAGAAAATAACGAGTGTTCTTTTTGAAAGCGCTGCGACGATTATCGGGGGCATCATAATACTTGCGGGTTTAATTATCGGTTTTTACTTCATCTGGCAGGGCTTGAAGCTGTTGGCAGAACAAACCGGAGTGAAACTTTTTAATACTGCAGGGTTGCTATATTTTATTGGTGCAATTGGAATCATTGTTTTTGGTCTGGGTATCATTGTGATCTTTGCTGCGTGGATTGTACATATTGTGGCTTACTTTACAGTGCAGCCTGATGAAAAACCAGCCGAAGCAACAACCGCATAAACAGAAATATACCTGTGTTGTCTCATTTTATAGATGACATGACAATAGCGGTGAAATTAAGCAGGGGTGTCACAAAAGTTAATGACAGACACTAAATTATCTTTAAGGACATTATCTTTAAGGACATCCCCTTTTTAAGTGTTCACTCACTCTTCAGTATATTCGTTCAGTTCAATATAAGATGTCTCTCCGTCATCTATAGTAACATCGGTCATCAATGGCAATGGCAGATCAAAATTTATGCAGCTCTTTCATTCTGCCGTTCCATCAAAGTCATCACCCTGCAATGTGGTTTCAATAACGTATCCTTCATAGCCGGCATATTCCGGTTCCTGTAACAACGGATGAAACGAGCATGGCAAAGTTTGCCACAATAAGAATATGTATAAATTCTTGCATGCGAATTCCATTCGACCAATAACTTAGATTAATTTTATACTGATGAAAGCGTGTTACCGTCGGCTTCATAGCTCCAGTTAGACCGGGTTTCTTTAGTTTTATAAAACTTTAACAAACCTTTGACACCCTTTAATCATTGCGGTATTACATTTGTTGCGTTAAAAATCACGGGGTTAGACCCGATAATTATTTGGGTTTTATAAGGGTAAAAAACGCCGGAATAAAGATTAAAAGAAGAATGAGATACCATTTGATTTTTTTGTGGGTGTTAGTCTTGTTGGTAGGAGGGATTGACTGGTTACTTTGGAGGTTTTGGAAGAAGGGGGAGCCTTTGCAGGGATTTCGTAAATGGTTTGCTGTTACAGGATTTATCATATTTCCCATTGTTTTTTTAGCCGGATTTTTTGCTTTTGGATTACTTATACGGGATGTCGAAAGTTATCATGTATATAATGCATTTGGTATCTTTCTGACCGTTTTTCTTTTGATTTATCTGCCTAAATTCGTCTTTATTCTGGTTCAGGGGATCGGAAGAGTACAAAAGGTGTTGCCCCGCAGACCAACTCCGCAACGCAAAAGGCATTATCCTCCCATATCGCGTGCCAGGTTTCTCAGTCAGGTTGGCATCATTATGGCTACCGCGCCGGTTGTCGGGTTGTTGTTTGGTGTTTTTAAGGGACGTTTTGCTTTTTATACCCGTCATGTCAACCTTTCATTTCCCAATTTTCCAGGGGCATTCGACGGTTTAAGGATCGTTCAGATATCGGATTTGCACCTCGGTAGTTTTGGAACCAACCGTGAACCTTTGCGTGAGGCGGTGCAACTCATTAACGACGAGAAGCCGGATATGGTGTTTTTTACCGGCGATCTGGTCAACAATTTTGCCGGGGAAACAAGGGGGTGGGAAGATATTTTAGGAAAAATAAATGCGCCATTGGGTAAATATGCCATTTTGGGAAATCATGATTACGGCGATTATAGCTCATGGCCAACAGAACAGCGCAAGGCTGCTAATTTCAAAGGCATCGTTTCGGCATTTCGACGATTTGGATTTCAGCTTTTAAGGAACGAATCTGTCACTATTGAGAAGGATGGACAACACTTTGTTATAAGTGGCGTAGAAAATTGGGGCCATCCGCCTTTCCCCCAATATGGCGATTTGGAAAAAGCCTGGAGTGAGGCCGGAAATGTGCCTTTTAAAATTTTACTTTCTCACGACCCTGATCACTGGGATGCAGAAGTAGTTGGGAAAAAAGACTACGATCTGACTATGGCTGGACATACCCACGGAATGCAGTTTGGTGTTGAAGTGGGTAAATTTAACTGGAGTCCGGCAAAGTATAGGTTCAAGCGATGGGCAGGCCTTTATCGCGAAGGCAATCAGTTTCTTTATGTAAACCGGGGACTTGGCTATCTGGGTATGCCAGCCCGTGTTGGAATGCCTCCGGAGATAACTGTCTTTGAGTTACATCGTGGGGGACAATTCACTGCTGATAAACAGAAATGATTGCAGTATAAAAGGCATATTTTTGTCAAAATCAAGGCGTTTTTAGACTGGGCTCAGAAATAATAAGGAATATATTTTTTATTTGTTGATCAGGAAGCTGTCGAAACTGGTGGAAAACACCACTTCATGAAAAAACGATCTGTCGGCATCGCGGTATCCGCCCCTGTATCCTATACTAAAAGGCAGAACAAATCTGAATGCATGGAAATCGCTCATTAATTCAATGCCTTTTGATGTAAATGTATTTGTATAGTAATATGTCAATCCGGTTTCTTTTTCTTCGAGTTTGAATTTTGCCCGTGCAGCATCAAAAAACAGATTAAGGCGAAACCGTTTGATATAAATTAATCCGGGCAACGACCAGTCGGGATTCCAAAGCGGCATTTGGTAGGTTCCGTTAAAAACGTACATATTATCGTTCGTAATATATTCATACCCGCGGGGCAGATCGAGCAAGTCGCCGAATTTTTGATACATCCGGTATGGTAAATTTGTGTCAATTTCTTCACCGTTAATTTTATTTTGCCACTCGTTGTCAATGCGTATGGCATGATGTTGTCCGATTCCGGGAAAATAAAGCCGGCTGCTGATGCCGTAAACCTTTCCGGCATTGTAATTTCCCCAGGGTGTATGCCTGAAAATGAAACTGAAACTTTGGCCCCATCGTGTATTGACATCGCGTGCTGTTCCTCTGAGTTTATTATGAAAATAGGCGGAGTACTCCATTCCCCAGTAGTCAATATCCGGAATATAAATCATATTGTTTTCTCCGGTTTCAATCAGGTTTCCATTGTTGCCAATTATAAAAAACGATTGTTCATAATTACGATTGCTAATATTTTGCCATGACAAGCGGCTTTCGAATTGAAGCAAACGGCGCCATTTCCCGATACTGAGATCGAGCGGAATACGTGTTCCTGCCTCCAGACTTATATGATTTTCTTTTCCTTGTTGTTCGAGAGTAAACAGGCGGGTTGTGCTTTCATACATATTATTCCCGAAGGATTCTTTATAGTCGCCCCATTTTAGATCAAAATCTATTATCGGAAACCATCCACGGTAGGTAAGGCCGATATTGAACTTTTCACGACTTTTCGATTTTGCGGCATTGTATCCTGCCCGTGTTATCATAGTACCAAGGAGATTCTGGCTCATCAGTGACAGGCCAGGATAAAGACTCTGGTTGTCAATGTCAATGTATGCGGGGGCCCAGCTGTGAAGGTTTATCAGGTTCCATTTGCTGTAAGGTCTTATCCCGAAGGTATCGGGCTTATAGTTGGTTTGGATGCGGGGCTCCTGTATTTTGAGCTTTTTTACAAGGTCATTGGTCAAATCAGCCGGCTCTACGCCCTCTTTTACAGTTTGCCAGGCGGGTATTTTTACAAGTTGATAGCCCGTTGGCGTATAATTCGAGTAAATAAGAGAATCTTTCCCTCTAAGAGAAGGGAAGGTGGCACCGAATCTTGACTGAGTCAGTTGTGACGTGATACCGGTTTTAATGTTGGTGCGGAAAATCTCCTCGGAATTTTGTGTTGATGCCGTATACCAGAAGTAATGATCTCTTTTTACAGGGTATTTTGGTTCATCGAAGGCAGGCTTCCGAAGCGTTTCCCACTGGTTGGTTTTGGTGTTCAGGCTAACAATACTTTTCCCCGAATCGGAGAGGAGTACCAACACCAGTTCGTCTTTTTCATCACTCCATGAAGGATGCATCGGAAAAGCATTTCCGGGAGTCGGAATTCTTTTTATCGCTTTTCCCTTCCACATATCGATAAGGGTTATGAAAAATTGATAACCGGTTGTATTTTCTACCACAGCCATGGTGTCCGATCCGGTTTTTAAGGCGGGGGCGAAATAACGTGTTCGGGAGGTTAGTGTTGACGTTTGCTTTGTAAACCTGTCGTAAACTCTCACGATAGAATAATCTGCATTATTCCAGCGAATATGGGGAGTAAACTCTGTCCATGCTACCCATCGCTCATTGGCGGTTATGGGATCACTGTTTCTGCTTCCTGTATAAGCAATTGTTTCTATATCTCCTGAAGATGAGATGTTCACGATACGGGTTCGCTGTCCAGGCCCGGTTATCTGGGCAAAAACGTCTCCCTGTTCAGTAACTACCGGATATTCGATGTTGGTATAGTCGTCATTTCCCCTGGCGATGAACGCGAAATCTGAAGTTTTGAGGGTGTCGTCGTAGTTTCTCCATGCTGTAGCAAGACTGTCAAAAACAGCATTGTAAAGCAGACGCTGATTGCGATAACCTGTTTTCCTGATCGCTTCTCTGAAGGGGATAAGCGACCAGCTGTTTCGCCCCACATTGTCGATCACCTCTTCCCATATTTCAGCTCCATACCGTTGTCTGACCGCGGCCGTGAAGTGATAGCCCATTTTGTAGTAATCCGGCACAAATTCTTTGTATGAGCCAAGATAGGCTTTGTCGAAATCGTCATATCCATAGCGGGTCAGCCGTGCCTTGAGCGGCTGGCTGAACGCAGGCAACCTTCCACGGCCACTTTCCGAAAGTGTGGTTTCGGTGATGACGGCATCACCCTCCATAAACCACATGGGCAGGTAAGCACCAAGGACAGCTCCCGTGGCTTGCTCCCCTGTAAACCAGGATGCAACTTTTGTAAATCCCTGCCTGAGTTTATCGATCTGTACCACGTGACGATATTCGTGAATGGCCAGTTGTTTCAACCAATCGATTCCGTAGTTATTCTGATCGGGAGACGGATATAGCTCAATACGCCTGGGAGCCCATGATACAAAGCCATTGGAAAAGGTGGAGCGTCCGTGTATTATTATATCTATTTTACGTGGTTTATGATTAAGCGAAGCCTCCACTCTGGGGGCAATACTGTCAAGAAAAAGAGCAAGCTCAGTGGCGGGTTCGGCAAATTCTTCGGGGAAAACCAGCCGGAATCGATCGGTGTTAATCTGTTTCCATTTTACGGAAGCAGGATCGGCTCCTGATGTGTAATACTGAGCATTGGAGGTAATAGTGAAGAAAGCAAGAATGAAGATTAGTAATGTGAAAATATTTTTTTGCATAACAGAGACATCTGGCATGTTATTTTTAACCTCAAACCTCTGAGTTCTAATCTCAGCGTTCAGGTTTTTTTTAACAGACTATTAATCTGACCTGCTTTAAATTTGTCTGCGATTGCTTGTGTTATCTGATATTTGAGCATCTCATGACGAAAGCTTATTGAAGCAGGCTAACTATCTATGAGTGCAGTATAAAAAAGCATATTTTTGTCAAAATCAAGACGTTTTAAATTTTTGTACCGGAGTTAACTTGTTGTTAATGAGGATGCAAAATTTAAAACAACAACGAGTTTGGCAACAAAGATGCTTTTTAGACCGGGCTCATCTATATTTGCAAAAGTAATTGTTTTATTTAGAAGATAACTTCTGAAATGAAACAAGTCCCGATTACTCGGGATGAATTCCATCCGACCATAAAGAACGACTTTACTTCAGGGGATACGATAAGCCGGAAATGAATAAAATGTTCCGGTTTCCTGCTTAAATAGCATTGAATGCAGGACTGGGATAGAAACTGGTGAAAAATTCGGCATCAGTTTTTGAATTGGAATACAGTTATATATGGAAAGAGGAATAACGTCAAAGTGATTTTTGGTTTTTCCAAAACTTTTTTGTAAATTTTAACGGGATCCATAAAAAATTAAGTTATGTCAGAAAACAAAATTTCCTTCGGCGTGACATTAGGCAGTGATGAGTTTAGTAAAAATTGAAGATCACATTTTTACGACTCACGAAAGTCTTTTAAAAGAAGAGCCTCAGATTCATCTGGTAGGCAAAAATTGTCTGAAAATTTTAAAGGAATTTGAGGACCGGTTGACACTCAAATCGATCAATGAATGGATGTTACTGTCACGGGCTCTTGACCAGACCTGTGGGTTTGAAACCTCATGGGACGACCGGAAAATATTGAAAGAATTGGTCTCGGGGCAGGAACATCCGGTAAGTTGGTATGCGCACAATTGTAAAGCAACCAATGTTTCCAAATTGTCAACATCATAAACCAGTTAGGGGGTGGCCGGTAAAACCATTAATACTTTGCAAAAAAACACTGAAATGCACTGAGAAGTAACTCTGGAGAAGGCTTTTAATTTTCTTATCAGAGTAGCTGTTGTTGAATCAGAGCTGATAAACCTTACTTCCGTAAAATTCCAAAATAAGACTGGAATGAAACGAGCATGGCAAGGTTTACCACTGCAAGAATATTTATAAATTCTCTCATGCGGGTTCATTTTTCCTGTGATTGAAAAAATCTAATTGCTGAATTTCTGCTAATCCCAATAATTCCCTGTGATAACAAACCATCATAAAATTAGCGTATATTTAATTTGTGTGCATTTTTTAACTTTTTTATTACAGCTATGAAACGTTCACTTCCTTTTATTTTGACGTTTTTCCTTTTGTTAACCTGGCATTGTTCAGATGACGAAGAAGAGAAAAACGAACCTCAACCTAAACCGCCTGTCGTAGAATTTATTTCACCCCGGGATGGAGCCTTCTTTAAGAAAGGATCAACAATTTCATTTGAAATAGAGGCCTCCGATGAAGACGGAAAGATTGTGCTGGTAGATTTAAAGATTGACGGAGAGAGTGTACATCAATGGCAAACGGGGCCATTTATTTATGATTTGGATACCAAAGATATGGAAGGCGGGGATTACGTTATAGAATGCTTTGTGGAAGATGATCAGGGTGAATCTTCAACAGAGTCGGTTTCCATAACCATTACCGAGGAAGATGTACCGGACCCCATTGCGCCCTATGTGGCATTTATTGCGCCGGAAGATGGCGCAGTCTATGAAAGAGGATCAACGATTTCTTTTGAAATAGAGGCCTCCGATGAAGACGGAAATATTCTATTAGTTGATTTATTATTTAATGGGAATAGTGTTCATTATTGGGAAGTGGAACCTTATACCGTTGACTGGGACTCGAATCATCATCTGGAAATAGGAGAAAACACTGTGGAATGTAGAGTTGATGATGATCAGGGTAAGTCCTCAAAGGTATCCATTTCAATTATCATCACTGAGCCTGTTGTCGCAAATTATACAATTAATGGTATTTTGAAATCGGCAGAAACAAATTCTTTTTTGGAAAATATTGAGGTAATTTTTGGTGAAATGTCCTCTACAACCAATGCGGAAGGCAAGTTTTCTTTTGAGACAAATAATACCGGCGTTGGAACTTTGCATTCCGAAGTATCATATGATTATATTCCGGTTCAGTATTCATGGGAGTTTGAAGAAAATGAGACGTATGATATTTCTCTTATGGCTTACCCAAAGGTATCAGGAATCAATACTCAAAATTCAGATTTTATCAAAGGTGTTTCCCTGTTTGACGCCGGTCCCTGGATGGGGCAGGACCTTTATCCGGATGCTTTTAAGCAAACCTTTGAAAGGCTTGAGGATATGAATGCCAACACAGTGACGGTATTTGATCCGGTGTTTGTCACCGTTGCAGGTGAAGATTCCGTGGCTATGAGTACCTCGGCGAATATCACTTATTATGCCTGGGACATGTTGAGTCAAAACCAATACAAAACCCTTTCGGATGAGGCTTCCGCAAGAAATTTGAATATGATGTACTGGTTTGGGGTGTGGCCTCAGGATGAAAAACAACTGGATGGCAAATCATTTAACGAGATTGTTTTCAGCGGCCAAAAATTGAGTGACTCCTTCTGGGAAGACTGGTTCTCGGAATACACCAGGATACTGAAAGAATACGCTCAAACCGCCGAGTCAAAAAATGTAGAATGGATATCGCTTGGTCATGGCCTTTCCTATGCCACAAGTCCGCAGGCTTTTAGCTCAGTAACTTTGTATGAAACTTCGTGGAGTAATCTGATCAGTGAAATAAAAAGTGTATACACCGGGAAAATTGCCTACTTTGGAGTAGTCCGGCCGTTTACTGCACTTAACTATTCGGGCAGTTACGAAGGGGCATTCTTTGAAGACGAAAGTTATTCCGATGGATTTATCGACTTGTTTGATGCTTTTGGAATCGTTGTTTCCAATGTGACCGAAATTCAGAATCCTACTGTTTCGCAAATAAAGAGTGAGATGGACGGGATATTAAACCATTATTCCGGTTTCAGCAAACCATTGATTTTATGGGTTTGGGCGCCTTCTGTTGACGGGGCAGCCAATACCTATGGGCACCTGGAACCTGTCCTGGATGTTTCCCGTGATGCCGACAGATGGTCTGTCGACTTTTATGAGCAGGCCGACCTTTACCATGGAATACTGCAGTCCGTCAATGAAAGCAGTGTTAATATTCAGGGTATTGTTTCACATGGGTACATGTATTACGACCGGTTTACAAAATACGAACCCCGAAATATGAATACTGCTTTTGAAAAGGCTGCATCGGTGAGAGGCAAACCTGCCGAGAAAATTATTCAATACTGGTATGGTGCTTACGGCAATTAGCCGTCACCCTGCTTCAGCACCTCTGTTTACAGGGTGGCATAAAATTCCATCAACACCAGAAAGCCGGTTTACAGCCGGCTTTCTATCTTCTTAATAAGAGGATACTGCTATGAAAGGGCCTGGTCCTGTAATAATCTAAAAAGTGTCTGTCCATAAAGTACTATTTGCCGCGTTACGCTTGACGCCAAAAATACCCATTTAAGAAAAGTAAACTCCGTTTTTGGCGGCTTCGCAGGCCTTGCAACTGGCACTTTCTGAACAGATACATCATAAGTATGAAACTTTACAGACGGCCACTAAATAATAAGTTTCATTTTGCCCTGTTGACTTTTTCAGCATCTCCTGCCTGTCATTTAACTTTTACTGAATTACCCGGGTTCATTCATCCATATAAAATTTATCTAAGTCATTGGTCGAATGGAATTCGCATGTAAGATTTATACATATTCTTATTGTGGAAAATCTATTTATGTTCATTTCATCTTAAATCTTATATCTAAAAATCTGATAATCTATTATGGCAAACTTTGCCATGCTCGTTTCATTTAAACAATGAGTTTGGCAACTAAGATGTTTTTTAGAGCGTACTCACGGATGATTTTTGTAAATTTGCCGGGAATAGTATTTAGAAGCTTATGATTGACTACTCGCAGGTTACAATAGAAAATCTGGTTATTCATCACATAGGGAGCCGTACCGAAGGAGAACCTGTCAGGTATTCCAAAAGTCCGGTGCGATTGTTTGATGAAGACACCGTAGGTGATGTTTTGTTGTCATATTTTTTCCGGCCGTTTAAAAGCGAAGCTTACTTCAATTTTACCGGCGAAAATGAAGCGCCCGAAAATAATCCCATGTTTCAGTGGTTATCAGCCGTTTTTGACAGTCCTGATAAGCTTTATGATACTTCCCTGAAGGTCGCGGAACATCTTTATGAACAGTCAAATCATCCGAAAATTAAGGGAGGTGAGTTCTACATGGCCTATTTCAGCAACTGTGTTGTTGACGGCGAAGTAACCGACGGAATCGGTATATTCAAGAGTGAGAATAAAGAAACCTTTCTCAAAGTATATCTTAAAGACCACACATTTGAACTGGGAGCGCAGGAGGGGATTAACATCAGGAAGCTTGACAAAGGTTGCATTGTTTTTAGTACCGAAAAGGAAGCCGGATACAAAATCTGTATGGTGGATAACATCAACAAAGGACAGGAGGCCCGCTTCTGGCGTGATGATTTTTTAGGACTGATGCCAAGGGAAGACAATTATTATTTTACACGGAACTATCTTAACCTGTGCAAAGATTTCGTGACCGATGTTTTTAATGACGAGCACGAAGTTCCCAGGCCCGATCAGATTGATATGCTCAACCGGTCAATAAACTTCTTCGATAAGAATAATAATTTTAAGAAGGATGATTTTGAACAGCAGGTTATTCGTCAGCCCGAGGTTATTGAAGCGTTTAACGATTACCGTCAGGTATTTGAGGAAGAAAAGGAGATGCCGCTTAACGACAGTTTTGATATTTCCAGAAGTGCTGTGAAGACAGAGAAGAAGCATTTTAAATCGGTATTGAAACTTGACAAAAACTTCCATGTGTACGTACATGGCCGTCGCGATAACATCGAGCGTGGTTTTGATCCGGACAAGGGCATGAACTATTATAAGCTCTATTTTGAAGTTGAGCATTGATGTCGCGAGCTTTGAACAGCCGCTTTATGGTGAGACACTATATAATGATTATATTTGCAGTCAGACTCAAAATCCGCAAGGAATTGTATGAAATTGTGATGTATTCCTCTCGAATTCAAGAAGGAAAATCTGTCAACGGTCTTCAGAATCATTGAAATTTAATTTAAAACATGAGTTCTTTAGGTATGGATTCAAACATTAAACTTTAATTGATTATGGGAAAAGGTGATAGAAAAACCAGAAGAGGCAAATTGTTCATGAAGTCGTACGGTAATACCCGACCGCGTAAAAAGAACAAAGCCAAAGCCAAAACAACAAAAAAGTGAATTAGTGGTTTATTAAAGGTTGTCTGAAAAAGGCAGCCTTTTTTGTTGAATCCCTTTGATTCTCAGTTGACTTAAGAGATGACCATCTGATTCAACGTGATTAGTGCCGCCTCCGGGGTCGGAGGCTACCGGAAGGAACAAAGACCGGAGCGTTTTGCATGAGCTGTTACGCCCGGGTCTGCTGCTCTATAAATGATAGCCTGTAGCATTCATTTCTGAAAGGCGGTATTGCTCATAAGCTTCTTCATTAAGGGGATAGTCCCAGCATCCCTGTCGGTGAATTTTTTCTCCGCCAAACCCTGTTTTGAAACGATACAAACCGTACATAGGGTGATCGGGATCGGGTTTTGGTGAAATGCCGAAAAGGTCGTATTCGGTGCACCCGGTTTCTTTGCTTCGGCGTATTGCAGCCCATTGCAGGGCATGACTTGCCTGGAGATTACGATGTTTGGAAGAGGAGGCTCCATAAAGATAGGTAGCTCTTTTGCCCGACCGGGCCAGAAACATTCCGGCCAGTGGTTCTCCGTCTTTTTCAGCCAGAAGCAAGTCTACCTCACCCGGTGACCATGTGTCATCGGCACGGGTGGTAAATATCTGCTCGAAAAAGGATATGTCGTTTGACGCCAAACGATTGCGATGGTATGTTTCGTCATACAATTGATACCATTTTGGTAACTCCTCCGTGCCAGCATGACGTACTTTCACCCCTTTTCGTTGCGAAAGTCTGATGTTATATCTTGTTTTGGATTTCATCTGTGCCAGAAGTTTATCCTCGTTGTCGTTAAGATCAAGCATGACGGTATGGGCCGGCAACATGTCCGAAAGGGCTTTTCGTAAACGAAAATGACGAGTGTCAAAATTCATTCGTAATTCCTGTATATGTGCATCGGGTGGCCCAAGCCAGGTACCATCTGCCGAATAAAAGTCATCTTCATTGGCCCAGGGCGATTCCCAGTAAAGATCGTAACGGATGAAAAGACAGTCGTCAGTCAGGAAATTTCGCAGCTGTTCAGATATCTCTTCCAGCCATACCCCCCGTCGTTCTTCATCAGGCAGTTGTTCAGGACCAAAAGGTACGTAAGCCATATAACGTCCGCCACCAAGTTTCCTGAGTGTTATCAGTATATCGCCTTCCCGCTCTTTGTCATTCAGTGAATGCGGGATGGAACCTTCATTCTTTCCAAGCGAAAGATCGAAGGCATACGGATACCATCCCTGCTTCTTTTTGAGGCGGGCCCAAAAAGCAGTTTGCTGCAATACATTGGTGGGAATGATTTGCTTTGTTTCCTTGGGTTCCACATCTACGTTCATCAGTATAAAATTAGTCTAAGTTATCGCGTATGTATTTACAATACTTTGTTAAACTTTTACAATGCACTATAAACCAATTGTTTGTGTTTAAAGAGATTTGTTTATTAAAGTACAGTATATCAAAGTTGTACAAGTCATCTTACATCTTGTATCTAAAAATCTAACGATCTATTGAGACACTCTTATGATATTGAAATTATCTTGCATCAAATATATTAATATCTAACGCTTATTGTTGGCACAAAGGAAACAAAAAACATGTGGAATTAAAAATCAGCTTTTCCAGAAGTCGGCGGTGAAAAGCACGAAAACGGTTGTGAGCTCCAAGCGGCCTAAAATCATCAGAAAAGATAAAAGAACTTTTCCTAATTGCGGGATGGACGCAAAATTACCAGCCGGTCCTACAGCACCAAATCCCGGGCCGATGCCTCCCATAGTTGTTAATACAGAGGATGCAGCTGTAAATGGTTCAACACCCAAAAAAGCCATAATAGCAGAACCGATGGCAAAAGTGACTAAATAGAGCACTATAAAAGAGGTAATAGCATTTACATTCTCATCCTCAATTCGTTCTCCATTAACACGTATCAATATTATGGAATTTGGATGTAAAAGCCTTTTCAGATTTGCCATGAAACTTTTAAAGGCAACAACATGTCTGATTACTTTTATTCCTCCACCGGTACTTCCCACACTTGCACCGATAAACATGAGCATGAATATAATTATCCATCCCTGTGCCGGCCATAACAGGTAATTGTCTGTTGCAAAACCAGTAGCTGTCATTATAGAAATTACCTGGAAAAAGCCGTTACGAAAAGCTTTTTCCAATGAAGTTTCTGTGGAAAAAACCAGTACCAGAGTTACAATTAAACCAGCAAAAAATATGAGTCCTATATATGTTTTGAATTCATCGTTGTTCCATATTTTTTTTAAATGTCCTTTAATGAAAAAATAATGAAGTGTGAAATTTATTCCGGAAAGGAGCATAAATATCATTATTACATACTGGGAGTAGGCTGAAAAATGACCAACGCTTGCATTTTTGGGAGAAAATCCACCTGTAGCTATTGTCCCAAAGCTATGACATAAAGCATCAAAAAAATCCATATCGCCCGGCAAAAGGAAGATGACTTGTATGACGGTCAGGCCCACGTATATTCCCCATAATCTTTTAGCAGTGTTGGCCGTCCTTGGCGTCAGTTTTTCATGTGAAATTCCGGATGCTTCGGATTTAAATAAATTATATCCACCAATTCTCAACATTGGAAGGATGGCCACAACCAAAACAATAATTCCCATTCCGCCAATCCAATGGGTCAGACTGCGCCAATATAGAACGCTTTTAGGAAGTGATTCAATATCAGTCAGAATTGATGACCCTGTGGTTGTGAAACCCGAAGCAGTTTCAAAAAACGCATCGGTAAAGCTGCTTATAGAATTTGTAAAAAGAAAAGGCAGAGTGCCGAATAGAGAAATAATGATCCATGCAAAGGTTACTGTGAGGTAACTCTCGCGTAATCCGAGGCTGGGTTTCAGGTTGATTGACGAACCAATATAGAGTCCTGCCCCTCCGAGAATGGTGATCAGCGAAGCATAGAAATGCCCCCAGAAGGTAGTTTCGTTGTAAACCCATACCCAGATAAAGTTTGTACACATAAAAAGTCCCAGGATCATCAGTACCCGGCCAAGTATGTTCAGTACAAATCGAATGTTCATTTGCAGCAGTTTTAGCGCGGCAAAGATAATTTTTTAAAGGTCAAAAACAACCACTACCGGGCGGTGATCCGAAATATAATCCTCATAATCATCGAAGCAGTCATCGGGACGTATGGTCATAGTTGTATCCACGTATTCGAACCATTCATCGGTGATCAGGATGTGGTCGATGTGAGCAGGCATGTCAGGGTACGACCAGTATTCTCTGCTACCCGTGGCTATTGGCATATCGGCAAAACGATAATTTTCCGTATCGTCTGTAAAATTAGCAAACACTTCATCGATGGTATTTTCTTCGTCCAACTCGTCGTTGAAATCTCCGAGAATAATGACAAATTCGTCGGGATAGTGCGCATCAATATATTCTTTAAGCATGTCGGAGGCAATTCTTCTTCTTCCGACGGATTCGCTGTCCCCCATGGCTTTTAAGTGCAGGTTAACAAGCAGAAATTCCTGATTGTTCCGACGATGACTAACTTTTATTACAAACGGAGCACGCGGAAAGTAATAGTCGTCATTTTCAGTCTCGTTAAACCATATCGTGGTGGCCTCTTCAATGAGCAATATTTCCGTCATTTTTATCAGATAGGCAGGAGCCATGCTTTGGTTAGGTTCTGGTGAAATGACATACTCCCATCCATCCAGCTGGCCGGCCAGTTGCTTTAGCGCTCCCTCGTTGGTAACTTCCTGAAGCGCAATTATATCTGGATTAAGCTGTTTTATGAGGTTGGCCGTGTGCATAACGGTGTTGTTCTCTTTTGGAAATTGTTCCAGGTTGAAAGTTGCAATTTCCAGATCTTCGCCCTGTTCAAAAGAAACGACACACCCGGAAAAGGTGTTTTCCGTTTCTGAGTCATCATTCCCGTTATCGCAGGATGCCCATAAAAAAGTAAAGGCAAGAAGAATTAAATAATACGGTTTAATCATGGTGTTCATAGATATTTTTTATTGTGGCTGATTTCTATATATCCATTCTGATTCGCCATCCTTTGGGAAAAAGGTTGTTTAGACGATTCCCGACATTCTTTACGAAACCAAGAGGAATATGGTTATAGGTAACGGTCATATAACCTCTGGAAAACCGATTGTCTGTTTTCGGAGTTTCCCCTTTAAGATAATGCAATGCAGCTTCTTTGTCCAGTTCAAGTAAAGGAAAGGTAGGATTGAATTCCCAGCTGAACGCCAGGGCGGGATCAGGAATAAGATTTTTGCGTCCGCTGGTTCCTATCGGTATTCCATATTCAATAACATTTAGTTTCATTTTCAGCAATTTCAGAATATTTTCCTTTTCTTTAGGAAAGGCTCGCCACTGCTCATTGTCTGCCAGGAATGAATAGCGCCCGGGGTCTTTTATTATTGTTTTTATCGTGTTGTCAACGACTGGTGTTTTTATTTTCGTTTTTGGCAATTTTGTTGTTTTTTGGGATGAAATTTTTTGGACGGCGGCTATAAAGAAGCCTTCACCTTTTACTTTATGTGGATAGAATGCCAGACCGTTCCCGTTTTTAACCGGGATTTCTGTTATTCCCCAATTTTCAGGAACTTTCAACCGGATTATTTGTGCATTTTTTTCTTCTGTCAGCCAATTTAAATTCTCTTCATTTTCCCGGGGATTAAAAGTACAGGTGGAATATATCAGCCAGCCTCCTTCCCTGAGCGCCGGCCACGCATCTTTTAATATGCGACGTTGTCTGAGCGAACACATTGCAGCGTTTTCTTCCGACCATTCGCGGCGGGCAGTATCGCCTTTCCTGAACATTCCTTCTCCCGAACACGGCGCATCGACAATAATGAGGTCAAATAATCCGGGTAAGGACGAAAATTCATGAGGGTCGGAACGTGAAACTACAACATTGGGAGCTCCCCATTTCAACATATTTTCCCTGAGTATACCGGCTCTGGAATGGATGACTTCATTGGTCACCAGCAATCCGTTTCCATCGAGATAAGAGGCGAGGAGCGTTGCTTTTCCGCCCGGCGCTCCGCAGAGGTCGAGCACATTATGAGACGCGCTGGTTTTGTCCGGTATAAGTGTTTCCAGAATATGCCAAAGAATCATGCTGCTGGCTTCTTGTGGATAATAGGCTCCGGCATGAAACAACGGGTCTTTGGTGAAAAACGGTTTTTGGCTGAGGTAGAAACCATATTTACACCAGGGAACGGTTTCTGTGCTGAATGCGTCTCCCGGTATTTTATGCGGGTTGA
This sequence comes from Anaerophaga thermohalophila DSM 12881, assembly GCF_000191885.1. Classification (GTDB taxonomy): domain Bacteria; phylum Bacteroidota; class Bacteroidia; order Bacteroidales; family Marinilabiliaceae; genus Anaerophaga; species Anaerophaga thermohalophila. The sequence continues at coordinate 94,507 of NZ_AEWI01000024.1, forward strand.
TACGAACTGAACTTACCGGATGCTGGTTCATACTATGAGTGAATGCATCGTACCAGGCTTCTGAAAAGGTATCGCGTATGCGTTTCAGAAAAGGTTCCGGAAGGGGTGTTCTGTTGTTCATACTACACTCGGTTCGTTTGAAAATCCGGAAGCAGGGTGCTACCCTTGTTAACTTGCAAAGTAAAACAAAAAATCATTGAGCCCGGTCTAAAAAGCATCTTTGTTGCCAAACTCGTTGTTGTTT
>NZ_AEWI01000023.1 GCF_000191885.1 Anaerophaga thermohalophila DSM 12881
AATGGTAAAAATCAGCAGTTTGAAGGCTTTTTATACTGCACTCATATATTTGTTCTAAAATACAATTTCTAAAGAAAAACTAAAAGAATTCAGATATGAAATCTACATTAGACCTTAATTGGACAGGAAAAATGTCGTTTGAGACAGAGATGGGTGGTCACAAAGTTATTCTTGATGCGGATCCTTCGGTAGGAGGTGAGGATAAAGGGGTCAGGCCGAAGCCGCTGATGCTCCTTTCACTGGCCGGATGTACGGCCATGGATGTAATTTCTATACTGAGAAAAATGCGCGTGGAAGTGGATGATTTTAATGTCAGAGTGGAAGCAGATATGACCGAAGAACATCCGAAGCACTATACCAAAATGCATGTGATATACACATTCAAAGGCAAAGATTTGCCAAAGGATAAAATTGAAAAGGCCGTGTCTTTGTCGGATGAAAAATATTGCGGTGTTGCAGCTGTGTATCGAAAGGCTCTGGAACTGACGCATGAAATCAGACTTGAGGATTAATTTGATGCCGGTTCCATCGCAATAGTCTGGTAAAAAAAACCTGGATGCAAAGACGCGATGGCGCAAAGAGTTTATTATGAGGGGGTTATATAACCTTCACTGGCTCTGTAAGTAGTTAATTATCAGATATTTGTAGAAATTTAACGGATTATTGTAATAAAAAACCGGATAAAGTAAAAGTTCATTACTCCATCCGGTTTCCTCTAATTCAAAGTTCAAAGAGTTTTATCTCAGCCATTTATCGCATAAGGTTGAATATTTGTTATTACTTCTGCCTTCTGGCTTTTGTCTTCTGTTTTCTGCCTGTCAAACTTCTGCCTTCTGCCTCCCAAACTTTTGCCTTCTGCCTCTCAAAAACTTCTACCTTCAGCCTCTCAAATTATACACTCAATGTTTTTCTCAGCTTGCTTTAAGACGTCCCAAATGGGTACGTTCAATTTTGCCCATAGCAAAATCGAGTGTGATTTGAAGTTTTTTTGACTTCTTTGAAGGGGTATGAAACATGTGATCGATCATGATGGTTTCGCAGATCGATCTTAATCCTCTTGCCCCTAATTTGAATTCAATGGCTTTGTCTACAATGTAATCCAGAACTTCATCGGCAAATTCCAGTTCGATGCCGTCGATTTCAAATAGTTTTTTGTATTGTTTTATTATTGAGTTTTTGGGTTCTACGAGAATTCTTCGTAAAGTATCCCGGTCGAGCGGATTCAAATAAGTGAGTACCGGTAACCGGCCGATGATTTCGGGGATCAGCCCGTAGGCTTTCAGGTCCTGGGGCGCAATGTATTGCAGCAGGTTGTTTTCATCAATATGTTCTTTGTCTTTGCTCGCTGAGTACCCCACCACTTTGGTATTAAGCCGGTTGGCAATTTTCCGTTCGATGCCGTCGAAAGCACCGCCACAAATGAAAAGAATATTTTTGGTGTCAACAGGAATCATTTTCTGGTCGGGATGTTTCCGGCCGCCCTGGGGTGGCACGTTAACCACTGAACCTTCCAGAAGCTTGAGGAGTCCCTGCTGAACGCCTTCGCCGGATACATCCCGGGTAATAGACGGATTATCGCTTTTTCGGGCGATCTTGTCAATTTCGTCGATGAAAACGATGCCTTTTTCAGCAGCTTCTGTATTATAGTCGGCTGCCTGAAGCAGACGGCTCAGGATGCTTTCAATGTCTTCACCCACATAGCCGGCCTCGGTAAGTACGGTTGCATCGACAATGGTAAAGGGGACATGCAACATTCTGGCAATGGTGCGGGCCAGAAGGGTTTTTCCCGTACCTGTTTCACCTACCAGGATAATGTTTGACTTTTCTATCTCTACTTCATCCCCCCCGTCCTTTTGCATCAGGCGTTTGTAGTGGTTATATACGGCGACGGACAGATATTTTTTTGCTTCTTCCTGTCCGATAACATACTGATCCAGAAATGCTTTTATTTCGGCAGGTTTTAGCAATCTGATCTCATCCACGTTGAAGGAATTTCGTTTTTTCATCTCCTCTTCGAGGATGGAGTGAGCCTGCTCAATACAACTGTCACAAATATGTCCGGAAATTCCCGCCACAAGTAGGTTGGTATCTTTTCGCGGGCGACCACAAAATGAACATTTATCCATAAAATCTTTCTTTCTCTATTAGTGTCTGTTCATAAAATACCACCTGCTGTGCCACTGATAAAGCTTTGAGTGGCAAGGGATCGCATGCTTTGCTCTGCTGAGGCTGAACGAAAGTGAGACCTTGCAACCGGCACTTTCTGAACAGATACACATCTTGTAAAAATTGTCACGAGTTTACCGAACGGACAATCATTAAGCCTTTTGGGCCTGTTGTTATTTTTCTTCTTTGTCTTTTTTGGTGCGGGCAAGAACTTCATCTATCATCCCGTATTTTTTTGCTTCTTCGGCAGTCATCCAGTAATCACGGTCAGAGTCCTTCTCAACTTTTTTATATGAATTACCGGTATGTTCGGCGATTATTTCGTAGAGTTCCTTCTTAAGTTTCAGAATCTCACGGGCAGTAATCTCAATGTCGGCTGCCTGTCCCTGAGCACCGCCCATGGGTTGATGGATCATTACTCTGGAATGTTTCAGTGCTGAACGTTTCCCTTTAGTACCGGCGGTCAGCAAAACAGCGCCCATCGAAGCGGCCATGCCGGTGCAAATGGTCTGAATGTCGGACGAGATGAACTGCATGGTATCGTAAATTCCTAGTCCTGAATGTACCGAACCACCCGGGGTGTTAAAATAGATGCTGATGTCTTTGGTTGAATCAACCGAATCGAGATAGAGCAACTGTGCCTGAATGATGTTTGCCACGTAATCGTCAATGGGAACACCAAGAAAGATGATACGGTCCATCATGAGGCGCGAAAATACGTCCATGCTGGCCACATTAAGCTGTCTTTCTTCAATAATTGTCGGGGAAATATAACTGCTGGTTACGGCAGTATATTTATCGAGCACCAGGCTGTTTATTCCCATGTGCCTGGTTGCATATTTCTGAAAATCTTTCGGATCGATCATAGTTAATATTATTTGATTTTTACAACGTGCTAAGTTAGAAATATTTTGTCTGATTGATTGATTGCCACAAAACATTTTAACCTGAAAACATAACCACCGGAGAAGTGAAAAGTTTTCTCCGGTGCCAAATATTTTCAGGCTAAAATGATAGTCGGATAAAAGGCCGCCTTATTTTTTCTTCTCTTTCTCTTCGAAGAGTTTATTGAACTCCTCACGCGACACTTCTTTTGTGTCTGTTTTTACAGCTTCCTTGATGAAGTTCATTACTTTGTCGTTGATGGCTCCCTCGGCCATGCTGCGCTGTTGCTCTTCATTCTTAAGCATGTCCATGGCATAGCTTTCAATGTGTTCGTCGGGGATGTTGTTTAGCCCGTACTGCATGAACTGTAGTTTGGCCGACTTTTTGGCAAAATCAAGAACGTCCTGCTGTTCTATTTTGATATCGTTTTCTCTGATCAGTTGATTGCGAATGATTTGCCATTTCAGGTCTTCAAAAAACCGGGGTGTTTCGTTTTCAATCTGTTCGTCGGTAAGCTGTTGTCCTTCTTTGTTTTGATTGTTTGCTTTTAGCCAGCGTTTCAGAAACTCTTCGGGCAACTTTATATCTACCTTGTTCATCAGTTTTTCTCTGGCATCCATGGAGAATTTGTACTCCGACTCCATTAAAAGACTATCCTCAAGGTCTTTCTTTACCTGGGCCGTAAATTCTTCTTCGTTGGTTACTTTGCCCGGGCCGAAAATTTTATCGAACAGTTCCTGATTGAGTTCAGGATCAACATATTCGGTAATTTCTTTGACCTTGAATTTGAATTTTCCTTTTACTTCAGCGGCCTCCTCCTTAGATATCTTCAGCAGGTAAGAGATTTCGGTATCATTCGGGAAAGCTTTTTTGGGCTCAAAAACGATTTCATCACCAACTTTGGCACCAACTATTTTTTTCTTTTCTTTATCGTTTTTGATAATGCTGATCGACATTACGGCATCTTCAGCTTTGATGCCGTCCTCCATCTCTTCATTGTTTTGGTCCAGTTGAACAAAATCGCCTTTGAGCAGACTTTCTTCTCCGGCTTCATCACGTTTTTCGGTAGTTCCGAACCGGCTGGTCACATTTTTTTTCTGCCCTTCTACCATGTCATCGGTGATTTCTATCTGATAGTAGGGCAATTTTTCTCTTTTGCTGAGTTTTACCTCAACTTCAGGGGTAAGTCCCAGATCAAAAGAAAATTTAAATTGCTCATCCTGATCGAAATCTATGGTTTGCTGCTTTTCGGAGGGAAGTGGTTCTCCCAGGATGTTGAGTTCATTCTCACTAATGTATTTCGAGAGGTTTTCGGAAATCAGCTTATTTACTTCGTCTACCAGAATGGCTTTGCCATACAATTTTTTTACAAGGCTTGCCGGCACTTTCCCGGGGCGGAATCCCGGCATGTTGATTTTTTTACGGTAGTCCTTCAGTACTTTTTCAACGCGTGGTTCATAATCGTCTTTTTCGACGGTGATGTGTACCACTGCATTTAAATCATCAATTTGCTCTTTTTCAATGTTCATGTGAAAGCTATTTGTTTGTTAATGCCACATTTGCCATGCTCGTTTCAAAATTTGTTTTTGCAAGTTGCTGAAAACAGGTTTATCCAACCCTTCCGACAAAAACGAGTGCAAAGATAATGAAGCATTTACAAGTTGCCAAAAAGTTGGTTGTTGCAAAGACTAATTTTTGGAAAATTAACGTCTTTTTTCTGACTAAATTTGATGTTCTATGCACAAAAAAACCGCCAAAAGGGGTGATTATCCCCATGGCGGTTTTGTGCGGACGGAGGGACTCGAACCCACACGCCTTTCGGCACTAGATCCTAAATCTAGCGCGGCTACCAATTACGCCACGTCCGCATAAAATTTGCGGTTGCAAATAACGGCAATTTTTGCACTTTTTCCAAAAATATGTCTTGAAATTTTACTGGTTTTTGGCATGTTCAAAATTTCTTCTTCTCAGTTCAAAGTCATCTCCCAGATAAACTCTTCTCACGTCGGGGTCTGCAGCCAGTTCTTCGGCGGTTCCGGCTTTCAGGATGTTGCCCTCGAAAAGTAAATAGGCACGATCGGTGATTGAAAGAGTTTCGTGTACATTATGGTCGGTAATAAGGATACCGATGTTTTTGTATTTCAATTTTGCCACAATTTCCTGGATGTCTCTGACTGCAATGGGGTCGACGCCTGCAAAGGGTTCGTCAAGCAGGATGAATTTGGGGTTGATGGCAAGCGCCCTGGCTATTTCCGTGCGTCTTCTTTCTCCTCCAGAGAGTTGAGTTCCAAGGCTTTTTCGGATGTGACCGAGGCCAAATTCGTTGATAAGCTCTTCAAGGCGCTGCTTCTGATACTCTTTAGGATATTTGGTCATTTCCAGCACTGCCCTGATGTTGTTTTCAACACTGAGTTTTCTGAATACACTGGCTTCCTGGGCAAGATACCCGATGCCTTTTTGGGCTCTGCGGAATACCGGCTCATTGGTAATTTTTTCGTGATCGAGGTAGATTTCTCCGTCATTGGGCTTTATCAACCCGACAATCATATAAAAGGTAGTGGTTTTTCCTGCACCGTTGGGCCCCAATAATCCCACTATTTCTCCCTGACTCACTTCAACGGAAACGCCTTTTACCACGGTGCGGTTGCGGTATTTCTTTACAAGGTTGTCGGTATATAATCGCATCTTATGTTCTTCCATGGTCATGTTGCTTTTTTGATCTGGTCATTGTTTGGCCAACTCTTTTGATCGTCTGTATTCTACCCCTCTTGCAATAATGATGCCTGCTTCGTAAAGCAGAATGAGTGGCAGACACACCAATATCTGGCTGATAACGTCGGGAGGGGTTATGATGGCTGCCAGTGCCAGTGTTACAACAATAGAATGCCGGCGGTATTTTTTTAAGGTATCGGCCGTTACCAACCCTACTTTGCTCATAAAATATATGAACATGGGTAATTCGAACAGAATTCCGCTTGCCAGAATGATTGATGATACTGTTCCTATATATGAACCTAGATTAACAATGTTATCCACTTGTTCACTCACCTGGTAATTGCCCAGAAAATGAACCGACAGCGGGCTGATAATATAATAAGCAAACAGAATGCCTATGGTGAACAGGATTGATGCAAAAAAAATGGCTCCCCGGCTGCTCTCGACTTCTTCCTTGTAAAGGGCAGGTTTAATAAAACGCCAGAATTCCCAGAAAATAAGAGGGAATGCTACAATAACACCAGCCAGAAAGGAAACCCATAAATGGGTTGTAAACTGGCCGGTCATATTGATGTTTTGTAGTGAAAGTGGTTCCTGGTTGATACATAAAACAGGCATACTGAGGTCTTCGGCCAAGCCGCATAATAATCTATTGGTGAAGAAGTCGGGTTTGCTTGGCCCCAACAAGATAACATCGAATACGATATTTTTGAAAATAAAGGCCAGAACTGCAAACACAAAAATATAAAGGAAGGATCTGACCAAATGCCAACGTAATTCTTCGAGGTGCTCTAAAAAGGACATTTCGGCCTGGTTCTTGTTCTTCATGCGTATCAAATTGATTTTTTCCCTGTCAATCTTCAACCTGTCGGGTAACTTGTATCCAACATCTGAAAATTTAACAGCTTACGTTCTGTTGCATATTATCCTGCGAAGATAAAAACACTTTCTTAATTATTTGTTTTTACCCATTCTATTTTATACCTTGAATAAGTTTTACCCGGAATAATTTTGCGTCGTTGCAGTTTGATCCCGATTTATTATTTTTTAAGAGTGTTTTGCACTCATAAAACGTCAAAATTTTGTCCGGTATTCATAAATATCTATTAATTTTGTTTGCTTTTGGGGGTCAAGAAGGGAAAGAACAATAACAATCTGATATTGTGAAGGATACAGCGAAATAGTTTGATTTTGTTATGACTAAGCAGATTGACCTGAACGGTTATTTGAAAAAGCATTTTGGGTTTGATACTTTCAAGGGAAACCAGGAAGATATCATTAAAAACGTTCTTGACGGGAATGATACTTTCGTTCTGATGCCAACAGGGGGAGGGAAATCACTCTGTTATCAGCTTCCGGCGTTAATTCTCGACGGTACAGCCATTGTTATTTCCCCGCTTATAGCCCTGATGAAGAACCAGGTAGATGCGATGCGTAATTTCAGTGAAGATGACGGTATCGCCCACTTTTTAAATTCATCTTTGACAAAATCTGCTATCCAACAGGTTAAAGAAGATGTTATTTCCGGGAAGACAAGATTATTATATGTTGCGCCCGAATCACTTACCAAGGATGAAAACATTCAGTTTCTTAAGCAGGTCAAAATATCATTTTATGCTGTCGACGAGGCTCACTGTATTTCGGAGTGGGGACATGACTTCCGCCCTGAGTACAGGCGTATTCGCCCCATTATTAATGAGATAGGCGAAGCACCGTTGATTGCCCTGACTGCTACTGCGACACCTAAAGTACAGCATGATATTCAGAAAAATCTTGGCATGCTGGATGCCAATGTTTTCAAATCCTCTTTTAATCGGCCCAATCTTTTTTATGAAATACGCCCAAAGGTTAATGCCACAAGGGACATTATTAAAGTCTTGAAGGAGAATCCGGGGAAATCGGTGATTATTTATTGCCTGAGCCGGAAGAAAGTGGAAGAGCTGGCTGAAACACTTGTTGTTAACGGCATAAAAGCCTTGCCTTATCATGCGGGGATGGATGCGGCAACCCGTAGTGGTAATCAGGATAAATTTCTGATGGAAGATATTGATGTTATTGTGGCTACCATCGCTTTTGGAATGGGAATAGACAAACCCGATGTTCGGATGGTTATTCATTACGATATTCCAAAGAGTCTTGAGGGCTATTATCAGGAAACCGGCAGGGCCGGGCGTGATGGGGGCGAAGGCAGATGCATTGCTTTTTACAGCTATAAAGACATTCAAAAACTGGAAAAATTTATGCAGGGGAAGCCCCTTGCAGAGCAGGAGATAGGCAAGCAACTTTTGCTTGAAACCGTGGCTTATGCTGAGTCTTCATTGTGCCGAAGGAAGACTTTGCTGCATTACTTCGGCGAAACTTACACAGAGGAAAATTGCGGTTCATGCGACAATTGCATCAACCCCAAAGAGCAGTTTGAAGGGAAAGACTTTATAGTTAAGTTGCTTAAAGTTGTTAATCAACTTAAGGAACGCTTTAAAACCGAGCATGTTGTTAATGTCCTGACGGGTAAGATCACCAGTATGGTTAAATCATATCACCATCACGAACTCGATATTTTTGGGTGCGGCAGCGAGGAAGACGAAAAATTCTGGCATGCTGTAACAAGACAATCGCTGGTTGCCGGTTTATTATCCAAGGATATTGAAAATTATGGTCTTCTTAAAGTCACTGAAAAGGGGCATGAATACATTAAGAAACCTTACAGCATTAGCTTGACCCGCGATCACGATTATGATGAACTGGAGCAGGAATCACGATCGGCTGGTGGAACTGCTGCATTGGATACAGGATTGTTTTCGATGTTGAAAGACCTGAGAAAACAAATTTCGAAGAAGAAAAATCTTCCGCCTTTCGTAATCTTTCAGGATCCTTCATTGGAGGCCATGGCTACTTATTATCCTGTGACACTTGAAGAGTTGCAGAATATGCCGGGCGTTGGTGCCGGAAAAGCCAAGAGATACGGGAAAGAGTTTGTTGAACTTATTCAGCGGCATGTTGAAGAGAATGAAATTGAACGGCCCATGGACATGGTCGTCAAGACAGTGGCCAATAAAAGTAAACTTAAGGTTTCGATTATTCAGAGTATCGACCGTCAGGTGTCGCTCGACGATATTGCCGATTCCAAAGGAATTGATCTGCTCGAACTCCTGAATGAAATAGAGTCGATTGTTTACTCCGGAACACGTGTCAATATTGATTATTATATCAATCAGGTCATGGACGAGGAGCATCGCGACGACATATTTTATTATTTTAAGGAAGATGCTGAAACCGACGATATAACAACTGCGTTGGAAGAACTTGGAGAAGACGAGTATTCCGAGGAAGATGTCAGAATGGTGCGGATCAAATTTATCTCCGAAGTAGGGAACTAAAATTTCACCCGTATCTGAGCCGTGAAAGTGGTTTTTTTATCGGATCGGACCAGCTGGTAACCTGTACCGGTCTCTTCTCTGTCGTCATATTTCCATCGCGCACAGCGGAACCATAAATGGATGTTATTCATTATCCTGTAATTGACAAGGAGGATATAACGGCTGCCTCTTCCCGAGTAAGCGGGCACCGAAAACATGTACAGAACATCAGGCTCATAGGCATACATTCGTGCAGAATAATCCGAAGAATTAAAGAGAGCATATCTGAGTGTTGCGGTGAGGTTTTCTTTTGTATTTTTCCATTTGATGTCCTGCGAAAGCATATTTCCCGTTTCTCTGTTATTATCGGTATTCACAAAATGCCATTGGAGTAAAGTGGTGAATTGCCATCCTCCTGTCAGGTTTTGCCGGTATTGTCCCTTGATCTGGTCAGATTTAAGATCAACAACAGAGTTTTCTGCACTGTTGTAAGTAATATTGGTAGGTTTTTCTCTATGGCGGCATTTAAGATATAATGTTGCGTCATTGTCAAAGTCCTTCTCTATCACACCCATCCAGTCGAAGCCGGAGGAAGGAGCATCTGCATTGAATTTCAACCATCTGAACCGGTAATAGTCGAAATAGGAAGAGATTGTGATTCTTAATGGGAGTTCCCACTTTATTCCCGAATAGAGACCACTTTCGCCTGAAAAGCTGCTGCTTTCTGTCATAGGAGCAGCCAAAGGAGCGTGATATTTAACCGGGATTGCCCGGTGACCGAGAACCAACGAAAAGCCGGGGGCCGCCCCCCATGTTATTCCGTGATAGAAGGCAGGGTGAGTGAATTGGTCAAAAGCTATCTCTCCAAACAATAACCAGTTTCTTTGGCTGATCACATACGAAAGCCAGCTGTTCTGATTTTTTCTACCACTGAAATAGAATTGGTTGTATGGTTTAACTTCCGGGCAGAGGGGGTTGTCAAGCCGATAATAGAGGTGTCCGGCTTCAACATCAATCCATTTGCCTGAGTAGGAAATTCTGCCACCTGCCGCCAGCTCTGTTGTATTGTGACGTTGTTCAAGTTCCGCAGATGTCCTGTGTAATCCGTCTTCCCGAAGGCTTGATATGCAACTGCTGTCGGCGACCAGTCTCCCGTCTCTTTTTTTTAGCGAAAAGAATGGGGAAAAGGTAAATCTTTCAAATCCGATAGTAAAATAAGCACCATTCATGCCCGAATATTCAGAAGCGGAAAGAGAGGGACGAAAAGGAGGCCGGCGGTTGCGTATCGTGGTAGTCATCGAACTCTTTCTTTGCGGCATTCCCGACTGAACAACCAAACCTTGCGCGGCACTGATCTGATAGTTGCCGACTCCGGCTTCTTTAAGCCACCCTTTTTTGCTTTGATAATGGAGATAACCTGTTAACAGATCGAATGTTTTTATCTTGTCCTCAAACATTGGTTCTCCCGGGTCTTTCTCCGCAATCACCCCGGCACTCAGACCACGATTGGTCATGATCTCAACTCTGTTGTATAACTTTACCGGGTTACCTGCAAAGGGTTTGATTCCCTCGCTGTTTTTGCGGAACCCTTCGGCTTTTTCGAGCTGATACTTACTTCTGAGAAATGCATCTCCCCAAATTTTGATTTTTCCGGGGGTTGCCTCAACGGGGCCGAAACGGATAAGTGGTTGCAGTAATTTTATTGTTTTTATACCGAGTCCTTCAACAGCCTGCAATTCATAAATGGTTAAAAAGGGACCGTTAACGTATCTTTTATACAGAATGTTTTCTATTTCCAGGTCGGTAAGGAAAAAGATGCGTTCCAAATCTTCACGGGATGCACTGTTGATATTGAGCGGATGTTTTGTAAGACTGAGAAGGTCTTCGATCAGCAGGGTCATGTCTTCAAGTTCTGTTTCTTGAGCATATTCGGCGACAATGTTCTCAGCCCAATACTCAGGATTATCGTAATCCTGGGCAAATATGACGAAACTGAAAGAGCAAACACAAAAACTGAAAATAAGGCAGGATTTTTTTAGCAGCAGTATCACCTTTCACCTCCTTTCTTTCTGCTAAAAGAATAAGTGATACCCGCAGTTGAACTCATTCCAAGATGATCGTGATGATTGGCTGCCAGCTTGATTTCCAGATTTTTCCAGTTGATATTGGCTCCAATGGCCAGCCTGACCGGTTTTGCAGAAACAGCACCACAAAACTCAGCCATTTTGTGCAATCTTGCTTCCAGACCAACCGAGTATACCTGCCGGGAATAGTCTGTTCGGTGCATAACATCGGCTGTTAATCGGAAAGAAGGAGAAAGTCTGGCTATACAGGCTGCCGACAAAAATGATGGAAGAGGTTGGTCGTTGTATTCGTCCGATATTTTCTGACGGGCTGGGTTTTTAGCCGAAACAGCGAAAGAAACTGTCTCAGATAAACGTATGCGGAAACCTGCATCCAAAAGGAAAGTGCCTGATGTTTCGGTATTTTTAATGTACCTCCAAAGGTACACCAGCCGACAACCTAAACTCAAACGGTCGGATAATGCTCTGGCAGCTGTAATCCCTGCTTGTTGTATGTTGAAGAGTTGATTCCCGTATCTGGAGTAGGTAAGTCCTGTATTAATTAAAGACGAAGGAATAACGGCAAAAGCGGTTTGCGTGCTTAATGCTTCAATTTGGAAGACATTGTGATAACCTGTGCCTGCAATGGTTTGACGGATGCTGGAAATGCCCGAAGGATTAGCAAAAACAGCCCATGCAGTTGAGTCGCTTGCCCCGGAGAGGCCTAATGCTGTTGTTGAGGGCGATGGGAAAATGTAATCCTGACTTTTGGAATGGGTTGTTGCTATAGTCAGAAGGGTTGCGAAAAAAAGTTTTTTGATCATTTCGGGTCAGTACTGGTTTGGTTAATCTCTTCTGCAAGATATGAAGATTGTATAAAACAAACAAATCCAGTACATTGATTTTGTCAGATGAGCATAATACCTGAACCAACAATGATCAACCCTAAAAAGTATCCTGCATATATCTGAAAAGGAGAATGGGCGTTCAGATAAAGTCTGGCCATTGCCACAAGCCCCGAGATAACAATCATTAGCGAGAGCAGGGAAAGAAGATCGATGCCATATTTAAACATCAATGCGACGATGAGGCCTGAAACACCTCCAACCGCGAGAGTGTGCAGACTGATTTTCCAGAAAAATGAAATGGCAACAGAGATAAGTATTGCGACAAGTGAGGAAAGCAGAAATGTTTCTATCAGGACAGAAACATTCAGGCGGGTCAGAAGGAAATAACCCAGAAGAAAGAAAGCTGCTGATGTGAGTGCCGGATAGACCCGCTCGCGGGCCGTCTCCATTTCAAAACTTTTTATCAGCTTGATTTGAAGAAACAGCGGAAGTAACGAAACCGGCAGCAAACAGGTGGAAGTGAATACAATAATATATACCAGACGCTTTATTTCAAATGGGAGAAATGCATGATGGTTTCCTGAATTCAGAATAAAAAAAATCCCAAGAGTTGGCATTAGCATGGGATGGAAAAGAAAGGACAGTATTTTACTGAAGAGCTTCATCCGTATAAAATTTATAATTGGGACTCGTTTCATTTACCAGTTTCTTTCTTGCCGAAAATCTTTACCACTCTTTCCGAAGCCTGGCAACGGGTATGTTCAGTTGCTCACGGTATTTTGCCACGGTACGTCGGGCAATATTGTAAGATTTTTCCTGAAGGATTTTTGCCAGTTTATCATCGGTAAGCGGTTTTCGCTTGTCTTCATTTTCGATGCAATCCTGGAGTATCCTTTTTATTTCCCGTGTTGAGACTTCTTCGCCTGAGTCGGTCTGTAACCCTTCCGAAAAGAAATATTTTAGCGGGAAAATTCCAAAATGCGTCTGGATGTATTTGCTGTTCGAAACTCTTGAGATGGTGGATATATCAAGTCCCGTGCGGTCTGCAATATCTTTCAGGATCATGGGCCTGAGTTTTGTTTCGTCGCCCTCCAGAAAATATTCGTACTGATAGTCAAGAATGGCCTGCATAACTGTCATCAGCGTGTTCTGTCGCTGCTTAATAGCGTCGATAAACCATTTGGCCGAGTCGAGTTTTTGCTTGACAAACATCAGTGCTTCTTTTTGATCCTTGCTCTGATTTTTTCTGTTGGACTGATAATCTTCAAACATTTCCGAATAGGTGTTGCTGATGCGAAGCTCAGGAACATTCCGGTTGTTTAGCGACAATTTTGGTTTTCCGTCTTCAATTTCCAGAATGAAGTCGGGAATAATGTGCTGAACGGTTTTTGTTACAGGATTACTGTAAGAGCTGCCGGGCTTGGGATTTAGCTTGAGTATTTCTTCAAGTATATCTTTGAGTTCCCCTTCTTCCAGATGCATTCGTTTTTCAATTTTATCATAATGTTTCCGGGTGAACTCTTCGAAGTGATTTTTAACCAGGTAGTAAGCTTTCTGAATTAGCGGATCATCCTGATTCTTTTTTTCGAGTTGAAGCATAAGGCATTCTCTTAAATCCCTTGCACCCACTCCGGGCGGGTCAAAATCCTGAACCATTTTAAGAACTTCAAGTGCTTCTTTTTCGTCCACCTCAACATTCTGCGAAAAGGCAAGGTCGTCAATAATTTCGTCAACATCTCGCCTAAGGTAACCGTCTTCATCAATGTTACCGATAATGTATTCTGCGATTAATGCCTGGCGTTCGGTCATAATACGCAATCCCATCTGACTGACAAGGTGTTCATGGAAAGTTGTGCCTGAGGAGAAAGGGATGTCTTCCTGTTTGTCGTCTTTCGAAAAGTTACGGGCATTTAGTTTGTAGGCGGGGATATCCTCATTCTGGATGTAAGCGTCGATGGACATTTCATCCTTTTCGTTGTCGGTTTCAGTGCTGTTGTCTTCTTCATCGTCAGGATCACGGGAATCACCTTCCATCTCGAGCACCGGGTTTTTTTCCAGTTCTTCCTTAATCCGTTGCTCAAGTTGGGTCGTAGGAATTTCAAGAAGCTTGATCACCTGTATCTGAAGAGGTGAAAGCTTTTGTAATAATTTCTGTTGTAAACTTTGTTTTAACATTCCCTGAACCTGTTAATTTTTTGAAGCAGACCTTTTAATACCTGTCCGCTCCTTACAAAAATACAGTAATTTGGGGAAATCAGGAAACATTAAATGGTATTTTAAAACTCTGCACTTTTGGGTGCCCGTGGAAAAGGAATGACATCCCGAATGTTGGTCATCCCTGTAACAAATAGCATCATGCGCTCAAAACCCAGGCCGAAACCACTGTGAGGAACCGAACCAAAGCGGCGGGTATCGAGAAACCACCACATTTCTTCTTCCGGAATATTCATTTCGCGCATTCTGGAAATCAGTTTGTCATAGTTTTCTTCACGTTGCGATCCGCCAATAATTTCACCAATCTGAGGGAAGAGCACATCCATGGCGCGAACGGTTTTATTGTCGTCGTTCAGCTTCATGTAGAATGCTTTGATTTCTTTGGGATAGTCAGTGAGTATCACGGGTTTCTTAAAGTGTTTTTCAACCAGGTAACGTTCGTGTTCCGACTGGAGGTCAGTTCCGAATCCCTTTACCGGATACTGGAATAGTCCTTTTTTGTTGGGTTTTGAATTTTCGAGAATATTGATGGCTTCGGTGTAAGTCAATCTGACAAATTCATTTTCCAGAACAAATTTGAGCTTTTCGATAAGCTCCATGGAGCGGTCGGCTTCTTTTTTGTTCTTTTCTTCATCCTGTTGCCGCTTGCTGAGAAACTGAAGGTCGTCCATGCAATGATCCAATGCATATTGCAGCAGATATTTTAAAAATTCTTCAGCCAGATCCATGTTGTCTTTCAGATCATAGAAAGCCATTTCGGGCTCAATCATCCAAAACTCCGACAAGTGACGCGAAGTGTTGGAATTTTCTGCTCTGAAGGTGGGCCCGAAAGTGTAAATTTCCGATAAGGCAAGGGCCGCCAGTTCTCCTTCCAATTGGCCTGAAACAGTCAGATTGGTAGGTTTTCCGAAAAAGTCTTTAGAATAATCTATTTTTCCTTCCTCGTCGCGAGGCGGATTTTCAAGATCGAGCGTGGTGACCTGAAACATTTCACCGGCTCCTTCGGCATCGGATGCGGTAATAATGGGCGTGTGGATATTGTAAAAACCTTTGCTGTTAAAAAATTGGTGCACGGCAAAAATCATGGCATGACGTACACGCGTTATAGCTCCGAAAGTATTGGTACGAAACCGGAGGTGTGCAATTTCACGCAGAAACTCAAGCGAGTGTTTTTTAGGTTGCAACGGATATTTGTCGGGATCGCTGTCGCCAAGTATTTCAATGCTTTTAGCCAACAATTCAACTTTCTGACCCGACCCTTGCGATGCCTGCAATATGCCTTCAACCGAAATGGCAGCACCGGTGGTGATACGACGCACCAGAGTTTCATCAAAGTGAGGCATATCCACAACAATTTGAAGATTATTTATGCCTGAGCCATCGTTCAGGGCGACAAAATTCACTTTTTTGTTGCCTCTCCGGGTACGTACCCATCCCTTTACAGTAAATGGTTTTCCAATGTCGTTTGACCTCAGAAGGTCGGCTATCTTAGTTCTCTGCATCAGCTTAGTCTTTTTAATCCTGAAGGGCACAAAATTAATGATTTGTTTTTAGTCGCCCGCAATTTTTGAAGATATAATAATGCGGAACAGCCCGTCAGATTAATTTTATTTGCCGGAAAAATAAAAAGTTACTACTTTTGCCAACCGAAAATATCCGAACAGGTAGAAAAGAGATTCCTATATGTTGGGAACCACCTGCCGGAGAGAACCTTAAAATTGTATTTCAATGTACGCAATTGTTTCCATTGGAGGCCAGCAATTCAAAGTAGAGAAAGACAGAAAAATCTTTGTGAATCGCCTCAATGCAGAAGAAGGAGCTTCAGTTGATTTCGATCAGGTATTGATGGTTGACAACGAAGGCGATGTGAAGATTGGTACTCCTGTTGTTGAAGGAGCCAAAGTAACAGCCAAAGTTCTGTCGCACCTCAAAGGCGATAAAGTGATCGTATTTAAGAAGAAGCGCAGAAAAGGCTACCGTAAGAAAAACGGGCATCGTCAGTATCTGAGTCAGATTCAGATTGAAAATATTGAAGGTTAATCACGAAAAAATTAATGCGATATGGCACATAAGAAAGGTGTAGGTAGCTCCAGAAACGGACGCGAATCAGAAAGTAAACGTTTGGGCGTCAAAATTTATGGTGGCCAAATAGCAAAAGCCGGTAACATTATTGTTCGCCAGCGCGGTACCCAGCATCATCCGGGCGAAAATGTCGGCATCGGTAAAGACCATACTCTTTTTGCACTGACCGACGGAAAGGTTGTTTTTCGTAAAAGAAAAGGCGATCGTTCTTTTGTATCTGTTGAACCGGCTGCTGCAGAATAAAGTTTTTTTTGTAAAAAAATTCTCTTAATCTCCTGTTTTTGTTACTTTCGTAACAAATTCAGGAGATTTTTTTGGGCTCTTCTTTTGAACGTGAAGACCGCAAAGACAAAGCGAATAGAATGATTGAGAAAAGAAATTTAAAGGTTTTGACCTCTCTGATTCTAAGTTTTTTGATTTTTTTGTGCTTTATTAAAACAGATGAGTACGGTATAAAAAGCATATTTTTTGTCAAAATCAAGGCATTTAATTTTTGTACTGCAGTTACTCTTTGTTAAGGAGGATTTATCAGCACGACATTGGTTTAAATTATTGGTCTGATGGGACGCACGATGAATCGTAAGATCGGCGTCAGCCAATTTTGTTCATGCCTTTTTGAAAATTTGGCCCTCCAAAATTCATGTTCGTTTCAAAAATTTGAAACAACAATGAGTTTGGCAACAAAGATGCTTTTTAGACCTGACTCACAGATATATACCGGAAATATGCTTACACTCAAGTACATTCAGGACAATCAGGAAGAAGTAATTGAACGGTTAAAGATCAAACACTTCGATGCTGAAAAGATTATTGCTCAGATTGTTGAGGCTGATAACGAACGTCGTGCCACGCAAAGTGTGGTTGATCAGAGACAAAATGAGCTGAACACTTTGTCGAAATCAATCGGGCAGTTGTTTAAGTCGGGCAGGACCGATGAAGCCACTGAGGCAAGGTCGAAAACCGCCGGCCTTAAGGATGAGATACGCTCTCTGAATGCGAAACTGAGTGAAAGTGAGAAAAAAATTCAGGAATTATTGGTTCAGGTACCCAATGTACCTCATCCTACTGTTCCTGAGGGTAAAGGCGAGGAAGATAATGAGGTGGTAAACTCGGGAGGGGAAGTCCCGGCGCTTGAAAATGCTCTTCCTCA
Organism: Anaerophaga thermohalophila DSM 12881; assembly: GCF_000191885.1. Taxonomy (GTDB): domain Bacteria; phylum Bacteroidota; class Bacteroidia; order Bacteroidales; family Marinilabiliaceae; genus Anaerophaga; species Anaerophaga thermohalophila. The sequence continues at coordinate 17,480 of NZ_AEWI01000023.1, forward strand.
CTGGGAATTAGCAACAAAATATGATCTTATTGATTTTGAGCTTGGCACAAAAATTACCGGTGCCGGTTTCCCGGTATATAAAGGGTGGGGAGCCAAATTGCAGCGTGCATTGATCAACTTTTTTCTTGATGAAGCCACAGCTGCCGGCTACAAGGAGGTGTTGCCACCTCTGCTGGTGAACGAAGATTCGGGATTCGGTACCGGGCAGCTGCCCGATAAAGAGGGTCAGATGTATTATGTAGGGGCCGACAATCTTTATCTGATTCCAACAGCTGAGGTTCCCGTGACGAATATTTTCAGGGATGTGGTTCTCGATGAGAAAGATTTGCCTGTCAAACAGTGTGCTTATTCGGCCTGTTTCAGGCGTGAAGCCGGGTCGTGGGGTAGTCATGTCCGTGGACTGAACCGTTTGCATCAGTTTGATAAAGTTGAAATCGTTCAGGTGGCCAGCCCCGATAATTCATACGAAGTGCTTGATCAGATGTTGGTACATGTACAATCATTGGTGGAAAAGCTGGAACTGCCCTGGCGTATTCTAAAACTATGCGGCGGCGATATAAGTTTTACTTCTGCATTAACTTACGATTTTGAGGTGTACTCGGCAGCCCAGAAGCGCTGGCTTGAAGTCAGCTCGGTTTCCAACTTTGAGTCTTATCAGGCTAACCGGCTAAAGCTTCGGTTTAGAAAAACGGGTGAAAAGAAAACGCAACTGGCGCATACCCTCAACGGAAGTGCATTGGCCCTGCCGCGAATTGTTGCCGCCATTCTTGAAAACAATCAGACTCCCGGGGGAATTCGAGTACCTAAAGTTTTGATCCCTTTTATGGGAACTGATTTGATAAAATAGAAGATTTTCCCGTTATGAAGAGCCAGGAATATATTTTTAATGCCTCGTTTTATACAACTCCGAAGTATCGGGCCGAATGGGAAGTATGGCTCCAAGATGAGTTGTTTCCTTTTGTGAAGCAATTGGTACCCACAATTGAGGAGGAGGTGTTTGAAGTGTTTTCGGATGCAAACCAGGGAATGCAGGTGCTTTCAGTGCAGTTTCGATGTTCTACCGGAGAAGAACTCGAACTTATCCGGCAGAAGACCAATCCTGTTTTTGAATCTTTCAGGCGTAAGTTTGGCGAGCGGGTAACAAATTTCAATTCGATTCTTTCTAAAATCCAATAAACAATAAATGCAAAAAGCCGTAGCAGAAAAAATCATTCTTGGTATTGACCCCGGAACCACTGTGATGGGCTATGGCTTGATTGAGGTCAGGGGTAATACGCCACGACTGATTACCATGGGCGTGCTGGAGTTATCGAAGTACAAAGACCATTATCTGAAGCTCCGAAAAATTTTTGAGCGCGTCATCAGTCTTATTGACTCCTATCATCCTGATGAACTTGCCATTGAAGCTCCGTTTTACGGGAAAAACGTTCAGTCGATGCTTAAACTGGGCAGGGCACAAGGAGTAGCCATGGCTGCTGCTCTTTCGAGGTCGTTGCCAATATTTGAGTATGCCCCTTTGCGCATAAAACAGGCCATAACCGGTCGGGGCAATGCATCCAAAGAGCAGGTGGCACTGTTTCTTCAACAGTATCTGGATATGGGTGAAATACCCAAACACCTGGATGCGACTGACGGACTGGCCGCAGCAGTTTGTCATTGTTTTCAGAAGCAAAACCTGATGAGTAGTGGAGGCGTTAAAAGCTGGAAAGAATTTATTCGAAACAATCCCGGGAGGGTAAAATAAACCAGGTAAACCACCACACAGGTGAGATGGCTTGATGGCAAAGAAAAAGGGTACCTGTTCCGCAAAATGAGTAAAAAAATCAGCTTCCATGTTTTCTTTCCTGAGTCCATTTGACCAATAACTTCCAGCCCCATGCTTTTTCTGCCTTTCAAAATTTTGCCGGCAAAAAAAAGCCGTCCCCGGAGCTTTTGCCCCGGGGACGGCTTTTAGATGCAATAAATGCCCGTACTTAAATGCTTTGTCTTATTTTATCGGCGATAGCCTGCATCTCTTCTTTTGACAGTTGCAGCTTGGGCTTCGAAAAGCTGATGTCACTTTCGGCATTGATGGGTACCAGGTGGATATGTGCATGGGGAACTTCCAGTCCCAAAACTGCTACACCAATTCGTTTACAGGGAACGGCTTTTTCAATAGCTCTGGCTACTTTTTTCGAAAAGACCATCATTCCTGCCAGCAAGTCATCCTCGAGATCGAACAGGTAATCAGTTTCCTGTTTCGGGATAACGAGAGTATGACCTTTGGCCAGCGGGTTGATGTCAAGAAAAGCGTAATAGTGCTCATCTTCTGCAATCTTGTAACTGGGAATTTCTCCCTTCACGATTTTAGAAAAAATAGTTGCCATAGCTCAGTCTCTATTATTCAAAACAAATATAATATCTGTCGTAATTATGCATCTAAAATTACAAAGAAATATCAATGATCTCAAAGGGCACAACTCCGGATGGAACTCTAATCTCCACTTTGTCTCCTACTTTTTTCCCGATTAGTCCTTTTGCGATGGGTGTTGACACGGAAATTTTTCCCGCTTTCAGGTCTGCCTCAGAGTCAGATACCAATGTATAGGTCATCACTGAATTGTTCTTGAGATTTTTTATTTTGACCTTGTTCATCATTTGAACTTTGGAGGTATCGATTTTTGATTCATCGATCACCCTGCTGTTTGCGATGATTTCTTTAAGTTTTGCAATACGCATTTCCAGGAGTCCCTGAGCTTCTTTGGCTGCATCGTATTCTGCATTTTCCGAAAGGTCTCCCTTGTCGCGGGCTTCTGCAATTTGTTTCGAGATTTTCGGTCGCTCAACCGATTCTAACTGGGCCAGTTCTTCCCGCAACTTTTTTAATCCCGACTGGGTGATGTAACTGGTATTAGACATTTTTTGTTCCTCCTATTTATTTGACTTGTTTCAGGTTTTATGGGTATATAAAAAGAAAAGAATCCCGGGACACATTGCATGTCCGGGACTCTTTGCTGCAAATTTAGCAAATGTTCTTTGAATAAAAAAAGAAGAGTCCGGACAAACTGAAGTTCCTAATAATCGGGTCTTTTGAGTATTTCTGAGTAGATGACCGCCTTTCTCAAATCAAACCACTCCAGCGGGTGTTGCAGTGTGGCTTCATCGATGGCAGGCTGGTCTTGTTCCGATTTCAGGACAGTTTGTCTGCCGGGTGTTTTATTTTTTCGTTGACGCCGGGCATCTCCGGGCGATGTATTGGAAGTAAAAACGTAATCTTCTTTTACAAAGGGTGCATCCTTCAATGTTTCCCTGGTCTCAGCTTTTGGTTTTGAAGGAGGAACCGTTTCACGGCTTTGGCTTTCCGGTTCTTCATCTTCAAATATTTCTTTGAAAGGGGGAAAGACTTCATCCATTGGATTTTTTACTTCCCGTTCGGGCATATCACTGCCTGCGGGCCTCTTTTTTTTGAGGGCCGAGAAGATAAAAATCGCCAACATTAAGACGATGTATATTATTTCTCCAAAGATGTCGTCCATTTATGAGCTACCGTTTAATTTAAAGTCCTAAATTAGCCCCAACTTTTGATAAAACCAAATATTGGATCAAATTTTGATTTCGTTCGGAAGATTAAAATGACGTTGTAAACAGGTTATTTATGCAAAAGTTTTTCACTTTTTTTGTTTTTGCAATGCTTCTCTTAATGAATTCAGGGTGTGGAGAAAAAGATGATTTTCCCCAAAGGCAATTTACAGGGTATTTTGATCTTACTAATCCACGCTATTCAAAAACTGTTTTTACCGCCAGAAGGGATATGGACGGTTCCTATGTTGGTATCAATGGCATTGTTGTTTATAATATGGGGGGCACTTATTATGCTTTTGATCTTATGTGCCCGTACGAAAAAAAACCGACATGTAGTGTTAATGTTGACGTTGAAGAAGATACGGAATTTGCGGTATGCGAATGCTGTCACTCAAAATTTCTGATTGCCTCCCCTCAGGGCGATGTGGTTGACGGCCCGGCTGGCAGGGGATTACAGCGCTACAATACCAGTGTAACTACAGACGGATATCTGGTGGTAACTTCTTCGTATTAACGGCCTGCTGTCATTAATACCTGTAATGATCAGGTTTGAAGGGGCCTTCCGGTTTTACCCCGATGTATGCAGCTTGCGCGGGCGTCAGTTTGGTGAGCTTAACGCCAAGTTTTCCAAGATGGAGTCTTGCCACTTCTTCGTCGAGGTGCTTTGGTAAAGTATATACCCCTGTTTCGTGATCGTTTTTCCACAATTCCAGCTGAGCAAGTGTTTGGTTTGAGAAAGAGTTACTCATTACAAAACTGGGATGTCCTGTTGCATTTCCCAGGTTTACCAGCCTGCCACGCGATAAAAGGATGATACTATGCCCGTCGCTGAATGTAAACTGATCGACTTGTGGTTTTATATTGGTTTCTTTGATTCCCGGTAGTGCAGTCAGTTTTTCTACCTGTATTTCGTTGTCGAAATGCCCGATGTTACAAACAATTGCCATATCTTTCATCTGGCCCATGTGTTCAACGGTTATTACATCACGGTTTCCGGTGGCTGTTACAAAGATGTCGGCTTCTTTAACGGCATCTTCCACTGTGGTCACTTCATAACCTTCCATTGCAGCCTGCAAGGCACATATCGGGTCAATTTCAGTTACCAGAACCCTGGCGCCAAACCCTCTCATGCTTTGAGCACATCCTTTACCGACATCGCCATATCCGCAGACAACTACGGTTTTACCGGCAACCATTATATCGGTGGCGCGCTTTATCCCGTCGGCCAGGCTCTCGCGGCAACCGTACAAGTTGTCAAATTTCGATTTTGTAACCGAATCGTTGACATTAATGGCCGGGAAAAGCAATTCGTTTCGTTCCATCATCTGGTAAAGTCTGTGAACGCCTGTGGTAGTTTCTTCACTCACCCCTTTCATTCCTTTGGCAACATTTTGCCACCTTTGAGGGTTTTCCTTATAGGTAATTTTCAGGCGTGCCATCAACTCGCGGAAATCTTCTCCTTCTTCACTGTAATCTTCGTCAAGAAGTGAAGGGTTTTTCTCAATTTCGACACCTTTATGAACCATCAATGTTGCATCGCCTCCGTCGTCTACAATCATGTCGGGCCCTTTGCCGTCTCCAAAGTCAAGGGCTTTTTCGGTACACCACCAGTAATCTTCCAAAGTCTCTCCTTTCCAGGCAAAAACGGATACTCCCGTCTTGGCAATTGCAGCAGCTGCATGGTCCTGAGTGGAATAAATGTTACAACTAGCCCAGCGAACCTCGGCACCCAGAGCGGTCAAAGTTTCAATTAAAACCGCAGTTTGTACAGTCATGTGCAACGACCCCATGATCTTTGCACCACGCAGCGGGGCTTCTTCTGCATATTTTTGGCGTAATGCCATCAATCCGGGCATTTCTTTTTCAGCGTTTTCTATCTCTTTCCGGCCAAATTCTGCCAGCGATATGTCTTTTACTTTGTAATCCATAAAGTTTTGTTGGTAATGGTTTAATTTTTCCGGCATTTCCCCGAATCATCCGGTGCCGGCAGTGAAAAGTTGTTGCAAATCTTGTTATACTCTTTTCAAGAGTGCAAAGGTACTAAATAGTTGTGAAATATGCTAAGTATGAATGGTACGCCGGGCCGGTATAAATGATACTATAAGATGCTGCTGTTCTTCAGAATCATCCTTACATCCGCCTCATCTTTTTTCAGTTTTTCTTTCAATGCTTCAAGGTTGGGGAATTTTATCTCCGGACGGGTACGTTTAATGAATTCAACTGTTATTTCTTCGGCGTAGGCTTCACGGGAAAAATCAAAAATATGAACTTCAAGCGATTTGGGACCGGAGTCACCATCAACAGTGGGCCTTCCACCAATATTTATCATTCCGCCGAAGTATTGGCCAAGCAAATGTACCCGACAGGCATATACGCCATCATGCGGGATAAGTTTCAGCGGGTCTTCCATTTTTATGTTGGCGGTAGGATACCCGATTTCCCGTCCCAGTCTGCGGCCTCCGACTATGCGCCCCTTCAGACTGTAGAATCGGCCAAGTAGTTTTGATGCCTCCCATACATCCCCGTCGGCAATCAGTTTTCTGATTGTTGTTGAGCTTGGTTTTACGCCTCCCACAAGGGTTGGGCCAAAAAAGTCGATGCCGAAATGATATCTTTCGGATAGCTCCTTTAGTTGTGCTTTGGTAATCCCTCCATGTCCAAAACGATGATTGTATCCTGCTACAAGATGTTTCATCCCGATCTTTCCCAGAAGATATTGTTTGATAAATTCTTCGGCCGGGAGCCGCGAAAGTTCTTTAGTGAAAGGGAGTATGATAATATGATCGACGCCGGCATCGCTCAAAAGGAAGGTTTTTTCTTCAAGGGTAGTTAGCAGCCTAAGATTACCGGGGTCTTGTTCAAGTATTATCCTGGGGTGTGGCCAGAAAGTCAAAACGACGGATTCGCCCTCTGATTCACGTGCTTTTTTTACCAAAAGAGAGAGCAGGGCTTCGTGCCCTTTATGAACGCCATCAAACATTCCCATTGTTACAACAGGGTTGATGCCCCGGAACCCGTCTGTATTTGATTTTATTTTTACCATTTCAGGAAAAGATTGTTCTCACGCTGCAAAGGTATAAATGTTTTTCCGGGAGTTTTGTTTTTGTATAAAACTCTTTATATTTATGTTCTGAAAATGATTGTTTTAAAAGCATTTGCCTGATATGGAACAGTATTTACTTGATTTGATAAAGAACAATAACCGCGTGATTGTGCCCAACTTCGGGGCTTTTATAGTATCACGCGATGCCGGTACCACCGTGTTGTTTAACAATTTCCTTAGTTTTAATGACGGGTTGTTGATCAACCACGTGAGTAAACAGGAAGGTATTGATACCGATGAAGCAACACAGCGTGTTTCTGATTTTGTGGATAAAATAAAGCAGGAACTCGACGAGCAGGGAGCGTACACTATTGAAAAACTTGGTCGTTTTACCAAAGATCAGAACGGGGTTTTACGCTTCACGCAGGATTCTGGTGTTGCCGATCTGATCCCGGACGAGAAGCCACAAACGCCGGAGGCAGAAGAAGATTCCGGACTACTCGATATCGACAATGAAGCCCCTTCGGGAGAAGCAACCCCGGATGATGAAAAAAATGAGGAGGCTCCGGGGCAGAAAAAGAAGACGGCTGCAAGGGAGGACAAAAAGTGGCTTAACCTGGAAGATAAGAAGAAAGAAACCGAAACAAAATCTGAAAAAAGTGCTGCCGGTGGCAAGGGCACTTCTTTCGGGAAAGAAAAAATTACCACATCGGGTGGCGCGACAACCACAACTCATGATAAAACAGTGATTGAAGATCGAAGAGGATGGCCATGGTGGCTTATTTTGTTGATTATTTTGATTCCCGTCGCCTTGGTGCTTGTTTATTTTCTTTTCATTAAAGACCGGACAGCGGAAGAGGAAACACAAGTTCCCGTTGAAACCGAAGTGGTTGATACCATTGCAAAAAAACCCGGGATTGACAGCGCTGCAATAAAAAAACAACAGGAAGAATTTCTCAAAAAGGAACAAGCCGCTAAAGAAGCAGAGGCCGAAAAGAAAGAGAAGGTTAAAAGCGGCCCCCGTCACCACATTATTGTGGGTAGCTTCAAGAATGAAAACAATGCCGATGCCCTCGTAAAGAAATTGAAAGAGAAAGGCTATCAGGATGCATTTGTGTTTAAACGAAACAATCTGTTTATGGTGAGTGCTGCTTCTTATGAATCTTTGATTGATGCGCGTCAGGCACAGGAAATGTTTGTTCAGAAGGAAAAAATGGAGAACTGGATTTTGACGCGAAGGTAAAACGGATTGTGAAATTTCTGTATTATTTTGACGGGCGGTTTTATATGTAACTGCCCGTTTTTATTGAGTTATGGAGTATTTGTTGATCGTATCATTGGTGTTGTTGCCTGCTTATTCCTGGCTTCTGTTGATGTTTGGTCATGGCTGGCACCGGTTAAAGGAGATAAACACGCAGCACAGATTATCGGGCAATGTTTTTATATCGGTGATAGTACCGTACCGTGATGAAGCCGGAAATCTGGAATCGTTGATCCACGAACTTTCCCGTCAGCGGTTTTCTCATCATCACCTCGAAGTCATCATGGTAGATGATGGCTCTAAGGACAGGGGTCCGGAAAAGCTAAAAAGAATTCAGGAAAAATATTCATGGCTCAGATTGCTTTCTTCAGATGGTTCCGGGAAGAAAGATGCGCTTCGCTATGGGATATCACGAGCAACAGGTGAGTTGATTGTCACAACAGATGCCGATTGCAGATTTGGAAAAGACTGGTTGCAAACCATTGCAGAGGCTTACGTGAGTAGCAATCCGGATATGATTGTGATGCCGGTAGAGATGGTTGGCGGAAACAGTGTTCTGGAAAATTTTCAGCAGATCGATTATCTGGCCATGCAAATGGTGACGGCCGGGGCAATTGGTGAAGGCCGTCCGGTTATTTGCAGCGGGGCGAATCTGGCTTTTAAGAAGAAATCTTTTCTTGAAGCATCCCGATATACTGAAGGCCGGGATTACCTTTCGGGCGATGATGTTTTTCTGCTTCATGCTTTTAAAAGACTTGGATTTAAGGTTGTTTATCTTAAATCGGCACAAGCCATGGTCAGAACTGTTCCTGTAAAGTCGGTTAAAGATTTTTTGTTACAAAGAATGAGGTGGGGGGGGAAAAGCATACGATATAAAGATCGCTTTACTTTGATTACTGTGTTAATCATTTTCCTGACCAATTTTGTTGTTGCATTTCTTCTTTGCGCGAGTTTCCGGAATGTTGGGGTATTATTAATATGGGCGGCTGCTTTTTTGATAAAGATGTTGTCCGACTGGTATTTGTTATCTTCGGGAAAAAGTTTTTTTTCTGTTACATTATCCTTGCTTCATTTTTTGATTTATTCTCTTTTATACCCGTTTTACATTGTGGTGGCCGCAATAGGTTCTTTGGTCACAAAAGAACGGTGGAAACAAAGAAAAGGCAAGTAGTGACTGTCTTCAATCTGCACGTTTCAGTGGGGGTTATCGAGACAATATCATCATTTTTTTTGGCTGACAAGCAGCTTTATTCCTTTAATAAGTAAGAACTGTAGTGTTAATACAAAAATGATGGCTGCTCCTCCCGGTATGTTCAACCACGAAGCGACCAGCAGGCCGATTAATGATCCGGTAACGCCGAAAATTGCCGAGCCGAATATAATGGGTTTAAAATTTCCTGAGAACAAAAAGGCGGTGTTTTGAGGTATGGTGAACAGGCTTAATACCAGTATAATACCCATTGTTCTGATGCTTAAAACAATGGCCAGTGCTATGAGTATGGCCATAATATTTCTGACTAAAGCAACCGGGACTCCCCTTGTTTTTGAAAACTCCGGATCGAAAGCGGTATAAACAATCGGACGGAAAAACAATATAAAGAATCCTGTTGTCATGATGAGAACAGCACTCAGGATCCAAAGGTCGGCAGTGCCTACCGACAGGATGCTTCCAAACAAAAAACTCATGAGATTCGGTGTATATCCCGGGGTGAGGAAAACGAAGATAATGCCCAGGGCCATTCCGAGCGACCATAATATGGCAATGGCACTGTCTTCTCTTACTTTTCCTTTTGTTGCAATCCATTCTATACCCAGTGCTGTGGAAATCGCAAAAACGACTGCACCAAGGAAAGGATTAACACCAAAATAATAGGCCATTCCTATTCCTCCAAATGAGGCATGCGTAATTCCTCCGCTGATAAAAACAATTTTCCGGCTCACAATGTAGGTGCCTGTCATGGCAGCCAGCAAACTTGTAAGTATTGCAGCCAGAAGCGCATTCTGGAAAAATTGGTATTCGAAGAGGGACAATAAGTTTTCCATAGTGATTAATGCTTTTTTAAAACGCGGTGTGGTATTTGTCCGTGAGTGATTAAGTCGATAGGACAATTATAAACCTGAAGCATCTCTGCTGTCAGCACATTCGACGGGTGATAATGCAGTATTCCGTTCACACAGGCAATGGTTTTAACGATAGATGAAATGGTTCCAATGTCGTGTGAAATAAGGAAAATGGCCATGGATTCATTCAGCTTTTCTAACAGCTGATACAATTCGCCTTCAAAATTACGGTCCACAAAAGTGTCAGGTTCGTCGAGCACAAGGAGTTGAGGATCGTTGATGATGGCTCTGGCAAGCAGGGCTCTCTGCAACTGGCCTCCCGAGAGTTCGCCAATAGGCCTGTCTTCCAGTCCGTCGAGTCCCATTTGGGCAATGAGCCTGTCCGCCTTTTCCCGGAGTTTTCCCGAAACCGGCTTCCACCAACTCTGCCCCGATAAGCTTCCTGATAGTACAACTTCTCTTATGGTGATTGGAAAAGCATGGTCAATTTGTGAGACTTGGGGCAGATAGCCAATATTTAAACGGCCGGAGGGGAAAAGTACCTGGCCACGAATTGGTTTAAGTATTCCGAGCAAAACTTTTGAAAGAGTGGTTTTGCCTCCTCCATTGGGGCCTATGACACCGATAAAGTCGTAGGGGTAAATGTCAAGATTGACATCTGTCAAAACGGGGTTGCCGTTGTATCCTGCCGATACATTTTTTATTGAAACCAGAGGTAATTTTGAATTCATGGTTGTGTCAGATGTTTTTCCAGAAGTTGTTTTATACCATATAAATTTTCAGTCCAGTCGTAGGCCAGAGGATTGATGACGACCAGCTCCGCTCCTGTTGCATCTTTTACCATTTGAGCGTTGCGCTGGTCAAATTCGGCCTGTATGAAGATAAGCCTGATATTTTCCCTGTTCGCTAAATCTATCAGATTCTTCAGTTGGCGGGGAGAGGGTTCCTTCCCTTCATGCTCAATGGAGATTTGTTCGAGACCGTAATCCCTGGCAAGGTATGACAAGGCCGGATGGAAAATCATGAATTTTTTTTGAGACAACGTTTGAGTTAAGGCTGTAAATTCATTATGGAGGCGGGTTACCTCCTTGTAAAGTTCAGAATAATTTTTTTCAATCATCTCTTTATGTTCGGGAAAAGCGTTGATGAGACCGTCTTTTAGTTCAGGTAAAAATGCCTTTACCGTTTTTGGAGACATCCAGATATGAGGTTCTACTCCTCCTTTATGAACATGGTCTCCGTAAACTTCATCCTTTGCGCTTATTAATTCTATTTCATCCGAGAGCGTCAGTATTTTTAAGTCTTGATTGATATCTTTTATGCGTGGCATCCAGGATAGTTCAAAGCCTAAATGACCTATGCTGATATAGAGTTTCGAATCCGACAGTTTCATCAATTGTTGTGTCGTGGGAGAATAAGTGGCCGGACTTGCTCCCATCGGTACCATAACCATAACATCTACCTGTTCGGATGTAAGCCGATCCGCGAAATACTTCAGAGGTTCAATGGAAACTGTAATTCCTGATTCTTCTTTTTGTCGCTGGAGGCAGCCCTGTAGTGAAATAAGAGCCGGGAAAATCAGGATAAAGAGTATTCTTTTTAATACTTTTTTCACCATAATGTGGAGAGCTGTGTTTATTAACGGTATTGTTGTCTTTTTTTCTGGTTCTGTTCTTTCGATTCCGGTTTCTTACCGGATGATTTGGTTTTTTCAGGATTTTTCTTGCATTTGTTGCAGATGCCTTCTACAATCAGTCGTGCAGAATAAAATTCAAATCCTTTGGGCAATTGGTCACGGTCAATATCAAGTTGGGGCATACAAATTAATTTGTGACACCGGATGCAATAGAAATGTGCGTGATCGTTGCGTTTAAAGTTGCCGGCCAGTTTATATTTCCTGGTGTTGTCGTCAATTACAATTTTATGAAGTATTCCTTTTTCAGTGAATAACCTGAGGGTACGGTAAAGAGTTACCCTGTCCGTTTGATCCGGCAGTTTCTCTTCCAGTTCTTTTTGTGTAAGAGCGACCCCGTCACCCCGGAAATGTTTAATTATCTCTTTTCTGATTGCCGTTCCGGAGAGACCATAGGCCCTGAGTAATTTTGTTATATTTTGTGTCTCTGCAACCATGTTGCAAAAATAATATTTCGATCTGAATTTTGCAACATGGTTGCAAAATTGTTTTCTTTCATCCGTATATAATTTATTTAGGTCGGATGGAACTCGCATGCAAGAACTTATACATATTCTTATTGTGGCAATCTTTGCCATGCTCGTTTCATCACTATCTTTATACGGGCAAACTGTTGTGTTGCAAGGGTTGGTAAAAAAGCTAAAACGCAAAGACGTATGTTGTGTTTATAATTCATACTACTGGCTACTGACTAAAAACTACTGACTAAATTACTTAAATCTAATAATCTAATAATCTAATAATCTATTTAAACAAACTTTGCCATGCTCGTTTTATTTTGACAAAAAAATGCTTTTTATACCGTACTCATTGATTATTTTCGCGGAGCTTCATAATGTGGTTCACCAGGCCGTAAAGGATTTTATCGAAGAAAACAGAGTAGAGTCAATGGTGCAATTTGCCATGTGGAAACATTTTACTTTGTGTCACGTAAACAAGATAGACCGTTGGATTTTGCACGCTGCTGCATAAGTTTAGCGGACTGTTGTAAATATACAAAGAGTTATAAAACAGTATGGCCAGAATTTTAGTATGTGAAGATGACAGATTAATTGCCGCAATTATCGGCAAAGTGCTTGGCGATGATAGTCATCAGGTGAAGGTCGTCAGAGACGGGAGCATGGCCATTGCTGAACTCAGGAAAGAAAGCTTCGATCTGGTGATTACCGACATGATTATGCCGGGTAATTCAGGTCTTGATGTGATCAGATTCATTCGCAGGCAACTGCGTTCGGGTTGTCCGGTGCTAATTATGTCCGGTCTTTCGGAAAAAGAACATGTTAGAGAAGCCAAAAAGCTGGGCGCCAGTGATTTTTTGTCTAAACCGCTGCAGGTCGAGAAGTTGAAGCGAAAAGTTTCACAGCTTGTCCTTACATCTGGCCTTAATGGGGATAATGACCACGGACACAAACGGCTTATTATTTGATTCTGAAGTGCATATTAACCTCAAGCGAAACGATGCTATAATACTTCCTCAAGTTTTTCTTCAAGCATACTTCCGAAAAGATTTTTTCCGATAATATCTCCGTCTCTGCTGATGAGATAGTTTGCCGGGAGTTGACGTACGTTGTAAAGCCGTGCCGGGTATGAATCGGTATACCTCAAATCACTGACATTGATCCAGGGAAGCTCATCTTTTACGACGGCATTTTCCCACAACACTTTACTTCTGTCGAGCGACACCTGATATATTTCAAAACCCTGGTCGTGATATTTTTCATAAACTTTTTTCAGATGGTCGTTAGCACGGCGTGATGTTTCATCCCATGATGCCCAAAATGAAAGAAGCACCACTTTTCCTCTGAGCGAAGAGAGAGCTATTTCTTCGCCATGTATGTTTTTTTCACTGATTTCGGGGATGGTTTCCTCTGCTTTGGCTTCGATCTCTTTGAGAAGTTGTTCCTGTTTTTCCTGTGCTTTGGCGCTAAGTACATAATTATAGAGTTGTTTCACACGCGGCGATTCCGGATAAAGGAGATTAAGGCTTGTGGCAATGGTCGCAAAGTATACCTGTTCTTTTTTGTCCATAACGTTAAGAACCAGCGTATTGTCGCTGAGGCGCTGGAAAAGGGCATAGTAACTGGCGAACGAACGTGGATTATCCATTATAAAGGTTGCGATAAAATTCTTGTGTTCATCCATGGCATTTTTGAGTTGACGGCCTATTTCTGATTTCCTGTAAGAGTTCTCTTCTTCCGGGAGTGATTCATAAACTGTCATCAGGCTGTCGACGGTTCCCCTGAGAGTTTTGAGCCTTTGATTGAGTATTTGTATTTTTCTGGAACCTAAAGACCCTTCTACGCTATAGGTATCTTCAAGATTTTTGCCGTTTGCCGTTATGGTTACATGTTCGGTAGTATCTACCAAAAGAGTTATGAAATTAGCCGGGGAAAGCCGAAGCTTGAAAAATGTGGGGATATTTAAACGTTCTCCCGTGAACGAAAATTTTCCGTTTTTGTTAAGTGCCACGCTGTCAACCGGCAGGTTTCTGTCAAGCTGCATTTTTTCAAGAACAAGGGTTTTTCCTTCTGCGTTGGAAATAGTGCCTTTAATTTGATATTTGTTCTTATTACAGCCTGAAAAAAATATAACGAGAAGTACGGAGAAAATGAAAAAAAATTGTCTCATTGGTTTTTCTTTGAAAAAAATTACAGTTAACGGTTATGCGGCAAATTCAATTTTTGTGCCTTTATAACGAAATTCAAAGATAAAACTTATTTTTTATCCGTATAAAATTTAATTATTAAGGCCGGATGGAACCCGCATGTAAGAACTTATACATATTATGACTGTGGAAAAACTTTGCCATGCTCGTTTCATCCGTATATAATTTATTTATTAAGGTCGGATGGAACCCGCATGCAAGGCTTTATACATATTCTTGTCGTGGTATGCCTTGTCAGGCCCGTTTTAGTCTTACATCTTACCATCTACCATCTAAAAATATAATAATGAGTGCAGTATAAAAAGCCTTCAAACTGCTGATTTTTACCATTTTTACCCCTGACCCCCTAAAGGGGAACTGCTAAAAATCAGCAGTTTGAAAAAGTCCCCTTTAGGAGATTTAGGGGTTAAAAGGCTTTTTAGACTGCACTCAATTATCTATTAAAACAAACTTTGTCATGCTCGTTTCAATTTATACCGTACTCGTTTGTACAAAAAAGCCGGTTACTTATTGAAACCGGCTTACTTTGGAAGAACAGACATATCATTAAGAAACCTCTACATGGACGAAATGTAATCAGCAATCCAGTCGCCTACGGCCGATGTAGATAAAGGGTTGGTTTTATCAATGTCCTCGGTTGCTTTCCCCTGTTCCAATGAGGCATCTACTGCTTTCCTGATCATGGTTGCTTCTTCCTTCAGGTCGAAAGCGGATTCAAGCATGAGCGCGGCAGACAGGATTGTAGCCAGCGGATTGGCGATGTTTTTACCCGCAGCCTGTGGATATGAACCATGAATGGGTTCAAAAACCGAGGTGTGCAGTCCGATGGAAGCCGAGGGCAAAAGACCCAGTGATCCGGTAATAACACTGGCTTCATCGGTAAGAATGTCCCCAAACATATTTTCGGTTACCATCACATCAAAACGCTTTGGCCACTGAATAATTTGCATCGCCGCATTGTCCACAAACATATATTCGACGTCTACTTCCGGGTAGTCGGGTGCAATGGCCTGTACGGTTTCACGCCAAAGTCTTGATGTTGCCAGCACATTGGCTTTGTCTACCACCGTTAGCTTTTTACGGCGTTTCATGGCAAAGTCAAAGGCCAAACGGGTTATTCTTTCAATTTCTTCCACGGTGTATACATTGGTGTCGTAAGCGGTTTTCCCGTCTTCGGAACGTCCCTGAGGCCGGCCGAAGTATATGCCGCCCGTCAGTTCACGTATAGCTACGAAGTCGGCCCCTTCTACCAGATCGGCACGCAATGGCGATTTATGAAGTAGAGAAGGAAAGGTAGCTACCGGGCGGATGTTGGCATAGAGGCCAAGTTTTTTTCGCATGGCCAGCAGGCCTTGTTCCGGCCTGACTTTTGCTTTGGGGTCATTGTCGTATTTGGGGTCGCCTATGGCTCCGAAAAGAACGGCATCTGAGTTCATACACAATTCGTGTGTTTCATCGGGATATGGATTTCCGGTTTTGTCGATGGCAGTGGCACCGACAAGCGCCTCGGTGTAAACAGCCTCATGACCTTTTTTAGCAAAAACAGCATCCAGGGCTTTCCTGGCTTGCTCAACAATCTCGGGCCCGATACCGTCGCCGGGCAGTACAGCAATGTTTAACTTCATGTGATTATTTAAGATTTTCCGTTAATGACTACTCCGCTTTCTTTGTTTTCGATAATATTAAGCATTTTCAGGGTGGCTTTAATGGCTGCCTCTGTCTGGTCGGCATCAAGCCCTCTTGTTTTGAATTCCTGATTTTTGAATTCCCAGGTAATAATGGTTTCCACCAGTGCATCCGTTTTTCCGCCGGGAGGAATGGACACCTGGTAATCGGTCAGTACCGGATGTTCTTTCCCCAACTTATCGTAAATGCACCACATAGCTTTCATAAAAGCATCATATTGGCCATCTCCGACAGATGTTTCATTGAACACATCTTTGTTAATCTGCAAGCTGACCGTTGCAACAGGTTTCAGACCCTGCACTATGGCAAGGTGATAGTTTTTAAGCTTGATCCGGTTATCGAGGCGCTCGGTTCTAAGGACATCCGAAATTATATAGGGAAGGTCCTCGGGCGTAACATTCTCTTTCTTATCGCCAAGTTCGATCACCCTTTTAGTGACCTTTTTCATATCCTCCGGCCCTAGTTCAATACCAAGGTCTTCCAGGTTTTTCTTAATGTTGGCTTTTCCCGATGTTTTGCCAAGAGCGTAACGTCTCACGCGGCCAAACCGTTCAGGCATCAGGTTGTTGAAGTAAAGGTTGTCTTTGTTGTCACCGTCGGCGTGAACACCGCTGCATTGTGTAAAGACATTTTCGCCCGTCAGCGGTTTGTTGGCAGGAATCCGGACACCTGAGAATGTTTCGACCATGCGCGAAATTTTTGTGAGTTTACTCTCATCAATGGTGTTTTCTACCTTCAGGTGGTCGTTCATCACACCGATTATGCTTGCCAGCGGTGCATTGCCTGCTCTTTCACCAAGGCCGTTAACGGTGGTGTGAATGCCTTTTACTCCGGCTTTAATGGCATAATAGACATTGGCTACCGCGAGATCGTAATCGTTATGGGCATGATAGTCGAAATGGGTATCCGGGAATTTTTGGGTCATTGCCCGGCAAAACTCATAGGTTTGATCGGGATTTAATATGCCAAGGGTATCGGGTAACATGATCCGGCGAACAGAAGTCCGGGAAATTCCATCAACCATGAATTCGACATAATCAGGGGAATTCAGCATTCCGTTCGACCAGTCTTCGAGGTAAACATTTACTTTGATATCCCTTTTTTCGGCTTCAGCGATCACCTTTTTTATGTCGGCCAAATGTTCTTCTTTGGTTTTTCGCAATTGACCGGTAAGGTGTCTTATCGATCCTTTGGTCAATAAATTCAGTACTTTACCGCCGGCCTCTTCTATCCAGTCGAGGGAAGTTGTTCCGTCAACAAAGCCCAGTACTTCTATACATTCAAGGCAATTTTGTTTTTCTGCCCATTTGGTTAATCGTTTTACAGCTTTTAGTTCACCTTCGGAGACCCTTGCCGAGGCCACCTCGATGCGGTTAACCTTCACCTCTTCCAGTAACAAACGGGCGATGGCCAGCTTTTCGGCATCGTTGAATGATACGCCCGTTGTTTGCTCACCATCCCGCAGGGTGGTATCCATCAATTCTATGGTTTTCATCGGCTTTAGTTGATTGAGGATGCCGGAAAAAATCTTCCAGGCAACCTCATAGGTTTATACATGTACCTGGATTCAGCGGCGGGTCAGGCGTGTTCTTTCTCCCAGGCTTCAATTTGGTCGCTGATGTTTAAAAGATAATCGATATCATCAAATCCGTTAAGCAGGCATTTTTTCTTATAGGGATTGATGTCGAACGACTCTGACGGCCTGTCGGGGAGAATCGTGATTTTCTGATTTTCAAGGTCAATTTCCACTTTTGTGGCGGGGTCCTTTTCAATGGCATTAAAAAGTGTTTCAAGAAACTCTTTTGAAACCTGAACCGGTAATAACCCGTTGTTGAGTGAGTTATTCTTAAAGATATCGGCAAAAAAGCTGGACACAACTGCTTTGAATCCGTAACCTGCCAGCGCCCAGGCGGCGTGCTCACGACTTGACCCGCTGCCAAAGTTTTGTCCGGCCACCAATACCTTCCCGGAATATTTTGGGTCGTTCAAAACAAAATCTTTTCTTGGTTTACCTGATTTATCATATCGCCAATCGGCAAACAGATTGTCCCCGAAACCTTCACGGGTTGTGGCTTTAAGGAATCTGGCGGGAATGATCTGATCGGTATCTACATTCTCAATTGGTAGCGGGACACAGGTAGATTTCAGTTTTACGAATTTATCTATTGGCATTTTTTATCCTAATTAGTTTTATTATTGTTTTACCAGAATATCAGTTTTGAACTGATTTTATTCTTGTTTTTCCTCTGTGACTCAAAGAAAGTCACGCGGATCGGTTATTTTTCCTGTAATGGCTGCAGCAGCTGCGGTTATCGGGCTGGCAAGCATGGTTCTGGCGCCAGGCCCCTGGCGGCCTTCAAAATTCCTGTTGGAAGTGGAAACAGCATAGTTTCCTTCAGGTATTTTGTCGTCGTTCATGGCAAGGCATGCAGAACATCCGGGCTGACGCATTTCAAATCCTGCCTCTTCGAGAATTTGACGGATTCCTTCTCTTTCGGCCTGAGCTTCAACCTGATGACTTCCCGGAACGATCCAGGCGGTAACATTTTCCGCCTTTTTCTTTCCTTTAACAAATGATGCAAATGCTCTCAGGTCTTCAATTCGTCCGTTTGTACAGCTTCCCAGGAAAACATAATCAACCTTCTTTCCTATCATAGGATCGCCAGGCTGAAAGTCCATATATTGCAACGACTTTTTAAATGTAGCCTGAGTTGATTTTTCAATTTCTTCCATTTTGGGGATACGCTTACTGATGCCAATTCCCATTCCCGGGTTGGTACCATAAGTGATCATCGGCTCAATATCGGCGGCGTTGAAAGTCAGCTCTTTATCGAATTCTGCATCAGCATCTGATGGCAACTGCCGCCA
This sequence comes from Anaerophaga thermohalophila DSM 12881, assembly GCF_000191885.1. Lineage (GTDB taxonomy): Bacteria > Bacteroidota > Bacteroidia > Bacteroidales > Marinilabiliaceae > Anaerophaga > Anaerophaga thermohalophila. Next base: position 36,318 of record NZ_AEWI01000023.1, read on the forward strand.
CTCTTCAATGGCTTTGTCCCATTCGGTGCCTTTAGGCGCAAACTCGCGTCCCTTAACGTATTCAAAAGTGGTTTCATCCGGAGCGATCATTCCTCCGCGTGCGCCCATTTCAATACTCATGTTACAGATGGTCATTCTTGCTTCCATGGAAAGACTTCGAATGGCCGATCCCGCAAATTCTACGAAGTAACCGGTTGCGCCACCGGTTCCAATTTGTGAGATAATGTAGAGCACAATGTCTTTAGACATTACTCCTTTTCCAAGGTCGCCTTCAACGTTGATGCGCATGGTTTTGGGCTTGTTCTGAAGTAATGTTTGTGTAGCCAGCACCATCTCTACTTCGCTGGTGCCGATACCAAAAGCAATGCTTCCAAAGGCACCATGAGTGGAGGTATGACTGTCGCCGCAGACAATGGTCATGCCTGGCTTGGTAATACCCAGTTCGGGCCCTATAACGTGAACAATACCATTCCATGGATGGTTGAGCCCGAATAGAGAAACTCCGAACTCCTCGCAATTTTCAGCCAGTTTATTGACCTGAAAACGGCTCAATTCATCACGGATGGGCTGATCCTGACCAAGGGTTGGAATGTTATGGTCGGCGGTTGCCACTGTCTTTTCGGGTCGACGGACTTTTATGCCACGGTTCCTTAAACCTGCAAAAGCCTGGGGACTGGTCACTTCATGAACAAAGTGACGGTCGATGTAAAGCACACTGGGACCACCATCAACTGTTGTTACTACATGCTTGTCCCATATTTTTTCAAATAAAGTTTTTCCTGCCAAGGTATTATCGTTTTTTAAGGTTACTAACTTGTCTCTGTCCATTAAGTACCATTTACTGCGTTACGCTTGCCGCCCAAATACTCATTTACGAAACGAGCATGGCAAAGTTTGTTACAATAAGAATATGTATAAGTTCTTGCCTGCGAGTTCCATCAGACCAATAACTTAGACTAATTTTATACTGATGAAAAGTAAACTCCGTTTTTGGCGGCTTCGCAAGCCTTGGAACCGGCACTTTCTGAACAGACACATTATTTTTCACAACTTTTCCTGACTTAGACGGGCACGAACTTATTTTTCTTCTGCACCAAAAAGCCTCTATAAGTCCGGTCTAAAAAGCATCTTTGTTGCCAAACCCATTGTTGTTTTAAATTTTTGATTCTTCATTAACAATAAGTTAACATTGGTATATAAATTTAAAATGCCTTGAGTTTAACAAAAATTATACCGCACTTATCTATGCAATTTTCCCAACGGCATCGAGGAATGCTTCTACCGATGCGGTAATGATGTCGGTATGAGCTGCAAAGCCATAATAGGTCTGGCCTTTGTGCTCAACCTGCACATGAACTTTACCGAGGTCGTCGCTACCTCTGGTAATTGCCTGAATAAGAAACTCTTCGAGACGTACCCGGCGCTTGATCAACGCCTTTACGGCTGTGAAAGCTGCATCAATGGGGCCGTTGCCCGAGGCGGTTTCTGTAAATACATCACCATTGAAACTTACCTGCACGGTCGCTGTCGGGACTGTCGATTTACCGCAAATTACCTGCAGAAGTTCCAGTTGAATCGGTTTATTTTCCTTATTTTGTCCTTTTCCGGCAAGTATTTGCAAATCTTCGTCGGTGATGTCTTTCTTTTTGTCGGCCAGTTCGAGGAAACGTTGATATACTTCATCAAGTTCCTGAGGTTCGAAATCGTATCCCAAAACCTGGAGCCTGTGTTTCAATGCTGCACGTCCGCTTCTGGCAGTCAGTACAATTGATGATTCTTTGACACCTACTTCGGCCGGGTCAATGATTTCGTAATTTTCGCGGTTCTTTAAGACGCCGTCCTGATGTATTCCCGAGGAATGTGCAAACGCATTTCGTCCGACTATGGCTTTATTGGGCTGAACTGGCATGCGCATCAGGGTCGATACCAGACGGCTGCTTTTTATAATTTCTTTGCTGTTGATGCTGGTCTCCAGGTCAAGCTCTTTATGGCTTTTAATGGCCATGGCCACTTCTTCGAGAGAAGTATTACCGGCGCGTTCACCAATTCCGTTAACAGTAACTTCTACCTGGCGGGCGCCGTTCAGGATTCCCGTGATAGTATTGGCTGTAGCCATGCCGAGGTCGTTATGACAATGGGTTGAGATAATTGCTTTGTCAATGTTTGGAACATTATTCATCAGGTAGGCGATTTTTTCGCCATATTCCTGTGGCAGACAATAACCCGTTGTGTCGGGGATATTAACCACCGTTGCTCCGGCAGCGATCACAGCTTCCACTACTCTGGCCAGATATTCATTATCGGTACGTCCGGCATCTTCGGCATAAAACTCAACGTCGTCAACAAAATTACGTGCATATTTTACGGCTTCGACGCCTCTTTTTATGATTTCTTCGGGATTCGACTTCAGTTTGTAGTTAATATGGTAGAAAGAAGTGCCTATACCCGTGTGAATACGCCCTTTTTTAGCATTTTTCAGGGCGTCGGCAGCTACTTCAATGTCTTTTTTAACGGCTCTGGTGAGCGCACAAATAACGGGGTTGCTTACGGCTTTGGATATTTCGACCACCGAATTGAAGTCACCCGGACTGGAAACCGGAAATCCGGCTTCGATAATATCCACGCCGAGTTTTTCCAGCTGTTTGGCCACTTCGATTTTTTCGATGGTATTCAGCTGGCAACCCGGGACTTGTTCGCCATCCCGCAGTGTGGTGTCGAAAATATAGACTTTGTTGCTCATAGTACTATTGTTTTTCAGTCCGGATTTCCCGGTTTGTTTTGCATAGAACTTAGTGTCTGTCCATATAGTGCCATTTACAATACTATGCTTTTCCGAAAATTACCCATTTATGATAAATAAGTAAACTCCGTTTTTGGCGGCTTCGCGAACCTCACAACCGGCACTTTCTGAACAGACACATTAATAAGTAAGAAACTTTCCCGACTTTATAGGCGGGCACGAATTAATAGAGCTAAATTACCGCACAAAAAAAATGCGTATTGACTTAAATTGTTGCCCGGTAATTATTTTTGATTTATGAGCCCGGTCTAAAAAGCATCTTTATTGCCAAACTCAGTGTTGTTTTAAATTTTTAAATCCTCATTAACAATGAGTTAATTATGGTACAGAAATTTAAAACGCCTCGATTTTGACAAAAATATGCTTTTTATACCACACTTATTTATCAGATTACTTTTTTTGATTTTCGGGGCGAAGTGTTCGCACGACAGCTCCGGCTTTCCACATTTCAGATTCACGAAGGTCTTTTAGTTCTTCTTCGAGTTTGATGCGATAATCGCTCTGGCTGTTTGCATCAATAGAACGCTGTGCCTCATTGCCTTTGGCAACCTCGCTGTAAAGTTCCTTAAAAACCGGCATTGTGGCATCGCGGAATTTTTTCCACCAGTCGAGCGCACCGCGTTGTGCTGTTGTGGAACAGTTGGCATACATCCAGTCCATCCCGTTTTCAGCTACCAGGGGCATTAAACTCTGAGTGAGCTCTTCAACGGTTTCGTTGAAAGCTTCTGACGGAGAGTGCCCGTTGGCACGAAGTACATCGTACTGGGCAGCAAAAATTCCCTGGATGGCTCCCATGAGCGTGCCGCGCTCGCCGGTGAGGTCGCTGAATACTTCTTTCTGAAAGGTTGTTTCAAAGAGGTATCCGCTACCGACACCAATTCCCAGAGCAACTACGCGATCGAACGCCTTCCCGGTAGCATCCTGAAAGATGGCATAACTGGAATTCAGTCCCCTGCCTTCGAGGAACATACGACGAAGGCTGGTGCCAGACCCTTTGGGTGCAACCAGTATAACGTCAACGTCTTTTGGAGGGATAATGCCGGTGCGTTCTTTATAGGTAATTCCAAACCCATGTGAAAAATAGAGTGCATTTCCGGGCTTCAGGTGTTTCTTCACCGTTGGCCATACGGCAATCTGACCTGCATCGGATAGAAGATACTGGATAATGGTTCCTTTTTCCAGGGCTTCTTCGATGGGGAAAAGCGTTTTACCGGGTTCCCAACCGTCATTGACAGCCTTGTCCCAACTCTTTGAATCTTTACGCTGGCCAACAATGACATTAAAGCCGTTGTCTTTCAGGTTTAAAGACTGGCCTGGCCCCTGAACACCATAACCGATGACGGCGATGGTTTCATCTTTTAAAACTTCCTGTGCTTTTGATAAAGGGAACTCTTCGCGGGTTACCACATTTTCTTCGGTTCCTCCAAAGTTGATTTTTGCCATGATAAAAAATGTTATTTCTGTTTTAATTTAATTGAATTTCATCGGTTTCTAACTTCTTCAGATAGGTCTCAAGAAGTTCTTTTTTGTTTTTGGTGATCGCGATACGGCCCGAACGAACAAACTGTGAAACACCATAAGGTTCGAGTTTTTCGAACAGGTCCTGTGTTTCATTTTTATGTCCGGTCTTTTCAATAACCGTATACTCAGGTGTGATTTCAAGTATTCTTGCGCCATATTGACGTACTAACGTTTCAATTTCGTTTCCGCCAAGAAGCGATCCGGTTGATACTTTGTAAAGGGCTATTTCCTGATGTATAATTTCATCTGCACGGAAAACAAAAACTTTCAATACATCAATACGCTTCTCTATTTGCTTGGCGAGCTTTTCAATGTTGTCGGCTGTTGCAAATACGACAATCGTGAATTTATGAATGCCGGTTATAGCCGATTCCGATGTGGTAAGGCTCTCAATATTTATGTGGCGTCGTGTAAAAACCGTTGTGATCTGATTGAGCAGCCCCACATGGTTTTCTGAATATATGGAGAGTGTAAACTCTTCTTTTAAGGGTGTTGTCATTTTGTTTCGTTTTTATCGAATTAAAACTCATCAGTATGATATGGACTTTAGTTATTGGCCTGATGGAATTCGCATGGGGAAATTTATACATATCCTTGTGGTCATAAATCCTGCCCCACGCTCATTTTATTTTTTTAATACCTGTATCAAGCCGCGTCCGGCATGCCGGGTGTAAAAAATTGTCCGTTTATTCGAGTCTGATGTCTGAAACGGATGCTCCGGCGGGAACCATTGGGAAAACATTTCCTTCTTTTTCAACAACAACCTCTAACAGGAAAGGTCCTTCGGCATCAACCATCTGTTTAATGGCATCATCAAGGTTGTCACGCTCTGTAATTCTTAACGATGGCATGTGATAACCTTTTGCAATGGTCTGGAAGTCGGGATTAATCAACTCGGTTGAAGCATATCTTTTATCGTAGAACAGCTCCTGCCACTGGCGTACCATTCCCAGAAAATTATTGTTGAGCAACACGATCTTAACCGGAATCCGGGTCTGGAAGATGGTTCCCAGTTCCTGTATGGTCATCTGGAACCCTCCGTCGCCTACAAAAACGCAGACCTGGCGGTCAGGTCTTCCGAGCTTTGCTCCCATAGCTGCAGGGACTCCAAATCCCATTGTTCCCAAACCACCTGAAGTGACGACACTTCTGGTTTGTTTGAATTTGAAGTAACGGGCTCCCATCATTTGGTGCTGACCAACATCAGTAACCATAATGGCATCGTCATTAAAGGCTGTTGATACTTTTGAAATAACTTCACCCATGGTTATGCCTTTACTTAAAGGACGAATTTCTTTTTCAATAATACGGTCGTTCTCAACGCGTTCACAGGCTTTAAACTCCTGCAGCCATTCGTTGTGTTCGTTTTTTGCTATTTTTTCAGTAAGAATAGGGAGTGTTTTTTTAACATTTCCGAGAACAGGAACATCGGCATGTACATTTTTGTTTATTTCCGCCGGATCAATTTCAAGATGAATTACTTTGGCGTTGGTTGCATACTTGGAAGTGTCCCCGGTAACACGATCATCGAATCGCATTCCAATGGCAATAATAAGGTCAGCTTCATTGGTTTTAACATTTGGACCGTAATTCCCATGCATACCGAGCATTCCAACATTGAGCGGATGATCAGAAGGCATAGCCGATAACCCAAGCAATGTCCATGCGGCAGGCACACCGGATTTTTCAATAAAATCGAGCAATTCCTTTTCGGCATTGCCCATAATTACGCCCTGGCCAATGAGTGCCAATGGTTTTTTTGACAGGTTAATAAGCCTGGCAGCTTCCTCTATTTGGTGAAAATCAACAGGGTTTTCTGGCTTGTAGCTTCGTATGCTTTTTACCGGTTCGTAATTAAAATCCAGTTCGTTGGTCTGTGCGTCTTTTGTAATATCTATAACAACAGGGCCGGGTCGTCCGGATCGGGCAATATAAAATGCTCTTGCAATAGCTGAGGGAATGTCTTCCGCTCTTCGCACCTGATAGTTCCATTTGGTAACTGGCTGGGTAACACCCACTACGTCTGTTTCCTGAAAAGCATCTGTTCCCAGGAGTGAAGAAACAACTTGTCCGGTGATGACCACTAAGGGCGTTGAATCCATCATTGCATTGGCCAGGCCCGTAACTGTGTTGGTAGCTCCAGGGCCTGAAGTGGCAAAGCATACACCAACTTTTCCTGTTACCTTCGCGTACCCTTCGGCAGCGTGAATCGCCCCTTGCTCATGCCTGGTCAGCACATGATGCAGTTCTTCATGGTGATTGTGGAGAGCATCATATATAGGCATGATGGCCCCTCCCGGGTATCCGAAAATAATAGAAGTACCTTCCCTGAGCAGAGATTGCATGACTGCTTCAGATCCGCTCATTCTTGTTGTTTCCGTGGTTTTTTCCTTCATTAGTAATTGTGATTGTGGTTCCATAACGATTACGGTTATGTTTAGAAAAAAAGAAATAAAAAATCTGCTCCCTTTTCTTGATTACTAGATTATATCAGTCTTACAGCTCCTTTATCTGCTGAGGCAGCCATTGAAGCATAAGCTTTAAGTGCTTTAGATACCTTACGATTTCTATGACCTGGCTTAAAAGCCATTTCGCCTTTGCTTATTTCTTTTTGACGTCGTTGTTCCATTTCATCGTCTGAAATGTCGACATTGATATTTCGTTGAGGTATGTCAATAATTATTTTATCACCGGTTTCAATCAGTGCAATTTCTCCTCCGGCTGCTGCTTCAGGAGAAATATGGCCGATTGATAAGCCGGATGTACCACCGGAGAAACGGCCGTCGGTAATGAGGGCACATTCTTTTCCAAGGTGACGCGATTTTATGTACGAAGTGGGATAAAGCATTTCCTGCATGCCGGGACCGCCTTTGGGCCCTTCGTATCGTATGACGACCACATCGCCGGCTTTCACCTCGCCCGATAGAATGCCATCGACAGCTGCATCCTGTGATTCATAGACTTTTGCAACTCCTTCGAAATGTAAAATGGATTCATCAACCCCGGCTGTTTTAACAACACAGCCGTTTTTGGCAATATTTCCAAAAAGCACAGCCAGTCCACCGTCTTTAGAATAGGCATGTTCAACATCACGAATGCAGCCCTTCTCCCGGTCGAGGTCAAATTCCTCGTATACACTGTTCTGAGAGCCCAAAACAAGATTGCGAAATCCGGCCGGCGCACTTTTATATTTTTCTTTTGCAGCTTCCGTTACATCGGGACTTCTGAGGTCATGTTCTTTAAGTGCATCAGCAAGTGTGGGATAGTCGACCCTTCCAACGTTTGTGTCGATGATGTGGTGTCGTGCCAGTTCGGCCAATATTCCCAAAATTCCACCAGCTCTGTTAACATCTTGTATGTGATATTGGCTGTTAGGTGCCACCTTGGATAATACCGGGGTTTTGCGTGATAAATTGTCAATATCTTTTAATGTAAAGTCCACACCTGCTTCATGCGCTATAGCCAGGAGGTGGAGTACAGTGTTGGTAGAGCCCCCCATGGCTATGTCGAGCGTCATAGCATTCATGAAAGCTTGTTTGGATGCTATTGAACGCGGCAATACCGACTCGTCTCCGTCGCGATAATAGCGATAGGCAAGCTCCACAATTTTGTGGGCAGCCTCTTCGAATAATTTTTTTCTGTTGGCATGCGTTGCTACAATGGTCCCGTTTCCCGGGAGTGCCAGTCCGATGGCTTCATTAAGACAGTTCATGGAGTTGGCTGTGAACATGCCGCTACAGGAACCGCAGGTAGGGCAGGCATTCTGTTCGACAGCCAGGACTTCATCGTCGGAAACATTGTCATCAGCGGCCAGAACCATGGCATCGATGAGGTCGAGGGCAGTCCCGTTATTGTTTCCTGCTTCCATAGGGCCACCGGAAACAAAGATGGTCGGGATATTAAGACGCATTGTCGCCATCAGCATTCCGGGAGTGATCTTGTCGCAATTGCTGATGCATATCATAGCGTCGGGCTGGTGCGCATTTACCATGTATTCTACACTGTCGGCGATGAGGTCGCGTGACGGAAGAGAATACAGCATGCCATCGTGCCCCATGGCTATGCCGTCATCAATGGCAATGGTGTTGAATTCTGCAGCGAAACAACCCTGTTTTTCGACAATTTGTTTAATCTCCTGGCCAATGTGATGGAGATGCACGTGGCCGGGGACGAACTGGGTAAATGAATTTACAATGGCAATAAGTGGTTTACCCATTTGTTCTTCTTTCATGCCGTTGGCACGCCACAAGCTTCGGGCTCCGGCCATTCTGCGCCCTTGCGTTGTTGTGTTACTTCTTAATGCTCGTTTCATTATACAGATTACTTTCCTTAAATTAAAAACCCCTCTCACGCAGAAGTGAGAGGGGCTTAAAAATCGTTTAGTTTATTTAGCTATACACCATTCTCACTTCTGCCTGGTTGTCCCACGAGAATAATAATATTGACGAGAATGAGTGATAGAAAAAGGTTCATATTCAATTCAAATTTATTTGTTCTTTGCAAATGTATATATTTTCAAATTACCATCAAGTATTTTGTAATAAAAAAATCGTTTTTTCTTGCAATTTTATTATTTTTTACCCCTTATTGCTGATGAAATCTTAGTTTCGGGATGAAAAAAATTGAATTGTTCTGTTACCGCTCTGCGGTTTTCGTTTTGCCAACAACATATCAGCAATTAACAGCCGCGGAGCAACGACAGATAATGTATAGATTTGTTAGGTTCCGGCTATGCGAGGTTAGGATATTTAAAATTTTTGCCAATTGGTGATGATAACGGATGATTATTCCTTTTTGTTCTTATAAATATTCAAAAGAGTTTTTACTTTGTTGTAAATTGTAAGCACATTATCTGTTTTGCTTACAGAAATTTTTGTGTTGCAAAAAATAATGAAATCTTCCAGTTCTTTTCCTTCCATTTCTGTCCACTCTTTTAACAAACCTGATGAAAGAATGTTATTCCACAGCTCCCTTTCCTTTTCTTTATCGATGGTTTTTTTAAAGTTTCGTTGATTTTTTGCTTTCTTGCTAAAAGTAGAATATGCTAATGTGAGAGGTGAGACAATCATGCCAGCCGATGGTTTTGGAATAGAGCGGTCGGGCTCTGCATTGGGATCTACATTTTTTCCTATATTGTCCGGCAGGTTCAGGTTGATAGAACGGTTACGTGCATTTATTGTTACTTCATTAAGCATATAAGTTGCCGGTTCCATGAAAATGGTATCGGGGCCTTCGGTTTTTAAAAAGTCTTCTGTTTTCCAAATAACTCCCTTAAACCCCATGGAGACAATTTTCACCGAGTCGTTTTTTCCCATGTAGATTGCGAAGTTGCCGTCGGCGTCTGTTGTATGTGATAGTAAGGTGTTGAAGCTGACCAATTGAGCGTAATTTAGCGGTTTGTGGGTCTCTTTATTACAAACAGTTCCGGTTACTCTTACTTTATCGTGATTTTGTTCCAAACAAAACAGGCTTGGAAAAAAAGAAAAGATGATTATGAAAAATATTACTTTCATCAGTATAAAATTAGTCTAAGCTATTGGTCTGATGGAACTCGCATGAATGAGTTTTATACATGTTCTTTTGTGACAAACTTTACCATGCTCGTTTCATCGAGAATATGTTATTGTACAGAATGCAATTCGCGGATTACTCAATGAATGTGGTGTTGGTTTAAGTTATATCCGTATAAATCTTACGGTCTATGTGAATAAGAGAAAATACCTGGAGATGAAATTATCAAAAACTGTACCTAATGGAATTCTTTTGGGTGCAGACTCAAAATTGTTGAAGTTGTATTAATCACCGATTCTCGGGGCAAGTAATGCCTATTGCTTGTTGTTGTATAGTAAATAGCGTCGTTGTTAATGTTGAAGTATGAGTCCAGTCTAAAAAGCATCTTTGTTGCCAAACTCGTTGTTGTTTAAATTTTTGAATCCTCATTAACAACAAGTTAACTCCGGTACAAAAATTTAAAACGCCTAAATTTTGACAAAAATATGCTTTTTATACTGCACTCAGGTATAAAAGTCTAACGAAAATCATAAAAAATAAAACAAAATGTAATAAAACAGGATTAAAAGATTTCAATTTTAAATCCTTATTCCCATTTTGTATATTTGTATTTTGATAATGAACAATAAATTAAAACAAGAATTTTATGAGTAAAATCAGAGTCGCAGTTGTAAGTTACGGAAACATTGGAAAATTTGCCGTGGAAGCTGTTGATGCAGCCCCCGATATGGAACTTGCCGGTGTGGTACGTCGTTCTGCAGAGAATAATCCTCCCGAGTTGGCCAATGTGAAGGTAGTAAGTGATATTTCGGATTTGGAGAATGTTGACGTAGCAATACTTTGTTCTCCAACACGGAAGGTTCCGGAGACTGCGAAAAAAATCATGGAAAAGGGAATATGTACCGTGGATAGTTTTGATATTCATGGCGAAGAGATGCTTAAACTTCGTTCGCTTCTGGACGAAACCGGGAAAAAGAATCATTCTAAAGCTATAATATCTGCGGGATGGGACCCCGGGAGCGATTCAGTGGTTCGTACGCTACTGAAGGCTATGGCCCCCAGGGGACTTACCTATACAAACTTCGGGCCAGGGATGAGCATGGGACATTCTGTTGCAGCAAAAGATAAGGATGGCGTAAAAGATGCGCTTTCTATGACCATTCCCACCGGTACGGGAATTCACCGGCGCATGGTTTATGTTGAGCTTGAAGACGGTGCCAGTATTGAAAAAGTTACATCTGAGATTAAGTCAGACAGTTATTTCAGTCATGATGAAACGCATGTAATTGCTGTTCCAAGTGTTGACGAACTTAAAGATATGGGGCATGGCGTTGTGCTTGAGCATAAAGGCGTTTCCGGAAAGACCCAGAATCAGTTGTTTGAATTTCACATGAAAATTAATAATCCCGCACTTACCTCACAAATACTTGTGTCTTGTGCAAGAGCTGTTTTGAAACAGCAACCCGGAGCTTATACCATGCCTGAAATTCCTCCGATTGATTATCTTTTCGGAGACAAAGAAACCTTGCTTAAAACTTTGGTTTAGTGTAGAATGAGATTCCAAACATTAATAAATGCCGCTTTGATCTATGCGTTCGGTCTAAAAAGCATCTTTGTTACCAAACTCATTGATGGTTTAAATTTTTGAAACGAGCATGACAAGGTTCACACTTATGTATACAAAGATAATTGATAGCAGGAAGGTCGGATGAGCAAAAAAATGCAAGGGTTAATAACCTGTTTGTCAGGGTGTCAATAAAATGGCCATTGATAAGATAAATCATTCAATGGCCATTTTTGTTACAATCGTCGGAGAGGCTTTTCGGGGCAATGGTTTGTTTTGTAAATATTGTTAAAAGTAAAAACGCTATTATGGAAAATAATTTAAAAGAAAAAGTGGAAAAGGCCTGGGACGACAGGTCACTTTTAGAGCTGGAAGAAACACAGGAAGCTATCAGAACTGTTATAGACAGACTTGACAGGGGTGAAATCCGGGTTGCTGAACCTTCAAATGAGGATGAATGGAAGGTAAATGACTGGATAAAGAAGGCGGTGATCCTGTACTTTCCCATGCAAGAGATGGAAACAATTGAATTGGGGCCGTTTGAGTTTCATGATAAAATGGCACTCAAAAGAAATTATAAAGAATTGGGCGTACGTGTTGTGCCCCATGCGGTTGCCCGTTATGGCGCTTTTATCGGAAGAGGTGTGGTAATGATGCCCTCATACCTGAATATTGGTGCTTATGTGGATTCGGGTACGATGGTGGATACCTGGGCTACGGTTGGGAGTTGTGCACAAATCGGGAAGAATGTTCATCTGAGTGGCGGAGTTGGTATAGGAGGTGTACTGGAGCCGATTCAGGCGGCACCTGTTATTATTGAAGACAATGCTTTTATCGGCTCCCGCTGTATCGTTGTTGAAGGATGCCGTGTTGGGAGAGAAGCTGTTTTGGGTGCCAATGTAGTATTGACGGGTTCGACAAAAATTATTGATGTCAGTGGAACAGAACCTAAAGAATATAAGGGTTTCGTGCCTCCGAGGTCGGTGGTTATACCGGGTAGTTATACCAGGAAGTTCCCTGCCGGCGAGTATCAGGTACCTGCAGCCTTAATTATCGGACAACGAAAGGAATCGACAGACAAGAAAACCTCTCTTAACAATGCTTTGCGTGACTTTGGCGTGGCGGTCTGACCTCTTATCGCCAAAGTTGCAAAGAGACAAAGGAAAAATAGGAGGAGCCGGGAGTCGTTGCGTATTATTGCGGCTTGCGGCTTTTTATATATGATGTTTCTTTTTTCTTGTCGTGAAATTTCAGAATTAAAAATCCTTTTATGAGCCCGGTCTAAAAAGCATCTTTGTTGCCAACCTCGTTGTTGTTTTAAATTTTGCATCCTCATTAACAACAAGTTAACTCCGGTACAAAAATTTAAAACGCCTGGATTTTGACAAAAATATGCTTTTTATACTGCACTCTTTTATATTTGATAAAGATAAAATGATGATGTTATGGATTATCAGGAAGACTTAAGGAAAGCGGTTGAAGTGCTTCAAAAGGGGGGACTTATTCTTTATCCTACCGATACCATTTGGGGAATAGGTTGTGATGCCACAAATCCGGATGCTGTCAGACGAGTATATGCATTAAAACAACGTGCCGACAGTAAAAGTATGTTGGTGCTTGTAGGGAATGAAGTCAGACTGAATGCTTATATTCAGGAAGTTCCCGAAATGGCGTACAATCTTATTGAATTATCTGATAAACCGTTGACAATTATTTACCCCGGTGGGAAGAATCTTGCGGAGAATTTGCTTGCAGAAGATGGCAGTATTGGCATTCGTGTAACGAAAGAAGCTTTTTCGCGTGCGTTATGTCAGAAATTCCGGAAACCTGTGGTGTCCACCTCGGCCAATGTGAGCGGTGATCCTTCACCTTCAAATTTCAGTGAGATCAGCGAAACAATCGTTAAGGGTGTTGATTATGTGGTAAAATATCGCCGGGAGGAAATGAATAATCCTGCTCCTTCCGGCATTATAAAGCTGGGAGTGGATGGTCAGGTTAAGGTAATCCGGGAGTGAGATACTTGTTTGTCGGTTGATTTTTGTACTTTTCCTTAAAAAACAATATGAAGATTTCAGATTTTAAACACAGATTACCCGTTCAGATGCGTTTTAGCGATGTGGACGGTTTAGGACATGTCAATAACGGGGTGTATAATGACTATTATGACCTGGGTCGTATGTATTACATGCAGGAAGTGTTGGGATGGCTTCCCGGAGATACTTCACGTGACGACCAGCTGGTTGTGGTGAATACGAAAACAGACTTCATGAGCCAAATATTTCTTGGGCAATCCATTGAAGTTCTTACCCGTGTTGTAAAGCTCGGCAACAAAAGCCTGAAAATGGTGCAGTGGATTGTTGAGAAAGGTTCGGATGAGCCACTTTCAGTATGTGAATCGGTGATGTCCGGATTTCGGAGAAGTAGCGGAACGTCTTTCGTTTTGCCGGAGGAGTGGCGTAGTGCTGTTAGAGCGTATGAGAATTTTTAGCCAAATTGAGCGATTCCGCCAATGGTGACGATAGATATTAGTACAAGGATGATAGCAGTATCGGCGGTAAGGGTTTTTCTCAGCATAAGATTAAATTGGTTTTGCTGTGGATGTAGATAATATTTTTTCGAAGATACTAACACTTTGATTTATATAGTAATAGTCAGTTGAAAAATCAAACGCCGTATTGCGTTAACGTAAGGCCTTTGTGATGAGATGGTTATAGCTGATCCTCAAGGTTCAAAAATAATTAACTGCACTAACTATCTGTTGCGTTTATATCCAGAAGTCCGTCGGGCAGTTCCAGCTCAATTGTTTTTGCTTCGTGATTAATGTTCACAATAAATTCCTGCGCTATTGGAATCATGATTTCATCGTTTGGTGTATTTATGATAAATAGCGGATTCCCTGTAATGTTACGAATACCTGTTATTTTGCCGATAAGTCCTGCTTTTCTGTCAACTGCCTGATAACCGGTTAAGGCGTTGAGATATGTCATCCCTGCCGGCGCTTTGGTAATCTCTTCAGTAGAAAGGTATACTGTACAATCCATCAATGCTTTGATTTTGTTTTCTGAAGAAAGAAAAGGCGATTTTACGAGGATTATGTCATCGGACTTATACCGGAAACCACTAACGCGGAAGGGGACAAGACCGTTGTCTATTTCAACAAAAATAAACGAAGGTTCCATATCGTAAACCTCTGTTTCGGGGAAAAGTCTTATGGCTGCTTCTCCTCCGGTTCCGTGCGGTTTGGCTATTTTGCCGACAGGTATGAAATTGGATTTCTCAAACATGATACGAAAATACAATTGTTTGATCAAAAGAGATACAACAGACAGAAAAAAACCTCTCCAAAGTTAATCGGAGAGGTCTTTAAAGGCAACGTTACAGCGGCTTATTACAAATTCAGGAATTTGCAAACCGCGTCGTAAACTGCTTTTCCGGTAAATCCAAATTTCTCATCAAGAACTTTGTAGGGTGCTGAATAGCCAAAGTGGTCCAGACCTGTGGCCAGGCCGTTGGGGCCTGTCAGACCTTCAATGGTTACCGGCAGTCCTGCTGTAAGACCGAATCTGGGAATATCGTCCGGTAGAACTTCTTTTTGATACTCTTTTGGCTGGTTTCTGAAGAGTCCTTCTGAAATAGCAGAAACTACTTGTATCTTTAGTCCTTTTTCTTTTCGCAGAAGTTCAGCTCCTTCCACCATAGTAGAAACTTCGGAACCATTACCTACCATAATCAGGTCGGTTTTGCCTTCATCTTTTTGAACGATGTATGCTCCTTTTTTAGCACCCAAAGCCCTGTGATAGCTGCTTTCGGGCAGATTTGGAATGTTTTGGCGGGAAAGGATCAATGCCGTTGGTGTTTTTGTATTTTCCATGGCCATTTGCCATGCAACAGTTGTTTCGTTGGCATCGGCCGGACGAAGCACCAGCATGCTGTTTTCTCCTTTATGGTTCTTCAGTTTTTCCAAAAGGCGAATTTGTGCTTCCTGCTCAACCGGCTGGTGAGTGGGACCATCTTCTCCGACACGGAAAGCATCGTGTGTCCAGACATATTTTACAGGCAGTTGCATAAGGGCTGCCATACGAACGGCAGGTTTCATATAGTCGGAAAACACGAAGAAGGTTCCACATACCGGGATAACACCCCCATGCAATGCCATACCATTGGCCAATGCCGCCATTGTCAGTTCAGAAACGCCCGTGTGAACAAATTGTCCGGAGTAGTCACCTTTTGTCATGGGTTGTGTTTTCTTCAGAAAACCATCTGTTTTGTCTGAGTTGCTCAGGTCGGCCGACATAACAATCATATTTTCCACGTGATCTGCAAAATGCGACAGAACAGTTCCTGACGAAGCACGGGATGCTGAATTTGGTTTTTGTTCAATGGCTGCATAATCAATATGCGGGACTTCGCTGTTGAAAAATTTATGGAATTTTTCGGCAAGTTCCGGGTTTGCCTTTTCCCAGGCCTGCTGCTCGGCTTTTTTACGTTCGGCCTGAACAGCTTTTTTTTCCATTACTTCTTTATAATATTCTGCTACATCAGGGAAAATAGCAAATGGTTGCTCAGGGTTTCCACCCAGGTTCTCGATGGTTTTTCTGAACGATGCACCGGCGGCACTCAACGGTTGACCGTGAATGGATACTTTGCGTTCGAAAGATTCTCCGTCTTCTGTTACAGCTCCTTTTCCCATAATGGTCTTTCCAATGATAAGGAAAGGTTTGTCGGTTGTCTTTTTTGCTTCGTCTAGTGCTTCGCGAATCTGGGAATGATCATGACCGTCGATGGTTTTTACCGCCCATCCCCATGATTCATATTTTTTGGCGGTATCTTCTATTGATACGAGCTTTGTTTCGGTTGAAAGCTGGATGTCGTTGGAGTCGTAAAACATAATCAGATTTCCGAGTCCGAGAAACCCGGCCAGACGACCGGCTCCCTGAGATATCTCTTCCTGAATGCCTCCGTCTGAGATGAAAGTGTAGATGGTATGTGAACTCCAGAGTCCGAATTTCTGGGAAAGAAATTTTTCGGCAATAGCTGCTCCGACAGCTATTGTATGGCCTTGTCCAAGCGGGCCTGAAGTGTTCTCTATGCCTCGTTCCACCTCCAGTTCGGGGTGACCTGGTGTGGGACTTCCCCACTGACGGAAATTGGCGAGTTCTTCCATGGTATAAGAACCGGTAAGCGCCAACTGCGAATAGAGCATGGGTGACATGTGACCCGGGTCAAGGAAGAAACGATCGCGAAGTTCCCATGCCCGGTTATTCGGGTCAAAATCCATATATTCTGAGAAGAGGATATGAATGAAGTCGGCACCTCCCATAGCGCCACCGGGGTGACCTGATTTGGCTTTCTCTACCATAGCAGCCGAAAGCACACGTATATTGTCCGCGGCTCTTTTTGCAATGTCTGTACTCATAATATTGTCGGTTTTGATTTGTTTATCTGTTCTGGTCTGTTCTTTTAAATTTTTTATTTGCAAATATATAAAATCAGTCTGTTATTTTCAGATAAAAACCAGTTAATGATAATTGAGTGTAGTATAAAAAGCCTTCAAACTGCTGATTTTTACCATTTTTACCCCTGACCCCTAAAGGGGAACTGCTAAAAATCAGCAGTTTGAAAAAGTCCCCCCTTTAGGGGATTTAGGGGTCAAAAGGCGTTTTAGACTGCACTCATAATTATCAAAACAAAAGTAATTATTTTTTTTAGCAAGGGGAAATAAATAGTAAATAGTACTTTTAAAATAGTAAATGATATTTTTCAAGCCTGAGTTATTGCTATGAGTACGCATTTTTGTAATGAACCGCTAATATTAACTGATAATTGGTAATTTTGAAGCCACAATGTAATTGGCATGAAAAGACTTTTGGGTGTGGCCTTATAGATAAATAATAGATTTTAATGCGTTTTCAAAAATCTGACGCACAATTGATGAGGCCACTGCTAAAAGTCTCTTTTTGCCAATTACATTGTGACAGGAAAATTTTAAATCCTCATTAACAATTAGTTATTTTCGGTTTAGAAATTTTCTGTACCTCGATCTTGATAAAAACAGGTCATTTGGGAACAGACTTATTGATCTATATATCAGACATTAAAAAAGCGATTTTATGAAGATTGTCATCGATGACAAAATTTTGTTTGTGAAAGGTGTGCTTGATTCTTTGGCGGATGTTACTTATTTGCCGGGGGCTTCGATCGGCGCCGTGGATGTAAAGGATGCCGACGGACTGATTGTTCGTACCCGGACAAAAGTGAATCGCGAATTGCTGGAGGGCAGCAATGTTAAGGCTGTTGTTTCGGCTACGATAGGTACTGACCACATGGATATACCCTGGCTCGAGGAAAACAACATAGCATGGGCCAATGCGCCGGGGTGCAATTCGGGTTCGGTAAAGCAATACATTGCATCGGTTTTTGCTGCCTTGGAGATGAATTATTTTCCCCTGAGAGGAAAAACACTTGGCATAATCGGAGTTGGTAATGTTGGCAGTAAGGTGGTCGCTGTAGGAAAAGCATTCGGGATGAAGGTGTTGCTGAATGATCCTCCGCGAAAAGAAAAAGAGCCGGACTTTCCTAATGTTGATCTTAACGTGCTGTTGCAATTGTCGGATGTGGTAACTTTTCATGTGCCACTTACAAGAGAGGGTAAATATCCAACTTATCACTTGCTGAATGATACTACCCTTTTGATGATGAAGCGTGGTAGTGTACTTATAAATTCTTCGAGAGGCGAGGTTGTGAATGAACGGGTTTTGATGAAAGGTCTGAGTTCTGGCCTTATAGAAAGAGGCGTTTTGGATGTTTGGGAAAATGAACCTGAAATTTCACTCGAGTTGCAAAGACGCCTGATGATAGGGACCCCTCATATTGCCGGGTATGCTGTTGATGGAAAAGCCAATGGCTCGGCGGCAGCCATCCGTTTTATGAGCCGTCAGTTTCACCTGGGGCTCGATGAGTGGTATCCTGAAAATTTACCCGTTCCAGGGGATATGACTGTTTCAATAGATGATGGAGATGAACGTCTGAACCTTAGAATTGCCAAGGCCGTTGCTGCGACTTACGATGTCACTGAAGATTCCCGGAGGTTAACCGAAAATCCTGAAAAATTTGAAGAGTTGCGGGGAAATTACCCGGTTCGACGTGAGTTTCCGGTCTGGACGGTTAAGATTCCGAAAGGGGATGATGATCTAAAGTATGCCCTGGAGTTACTCGGATTTATGGTTGCTGAGAGGGAGTGACGGTTTATTGTGCATAATTTTTAACAATTTGTTTTCATTCCGGTTACAATAGATTCTTTCTGTGTGATTAATCTTGTATCAGAATTCTAACGGATATTCGATGCAAAACATTAAAAACGTCAAAACACGGAAGGTAAAAGCGACAGTTATTCCCGGCATGTACCCCGGAACTTATGCCTGCAAAGCCACCCGGATTCTTGATTATTTGAAGGGAATAAATCCTGAGAAATTGGTGCTTAATGGAGAAATTGTTGATGGATGGCATCTCTCCCGATCCTATTTTTCAGTCTCTCATCTTAAAGTTTTACGTCAACTTATCAAAATGTAGGAAACGGGACTAAAACTATTTCAGATGAGGATATTATATGCTATTCAGGGAACGGGGAACGGCCATGTGGCAAGAGCCATAGACCTGGTTCCTGAGTTTCAAAAATACGGAGATGTGGATGTCTTGCTAAGTGGACAGCATAGTGAGTTGAAATTGCCCTTTGAAGTAAAGTACCGTTTTCAGGGATTTGGTTTTTTCTTTGGGCAGACAGGTGGTGTCGATATAGCAAGAACATGGCACAAAAATTCAATTGCTCGCTTTTTTAGAGAAATAATAAACTTACCCGTGGAGCAATATGATTTAGTGATTTCCGATTTTGAACCGGTTTCTGCATGGGCTTGTATAATTCGTCGGAAGAAATGTTTTGGAATGAGTCATCAGGCTGCTGTTGCTGACAGAGCTGCACCACATCCCAATTCTGGAAGTTGGCTTGGGAAAACTATATTAAAGTACTATGCGCCTGTATGTTATAAAACAGGGTTTCACTTTAAACGTATCAACGAGCATATTTCCACACCTGTTATCAGGAAATCGATAAGAGAAGTTATCCCACGAAACATGGGACACTATACAGTATATCTGCCGGCATATTCAGATATTTATATCATAGGAGTGTTGGCTCAAATCCGCGATGTTCAGTGGGAGGTGTTTTCAAAAAATGCCAGAGTTCCATATTCTTTCAATAATATTTCTGTTTTTCCTGTTGATGATGAAACCTTCGTAAAGAGTATGACTGGTTGTACCGGTGTATTATGCAACGCCGGTTTTGAAACTCCTGCTGAGGCTTTGTTTCTTGAGAAAAAACTGTGTGTTATTCCGATGAAGCATCAATACGAACAGGCTTGTAATGCAGAGATGCTAAAAATCATGGGTATTCCCGTACTTTCAACCCTGTCATCTTCAGAATTACCAAAACTCAAAGAATGGTTAGTATCCGAACAAAGAGTTTCAGTTCAGTATCCGGATAATGTTGCGGAAGTTGCGAAGCAGTTGATTCTGATAGAAAAGGAACAAGAATCAGAAATTTCCTTCAAACAGGCATTCCCCTTTCTTTCTTTTTACCGTAAAATTGAACATATAGCTATAGGAAAAATTGGCTGAGTAATGAGTTGAGTGTTTAGAATGTGTCTTTTTAGACCGGACTCATGAATCCATAAGCTGTTTGTGATTAAGTCTGAAAAAATAAACCCCTTGTATTCGCCAAAATTATGAATACAAGGGGTGAGTTTATTTTGGCTTGCAATATTTGGAAAAAAGGGACGACAAAGCACTAATCTCTTCTTCCCAGGAAAATCATGAGATAGTAAGCCAAAGTTGCAAGAGCTGATAAAGCTGCAACAACATAGGTATAAGCTGCCCATTTCAGAGCATCCTGTGCCTGGTTATGATTTCGGCCAGTGGTAATGTTGGCTGAATGTAACCATGCCAAAGCTCTGTTGGTAGCATTGATCTCTACCGGAAGCGTGATGAATGCAAACAAAGTGAACACTGCATAACAGGCGATGATTATTTGCAATGCCAGATCGAATGAAATGAAACCCGGCAACAAAAAGGCTCCCATAAACATCATAATAAATACGGCATTCAGAATTTTAGCACTGACATTCTGCACGGGGACAAGTGCTGAGCGCAATTTCAGCGGAGCGTAGCTGTGCGCATGCTGAACGGCGTGTCCGCACTCGTGTGCAGCTACAGCAGCAGCGGCCACATTACGTCCGTGATAAACATTTTCGCTAAGGTTAACGGTTTTGTTGGCCGGGTTATAGTGATCGGACAGCTGTCCGCGTGATGGGAGCACCTTGACATCATAGATACCGTTGTCGTGCAACATCTTTTCGGCCACTTCCTTGCCCGAAAGGTTACTGTCAAGCGGGGTTTTTGAATATTTTTTGAAACGGCTCTTCAGTTGTGAGCTAACAACCCAACTGGCAATTAAAAAGAATAGAAATATAATTATCAGCATAGCCTGTCAAATTTAAGATTGTTGTATTATCAGATAAATGAATGATGATTAGATATCTTTTATGTTCCGCATTTCAGTCTTTAATGATTTATCAAAAAGGATGCCAGAGGTGTAACAAGGCTATGAGTTTGGTGTTCGGAGTTCGGGGCTGAGAGTTGAATCTACTCTTCTGCCTTCTGACTGTTTCCCTGACTCTCTTCTTAATCACAAACGTCAGAACCTAAAATAGATATACGGAACTACATCTGCGGTTCTAAACTGAATCATGATGAGTACGGCAACAACAACCAGTGCCACTTTGACAGGCCAATGTGCCGTGATAAACCGGCCGCGGATGTTTTCTTTTAATGAGGCGGGGAGCCAGTGGAATACAAAACCGGTCACTATAAGAATGAAGGAGAGCATATTGGCCTGAATGGATTGTATCATCATATCGGGCTGAAAAGCATCAAAGATTCTGTTTACCATCGTTCCCGCTCTTTGCAAATCGGGAGCTCTGAATAATATCCAGCCGGCTACAACAAAATGGAAAGTAATAAAAAAGCCTGTCCATGATGCAATCCATCGTGGGAAACGTGAACTTACCGGTTTCAATAATTTGTCTGTTACCAGTCCCAGTCCGTGCCAGATACCCCAGAGGACAAAACGCCATGATGCTCCGTGCCAGAGGCCGCCGAGTGTCATTGTAATCATCAGATTAAAATACATGCGAAGCTTTCCTTTCCGGTTTCCGCCCAAAGGAATATACAGGTAGTCGCGAAGCCAGGTTGAAAGCGAGATGTGCCATCTCCTCCAAAACCCGCTGACGGACAAAGCCTTGTATGGGCTGTTGAAGTTCAGGGGCAATCGAAAGCCGAGCAATAAAGCAAGACCTATGGCCACATCGGTATATCCGCTGAAGTCGCAGTATATTTGTAGTGTGTAGCCGTAAATGGCCGACAATATCTCAAATCCCGAGTAGAGGTAAGGATTTTCAAACACCCTGTCCACCAAATTCAGGGCGATATAATCTGCAAATATCAGTTTTTTCGACAGGCCGGATATTATGAGGAAGGCCGCGTGCCAGACTTGCTTTTCGGTGAGGTTGAAAGGTCTGTAAAGCTGTGGTACAAATTCACGTGCTCTGACAATGGGGCCTGCAACAAGCTGAGGGAAAAAGGAAACATAGAAACCAAAATCGATGATGTTGTGGACAGGTGCCAGCTGACGTCTGTATACATCCATAGAGTAGCTGATGGTCTGGAAGGTAAAGAACGAAATGCCGATTGGTAAAACAATATCATTCACATTGAAATTGGTGCCAAAAGCGGCATTGGAAACGACTGCCAGCCAATCTTTCATTTCTATACTTTGTTGAGTGATTTGGGCCCATGCATCGGCTATAAACCAGGCATATTTAAAATAGCCCAGCATCCCCAGATTCACCAGCAAACTGACAATTAGTAACAGTTTTCTTTTCCAGTGTTTTGTGAAATGTTCGAGTCCCAGACCGATGAAAAAATCGACCAGTGTTGAGACCACCAGCAGAAAGAAAAAATATCCGCCCGCTTTGTAATAAAAAAAGAGACTTGCCAGAAACAGAAACCCGGTTCGAAGCACACGTTGGCGATACACTAAAGCATGGACGAGCAGCACTATGCCATAAAACACCCAAAACAGGGCCGAGGTGAACATAAACGGTTCTCCCGGATCATAGGCTGCTATTTCGAGTATTTCGTCCATTTGTTATTATTTGCCGGTTTCAGCCAGTGTTTTCACCGATAGCGAGTCCATCAGGCTCCATATCAGGATGCCTGTTTTTCGGGCTCCACGTCGGGTAAAGTGCATATAATCGGAAGAAATGAGCGGGGGTTCCTGTCTTGCCCATTCAACAGCAGCATTGGTTCCTCCCATGGCTTTTTGAAGATCGATAAACCCCATATTACATTCGAGGGCGGCTGCACGTTGGGCATCGGCAATAAGCCGTGCATGTTTCAGCGGTTTTACTTTATTGTCGATCAGGGCTGCAGCCGACTGGACGCCAATAACCAGCACGGGAATATCGGGAAAAAGATTTTGAAGGATGCGCAATTCTCTTACAAAATGAATATAGTAGAAGTGGTAATTATCTGTTTGTGTAGGTAACACATTGGTGCCAAACTGCAATAAGAAAAGTCCTATGTTCATTTCTTCGGCCATCGATTTCAGGAGTTTATTTTCTGCCAGCCTTACTCCCGGCCAGGGCCGCCCCCTCATGGCAATGTTGTCGACAGCAATGCCATATTCGCCGTCAAGGGTGAGTCCGTGAAAAACAGGGGCATCATCTGAGGCAAAATGGAAATTTATTTTTTCTCCTGAAGGCAGATTAGACAAAATAAAGGTTTGGATTCCCGTTGAAGGTGGCAGTATTACAGATGCCAATAATGTTGTATCGGCGGTTACTTTAATTTTCAGGCTGTCCGTTCCCGGGGTTGTGAATAGTTTTGAGACAGAGAAGTTCCCCGTGGGGTCGGATTTCCATGGAATTGGTGAAACGGTAAAGCCTGCTTTCCCGGCTTGAAACCATGCTGCTCTGGCAGCAAAGCCGAAATCCAGCTTACCGGGATATTCATTGTCGCGATAGCTGTATGACAGAAACCAGTTTCCTTCGTTTTCGAGATGTACGTTGGCATTAATATGCAGGGGATCGTAAGGCATGATAAAACCGGGGCCGCTTCCTCCGTATTTCTCCTGAAATTTTTGCCGCAATGTACCGGTGATTCTGTCGGCTTCTATTTGGGAGTCTCCCATGTGAAGAATCCGGATGATGCTTCTTTTTTCTTTAGCGCGGGCGGCTTCTTTACAAAAAGCGGCAAACAGCTTCCGGAACCTGTAAGGAGCCATCAAAACCGAATCGTTGGAAATGAATGTTCCGGTATCGGTACTGTCGGGTGGCATTATCAGTACTGAATCGATGGTTGGGTGAAGAGCGGTGTCATTTTTATCAATAACTTCATCCCGGGCGATAGTAAAAGGCAATGATGAATCACGGACAGTCGTTTCCTGTGTTCCGAATTTTGGGGTCAACGTGAAACCGACGTCATTTATGAGCTGATCGAGAGTGATGATCAGCAATATAATAAGGACGAAATAAAGAAATATTTTAATCGGACGTACCATCCGTGAATTCTTAGAACGCCTTTATCATCAAGATTTTGGCTTTATTTTTAATTTTTGTCCGGGCTTGATGTGCCGGGCGTTGCTGATGTTGTTCAATCGCAGGATGTCGGAATCGGTTACATCGGGGTATTGGCGGGCAATGGACCATACGCTGTCTCCCTGGCCTACTGTGTGATAGATGTAATCGTCGTCATTGACCGATTCGGCAAGCCGGGCGGTTCCGGAGGAGGCGTATCCGCTTTTCTGCCTGGCAATTTCTTTGTAATAATCCACTTTATCTTCATCCACATAGATAACCAGTTTTTGTCCTACCCGGATAATGTTACGATGAATATTATTCCAATAACGCAGACTTGAGGTGTAAACATCGAACCAGTCGGCAATCAGCCCTACAACATCGCCTGATTTTACCGTATAATAAATTTTGGCTTTCCCGGGAGGGGGAGCAGAGGAACCGGCTGAAGCGTTTCCGGGCTTGACAACCAGCTGATTGTCCGGGAAATATTTCTGACGATTAAATTCGTATATCGACTCTTCATTGGAAGCAAAAGATGTAGACTGATGAAATGCCAGTCGTAAAGGAAATGCCTGGTTTTGCGCGGGAACAATATCCTTTCGGTATTGGGGGTTCAGATACCGGATGATGTCTATCGGAATGTCCAGCATCTGTGATACCTGGTCAAAGTGAAGCGGCTTTGATATCATTACCGTATCGGTTGCCAGGGGTAGCCCGACAGGTCGAGGTTTCAGATCATGCTCTTTGTAGTAATGAAATGTATAGGTTGCTGCAATAAAAGCCGGGACATATCCTCTGGTTTCGCGTGGAAGCAGGTAGAATAATTCCCAGAAGTTCTTTTTCCCACCGCTTCTCCGGATGGCACGGTTAACGTTGCCCGGGCCGCAATTATATGCTGCAATAACCAATTGCCAGTCGCCATATATATTATAAAGATCACCAAGAAATTTAACCGCTGCCTGTGTCGATTTATAGGGGTCTCTTCGCTCGTCAACGTAAGAATTTATTTCAAGGCCGTATTG
Organism: Anaerophaga thermohalophila DSM 12881; assembly: GCF_000191885.1. Taxonomy (GTDB): domain Bacteria; phylum Bacteroidota; class Bacteroidia; order Bacteroidales; family Marinilabiliaceae; genus Anaerophaga; species Anaerophaga thermohalophila. The sequence continues at coordinate 61,422 of NZ_AEWI01000023.1, forward strand.
TTTACCCGTGTAATACATGAACTGCCACAATCCGGATGCGCCGGCTCTTGAAAAAGCTCGGGGGTTGAGAGCCGATTCAATAACCGGAAGATATTTCAGCTCGAGGGGAAGTCCTTCCGCATCCAGGGCTGCTTCGAAAATCGGGAAATAATATTCCGACAGTCCGAGCATGGTTTCAACCTGCTCACGGCGTTCCTGGGTGTAAAGTTTTATGAAGGCATTAACATGGTCGTTATAAGTCAGCTTAAACGGTGATACAATTTTACTGAGGCGGTTGATAAGAACAGAGTCGCTAAAATTTGTGCCCGAAGCCAGGGTGTGTTCATAAATTGTATCCACAACGAGTCCCGGATTGGTATTCATGTACCAGATATTGACCAGACTATCCAGAGTAGTTGAAAAATCATCAATATCGATGGTATCTTGTTGTACTAAAATCAGACTGTCATTCTTTACCGCTGTTTGGGCTGTAATTTTTGAAGCAGATGCTGCCGCCAAACAGAATAATAGAACAATGCTATAGTGAAAAATATTCTTCATCTTCATTTTCTTTCCTTTTTGATATGGACAAAGGGTACAAGTGATGGCGATTCCGAATGGCCCCGCCGGTTCGCCAGATACAGGGATTACGGAGAATTGCCGGAAATGTTTCAAATCATCTGATCATCAGAAATTAAATGAAAGTTGGATTCCCAGGTTGTTTTGTGAATAAGGAGTGGGCTCCATAAAAACAGGACGAACCTTCATAGAAATATCATCACTGACGTCAAAATCATAGAAATGGGCATCAACGGTTGCATCGATCATATTAAGAACGTAGATGGCGGCCATTCCGATATAACTCAAATCCCTGTATCTCCGGTAATATTCTTTTTTGTTTTCAAGTGCCCGCTGAAACCAGTCTGCATATTGTCCCTCCACCTGTTCTACCGTTAATGTGGGAGGCATAACATCCACATACGATTTATTGCCCGGGTCGCGAATTAAAAAATCGCGATAAGCATTTTTATATTTGGTATAATTGGTGGAGTTAAAATGGATGGTATAAACCATTGAACCAATTACACCATAGATGATAGGAATCTTCCAGTATTTTTCATTATAGGCCTGTCCCAGTCCGGGGAGGATAGCAGAATAAAATGTGGCTTTATGGGGGGAATGCAATTTTTCTTCCTTGTCTCTGAAGACATCCTGCATAGTTCTTCCGTTAGCGAGAGAAACGGTATCCGTTTTTTCTGTCTCCTGGGCCCGGATGTTTTGTGTTTCAACTCCGACCATGAGAAGGACTGCTGTCATGGTTGTTCTGACAATCGTCCGCCACAGTGTAAAATCCATCCTAACCCGTTTAATCATTATTTGGTCTTGGCCTTATCCAGGACATTGACAATTTTCTCCAACTCATCATCACTTCGGAAAGGGATAACAATTTTTCCTTTTCCATCGTTTCCACGGGAAAACTGTATGTTGGTTTTAAAGAAGTTGGATAATTGTTGTTTCAATTGTTCATATTCTTCGGGCAGTTCGTCTTTTTTTGTTTCTTTTTTCTTTGTTTCTTCAGTTTGGTTGGCTTTCCTTACAAGCTCCTCTACTTTCCGTACACTAAGATCGTTTTTGACGATCTGATTGAATATTTTCAATCTTGCTTTTTGATCTTCCAGATTGATCAGTGCGCGGGCGTGTCCCATGGATATCTGCTTTTCGCGCAGGCCTAACTGAATTTCGGCAGGTAATTTAAGCAAACGCAGGTAGTTGGCTATGGTAGATCGTTTTTTACCAACTCTTTCCGACATGCTTTCCTGGGTCAGATTGCATTCGTCGATAAGTCGCTGATAACTGATGGCCACTTCAATAGGGTCGAGGTCTTCGCGTTGAATGTTTTCCACGAGGGCCATCTCCAGCATGGTTTCGTCTTCAGCCATGCGAACATAAGCCGGTACGGTTTCCAGTCCGGCTATTTTGGCAGCTCTGAAGCGACGTTCTCCTGCGATCAGTTGAAATTTATTACCTGCCTTGCGGAGTGTAAGGGGCTGAATAATGCCGATTTCCCGGATAGAGGCAGCCAGTTCATTAAGGCTTTCCTCATCGAAACGGGAACGCGGTTGCCAGGGGTTTCCTTCAATTTTATCAATGGGGATTTCGTTAATTGAAGCTTCTGCTTTTGGTGCACCCTGCGAATATTCTTCCGCGTTGTCGATCAAAGCTCCAAGGCCTCTTCCCAATGCGTTTTTTCTTGCCATTTTTGTCTCCTGTATAGTCTGTGTTAATTGGCTACTTTGTTTTTGTTGTCAATTTTGGTCATGTTGTTTTTCTGCAACAATTCCCGGGCCAGATTCAGGTAATTCATAGCACCTTTCGATGCGGCGTCGTACATTACAACCGCTTTCCCGTAGCTGGGAGCCTCACTTAGCTTAATGTTTCGCGTAATAAGGGTTTCGAATACCATGTCCTGAAAATGCTTTTGTACTTCTTCGACAACCTGGTTGGAAAGGCGAAGCCGCGAATCATACATTGTCAGCAGAAACCCTTCAATTTCGAGGTCGGGGTTGAGCCGGGTTTGTATGATTTTAATGGTGTTAAGCAGCTTACCCAAACCTTCGAGAGCGAAATACTCGCACTGAACGGGAATCATCACCGAGTCGGCTGCCGTAAGTGCATTCACGGTAATCAGTCCTAACGAAGGAGAACAATCGATGAGAATAAAATCGTAGTCATCTTTTATCTTGTTGATTACACCTTTGAGTACTTTTTCCCTCTCGGGCATATTGAGCATCTCAATTTCAGCGCCAACAAGATCAATGTGGGAGGGGAGTACATACAAATGGTCAATCTCGCCTTTCAGAATAGCTTTTTTAGGGTCTTCTCCATCAACAATGCACTCATAGATGCTTGTTTCCACATCACGTATTTCAAAACCAAGTCCGGATGTTGCATTGGCCTGCGGGTCTGCATCAATTACAAGAACATCGTATTCGAGCACAGCCAGGCTGGCTGCCAGGTTAATGGCTGTTGTCGTTTTCCCGACACCACCTTTTTGGTTTGCTAAAGCAATTATTTTAGCCATAAATTCAAATTTTTATAATTTCCTTTTTAAGTCCGGATGCCTGTCTGTCGTCAGATAGATAGTTCGCAAGTGCCTTTTAATCAGATTTTTAAGTTGATAAAACAGCAAAAATAATCGCGATTTGCATTTTTCCGGAAAGTGGAAATATACCCATTTTTTGGCAACTGCCAAAGTTATACTTTTATTAAAAAAAATCCTTCAAATCGGACATATATTTAGTCTCTTTCTGTAAGGAACCATTTGCTGAGTTACGCTTGCCGCCAAAATGCTCATTTACGAAACGAGCATGGCAAAGATATCCGCACCAGCGAGGGAACCTTGCAACCGGCTTTTTCTGAACAGACACAAAATATTGTAAAAACTTTTTCGGCTATACAGACGGGCACTGTTTAGTTGTTTAGTTATTACGAGGTATAAAATTGATTGAAAGTAAGTTGCGTTTGTGAGCGGAGTTGTAAAAAACAGGTATTTTTGTGAGCTAAAGCGGATCCACATCTGCATAAATGGAAACGGACTTCCACTGATGATTGCTCAAAATGGCATCAATGGCGTCATTAACAATTTTTTTAATGTACGAAGGAGATTGTCCTTTTTCATATTTAAGCATAATACGTGTCAGATATTTATTTTGAATTCTGGCTACGGGTGGTTCCTGCGGGCCCAGTACTCTGTCTCCCAGTGTGGTACGTAATCTTGCTGCCAGTGCTGTTGCTGCATTATCCACCTTATTTTTTTGTTTATGCTTTAAAACCAGGTAGATGAGCCGAAAATAGGGAGGATATTTGTATGTTTTGCGTTCAGCCAGCTGGGACCGATACATCGCATCATAGTCGTTATCCACAACATATTTAATAATCGGATGCTCTGGCGATGAGGTTTGCAAAACGACGGTTCCTCTTTTGTTTTTTCTGCCGGCACGACCGCTAACCTGTGCCATCATTTGAAAGCCTCTTTCAAAAGCTCTGAAATCCGGCATATTCAACATGTTATCGGCATTGAGTATGCCTACCACGCTTACATTGTCAAAGTCGAGCCCTTTGGTAACCATCTGGGTTCCAATAAGGATATCTACCGAGCCGGTTTCAAAGTCGGATATGATTGTCTGGTATGATTTTTTTGACCGGGTGGTATCGAGGTCCATTCGTGATACGCTTGCTTCGGGGAATAGTATTTTGACTTCTTCTTCAATTTTTTCGGTGCCAAATCCCTGAGTGGAAAGTGCCGGGCTACCACAAGCCTGGCAGGTTTGTGGCGTTGTAACAGTATGACCACAGTAATGACAGACCAGCTGGTTCATTTTTTTGTGATAGGTCATACTGACATCACAAAACTTGCAGCGCGGAACCCATGAGCACACGGTGCACTCCAAAAAGGGAGAAAAACCACGACGGTTTTGGAAAAGTATTACCTGCTTTTTGTCGGCGAGTGCTTTCTCAATATGTTCGAATAAGACGGGTGTAAAATGCGATTTCATTTGTTTTTTGCGGCGAGCCTCTTTCAAATCGGCTACGAGGATGCGTGGCAACTGAATGTCTTCGTACCGGGTGTGAAGTTCTACCAGTCCGTATTTCCCTCTTTGTGCATTGTAATAACTTTCGATTGACGGGGTGGCAGTGCCAAGCAATACTTTTGCTCCGTGCTTGTGTGCCAGCATTATTCCTGCGTCGCGGGCATGATAGCGCGGAGCAGGATCGAATTGTTTGAACGAGTGTTCATGTTCCTCATCCACGATGATCAGTCCAAGATTTTTGAAGGGCAGAAATATAGAAGAACGTACGCCCAGGATAATCTGGTAGTTTTTGTCTTCCAATAAATCGCGGTAAACTTCAACGCGTTCTTCACTACTGAACTTTGAGTGGTAGATACCCAGCCGGTTGCCGAAATGACGCTTCAATCGTGTTGTTATTTGAGTGGTGAGTGCTATTTCGGGAAGCAGATAAAGGACTTGTTCGCCTTTTTCCAGATGTTTTTCGATAAGATGAATGTACAGTTCTGTTTTTCCGCTCGATGTAACACCATGGAAAAGTACAACGGTATGATCATCGAATGCTTTTTCAATTTCTTCAAATGCTTTGGCCTGTGCCAGCGAAAATGTTTTTTTCTGTTGCAGTTGTTCCTGCGATCGGTCGAGGCGCTCAGTTTCCACGGAGAACTGTTCCAGAATGTTTTTCTTTATGAGCTCATTCAGGGCCGAAGCTGCACCGGGATTTTCTTTCAGCAATGCTTTACGACTTACACTTTTGCCTTTCATTGCATTTCCGGCACCTCCGGTTAGATGGATAAGTTTCATCAACAAATCTGTCTGGCGCGGCGCCTTTTCTACACTGTTGAAAGCTTCGTGCAGAGACTCTTCATTTCTGCAGTTTTCGTTTAATCTCAGATAATTTTCAGTTTTCGGACGATATCTGTCTTTCAGCCGTTCGGTTACAAAAACAGCACTTTCATCGATCAGGGTCTGTAATAGGTTAAGGCTGTTCTTTTGGTTGAGGAAGTCGTTGATTTCGGCAACAGAGCATACTTTTTTATCTGCTAAGAAGGAAAGCAGTTTTATGGCTTTTCCCGGCAATTCCCCGGTCTGTTCATAATCGGGGTTGTAATATACACGTGTTTCGCTTTCCAACTTTAATCCCGAAGGCAGTGCGGCTTTGTAAACTTCGCCCAGTGTGCACTGATAATACTCAGCTATCCATTCCCAAAAATCAATTTGTTTGGGCGTTACAGCAGGGGAGTTGTCGAGTACTGATAAAAGAGGTTTCGTTTCGTATTCTTTTGGTTTTTTGTTGTGTATTGAAAAAACGATCCCCGAATACTGCTTTTTCTTACCAAAAGGAACTACAACCCGCATTCCCCGTTCCGGATAAGGATTCATATCCGGAGGAATGTGATAGGTGAAAAGCTTTGGAAGCGGCAATGGAAGTATTATGTCTGCATATATGTCCGGTGTCATTGATTGTGTTTTTAGAGATCGTAAAGTTAGAAAAAGAGCTGTCTCTTCAATAGAGATTGTTAGACTTTTAGATATCAGATATAAGATGATTATATAACATTGATATACTGTGTTTACGACGAAAAATCCATAAGCACAAGCGCTCTGCCAGGCTCTCTTTGCAATGCAAGACGGCATAGCCGTGCGGCCACTTGCTTGCAAGAATTCGGGCCCTGTTGTAAAAGTTTAATAAGATGGTGGTCAGGAATATATAATATTTTTGTTTTATTGAGTACGTGTCGATGTCAGGTTGATTGTCAGAGTATTAAATAGTTTAAGGGTTTGGTAATACTTTATTAATGTTTGATTTAAATTGAAATCGTTGTTTAGTGCATTCAAAAGGTCCCAAAAGATATTTGAGTCCGGTCTAAAAAGCATCTTTGTTGCCAGACTCGTTGTTGTTTTAAATTTTTGCATCCTCATTAACAACGAGTTAATTCCGGTACAAAAATTTAAAACGGCTTGATTTTGATAAAAATATGCTTTTTATACCGCACTCATATTTCAAACTGACTGAAATTTTGTGGATGGCATTTTATTCCAAAATATCAAAACATCTAATAATCTCTTTATGAGTATAATTCATTTATTGAGCGTTGGGATTGCACCGGATGAACTCAACAATAGTATTGTATCTATGTGGACCCGTGAAAGTATCAGGCCTGTTGATTTTTACCGTACCGGTTTTGAAGTGATATTTTACAATCATGATCGTCAGCATGCGCTTAACTGTGTTCTTTCATCGGTTATACCCGAGGGCAAAGAGATTTTGATTACAGGGGAGGATGAGCTGAAAAGTGTTGCGAAAAAAGCGGATCAATTCGGAATCCAAAGCATAGTTTTTCGGGCTGCGGTAGATGAAATTCACCTGATTGAAACACTTCTGCATTCGCATAAAGGCATTTCACATCTTATACTGGTTGTTGGGCAAGATGATGGTAAGATTGAAAATTATGTCACGAATATTTCGCCTCTTCTTAAACACAGGGGGATAGGACTTGTCTTGTATTGTCTGGTTCCGGTACAGAGAATAAACGATCGCACCAACGGGATGGTTGATTTTATGATCGGCGGCTGGGAGAATATTCCGGACAAATCGTTTATAGTGGCCAGAAGAAGCAAATTGGTGCAAACCGAAGGCAATGCACGTGTGATGACATGCGATTTATATGCCTCATGGGAATGGTCACTCAGAAGCCGGGGCACACATATTGAGCCTGTAGAGATGTAAATTCCATTAAGATTTGCTTTCTTTGTTGATTCGTTATGATTGAGCTCATGATTATTAAGTCAGCAAATGAAGAGAGTACATTTTATTGCCATTGGTGGGAGTGCCATGCACAATCTGGCCATTGCTCTGCATAAAAAGGGATTTCATGTGACGGGCTCGGATGATGAAGTGTTTGAGCCCAGCTACAGTCGCCTCCAAAAACATCGATTATTGCCCGAAGCCAACGGATGGCATCCCGAAAAAATAACCGGAGACATTGATGCTGTAATTCTGGGAATGCATGCCCGTCCTGATAATCCTGAATTACAAAAGGCGCGGGAACTCGGTCTGAAGATTTATTCCTATCCTGAATATCTTTACGAACAAACAAAGAATAAGACAAGAGTTGTCATTGCCGGTAGTCATGGCAAAACAACCATCACCTCGATGTTACTGCATGTCTATAAAACACTCGGACGGCAGTTCGATTTTATGGTGGGTGCCCAGGTTAAGGGATTTGATACCATGGTGCGCTTGTCCGACGATGCCGGTATCGCAGTTTTTGAAGGTGATGAGTATCTTTCGTCCCCCATCGACCGCCGGCCTAAGTTTTTATGGTACCATCCGCACATTGCATTAATTACCGGGATTGCCTGGGATCACATCAACGTTTTTCCTACTATTGAAGCGTACAATCATCAGTTCGAACTATTTGCACAAACCATACAACCCGGAGGAACGCTTTTCTATTATTCAGGTGACCCTGTTCTATCGGGCATTGCCGACAGGGGTGTGTCGGTCAGAGCAGTCCCTTATACTGAAATAAGAGCTGCGACAAAAGACGGACAGACTGTGGTTAATGTAAACGGCAGGAAATTTTTTCTGAAAATATTCGGGAAACATAATCTTCAGAATCTGTCGGGAGCTTTGCATGTGGCGAAAGAAACGGGTATTGATGAAAAAGATTTCTGGGAGGCTATGCAGTCGTTCGAAGGAGCGTCGCGCCGTTTGCAGCTGTTGGCCGGGAATGAAGATTCGAGGGTTTTTTACGATTTTGCACATGCGCCATCGAAAGTACGTGCTACTGTGTCTGCCGTAAAGGAACAATTTCCGGGGAAAAGACTGATTGCACTTTTGGAATTACACACCTTTAGCAGTCTGAACCGGGAATTCTTACCACAGTACAAAAACTCACTCCATTCTGCCGATGAGGCGATTGTGTTCTTTAATCCACGGGTAGTAGCCCATAAAAAACTGCCGGAGATAACTCCGTGTGATGTACGAAAAGCTTTTGGGAACAGTTCTTTAAGGGTGATTAATGACCCCGCGGAATTGAAGGATTTTCTTTCACGCCTGAAACTAAGCGGTAGTAACTTGCTGATAATGACTTCGGGCAATTTGGGTGGTCTGGATATCTCCTCTTATGCCAACAGTTTGATTATCTGAATTTGGGATTAATGAGTCGGGTATTAAAAAGAAGGGCTGTCCAACCGGTTTTGGACAGCCCTTCTTTAGTATTATTGAAGCATTTTACTTCTTTGAGATAAAATGGAAATGTGGTCCAAAGCGCTCAAATGCTGCTTTTTCAAGCATTTCGCGATGGTCGGGATGTGCTACGGAAATGATAAGCCTGGCACGTTCCTGAAGTGTTTTACCATAAAGGTTTACAGCTCCGTATTCAGTGACCAGCCAGTGCATATTTGCGCGGGTAGTGACTACTCCGGAACCTTCCATCAGCGTCGGAGTAATTTTTGAAATGCCTTTCCCTGTAACCGATGGCATGGCAATGATGGGTTTTCCGCCTTCGGAATAGCCGGCACCACGGATGAAGTCAATCTGTCCCCCCACCCCTGAATAGTGGGTTGTCCCAATTGAATCGGCACACACCTGGCCGGTAATATCTACTGCCAGGGCAGAGTTGATGGCAGTAACTTTTTTGTTTTTTCTGATGATATCTACACTGTTGGTATGTTTGACATCCTTCATGGCCACTTGTGGGTTGTCGTCCACAAAATCGTAAAGGTCCTGAGAACCCATCAGAAAGGTAGCGACCATCAGGCCTTTGTCAATCTGCTTTCGTTTGCCGTTGACAACCCCTTTTTCTACCAGGGGAAGGATTCCGTCGGAAAACATCTCGGTATGTACTCCCAGGTCTTTATGGTTACCCAACTCGGCCAGAACCGCATTTGGGATTCCACCGATGCCCATTTGCAGACAGGCACCGTCTTCTACCAATTCCGCTATATTGTGACCAATAGCCCGTTCTATATCAGACAACGGAGCGTTGTTGTGAACGAAAAGCGGTTCATCATGTTCAACAAAGTAGTCAATATCGCGCATGTTAATTTGGGCGTCGCCCCAGGTGCGTGGTACATATTTGTTAACCTGGGCAATAACCACATCGGCAGTTTCAATGGCTGCCAGAGTAGCATCTACCGAAGTTCCGAGTGACACATAACCGTGACGGTCGGGCGGTGATACCTGCATCATGGCCACGTTCACTTTTAAATAGCCTTCACGAATGAGTTTCTGGGTCTCGCTTAAAAAGACCGGAATATAATCTGCGTATCCGGCTTGTGTTACTTTGCGGACGTTCGCGCCAACAAAGAAAGATTCCAGTTGAAAGATGCCTTCCAGCTCAGGATCGGCATAGGGGGCCGGACCTTCAGTGTGAATGTGTTGGATTTTTACGTCGTTGAATTCGCCTTTGCGGCCTCGTTCAACCATGGCATTGATGAGGGCATGAGGTGTTGCGGCCACGCTGCTTAAATGAATGCGGTCTCCTGATTTAATTACTTTAACAGCCTCCTCGGCAGTTATTGTTTTGTAATGCATGTCGAAACAATTTTATAAATGGTGTATGTTTTTCTTTTAAAAAACCGGTGCAAAAGTAGTTTTTTTCGTTTAATTTTTTCTTATTAATCTCAGTTTGTCAGAGTGTTTAAGAATATTTAAAATCATTCTTAAGAAATAGAGATTTATTTCTTTATTGGTTTCAGCGAGTTGGAGATTTTTAATGATGCGGTGTTTTTTTGCTTAAACGAAATGAAAGTATCTGAGGGCTTAAAAGAAACAGTCCCGTTGTCCACAAAAATCAACCCAATTTTGAAGAAGAGATAAGTGGAGAGAACTCGCGTAAGATTCATTATGTTAGCGCCGGAGATGGCCTTTCAACTATTTATGTGCAAAGCGGGAATAAGGATGATCTGTATTATGCCTATACCGATCATTTGGGGTCGCTGGTAGCCATAGCTGATGGAAACGGCAATGTTGTTGAGCGTTTTGCTTACATCGGCAGAAATATTTATGCTTGTATCACCCGCTATAACGGTTGTCCAATTTTTACGGATACCCCGACGCTATTGTGAAATGATTTGAATTTGAACCTGAATTTTGTCAGGAATGAGTGTAATGCCAAAGCGCTGTTCTGAGCATGCCGAAGGGCACTTGAATATTGGTGAATAGCAATACAAAAGTCACTGTAAGTAAAAATTTTATAGATAATCCATTGCAATTTAAAAATAAAGTTTTATCTTCATTAACACGGATTATCATTTATTAACAACACAATAAGCCTCAACATATTAACTCTAAAAATTTATTGTTTAATAAATAAATTGCACAGAGCTTAGTGCATTTATCAAAATCATTTACGAACATGAAAAAAATATGGATTATTCTTTCAATCTTGTGTGCTTACACCATGGTAAATGCACAATCTGTTATTGTGCTACACAGCACTGACGCTACCACTGTATTTACCGGCAATACAGCCCTGGCTGATGCTTATGCTTTAGCAGTAAACGGCGATACCCTTTATTTATCAGGTGGCGGATTTACGGCCCCGTCCGGTTTTGAAAAAGGAGTGAAAATTTTAGGGGCAGGCATTCATCCCGACTCAACCGCTGCAACCTACATCACTCAAATCAGTGGACCAGTTAATATTAATAATGGTGCTGACGGCCTGTATTTTGAAGGCATGCAGTTTTCTGACTATATTCATGTAAATTATAGTCATGTTGTGGATGATGTATCGTTTGTTCGGTGTAAGTTTAATTCAAACATTGACTTTGGCTATAATGGAACACCCAACACAAACCGGGAAAATTATGCGTTTATTCAGTGTGTGTTTATAAATTCTGTTGATTTACAGGGTGTAACAAACAGCCTTATAACCAATTCCATTTTTAACAATAGGGTGTTTAACTCAATGTCTAATACAATAAAAAATTGTAGTTTTCTGTACAATCCCTCTTCTACTTCTTATGATGTTATTTCAGCATCGAATACAAACACAATTACCAACAATATTTTTCACACCACATCAAGCGCTATCATTGAAGGCGCTTCAAACACAGTTAAAAATTGCGTGTTTATTGATGATGCTCCGGGGTTGGGGGTAAGTCCTATTGATGTTAATAATTATAAAAACGTGGACCTTTCATCCGTTTTTGTAGCCCCACCGGCTCTTAGTTTCAGTTTCGATGACAATTACCATTTAGACTCGGGGGCTGAAACCACATACCCTGGTGATGATGGCACACAGGTTGGTGTTTATGGCGGACTTTTCCCTTTGAAAGAAGGATTTGTGCCCCAAAACCCGCATATAAGCTTTAAAAACATCTCATCAGGTACTGACGAAAACGGTTTATTAAATATTCATATCAATGTAAATGCCCAAGATAATTAGTTATGGATAGACTTATATTTCTGATATTCTTTACTGTACTATCTGTTTTGGGTATTTCGCAGAATAATATCAGCACGTATCAATATTGGTTCGATGATAACTTTAGTGGTGCAATTAGTAATACTGTTGTACCAGAGCAAAATTTCAACCTGAACAGCGATATTGATGCATCCGGGTTGAATACGGGTGTTCATTTGTTTTATATCCGGTTTAAGGACGAAAATGCCTTATGGAGTTGCCCCCTTGCGCAGTTTATTTATAAAATTCCGGAGCAAAACACGGGCATATCAACCAATGAAATTGCCGCATATCAATATTGGTTTGATGATGATTACAACAACGCAGTCAATCAACCTGTCACGCCTGCACAGGATTTTGTGTTGCTCGGCGATATTGATGCCGGTTCATTGAGTACGGGTGTTCATGTTTTTTATATCCGTTATAAAGATTCACGCGGCCAGTGGAGCAGCCCCCTTGCGCAGTTTATTTATAAAATTCCGGAGCAAAACACAGGCATATCAGCCAATGAAATTACCGCTTATCAGTACTGGTTCGATGATGATTACAACAACGCAGTCAATCAACCTGTCACGCCTGTACAGGATTTTGAGTTGCTCCGCGATATTGATGCTGGCGCATTGAGTTCCGGTATTCATGCTTTTTATATCCGTTATAAAGATTCACGCGGCCAGTGGAGCAGTCCCATTGCGCAGTTTATTTATAAAATTTCGGTTTCTCTATCTGCAGACAATAACATTGTGGCTTATCGCTACTGGTTTGATGATGATTTTGAAAACGCTGTTAACCTGCCTGTGGTTCCGGCTCAAAGTATTCTTTCATTGACAGAGCAAATTGACATGACACAAATGATGGAAGGAGAATACACTTTGCATTGCCAATTTCAGGATACAATGGGAATGTGGAGTTCCCCGACCATTGATACCATCGTGAAAAACGCCTTGCCTATTGCTAAGTTTACCTACAACCGCAATGAAAACTGTGATTCCACAATCATTGATTTCCACAATCTTAGTATTGATGGGGATATTTACTTATGGGATTTTGGAGATGGCAGTTTTAGTGAAGGTTTTGATGTTAGTCATATCTACCACGTTGCAGGCAATTATAATGTGAGTTTAGCAGTAAGTGATACCGTAACAGGACTTGATAGCACTTATTACGAGACAATCAATATAATTGGACATACTGCAAGCACAATTTCTGTTACGGCTTGCGGGGATTATTTAACCCCGTCGGGAGATGTATTATATGAATCGGGAATATATTATGACACGATTCCTAACTCAATGTCTTGCGATTCAATAATTGAAATTAATTTAGAAATAATCAATATTGATAATTCTGTTGAAATGGTTGATAATAATACGCTTGTGGCAACACAAGACGGAGCAGATTATCAATGGTTAAATTGCGATGATAATATGGCTGTTATTAGCGGGGAAAATAGTCAGTCATTTATTCCTGCAGGGAATGGAAATTACGCAGTAGAAATTACTCTGGATGATTGCGTGGAGATATCGGCATGTTACGAAATTTTAAGTGTCGGGATTATTGATAATGTTAATAATTACGATATTAATATTTTTCCTAATCCTGCAAAAGAAAAACTTTATATTCGGTTCCCTCAGACAGTAAATCGGGCAGATATTGAAATTACTGATTTATCGGGAAACATTGTAGATCAAATAATTGAGTTTAACACCGATTTAGTTAGCATTAACTTAACCCAAAAATCAGGTATTTATTTCTTAAAAATAACAGCTGATAATCATACAGTTGTTGCTAAAGCTATTATATACAACTGATAAAAGTTTACCTGGTTCACAAGTATTTGCCTGGGCAGATGTTGACAGCCGGTATCGATAGTTCAGGGGAAACCCGGTCTTGGTCTGGAAGCAATGGGCTCATCATTCCTGAGTCTGGCCACAAAAGATGCTTTTTAGAACGGGCTCATTCATAAAATAAAAAAGCCACCCCCGAGGGGCGGCTTTTTTATTTTCTTTCAAAAAGAAGCAAGAAAAACTATTCTTCCTTTTTGGTTTCTTCGTCGGAAGCAGCTGTTTTTTCTTCAGTTTTAGATTCCTCAGAAGTCTCAGTTTTAGATTCCTCAGAAGTCTCAGGCTTAGATTCCTCAGAAGTCTCAGGCTTAGGTTCTTCAGCAACTTCAGCTTTGGTTTCTTCAGCAGCCGTTTTTTCTTCAGCCTTTGGTTCTTCAGAAGTTTCAGCTTTAGGCTCTTCAGCAGCCGTTTCTTCGGCGCCGGATTGAGCATTTTTTGCTTTCTGTTCTGCTTCTGCTTTGGCAGCCATTTCTGCATTACGCTTGGCCAGTTTTTCGGCTCTTTCAGCATTAATTTTGGCTTCACGTTCGAGACGTGCTTTGCGTTCTTTTTCACTTTCAGCCGAAACCTGGTCTTTTTTGGCCTGTATCCTGGCTTCTTTCTCTTCCATCCATTTTTGGAATCGGCGTTCAGCCTCGGCTTCGTCAAAAGCACCTTTTTTAACGCCTTCGAGCAGGTGTTTTTTCATGAGTACACCTTTGTAACTCAAAATTGCACGGGCAGTGTCAGTAGGTTGGGCGCCTTTGCCAAGCCAGTCTAAGGCTTTGTCGAAATTAAGTTCAATCGTAGCAGGATTTGTGTTGGGATTGTACGAACCAATCCGCTCGATGTATTTACCATCTCGTGGCGCCCTGCTATCTGCTACCACAATGTGGTAGTAAGCATACCTTTTGCGTCCGTGTCTCGCTAATCTGATTTTTACGGGCATGTTTTCAATAAATTACAAATTAAACAACCTACATTTTTGCGAGTGCAAATATAAAGCGATTTATTGGTTTACGAAACATCTTTGGGTCTTTTCCTTATACTTTTTGTCATTTTACTGCTCAGGATAATGGCTGTGATGTTGATCACTGGTATTATGACACTGGCAGGGGAGGTTTTTTCGCCAAAGGGAAGTTTTATCCGGGAATTTTCCAATCAAAAAATTTAGATATTTTTGTATCATGAATTCTTAGCTTGTTGCCGTTTATTCTTCGAACAGGCAGCCATGTGCCTGATAATCTGTTAAATATATTAAAGATAATATGAAGCGCATACCTTTTACACATCTTCACGTTCACTCTCAGTATTCTATACTCGATGGTGCTGCCAGTGTGGGTGACCTCGTAACCAAGGCTGGAAATGATGGCATGAGGGCTCTTGCTCTCACCGATCATGGTACTATGTTCGGGATTAAAGAGTTTTTTGACACATGTCGGAAAAACGCCATCAAACCCATTCTCGGCTGTGAAACCTATGTTGCTGCGCGTACGATTTATGATAAAACCGACAGCAAGCTTGACGGACGGGGCGATCATCTTATTTTGCTGGCTAAAAACCGGACCGGCTACAAAAACCTGCTTAAGCTGATATCGATTGCCAACATTGAGGGGTTTTATTACAAACCCCGGATTGACAAAAATCTGCTTGAACAGTATCACGATGGACTTATTGTTACGACGGCATGTCTTGGAGGAGAAATTCCGCAGAAGATTATTGCCGGCGATATTGATGGTGCCCGAGAGGCCATTCTTTGGTTTAAAAGGGTTTTTGGAAACGATTTTTATCTTGAATTACAGCGTCATCCTGCCGAAGATCCCGGGTTAAGAAAAGAAGTTTACGAGAACCAGATTCTGGTTAATAAGACCTTGCTTGCCTTTTCAAAAGAGTTGGATGTTAAAGTCATCGCGGCCAATGATGTACATTTTACCGATGCCGAAGATGCCGAGGCGCACGATTTGCTTATTTGCCTGAATACCGGTAAAGATTTCGATGACGAAAACCGTATGCGTTATACCAAGCAGGAATGGTTTAAAACCACTGCTGAAATGAACGAGCTTTTCAGCGATGTTCCGGAGGCTTTGCTGAATACAATGGAAATTGCCGATAAAGTAGAGGAATACGACCTGAACTCGGCACCCATCATGCCCTTTTTCCCTATTCCATCCGACTTCGGAACGTTTGAAGGGTATAAAGAAAAATATCCGGAAGAAGCTCTTCGCGAAGAGTTTGGAGACAGATACGATACATTGGGAGGAGATTACGAACACCTGATACGTGTTAAACTTGAGTCGGACTATCTGTCTCATCTTGCTTACGAGGGAGCTAAAGACCCGTCGCGATATGGTGATCCTGTTCCTGACGACGTAAAGGAACGACTCGATTTTGAGCTGAATACCATTAAAACCATGGGTTTCCCAGGTTATTTCCTTATTATTCAGGACTTTATTAATGCAGCCCGCAACATGGGTGTTTTGGTCGGCCCGGGTCGTGGCTCTGCCGCCGGTGCTGCAGTATCCTATTGCGTGGGGATTACCAATATTGATCCCATTAAGCACGATCTGCTTTTTGAGCGTTTTCTGAATCCCGATCGTATCTCTATGCCCGATGTGGACATCGACTTTGACGATGACGGTCGGCAGCTTGTACTTGACTGGGTAGCCAAAAAATATGGTCAGGATAAAGTGGCTCATATCTGCACATTTGGAACCATGGCAGCCAGGCTGGCTATCCGTGATGTGGGACGGGTACTGAAATTACCGCTTCCCGATACCGATAAACTTGCCAGGCTTATACCCGAACGTCCCGGTACCAAACTCGCCAACGCCTATGATGAAGTGCTGAAAAGAGAACGTGAAGCCGGCAGCCTCGAAGATGCCATCAAAAGAATTGACAATGAACTCAGGGCTGCCCGTAATGCAGGAAAAGGCAAGGATGAAAGCAAACTGGAAATTTACAAAATATTTGCCGAAAGGATGTTGGAGGCAAGAACCAACGGTGAAGATAAGGTGCTGAAGACCATGAATTTTGCCTGTACCCTCGAAGGTTCGGTACGTCAAACCGGTGTGCATGCCTGTGGTGTACTTATCGGAAGGGATCCTCTGGAACAGCATATCCCGTTGATTGCTACCAAAGATGAGGAATTGATGACGACGCAATACGACGGGCGTTTTGTTGAAGCCATTGGCCTCCTGAAAATGGATTTTCTGGGTCTTAAGACGTTGTCTATCATTAAAGAAACCCTCGAAAATATTAAGCTGTCCAAAAACATCGATATAGATATAGAGAAGCTTCCGCCCGATGATCCGGCAACTTTTGAATTATTTAGCCGGGGCGATACAACCGCCATCTTTCAGTTCGAGTCCCCCGGGATGAAGAAACACCTGAGAGCGCTTCAGCCCAACCGGTTTGAAGACCTGGTTGCCATGAACGCACTTTACCGGCCGGGACCAATTGAATATATCCCCGATTACATTGCGCGCAAACACGGCAAACAGGAAATCAACTATGATCATCCGATGATGGAGCCTTTCCTGAAAGATACTTATGGTATTACGGTATTTCAGGAGCAGGTGATGCTCCTTTCCCGTGCGCTGGCAGGCTTTACAAGGGGTGAGTCGGACTCGTTGCGGAAAGCGATGGGGAAAAAGCTGGCCGACCTGATGGCTAAGCTGAAAGTGAAGTTTTATGAGGGGTGTAAAAAGAACGAAGCCTTTCTTAAAGGTTGTAAGGAAGTCAATAAAGAGCCTGATCAGCTAATTGAAAAGATATGGAAAGACTGGGAAGCATTTGCCAGTTATGCGTTCAACAAATCGCACTCGGTTTGCTATGCTTATGTGGCTTATCAGACCGGCTACCTGAAGGCCCACTATCCGGCCGAGTTTATGTCGGGTGTGTTAAGCCGAAACCTGAACGACATTACGAAGATAACCACTTTTATGGACGAGTGCCGCCGGATGGGACTCGAAGTTCTTGGCCCTGACGTGAATGAAAGTTTCAGGAAGTTTACCGTAAATGCCGAAGGTGCCATCCGTTTTGGGATGGCAGGTATTAAAGGTGTTGGCGCCGGTGCCGTGGAGGAAATTATCCGAAAACGTGAAGAAGGAGGACCTTTTAAGGATATTTTTGATTTTGTGGAACGTGTGAACCTGCAAACGGTAAACAAAAAAAATATTGAGGCATTGGCAGCTGCAGGCGCATTCGATAATCTGGGAGAAATTAACAGAGCCCAGTTTTTTGCCGTCAGCGATGGTGAAGAAGGGACCTTTATTGAAAGGTTGTTGCGGTATGGCAACCTCTTTCAGGCCGATAAAGCAAGTAATCAGGTGTCACTCTTTGGTGCCGTCGACATGACGGTTGCCGTAAAACGACCTTCAATTCCAAAGGTGCCTGAATTTACCAATATCGAAAAGCTGAAGCGGGAAAAAGAGTTGATAGGTATTTATCTTTCGGCACATCCGCTTGATCGGTTCAGGTTTGAACTCAGGCATTACTGTAATACCGAGCTAAGCGAACTGAGCGATCTTTCGGCCCTTAACGGAAGAAGTTTTATTGTCGGAGGTATGGTTACCGGAATCCGGCGCGGCGTTACCAGGGTCAAGGAAAACCCGTTCGCCATTATCACCATTGAGGATTATTCAGGGTCTTATGATTTCGCCCTTTTTGGACGCGATTACAACGATTATAGTAAATACCATACTATCCCTGATGATGGCAGCATTTTCCTGTTGATAAAAGGAAAGGTACAGCCTAAAAAATACCGACCCGATGA
This sequence comes from Anaerophaga thermohalophila DSM 12881, assembly GCF_000191885.1. GTDB lineage: Bacteria > Bacteroidota > Bacteroidia > Bacteroidales > Marinilabiliaceae > Anaerophaga > Anaerophaga thermohalophila. The sequence goes on from NZ_AEWI01000023.1 coordinate 79,981, forward strand.
GTTGGAGACGAAGATAAATTCCATCTCTTTTCTGGATGATGTTCTGGAGAACCACGTGCGAAGCCTTACTCTGAATGTTCCTGTCGATAAAATTACTGAAGAGCTTGTGAATGAACTGGCCAGCGTGATGCTCGATAATCGAGGAAATGTGTCGTTAAGAGTTCATGTCTTCGATCCCGCCAATGAACATAACCGTGTGCAACTATTGTCGCGTTCGGCTCGTATTGACCTTTCTCAAAAAGATGTTCTTCAGTTTTTTGATGAACATCCTGAGTTGCAGATAAATTTGTCCTGAATGGGTTCTGAAAAAATATTTATATTTGAACAAGCGCACGAGAAAGGTGTTGTTAATAGCAATAGCCAGCAATCAATTTGCATGGAGTAAAGGTAGAAAGGTTAGACCCGCTTCATGTATAATTGCCTGTTGTTGTATACAATATAGAAAAGGCCAATGGCCTCCCGGATTATTGAAATTAAATAATTGATATTTTTAAACTATTGAAATTATGACAGTTGAAGTAACCGATTCTAATTTTGAAGACGTAGTCTTGAAGTCAGACAAACCTGTTTTGGTTGATTTTTGGGCCGAATGGTGTGGTCCCTGCAGGCTGGTGTCCCCTATTGTGGCAGAGCTTGCCGGGGAATACAAGGACAAAGCGGTAATAGCCAAGATGGATGTGGATGGTAACCCCGAAACATCTGTAAAGTTCGGTATCCGTAATATTCCGACCATCCTGTTTTTCAAGGATGGTGAAGTTGTTGATAAACAGGTTGGAGCTGTTCCGAAGGCCGCTCTGGCTTCCAAACTGGATGCGATTCTTTAGAAATCAAAAATTTTGAAAATAAGAAAAGGCCGGAACACCCGATGTTCCGGCTTTTTTTTTGAAGCAAGGCGGCATAGCAGGAAAGCCTCATGTCTGCGCTTTAAATAGAGGCTGCTGAAAAAGTCAGCAGCCTGTTTCAAATTTATTTTTATACGGATGAAAATTTCCTGTCACCCCAGTATCATTCCGATAATTGTAGCCGAAAGCAAAGAAGCAAGTGTGCCTGCAAGCAAAGCCCTCATGCCCAGTTGAGAGAGCAGGACTCTTTTCCCGGGAGCCAGGGCACCGATCCCTCCAATCTGGATACCGATGGAAGCAAAATTGGCAAAACCTGCCAGTACATAAGTGGCCATAATTATCGATTTTTCATGAACAAAGGCACCGGCCTCTTTCAGTTCACCCAGGCTTACATAGCCTATAAATTCGGTCATGATTATTTTTTCCCGAGTACACGTCCTACCAGATCCATGTCTTCTGCAGCAACCCCCAGCAACCACATAAACGGAGCGAATATATATCCCAGTATGAACTCCAGCGACAATTGAGTATATTCTCCGTTGGTTGCAGATGCAATAAGAGAATTCAATGTTGTCCAGTCGCCAATTTTCACAAAAATGAAATTGAGCATGGCAATGAGGGCGATAAAAACCAAAAGCATTCCTGCTACATTAACAGCCAGCCGGATGCCTTCGGTGGTACCGTTTGATATAGCATCCAGTACATTTTTTCCGATTTTCTCTTTCGGCACATCGACTTCCTTATCGATTTTTTCCGTTTGCGGCACCAGCATCTTGGCAATAATAATGATACCCGGTGCAGCCATGATTGAAGCAGCCAGCAGGTGTTTGGCATAGATAAGCTCCTGAACCGGATCGCCTCCGCCAAGTACCTTAATGTAAACGGCCAAAACACCCCCTGCCAGTGTGGCCATACCTCCCGACATGACCAACATCATCTCCGACCGGTTCATCTTTTCCAGATATGCCTTGATCATCAATGGAGATTCGGTTTGTCCGAGAAAAATGTTTCCTGCTACCGAAAGACTTTCGGCTCCGGATATTTTCAATAGTTTCGTCATTCCCAGAGCCAGCCAGTATACAACCTTCTGGATAATGCCAAAATAGAAAAGGATGCTGGTGAGTCCCGAAAAGAAAATGATCGTGGGCAGAATGGTAATGGCAAAGTTGAGAAGCGGTTCCTCTATTTCTCCGGTCGAAAAACTTTTAAAAAGAAATTTGGCACCTTCGTCTGAAAAACTCAGAATTTTTACAAATATTTTTCCCAGGACATCAAATACCGACTGAACAAACGGCACGTAAAGAATGGCCAGTGCAAGGGAAATCTGAATAGCCAGTCCCGTGAGTACGACTCTCCATGATATGGCTTTCCGGTTGGTGCTGAACACCCATGCAATAAACATGATGATAGCCATTCCCAAAAGACCGCGGAAAAGACTTTGTATGGTGAACCCCCCGCCTGAAGATATTACAGGATTATTATTGGCAAAAAGCGTAGCAGGAATAAAAAAAAGCGCTAACAACACCATTAAAGTTCGGAGTTTTGAAGGCTTCATAGATGAGGAGTTATTATTTTTTACGTCGTTTTATTTCATCTCTTATTTCGGAAGCTTTTTCATAGTTTTCCTTTTCTACAGCATCATTCAGCATGTCCTTAAGCTCCTGCATTGTCTTGTCTGCCAGAGGACTACGGGGGCCGGCACTTGTTTTCCCCGAAGATTTTTTTGATGCTTCTGGTGTTGGTTCGTCCTGGTCGCCGAAATCTAAAACGATACCTGCTTTTTGCAATATCTCTTCATAAGTATAAATGGGACAGTTGAAGCGGAGTGCCAGTGATACTGCGTCCGATGTTCGCGAATCTATCCTGACGATTTCATCATTATATAAACAAACCAGCTCGGAATAAAAGATGCCTTCCTCGAGTTTGTAGATAACCACTTCGATGATGTCTATTTTAAAGGCACGGGCAAAATTCAGAAATAAATCGTGTGTCAGCGGTCTTGGAGGCTCAAGTCCCTCCAGTTTGATGGCTATCGACTGGGCTTCAACAGCTCCGATGATAATGGGGATTCGTCTTTCGCCTTCCTCTTCGGCAAGTACCAGGGCATAAGCTCCTGATTGTGTTTGGGAATAGGATAAGCCTAATATGTTGAGTTTTATTTTTGGTTTGTCCATAAATAAAGGATTTCTACATTCACAAATCTCTTCGTAATCAGATTAAACAGGGCCTGCCGGTAATTTCGCCAAAATTTTTCAAGATGTGTTTCTGTTCAGAGACTACCAGCTGCAAGCATAGTGCAGCAAGTGGCATTTTAAGGACAGACACTAAATAACAAATATAGAAAATTGTTTTGACAAATTGGATATATACTGTTTTGTCCTTTCCGGATAAGTTAATCACAACTTTCGATTAGGTTAATCAGAATGTCTGATTAACTAATCGCTTTAAAAGCTGCAATTGGCAGGTGATTTTTGGGCTAAAGCCCTATGTCGGCGTCCTGTAATAACGGCTTTTTAAATGTGTCAAAGAGTAACGGACAGGTTGAATCAAAGCTGGTGTAACAGCAGGCAGGGCTATGTTGAAAAACCAGATAAACATGGTGGCTAATACTATTCCGGGCCCGGAAACAGCCGTTTCGCCAAAAATGAACAGTGCAATGGCAGAACGTATTCCCACGTCTCCCGCTCCGAGTGATGGCAGGAAGGTAATGGCTCCGTAAAAAAGGAAAACCGGGATAAAGCCTAATGCTGTCGAAGGTAATCCGAAAAAACGAAGCAAAATTATGAACTGTAGAGAAAAAACCAGATACCGGATTAGTGTTAGCGTTCCGACATATAAAATATCTGCAACTGTAAAATATCTGAACACTTTAAATGCCTTCGTGATTTTTGCGTATACCCTGTTCCCGGCAATAATTTTCCATAGCAACACGATCATCAAAATCAGAATTATGATGGAAAAGATAACAATGGAACTATCGATGGATGAATAATAGCCCGAAATGGTATCAAGGTATTTATCTCCGGTTTGACCGGCCAGTGCTATTGCATAAAGTGTGAATGCGAAAATAACCACATTCTGAAGAATACTTCCGGCAAAGGAAAGCAAAATAACCCGGGGACGCTCTTTTGACGCGAAACAAGCGGCTTTCCCTAAAGGGTCACCAGTGCGGGCGGGAGTAATAAGTCCCAACTGGATACCTTTAATGACCTGTTTCAGTGCCTGCGAAAACGGAACGGAAGCAACCTGGCGGACCAGTAACTGCCATCTTCTGGTTTCCAGCCCGAGATTGATAAACATTAAAAAAAATACCAGCACCAAAACTTCCGTCAGACCGGAAAAGTTTTGCCGGAGGAAGGCTGAAAACGCAGGCCATTCTCTGAATGTCCACATTCTGTAAGTCACCCAGACCATAGTGATTATGGAAATACAGGTGGTCAGTATTTTCTTTCCCCGAATATGTTTATTCATTTCACGGTTTTACTTTTATTTACGAGAGGTATGGCAATAAGGGAAAGCAATCCCGTTACTACAATCATTCCGTTGAGCGAACCATGTACCAGAAGAGCAAAAGCTGCAGCTTGTGTGCCTTCGACACCGAAAAACAGCAGCGTGGAAATAACCAGAAAATGCCACGGCCCAATTCCTCCCTGAACAGGCGCTACCATCCCGAAGCTCCCCAGCACAAAAACGGCTAGTCCTGCCCCCGGGCCTAAGTGGCGGGTGAAGGGAAAACCAAAGAAACAGACATAGATCATCAGAAAATAGAGCACAAAAATCAAAATCGTATGAATGAAAAACATCGGCTTGTTTTTTACATTCCTGTATGAGAAAAGACCTTCCTTGAATTTTGCCCACAGCTCTTTGAGTTTTAAAAATATTTTTCCGCCAACGATTTTTTTCCTGAAAAGCACGATCAAAGCTGCCAATAACACAACAGAGATATAAAATTCCCATGAAGAGAGAAAATCCGAGATGCGTGTCAGTTTTATTTTGTTTTTTACGACGTCTACAAATACTCCGTATTGTAATATTACCACAAGGACCAGCGATAAAAGCAGCATAATCATGTCGAGTACACGTTCAGTAACTACTGTCCCGACGAGTCTGGAAAATGAGCTTTTCTCGTAGCGACTCAGGACAGCGCATCTGGAAATTTCTCCCATCCTTGGAATGGCCAGGTTTGCGAGGTACCCTATCATAACAGCCAGGAAAGTATTGAGAAGACCCGGCCGTTTTTCGACCGGCTCAATAAGCATTTGCCAGCGGATGGTACGGCTGATGTGGCTTAAGAGGCCCATTACCAGCGAAAGGAATATCCATCCGTAACCAACATCCTTTTTAAGTATATCGGTCAGCTTTTGAGGATCCTGATCCTTATAAAGCCACCAAAGAATGATTAATCCTATTGAAAGAAACAGGAAAAACCGGAGCCCTTTACTTATTATTTTAGTCATCTTGTATTGGTGTTTTCCCATCTTTTATTGACGAGAAGGACATTTCATATTACGTTTTATTATCAATGAAATGAGCATGACAAAGTTTGCCGCAAACGGACATGTATAAAATTCAATCATGCTCGTTTCATCCGACCTTAATAATTAAATTTTATACGGATGAAAATGGTATAAGAAGCATTTTTTGTCAAAATCAAGGTGTTTTTAATTTTTACAGCATAGCAAAGCGGTTGTTAATGAGGATTTATCAGTACAAAATTTGTCTAAATTATTGGTCTGATGGGACTCACGATGAATTGTAAGATCGGCGTCAGCCAATTTTGTTCATGCCTTTTTGAAAATTTGGCCCTCCAAAATTCATGTTTGTTTCAAAAATTTTAAACAAAGAGTTTGTCAACAAAGATGCTTTTTAGATCGGACTAATCAATAGACCGTTAGATTTCTATATGTTAGATACAAGGTGATTCATCAACAGTGATTGATAGTATCTATCGTTTTGACCGGGAAAGACAAAATGTCGGGGAGTGAAAGCTTTTTCCCACATAAAAAGTCTTACCTTTGTGTCACAAACAAAATGCAATTTTACAAAATACGGTTCTTTTGACCAAAAGTTTTGTTGTCCACCAATAAGTGGGTCCTCATGGAAAATGGTCAAAATCACCTTTTAGCAGTGTAATCATCAATTTGTTTGCGATCATGGAAGATGAAGAGAGTCAAACCCAAGAAATACCTCGGACAGCATTTTCTCAACGATCAGCATGTGGCCATGCGCATCGTGGAGAGTTTGCCCCTTCCGCCTTATCAGGTGCTTGAAGTAGGGCCCGGCATGGGTGTGCTCACTCAATATCTTTCCAAAATACCAGACATCGAACTTTCCCTTGTTGAGCTGGATGACGAATCCGTTAACTATCTTCATCAAAATTTTCCGGGGCTTGCCGGAAGAATAATTTCTGCCGATTTTTTAAAACTTAATTTATCCGATCTTTTTACCGGCAATATCTCAATTATCGGCAATTTTCCCTACAATATTTCAAGCCAGATATTCTTTAAGGTTCTTGAATACCGCGACCAGGTAAAATATGTTACCGGAATGGTACAGCGCGAAGTGGGGCGACGAATAACTTCCGCACCCGGTGGAAGAGAGTACGGGATTTTGAGTGTTTTGATGCAGGCATGGTACGATGCCGAATATCTTTTCACGGTAGATGAGCATGTGTTCAGACCTCCTCCCAAGGTGAAATCGGCAGTTGTTCGGTTTACCAGAAACGGGGTGACGGATATCGGGTGTGATGAAAAAATGTTTTTAAGAGTGGTTAAGACAGCTTTCAACCAACGAAGAAAGACTTTACGCAACAGCTTGAAAAGTTTTGGTCTGAATGAACAGATAGCTGCCAACAGTGACTTGTTTCAAAAACGACCGGAACAACTTGGTGTGGAAGAGTTTGTCAGACTTACAAAGATGATTGAGTCCTCTGTGTGAACGTTTTGTTGTTATTTGTAGGATGCTAAAACCAGAGGTTATGGCCAATTTTGAACTTACCAGAGAATTTGTAGATGAGCTGAAGAGCCTGATTGAGAATCAGGATAACGAAGCAGTTTCAGAAATTCTTGACGAGCTCCACCCGGCAGATATTGCCGAATTGTTCGAAGAGTTGAACATCGAAGAAGCGAAGTATATCTATTTCTTACTCGACGATGACAAAGCGGCAGATGTCATAATCGAACTGGATGAGAACGATCGTTTAAGATTTCTTGAAGCGCTCCCGAGTGAGGTCATTGCCCGCAGGTTTATCGATAAAATGGACTCCGACGATGCCGCTGATGTCATATCGGAGCTTGATCTGGACCGCCAGCAGGAAGTTCTCTCATATATCGAAGATGTTAATGTTGCCAGCGATATTGTTGATCTTCTTAATTATGAGGAGAATTCAGCAGGTGGATTGATGGCTAAAGAGCTTATCAAAGTCAAAGAAAGCTGGAGCATTCCTACCTGCCTGAGGAGTATGCGTCGTCAGGCCGAAAATATCGATGAGGTTTACTACGTGTATGTTGTCGACAATAACGGGGTGTTAAAGGGAACTCTTTCGCTGAAAAAGGTTCTTTTGAGTGCGAGCAATAAGCTGGTAAGCGATATTTATAACCCCGATGTTATTTCTGTAGGCGTAGATGCCACGGCCGAGGAGGTAAGTAATATAATGGACAAGTACGGGTTGGTTGCCCTTCCTGTTGTTGATCCGATAGGCCGGCTCGTGGGCCGTATCACCATCGACGATGTGGTGGATTTTATGCGCGAAGAGGCCGGGAAAGACTATGCACTGGCTTCAGGTATCACGGGCGACGTGGAGTCCTCAGACAGTGTCTGGTTGTTGACACGGGCCAGAGTGCCATGGCTTTTTATCGGGCTGGTTGGTGGATTGTTTGGTTCACGCGTTGTAGGAAGTTTTGAGGGAGTGTTGGACGTTTATCCCCAATTGGCGTTTTTTATGCCGCTTATTGCTGCCATGGGCGGTAATGTGGGGATACAATCATCGGCTATTGTTGTTCAGTCGATTGCAGCGGGCACCATGGGGTTGGATTCTCCTGTTAAAAGAATTTTGAAAGAATTCAGCGTTGCGTTCCTGAATGCAACACTTTTATCCACACTGGCCTTTGCATACAACTCTATCTTAGGTTCACCCGAGGCTTTGACATTAACTGTTTCGGGCGCCATGTTCTCGGTGGTTATTTTTGCATCTGTATTTGGTGCTGTGGTGCCGCTCTTCCTCAATAAAATAAAAATAGACCCGGCTGGTGCAACCGGGCCTTTTGTAACAACACTGAACGATATTATCGGAATGGGAATTTATTTAACGATTGGAACATACTTTTATCAGTGGTTGACGTAAGAATAATTGAGTGCAGTATAAAAAGCATATTTTTGTCAAAATTAAAACAACAACGAGTTTGGCAACAAAGATGCTTTTTAGGCCGGGCTCATAATTTCAGCAGTTGACGGTCTATTGTCAATAACTATTTCTTTTTACCCCAATAGGTCGCATTTAGATTTTTTTCAGTTCCGGCATATACTAAAGTTACGCGGCGTGGGGATGCTTCCCAATCGACTTCGCGTTCAACGCAAACGATTACGTCACCCAATGTTAGTTGCTTTTTTGTTGAATCGTAACTCCAGTTGCCTGTCAGTGCACCCGACATAGTACCGTCGGCATTAAGGGTCAGAGAGGAAGCTGTATTTTGTTGGCCATATTTGTATTCAAGATTAATGTGCTCCCATGTGCCTACAAGGGAGTCTTTGGTTATAGTGCCGTAATCGGGTACGGCTGCGTAACGTTCGGGCAATGCTATAGGCCACAGGTTATCTGGCTCGCTTTTAGAGGCCGGACACCATACAATGCGACGTACATGTCCCATCATAATGGCATTGGAAACGGCGATGCCAGGTATGTCTTTAGGCAATCGTCCCTGCGACATGTAAAACCATTCGTCGGTATCTTCCTTTTTGAAAATAGCACAGTGTGATATGCCTACCCATCCATGGCTTAGATTGAATTTGTATGGATGGGTTACAATCGGGTAGCAGTCCCCCTCTCCGTTGGTAAAGTTGCGACCGGTGATGTCGTAGTATGGCCCGTCGATGTTCTCGCTTCTGACTACTCGCGTGTTGTATGGAACGTCAAGTGCATCGTAGGCCATGAACAGATAGTAGTAACCATCTTTGTAAATTATTTCGGGAGCTTCGCTGGCCTGCCAGCGCGAGGAGGCTGAGCGGGTGCCGATTCTTTTACCATACCGGGCCGTGAGCTCACTTACACTGTCGGCATAAGGTTCGCCGAGGGTATTGACAGGTTTACCTGTAGTTGCATCCAGTTCCAATAGCGCGAAGCCGCTATGCCATGAACCATGTATCAGGTAATGTTTTCCTTCCGGAGTTACGATATAGGTGGGGTCGATGGCGTTGTAGTAAAAATAGGCGTTCCAATCCCATAAACCGTCGCGACTGTAGTCAAGACCACGGTCTGATGACGAAGTGGTAACAAACCCCTTATCTTCCCATACTGCCCCGGCCGGATCGGTCGATTCACACATGCCGATAAAAGCGCGTTCCGTCCAGCTTCCGTCAAAATTGGCTTCAGTATTGGCTTTGCCCGATTTAATATAGTTATCGATAATGATACTGTAGTACATTCGCAGGATATCTTGTCCCCCAACGTTAACCCGGCGTACTACCGGTGCCCAGTAACCGTAGTTAATGTCTTCTTCGGGAATGGCTTCGAGCCCCATGCGCGAACGGATGGCGTTGAGTGAGTCGGCTACCCAGGATGGCGGATCGTAAAAGGGCCCGCCTACCCATTCCCAATTAACGAGGTCGGTGGAGCGTTTGCCCTGAAAGTGACCGTGTCCTTCGTGTACGTTTCCATACGAGGCATCGGTGCCGTACATGTAGTAATATCCATCATAGTAGGCAACCGACGGGTCGTGAACGTTTGCGAGGTTCCATTTGTTGCGGTCTGACCACGAGGCAATATCTGAATAGTCGTCGTCGTAGGTCGGAATGGTGAACTTCGTTTCGGTCTCCGTCTCTGTCTCAGTATCGGTCGCCTTAGGTTCAACCTCATCGTCTTCACAACCTGAAATCGACAGAGCGATCAGGCTGATTATAAAAAGCAGAAAATATTTCAGTCGCATTAGTGTTTTATTTATTAAAGTTAGTGATGTTGTTAGTGTGGATTTTTGATCCTCATTTTGATTAACAGGAAAAGTTGTTCATATTAATAATTCAGGATTACCACCCGGCTATTGCCGTTTTGCCCTGCAAAGAGAGTCGCGTTAGTGGGTTTAAAAGACTTCCTTATCGACTATTGAGTGCAGTCTAAAAAGCTTTTTGACCCCTAAATCCCCTAAAGGGGACTTTTTCAAACTGCTGATTTTTAGCAGTTCCCCTTTAGGGGTCAGGGGTAAAAATGTTAAAAATCAGCAGTTTGAAGGCTTTTTATACTGCACTCACTATTATTTTCTAAAGTCGATAAGGAATCTCTAATATAAACGAATAATGGTTATTCCAACTCTACAACAGGATGAATATTCCATTCTTCTCTGAAAGCTGGTCCGTTATCTTCATTCTTGTTGGCCGAATTACCCTCAAGATTTGGATTGGCATTAAGAGTAGACTGATATATTGGGAGATATTCATGTCCCTTATAATAGTATTGAAACGATGAAGCGCTGGCGGTTTCGGCGGTAAGCTCCTCAGTGTTAACGATAATTTCGTCCTCTTCGTTTTTTGGAGCTAACTTATAATAACCATGTTTAATCAACTGGTTCATACGACCTTCATCGTAGAAGAAACCCCAGCGGATTAAGTCGATACCACGTCCGTTTTCGCAACCGAATTCTTTCGGACGTTCAACGTTTGCTATTTGCTCAAAAAGATGATCAGCAGTAGGGAAGTCCTCAAGCTCAAGGTCCGGTAAAGCAACACGACGACGTACCTGATTAATGTAATCAATTGCCGTTTGGTTGGGGCCATTGATTTCATTTTCGCATTCTGCTGCACGCAGTAAAACGTCGCTATAACGCATGAGGCGCAGGTTAATTCCACAATGCAATCCGTTCGTTATTGACTTGTAAAGGTTGGTTCTTGCGTTGGTCCATTTAGCTATTGAGATGCCTCCCTGTGAACTGTTTGACAGGGGTGTTTCAGTTATCTCTTGTTGATAAACAATGTTGTTACGCGGATCCCCGTTGGGATATGCTGCAGTATTTTGGTCGGTATAAGTGTTATACTCCTCCTCGTAGGTTACAAGGGTCCAGTATAAACGAGGATCCAGACGGCCATCTGTGGAGGTCTCTTTTTTAAACAGGTTATACAACCAAACTGATCCGGCCAGGTCACCCCAGCTACCCAATTGCTGAGATGCGTAATTGCTTTCTATAGCATGTCCCTGAGTTGCTTCCGGGCTTATGTTTACCGGAGTCCACTCTTCGTCGGTGCCACCGGTACCATAGTCCATAAACTGGACTTCGAAGAGGCTTTCAGCGTTGTTTTCCGTATCTTCTCTGAAGTTGTCACCATAGTCGTCCATCAATTCATAATGTCCGTACTTACCGGCGATGATGTCTTTCAGTATGGTGTACGCTTCTTCATATTTATGACGGAACATAAGCGCACGGGCCATATATCCGGCAGCAGCACCGCATGTAGCACGCCCCTGAGCCCATTCGCCGCCTTCATCACGTGAAGGAAGCATTTGCATAGCTTTCGAGAGGTCAGTTTCTATTTGGTCGAACACCTCGTCCTGAGTATTGTTGGAGGCATACATTGTGTTGATGTCAGAGTAAGCTGCATAGTCTGTAATCAATGGCACAGTCTGGTAATATGTAGCCAGATGATAATATGCCAGAGCCCTGAGAAAGAGGGCCTGTCCTGCTATCTGGTTATAAGATTCTTCCGACATATTAACACCGTCCACTTTTGACAATACAAAATTTGTTCGGTTTACTACATGATACAGGTCGCGCCATGGCCACAAGTCACCTATTTCGATGGTACCCGGAGAATTGAGGTTATCGTATTCCAAATACCATTGTTGGGAAGAGTTCCATACTTCGTCAGCACGGACAGCATCTAAAGTGTAGCCAACACGGGCAAATGTACCTTCAAGGCGTATTCGGTTGTAGCACGCGATGATGGCTTCCTCAAGTTCTGATTCCGAATCGCCAAAATCGTATGTGGTCTGATTGTTCGGGTTTACAACATCGAGCTCGTCCTCGCATGCTGTCAGGCTTCCAATAAGCGCCAATATTATAAGGAATATATTTAAATTTTTCATGTTAATCTTATTTTTGATTGTTTTAGAATGACATGTTTACTCCAAACATTACAGTTCGTGGTGTTGGATACGATGCATAGTTATAACCGGGAGTGAATGTGCCTCCGGCGAAGTCTACATTGTAACCCCTGTAATCGGACAATGTAGCCAGATTTTGACCTGAAGCGTATACGCGTACTCCGTGAACATAGCCACCAAACCACCTGTCAGGGAGGTTATAGCCCAACTCAATGTTGGCAATTTTCAGATATGATGCATCCTGAATGAAACGTTCGCTGAACATATCGTTGGTGATTGAACCTGTCGATTTGTATGCAACGCGGGGCACATTTGTGTTTGTGTTTTCCGGTGTCCAGGCATTCAACATATCAACGCTCTTATTAAGTGAACCATAAGAGTTGTGCAGTGTTACGTCAACAAAATCGACAGCTTTGAAACCTGCTGCGCCAAATGTGGATATGCTTAAGTCAAAACCATTCCATTCTACACGCGCATTCAGTCCGAAATTAACGTTTGGTATGCCGCTCCCCAGGAATGTTCGGTCTGCGTCGGTAATTTCACCATCGTTGTTGAGGTCGGCATAGGCAACATCACCCGGTTGAGCGCCTGGTTGATTAATATATTCACCTTCGACATTGACGCGGGTGTCGATTTCTTCCTGCGACTGGAATATGCCATCGTAAACGTAGCCATAGAATTCTCCAACTTCACGACCTACCTCTGTGCGAGAGTAGCCATCGGTCCGGGGTTCGCCCGAAACACCTAACTTTGTTACCTCATTGTTGAGGGTAGAAAAGTTTGCAGAAATGTCATATTTAACAGCGTGTTGACGGTTCCGATATGAAAGCAGGAATTCGAGACCTGAGTTTTCCATTGTTGCTGCGTTCATTGTTACCGTTGTGTTGGTAGAACCTGCACTGGCCGGAACTGCTACGCTGTATAGAAGGTCTTCTGATGTTGACTTATACCAGTCGAAAGTAAATTCCAACCGATTGTTGAACATGGCGAGGTCAAGGCCAACGTCAGTCGTCTTTTTCTTTTCCCACCTGATGGCTGTATTTACATAGTTTGATATCGCGGAACCTGTAACCTTGTTATTTCCAAAACTATATGTGTAATTCCCTCTCGCCATAACATCCATGTATTGGTATTCGCCTATGTTTTCATTACCAAGTTCTCCATAACTACCACGAATCTTTAACAGACTGATCGTTGAATTGGGTACCGGGAAGAAGTTTTCACGATCTATACGCCAACCTGCCGATACAGATGGGAAGAAATCCCATCGGTCGTCTGAAGAAAGACGGCTTGAACCGTCACGACGTACTGTTGCCGAAAGAAGGTATTTCTCGTCGAAGTTATAGTTGATACGACCGATATACGATGCCAATACGTGCTCGCTTTCATACGTTGATGATGAAGTCTCCTCTGCATTGTTTACTTGCAGAAAGTATGGCTCCGGCAGAGTTATACCTGTGCCGGTGAGCGTGTGATAGGTTTCGCGCTGAAATGTTTGACCAACAAGCGTATTAATGTGATGGCGTCCCAGTTTACCGTCGTATGTCAGAGTGTTTTCTATAAGTCCATCGGTATAGTTACGATAGCCCTGGGTCAGGTTTTCATTGCTCTTTGCTAAATAGTTTGTGGTACTCTGTATAAATGCGGGAACGAATGTAAAATCCTTCGCCGTGGTTTTACTGTACGACAAGTTAAGATTATAATTCAGTTTGTGATTGTTACTCTCTTGCCCAACCATCTTTATGAGATCGATGTTTGCAGACCCTGAGCCAACAAAGCGGTTGACCTTTGTGTTTCTTTCTAATAAATTATTAGTGAGCAGAACGTTTGTCACACGCAAGTCGCCATGAACATCATCATAATAGGTGCCATAACCATAAGAATCATAGTGGTATTCAGATGCAGCTGGAATTTTATCATCGAGCACCCATGTCGACTCATCATAAGCCTTTATGGTCGGAGGTGTAATGAGAGCCGAAGCCATAACAGGATATTGTGCACCATATAGCCCCTGTACGTACTCGTTGGCGTTGCTGAGCGCCATATTGTCCTGATCGCTGTGGCTATACACTAAGTTTGTCTTTATTTCGATAAATTGAACGCTCATGGTATTGTTGGCACGGGCAGTGTAACGTTTGAAGTTAGGGCCTGCACCTTCGATTGTCCCTTCCTGGCTATAGTAATCAAGTGCAAAGTTATATGTATTGTTGGCGCCGCCTCCCGAGAAGTTGATATTGTGATTCTGACGAATTCCGGTTTTGAAGGCTTCGTCCTGCCAATCTGTGTTAACTACATTGGGATCAATATATTTTTCGTTATTGGGATCGTATCCGGCAGGAACATCCATGCCACTGTTATTGTATGCCATAGTTATGTATTCACCATATTGTTCAGAATTCATAACATCGTAAACACCTTCCTGCACCTGGTCTATTCCGACATAGCCTTTATAGTCTATTTTTAGAGGTTGATCTTTTTTACCTTGCTTCGTTGTGATGATCACCACACCGTTGGCAGCACGTGATCCGTAGATTGCGGCCGCAGAAGCATCCTTTAGTATCTGAAGGGTTTCGATATCGTTTGGCGAGAAGTCGCGAATGGATGTACCCATTGGTACACCATCAACAACGTAGAGAGGGTCTGTACTACCAAACGAACCTATACCACGAATGCGTACAATAGGGTCGGCTCCCGGTTGCCCGTCGGTTGTAATCCGGACACCGGCTGCTTTTCCCTGTAGCATTGTTGAGATGTTTGAGTGTGATACTTTTTTCATCTCTTCAGTATCGACGACGGTAACTGAACCTGTAAGGTCAACTTTGCGTTGTGTACCGTAGCCGACTACCACTACCTGGTCGAGTTCTCTTATATCCGAAACCAGTGTGATGGTGCCGAGATCGGTTTTACCTTCAACACTTACTTCAGTACTTTTATATCCCACAAAGGATATTACAAGCGTGGCATCCGAAGGAACAGACAAAGAGAAGTTACCATCAATGTCGGTAATGGTACCATTGGTTGTGCCACTTTGTTGTACGGTTGCGCCCGGTAGCGTTTCCCCGTTTTCGTCAATGACTTTCCCTTGTACTGTTATGTTGTCTGTCTGAGTCATTGGTATCTGGCTGCTATTACCGGTGCTTTCTGCATAAGATGCAGGCTCGAGGGCCAGTAGTACCAACAGGATTAAATATAGATATTTCATTGGTATAAATTTAATTAAGTTATTGTTCTGATGGAACTCGTCCCGTGTAATCGCGACGAGTTCGATGGATTAAATATTTTTTATCCTGATAATTATTCAACAAATACTATATAAGCTCCCTCTATTACGAGCGCAAAATTCAAATCAGAACTGTCAACTGTTATCCCTTCATAACTTTGGAAATGGGTTTCACCGGTGGCGTAAGTAACGTCGTAATATACATCCGCAGTATCGTCACCATTGTTGGTCACTGTGATGATTATCTTAGAGCCACTTATGTTTGATGCGAATGTATCCCAATTCCAGTCACTTGTGGCAGTGGCTGTACCATAGCCGTCACCCCATCCGAAGTTGTCCATGCGAACTACAGCATATTCAGTCATATCAGCCCTGCGAAGGATTGTACTGGGGCTTTGGTAATTTTCAACATTCTTGGAGTAGCAGTACATTGTGAGTATTTTACTTTCACCAGATGGAACAGCATAGTCCTCCGAGAATTCCGTCCACCATGCGGTCGAAAAGTCAGTAGCACCTACCTGGCCTGTACCTTGAACAAGAGTTAGTGGGACAGTCGTTGTTACTGTGCTCGTTGTGCCAACATAAGAAATGACAACATTCTGAGTACCTTCGGCAGCCGGAATCTTGCTGAATTGAAGAGATTGGTTTGCTAAGATACCGGTTGTTTCGTCGGCATACGTAGCTGTTACAACCATGCCTTTTGGGTTGAATATGATTGAGTCGCTGCTGTAATAATAGTAGGTGGTTATGTCGGGCAAGGTAGTCACTTCTATGCTTGAAACAGAGTTCGTTACTTCCAGCGTGTAATAAGTTGATACAGCATCCGTGTATTCACCCTGTTTGGTTTTATTATAAGATACAATAACTGTCTTTTCTCCGAGTGTTGTCATATCAGGAATAACTGAGAATGATAAGTCTGCAGTGTCGACCTGCTCCGACGATCCGTCAGCAAATGTAACGGTTGCTGTTGCATCACCCCAGAAATCTTCGTTGCCTAATTCAACAAAGTCAGGCGTTCCTTCGACAGTGATTGATGTTGGTTCAACATCTTCTACTTTAGTGACTTTAGACGGTATAAGGTACGCCTTTTGCATTTCGAAATGGCTGGCGTCGCAAATCAGAAAAGCCACTATATCTTCTGTTGCAGAGACCGGTTGCTGATATGTCATAACCAATTCTACATCGTTTGTTCCAACAGCAGTGGCAGTTACGAATACATTTCCGGTAGGAGAGTGGTCGATTTCCAAAGTAACATGTGCACCCTGCATCGTGGTGCGGAAGTCGTTCCAGATATCGCCATCCTCGTCGAGGTCGGGATAGTTATGGGAGACCATGCTCAGGTCGAAATCTTCGTTCCCCCAGCCGTAAGCGTCAGAGCGCAGGACAAAATATTCTGCATAGTTGTCGGCATCCCGATCTGCTACGTTGGCGACGGCAAGATTCCAGTTATTCCAGTTGTTTTCGCCGGAACCGTAGTTTATAAATTCTAAATGTAACAGCTTGTTTGAAGGAATGGTGAAGTAATCAGAGAATTCAGTCCACCATGCGGCACTGTTATCTTCAGGCCCGACAATCCTTGTAGCGATGTCGATGTAAGTTGTGTCACCTGTATCCATAGCTGCTTTCGCTGCTGCAATGGAGTCGATCCTGTTTTGAAGGTCAGGAGGCGCATCAATTGAATAAGTATCCAACTCCTCGCACCCAACCAAGGCAAATACTGCCAAAATTGCTGCGCACAAAGCGCTCTTCATTATTTTACTTGTTTCCATAATTTTAATTTAATTTTAATTGAATGCATTCTTTTTAGCGTTTTAGTCGTTAGTCTTGTAGATTTGGGCTTACTCTATTCATAAAAACATAAATAGCTCCCTTAACTCCATGCGAGAATTTATACATATTCTCGTCTCCAAATAATCCCCGAATTATCGGGACAGGCAGTGTGCGAAAAACGCACAATCCGGGTCAAAATTTCTAATGCTAAATTACACCAGCGAGGTCTTGCCGGGGTGGATTAATGATTTTAAGAGGTGGATGGAGGTGTAAAATGTAAAAGATATTTAAAATCTGAACAAAAATCAGAATTATTGAAGAATGTGGGGATAGATGATATTTGAGTCGATGTGTGATTATTTGTCCACTTCTGTGTAAACATATTTCACCCTAAAATGTATACAATTTTTTACAAAAGAAGGGTGACGAATACTTTTATAAAACAGGATGGGGCGGGGTTGGTTTTCGTTAGTTTTGAAAACCAACCCCGCCCCATTTTATCCGTGTTTAAACGCCCCGGGTTCCCCAAAGGGTCGTGCCCTGGCAAAATTTTTATGTATGTTCCTGAGTCTTCACGCGGTTGTCGGAGCTAAAACGCTTATATCTTCAGCAACACGAAGATTGTTACGCATAAACAAACCCATTTCCGAAAGCGTTTTACTTCAGGAATGATTCCTCGTCATCGAATGGGTAACGAACGAAGGCTTCGATGGCCTCGTATTCGGTCAGCCCCAGCTTATCGTAAAGTTTTGCAGTTGTTCTGTTTCGGTCTTCAGCTCTTTGCCAGAATTCTCGGCTGTCTTTTCCCGGGAAAACCGGAGAATCTTTTTGCGACTGATGTTTGAATATGGCTTTACGTTTTCTCATCAACTCGTCAGGACTGATGGGCACTGCCATTTCAATATCTTCCACATCCCATTCCTGCCAGGCACCCCGGTAGAGCCATAGATAGCAGTCTCTTAGCCACTCGTCACTCTCGGCTTTAATTTTCCTGATGGCTGCAAGGATGATCTGAAGACATATCTCGTGTGTTCCATGGGGGTCCTGAAGGTCGCCGGCAGCGAAAATCTGGTGCGGTTTTACTTTTCGCAACAGTTCAACAACAATGTTGATGTCGATGTCCGACATGGGTTTTTTTTCAGCAAGCCCTGTTTCGTAGAAGGGCAGATAGAGAAAATGCACGTTTTCATCTTTCACCCTGCAATAGCGGCAGGCTGCCTGGGCCTCTCCCTGCCGGATAAGACGCTTGATGTTTTTGACATAGGGTGTGTCAATGTCACCGGGGTTTTTCTTTTTCAGAAATTCTATAAGGTTTTTGTGTTCTTGTTCTATCGTCTTGTTTTCGGCATTGTTGCTTTTCAGCAGATCGACGGAAAATGTCGAAAAACGCAAGGCGTCATCGTCGGATACGGCAATATTACCCGATGTTTGATAGGCAACATGAACATCGTGTCCCTGGTCTACCAGTCTGAGCAACGTTCCTCCCATGGAAATTACATCATCGTCGGGGTGTGGACTGAAGATGAGTGATCTTTTAACCGGAGGCTCGGGACGTTCGGGTCTTGTTTTTTCGAAGGCTCCGGGTTTTCCGCCCGGCCAGCCGGTGATGGTGTTACGAATTTCACCGAATACCTTGATGTTAAGATCATAAGCCTTTCCGTAAAAAGCCAGAAGGTCGGCAAGTCCTTCAGCTTTATAATCGTCGTCTGTCAGTTTCAATATAGGCTTTTCAACTCTTAAACTGAGCCAGATTACGGCTCTCTTTATCATTTTCGGTGTCCAGTTTACCATCCCGTAAAGCCAGGGGGCCTTCGTTCGTGAGAGTTCCGACGTTGCATCTTTATCGGCATAAATGGTTACGTCGTCATGAAGCTGCAGGTATGAAGCTGGTATTTGCGAGGAGAGGGGCTCTTCAAGCATTTTTTTCAGGACAATGGATTTGTTTTTTCCCCAGGCAACCAGAACAATTCTCTTGGCACTCAGAATGGTGTTAATCCCCATTGTGATAGCTTTAGTGGGGACAGACTCTTCATTTCCAAAATCTTTTGCTGCGTCGGCAATGGTGACCGGGTCGAGTTTGACCAGACGGGTGGTTGAATTGATGGCTGAACCCGGTTCGTTGAACCCTATATGACCCGACCGTCCAATGCCCAATAGTTGAAAGTCGATGCCTCCGGACGATTTGATTTTTTCTTCGTATTCGGCACAATAAGATTCCATTTTTCTTATATCGACTGTTCCGTCAGGAATATGAATATTCTCTTTGGGGATGTCGATGTGATCGAACAATTTTTCGTGCATAAACCTGACGTAGCTCTGTTTGTTTTCGGGATTCATCGGATAATACTCATCCAAATTGAAGGTTATCACATTTTTAAAACTCAGCCCTTCCTCTTTATGCATCCGGATTAATTCGTTATAGACGGAGACGGGAGAGGAACCTGTTGCCAGCCCGAGAACTGCCTTTTTACCTTGTGCCTCTTTGTTTTTAATGACATCGGCTATAATAGAGGCAATTTGTCGGGCGCCTTCTTCCTTGTTATCCACCAGGTGAAGTGGAAGTTTTTCTATTGATTGTTCCGGGAAATTAACTGATCTTGTCATAATCACTTATTTTTTATTTGTAATTGTTTAATAATGCGTTGTTTAAATTTCCTGTGAAACATTGGCATTAAATCTTTTTGTTGTATTATTTTAAGATGTATGATATGTTTCAAAATTAAAAGTTTTTACTGAAATCTTCCAAAAAGGAAGAAAAAGTCTATCTTTGTATTGTATTGTTTAGATATTTAAAACGGGTAAATGGACGAAATATTTACTAAAATAGGGACGACTCAGACGTTGAGTCAGAAAATCGAAAGAAAGATAGAGGAGGCTATCCGGCAGAAAAAATTGTTGCAGGGGACCAAACTTCCTTCCGAAAAAGAGCTTTGTGAACTTTTTGGCGTAAGTCGTACAGCACTCAGGGAAGCACTTCGACGCCTCAGTGCCCGGGGTCTTATTGAAATCAAGAAAGGCAGTGGTATGTATGTTTCTGAGATAAAGATAGAGGATGCTATTAAGTCTTTGAATCTTTATTATGATTTGAGTTTTGATTCCAATCTTATCTCTCAGATCATTGAATTTCGCCGCATTTTTGAACCCGAAATATCCCGTCTGGCTGCGCGTAACCGCACTGACGAAGATTTGAAAATTTTGTTTGAAAACATCTCCGACCTCGAACGTTGTGATCCTGATAATACACAGCAGGAAGTGGATACCATCAACCGTTTTCACATGAATCTGGCCAAGGCCACCGGCAATCCCATCGTTATCATCAGTATGGAACCTATTTATTCGCTTTTGCCCAGGATGAGAAATTTTATTTATGCCAACGTTGAAGGGGAAAAAGAATATACGATGGACGCCCAGAAGAAAATTCTTGCAGCGGTGGAGGTCAATGATGAGGAAACGGCCTATCTTGAAACTGAGAAGCTGGTGATCCGGAATCATGAGGTGTATGAAAGGTACCTTAAGAAGGTTCTTAAATAAATGAGTTCGGTATAAAAACATCCTTAATTTAAAGTTTGTATTCCTGGGAGCTTTTGCCAAAACCACTTTTTTTATTTGACTGGCAGATAGTTTGTTAAAAACCTGCTTCTATTAGATTGATACCTGTTTGCAGCTGATAATCCAGTACCCTGTTTTGAAAATTGAAACGTGTGGCTCTTGAGAAAGTGACTTCACCAATGGTTGTAATAAGACCCATGGGTTTTATATCGCAAATCAAACATTACACTTTCCATCAGATCGTCATAACTAATCCCCCTTGAGTTCTTTTAAAATAAACACAGGAACCAAGATGTTAACCGGAGAGTTCGGCCAACTGGACTTGCCTGAATAGAGCTCCCTGAAATCCATCTCGTTTATATTGCGAAGTATCAAATTATAGAACCACTCCTCTTTAGAGCATACCTGTGTTTTGCCAATCTTTGAGCTAATCTCGTTTTCAAAACTAAATAATTTTGGTTGATTACTTGCTTTAAACATGTCGTATTTTACTTTTTCGAAACAAATATACAGTTTATTATCTTAATTATTAAATATTTATGTCTAACGTAAAATGTTTAAATCATTGATTTGAAATAACTTAATAAGCCAATAAAAAATTTTACAATCAACTGAATTATAGAACATTAATCATTTGGTCTTTAAAGTGGTTAATGTTAGCCTGAAAATTCTATTTTTTGTCTCTGACCTTTTTAGACTGGGCTCATCTTTACATCAGTTTATGTTGCTTAATTGCCAGGCAAGTTATAAAAAACCGGCAGGACACAATCACTATTTTGCCGAGAATCTTAAAAATTAGACATTTTTTCAGTTGATCTACCAGATGGATTCAAGTTGGGTGATTTTTGCTTCCACTACATCGATCAATCCATCTTCAGTAAACAATTCCAGCGTGTCGAAATGTTCTGTAGGATACACAAGGTTGGTGATCACCACGTCACCGTCGGAAGCAAACCATTCTACCGATGACCAGTCGAGGATGATCCTCCAGGTCACTCTCTCTGATTCGATCAGATAGGGTGCATACTGCATTGATGAGAAGAGAGGCGAGAAATCTTCAGATGTTGCATGCGTCCTGTCTGCATAGTAATATTTTACAATATTGTCATATCCTATCGTGTAATATTCCCCCAGTTGGTTGCTTAACCTGAGACCAAACTTCCCGGGAAAATCCATCCGGGTCATCTCTGAGACATCAAAAGTGAGCTCAATCTCAACAGGAGAGCCTACAAACATCTTCCCCTCGAAAATACGACTTGATCCGTTGACCTTTAATTTTCTAATCTTATTTGATTTGCCGTATAATTTGCGAAGTTCAGCGACCGGTCTGGAAGTAAGCAGGTAGTTGTCTCTTACCTTTCTGAGACCCAACTCGCGGGGTAGAGTAGCCGACCCGCTCCAGTGCAGAGTGGGTTGTTCACCGGCATACTCCCAGTTGTTCATCCAGCCAATCAGGACGCGTCTCCCGTCTGGCATGTTATTCCAGGTAACACCTGCATAATTGTCTTTACCGTAATCCAGCCAGAGGGGTTCTCTCTGGATTATGGTAAAATGAGTACCGTCAAAATCGCCTACGAAGTACTGAGTACCTGTACCACCGGCTGGATTGCCGGGATTGATACTGACAATCAATACCTATTTCGTTTCGCCGCGATCGTTTATCTTCAGGGGGAAAAGATCCGGACATTCCCATACACCCTTCTTACTTTCACCCCCTTCCCCGAACTCACTTTCAAAGGTCCAGTCCAGGAGATTGGCAGAACTGTAAAAACGGATGGTCTGCCAGGCAGCCACACACATGATCCACCTTTCCGAACCGGGGTGCCACACTACTTTCGGATCACGGAAATCGCGAATACCGGGATTCTTCACCACCGGGTTATTGTCATATTTGGTCCAGCTTCTCCCATTGTCGGTACTATAGGCGATAGCCTGTTGCTGTACCTTAAACTCACGCCTCTCATCTTGTGCTACAGGATCATGATAGGTAAAAAAGGCAATCAGCGGGGGATTGTCCGCTGTCCCCAGTCCCGAGCGGTTCTTGCTGTCTGAGACGGCACTCCCTGAGAAAATGTAACCCAGACTGTCGGGATAGAGAGCAATGGGGAGATGTTTCCAGTGGATCAGGTCGCTGCTGACGGCATGCCCCCAGTGCATCGGTCCCCATACGGAGGAGTAAGGATGATGCTGATAAAAGAGGTGATACTCTCCATCGTGGTATACCAATCCGTTCGGATCATTCATCCATCCTTTCTCAGGTGAAAAATGAATCTGGGGGCGGTATTTCTCACTGTATTTACTTACCGAATCATGCTCCGCCAGCTTCTGATGACAGGAAAACATCAGAAAGACAAGCGCGATTAAAGAAAGTTGAATTGTCTTCTTCATTGCTGGTTTTGTAAAAATGATTGCTTTGTGCTCAAAAAATGAGCCAGCGACTGGTAACGTTCGTAACGAGCCTTGTAGAGCAGACTAACCTCCTGTCGCGGAGTATACGTCGTCAGGTTGCCCTGTTCCATCCGGTCGGTAGCCGACTGCAGCGAGTCAAACAGACCCGTGGCGACCGCGGCGAGCATGGCCGCACCCAATGCGCCGGCCTGTTGTGTAGCAGCCACTTTGATGGGCACTCCCATCACATCGGACAGGGTCTGCATCACGTAGGGCGACTTCAGAGAAATGCCCCCCACACCGATCACCTCTTCCACCCGTACGCCCTCCTTTGCGAGATGCTCCAGGATGGCCCGCGATCCGAAGGCAGTAGCCTCCACCAGGCTCTTGAAGAGTTGCGCCGGCGTGGTTTCCAGGGTGATCCCCATGATGCCCCCTTTCAGTGTCTGATCGGCAAAAGGAGAGTGACGGCCATTCAGCCAGTCATTGGCAATCGGGTCTGTTTCCGTGAACGGTAAATTTTCTGCTTCTACAGTAAGCCGCTGCAGAAGGTTACTGGTCAATGCGACCCTCTCTTTCTTCGGAATGGTATTTGCAGTCCAGGAAAGTATATCCCTGAACCAGGCATAAATGTCGCCGAAAGCCGATTGTCCCGCTTCCAGTCCGATCAGCCCGGGAATCACGGAGCCATCCACTTGACCGCTGATGCCCGGGATCAGCTTGTCACCGATATCCTGTTTCGGGGTGACCACGATGTCACAGGTGGAGGTCCCGATGATCTTTATCATGCAGTTTGCACGGATGCCGGCACCCATGGCCCCGACATGTGCATCGAGGATGCCGGCGGAGACCACCACGCTGCGGGGGAATCCAAACCGCTCTGACCACTCTTCGGTAAGGGTCCCGACCGGAGTGCCGCCGGTATGGGTTTCGTCGCTTAAATGCGCCCTGAATTCGCCCAGCAGGGGGTCGAGCCTGGAAAGGAATACCGAGGAGGGGTAACCGCCCCATTCCTCCGCCCACATCCCTTTGTGCCCGGCGGCACAGCGGCTTCTCTTCACCTTCTCAGGCAAGAGGTTGCCGGTCAGCAATGCCGGCATCCAGTCGCAATGTTCGATCAGTCCCCGGGCATCGCGCCGGATGCGTTCGTTCTGCTGCAGGATATGGAGTGCCTTTGACCAGAACCATTCGGAGGAGTAGATTCCTCCGGAGCGTGCGGTATAGTCGGTTTCCCACTCATGGGCCAGTCTGTTGATCTCATCCGCCTCGTTGACTGCGGTAGGGTCTTTCCATAGCACGAACATGGCGTCGGGATCCTCTTCATACCCGGGCAACAGCGCCAGGGGGGTACCGTTCCGATCGGTCAGACAGGGTGTACTCCCGGTGGTATCGATACCCAGTGCGACGATGTTGTTAATCTCTGCGGGCTTCATCTGCCTCAAAACACCATGAACTGCCTCTTCCAGTGAATCGATATAATCCTGTGGATGCTGGCGGTAGCGGTTTTGTGCGGGGGTACAATATAAACCCTCTCTCCAGCGTGGATAAAAAGCAGTATGTGATGTCTCTTCTTTCCCTGTCGTGCTGTTAACGACGAGTGCCCGGCAGGAATCCGTGCCATAGTCTATCCCTACAATATATTGATTCATATTCATTTATTTCCCATTACCCAGCTTCTTACTGCGGGCAACCGTTAAACTGTAAAAAGCAATTATTAAAAACGCGATAGCCGGCACCCAGTAAGCAAAATTAATACTTCCAGCCTGATCGGAGAGGATTCCCTGAATCTGAGTCAGCAGTGCTGCTCCGGCGATCGCCATCACCATGCCTGATCCGGCAATCTTGGTATCTTCACCCAGCCCCCTCATTCCCAATCCGTAGATGGTCGGAAACATCAGCGACATACATCCCGATATTCCCATCAGTGCGTAAACCCCCCAAAAACCCTGTCCGTAAATGGCGATCAGCGACAAAACCACAGACAAAAGAGAGAGTGCAGATAAGAGATTGACCGGACGGATATATTTCATCAGCCAGGTACAAACAAAACGACCGATAACGAACAATAATAACGACATGATGTAATAGGTGGCACCGGCCTGCTCAGCCGTACGTGGCAGCAGAACATCCAGGCCAATGGCTTCGGTGAATGCATAGAATCCCCCCGCAATGGGCTCCACCACGCGCAATGCCCCAATGATGGCATCCTGTGAAGGGTTAGCACCCAGGCCTGCAATCACGCCATCGAAATTGAGCTGTTGCATGGCGTAACGAATGATAAACGACCATACAGCTATCTGGGCACCGACATAAAAAAATTGAGCAATCACTCCCCACACATAGTTTTTGTTCTTTTTTAAACGTGCCCAGGTTGCTTTCAGATCCAGGCTTTTATCTTCGTCCTGTGCTTTGGGCATCGAAGTAAAGTAGATCAACAGAAAAAGCACCAGCATCACTACGCCCAGGATCAAATAAGCCGTAGTCACGGCATTCAGCTCCCCATTCTGTATGGCAACAAGTTCCGGTCCGCTCAGGGCATCTCTTTCGGCTGCAGTCATTGTATTTAACTGCGACAGTACGAAAATCTGGCTTACCAGCACACCGGTGAGTGCACCAAAAGGGTTAAACGACTGAGAGAAATTGAGTCGCCGTGTAGCGGTAACCGGATCACCCAGTGAGTAAACATAGGCATTTGCCGAAGTCTCAAGGACCGAGAGGCCGGCAAACAACACGAAGATCGCGAACAGATAGGTCGCGAAGCTAAGGGGTGAACTGATTCCGTTGGCCAGCAACGCCGGATAAAACAGGAAGGTACCCGTAATGCATAACCCTAACCCGAGGAGGACACCCGATTTATAGGTATGCTTTTTGATGAAGATGGCGCCGGGCAGTGCAAAACAGCCGTAACCCAATAAGTAGCAGACAACCTGTATCCAGGCAGTGCGTGTATCTGAGAGGCTCATGATGCGCTTGAATGCCGCCAGCATGGTATCGGTCATGTTGTTGGGTACCGCCCAGATAAAAAAGAGAGAAGTGAGAAGGATAAAGGGGAAAATGATCCCTGCCGGCACCAGCCGGTGTTTTTCTGAATTTGTATTCATTTTTTTAAGTTGTCGATGTTCTGTATTCAGTTGTCAGCGCTCAGTACTCAGCTTTCAGTCGTCAGTGCTTAGTCAGGTTATTCTGATTACCGATTGCTATTAAAAATATTCTTTACTTTCTCCAGGCTCACACCCAGTAATTTTTCTGAGATAGGGGAGAGGGAGGCCTCATCACCCACGAAATGGTACACATTGTGCTGGTGAGAGAGTGATTCGCCCGGTTTTAAAAAAGCGGCCGGTGAGCAGCTCTCCAGCTCCAGGAAGGGGCCCATGATGCTACCATCTTCCAGCGGGCCGTCGTTGTAGGCGTTGAGCGCGTCACCTTTCAGGGGATCTTTCTCCGGGTTCCACTCCTGGTTGAGGTAGGTGGCTTCAGGTTGTGTGGTGAAGGTCATCACGGTAAGCCGCCCCCCGATCGGGTCGTAATTGGCCGCGATCCCTTTGGTCTTGCGCGCGTTCATCCCTAGCTTTCCCCTCGATTTTCCATCCGTTTTAAAAAAAAGAACTCCATTTTCGTCGATCAGTCGGTCAGCAGGTATTTCGCCGAAATAATCGGATGTAACAACCCGGCCCAAATCTTTTTCACTCCCTGTTTGATAGGGGATTATCGTCACTGCCGAGTCGGACGGGATAAACATATCGAGCATCCAAAGACAAACTGTGCCTGTCTCCGGAGTCCATTCAAAATCATTTTGGTTTGTAATCCTGTTTTCGGTACTGTAGGCCACCATCTTCATCTCCCCGGGGAGAGTTAAGTTCAGCTCCCTGCTACTTTCTTCCCTGGAGAGTAGTTTGATTTGTCGTTCGGCTTTAATTTTCAGTTCTGTACCCCGGTAGTTTTTCACCTCTATTTCCTTGGTGAACGCAGCCTGTGTGGAAGTTGCATCTGTCAGCTCCCATGCTTCGATATCGATCGCCCTGGGAGTGTGCCAGTTGTCATACACCTGCTCTGTTCCCGGTGCAAAGAAAACCGAGTATTGTCCTCCCTCAGGGCCGAGCCAGAACCGGTTTTCACCACCGAAGCCGTTCATATGTTCATCCACGATGCCGGCATCGAAGAATTTGTAGTTGACAAAACCGTGGCTGGTTCCATCCAGACCGTTAGCCGTAGAAGTGAAAACCTTTGCCTGGTATTTTGCCGAAAGAATCACCTGTGCTTTTTCATCTTCCGATTTCAGGAGGATCAGGCTGTCTTTTTCCGATAAGTAGTTCAGGTCGTACCCAAACGTTCCTTTTTCATAGTTCATTTCCATAGATTCCGTTTTTTTCCTGTTATCTGTGCAGGAGAGGGTAAACACTCCCCCGATCAGCACTGCGACGGCGATTCCTTTGAATTGATTTCGTTTCTTCATGTTGTTGAATATTGTTGAGTCCGGTCTAAAAAGTATCCAAACAGGCAAGCTTTTCCGTAGTCTCTCAAATGAGTGTTGACGAAATTGGTCTGCAAGCATTAATTCACTTCAAGTTCTTTCCAGGAAGGCAGTGCAGGAAACGAAGCATGTGGTTCAGCCTGATACCAGAAAACAGCGGAAGAGATGTCCGACTGTTGGGGAAGGTAACGGCCGCCATGTCTCCAGCCCAAATCCTGAATGGTTATGCGTAAATCTTTTTTGAAACGGATGGGGTCCATTATGTGCCACCTGTACAGTCCGAAACGTTGCCCTGCCTTGTAGGCCAGTTCGGGAGGCAGCACTTGTACCAGCCCTGCGTAAGGTGTGGTAAACGTTACATACTTACCATTCCGGTCGAAACCGTATGAACCACAGAAATAGTCTTCCGTGCCGGTGCCGATAATGGTGGGAAACTGCTGATCACCATCAATGAAGAACTTGATTTCACCTTCACCCCACCAGCCGTTATTGTTCACCTGCCAGGCCATGTAGACGCCCACGTAATGTCCTTCACCCTTAATACCATCCACTATGGTGTAAACTGATGTGGTATTCACCTTTGTCCTGCGAAACTGTGCATGGAAGTAAGCGGCGTCATCCGGTACATCGGTCAGCGTATAGTCGATCTGATAATAGAGGCTCATCGGCTGTTCGTCGTTGATGTTGGTCATTGTGATGCGTGCTTTCTTGTGAAACGGCATGTTCCAGTAGCAGTTAAAGGCGCTGCCGGGATTAACCGTTACCGGCAGTGAGTTGAGATGGGCATATTCGTTCCATCCCATCCCGAAAAAGTGTCCTACCGGAACCTCTACAGAGGGTTCTGTCTC
The DNA here is from genome assembly GCF_000191885.1 of Anaerophaga thermohalophila DSM 12881. Classification (GTDB taxonomy): domain Bacteria; phylum Bacteroidota; class Bacteroidia; order Bacteroidales; family Marinilabiliaceae; genus Anaerophaga; species Anaerophaga thermohalophila. The sequence continues at coordinate 108,371 of NZ_AEWI01000023.1, forward strand.
ATCGTCCCAGTAGATGCGGATGATGGAGAAGCGCCAGTTGCCAGTGGGGGTCATCCAGATATGTTGGATGGCACCTGGACCCTCTATTTCGGCCATAGTAAATGTTTCTCCCGGCTGTATGATAACATAAGGATTTACCTTCCACCCCTGTCCCAGGTCACGGGCAGCATGGCTTGCATTAGCGGTATTTCGGGGAGCATTGGGATCGGGTGTAGCCATACCACCTTTCCCTTTTTCGCCGGTGAAATTTTCAGGGCTGATCGACCTTGACTCCGCATTGGAAAGGCGATACAAATTGCTCATATTCATCCCGAGTCCATTGAAATTTCGGTTCTGTGCAAATGAAGTCACAGTAAAAACAGAAATAAGTACCGTAAAGATCATTGATTTTAAATGCATCATCATTGTTGTTTATTTAAGTTTGACATTCTTTTTTTGTCCATTAAGGCAAACATTAACTGAACTTCCGCATGTGCTTATTGAAAATGTATTCAACTTAATGGCGAGACATAGAATAGATATGTTTTGTGGGGTATCCATTGACCACGGGGAATGTGAAAAGAGTAGCTGTTTGAGCAAAGCGAGTTTCTTCTCTTTTCGTAATCGAGGGCAAGCGTCGGTCACAAAACATTGTTAGTTAATGATTTATATGTAACTGTAACACATGTAATTTAAATAGGAAGTCAACAAAATTGGCATTACCTGTAAAAGGCGCAACTGTGTTGAGTGGTTTAATTACATGTGTCTATCGGCAATTATTGCACAAATACTTTTTTATTATCCGAGACATACGTCCGCGTACTGACCGTATATTCATCGCCATGGATATCCTTATAGACCAGATCCACATAAAAAGCCTGGAATCCTTTCTTCGGATAATTAATGCTTACATTGACTGCAGATCTGTCCCTGGCATTGAGCTGTATATCACTTTTAGTCCATATAGCCTTACGAAAGTCCCGACTATCAGAAACAGATTTCCATAATCTGGCACCTATCAGTTTATCGGGGGAGGCTTTTACATTGAGCTCAATATTTCTACGTTTTTCCACCAGGTTCCATTCGCAGACAGGATTATCCGTCCTGTACAACATATGGGTAAAAAATGCACTTAACGCTCCGAAAGCCTGTTCTTTATTCCCCAAACCATGACCAGCATTGGGAACATAATGCAACAGGTTATGCCCGGGAATCTCATTGATATAATGTTTCACCGCATCCACGGTCCAGTAGGGATCGTTTGTTGCCATAATGATCATTTTAGGCATCGTCAGCTTGTTCCGGTAAGAGTAAGGATCTATCATCTGTACGACAGCTCTTCCAAATTCGCTATGGATTGCCTGTGGGATTTCCAGATTCACATAATCCTGGATATTCTCGCTGTATTCTCCGTAGAGTTGTTTCTGATAATCAAAGGTGACGGGCATATTCAGCATATCGATCACCATGGGAGCGATTGCTTCCACACGCGGATCCTGAAGTGCTCCGGTAAGCCAGGTCGTCCATCCGCGTTTTGAAGCTCCGGATACGAGAAAACGATTTATCTGCCGGTCCAATTGTTGCGTAGCAAATTCCTGCACCACATCCATGGCTCTGTAGGCCGATTTTGTCATGGGAAAGAGCAGTGGCCAGGAGTAATCTTTGTCTTTTTTGAACTCATTGAGCGTATAGGAGATCAAAGCATCTTCTTTCAAACCACCATACAGAGGCTGATTGGGCACTTGTTTCAAGATACAGACCAAGGCATTATTTCGGTTGGCCAGGGCAGACAGGGACAAAAACAAATCATCCGCTTCTTTTGCAAATTTCGGAATGCCATCGTTTAGTGAGCCGCCGTCTACAAATAAGAGAGCCCCATCCTGTTTTAAGGTCTGCGGGACAAAGATAATAAGTTCATGTTTCCACAGGATTTCATGCCATTTCTGAGAAATAAACAGTAAGGAATAAACCCTTGTCTCATCCATGTCATATGTCTTTCGGACTTCCCATCCCCAGGTAGGGTCGTCATTGTGGACATAAGCATTCAGCGCCGTTTCGGGTGTAACAGCTTGTTGTGCATAAACTGCAATAGAGCAAAAATAAGCGATTAAAATTACAATTAAGTTTTGTTTCATCCGTATAAAATTAGTCTAAGTTATTGGTCGAATGTAACTCGCATGATTGATTTTATACATGTTCTTTTGTGACAAACCTTGTCATGCTCGTTTCATTCGTATATAATTTACTTAAGTTATTGGCCTAATGGAACTCGCATGATTGATTTTATACATGTCCTTTTGTGGCAATCTTTGTCATGCTCGTTTCATCTGGTTATATTTATTTTTCAAACAGAATTATTCTTGTAATATATTGATGTCGTGATAATTAATTGTTTACTGGCAGACATTAAGTATACTTTTTGAGATCCGAGACTGTTCCCAAAAGTGTGTCTGAGTAGCTAAAAATGAACATCGTCTAATTCTACTTTACGCCTTTAGTTTTTCTTTTTGCTTATGATGAGCTGTATCAATATCTGCCTGTCTTTTCTTGTGCCGTTTAAGCATTTATTTCTCTCTATGGTTAAGTAGCTGATTCTCATCGATGATGAAATGTAATGTCATTCATTTCCCCATAATTGAGGATCATTTCCCTTGGCTTTGCGCCAGGCATCTCTCCAGCGGTGTATATCACCGGGGTTGATAAAAGGCTTCGGCTGACGCAGCTCTTTGGTGGGTGCCGGTGGCAGCATCACTGCTCTGTCCTGGTACCAATAGGCCACGGTAGCCAGATCGAGGGTCAGGTTGTTATTGTGACCGGTCTCTATAGTGCCCTTTACGCCTGTTTCAAAGAAAATAGGATCATTGATAAAAAAACGGTAGATATGTGTTCGGCCCAACCAGCCTATATCGTTGTTTACTCGCGGATATCCAAAATGAGGATGGGAGAACGGTTCTTTGGGACACCAGGAAGTATTAAAAAAATCTTCTGTTCCGGTACCTATTAAACGCGGTTTTTTTTCTCCGTCAATGTACCACATATCATCGCCTTCACCATACCACATGGGGCTGGGAGAGTGTACGTAATAATTGATCCCCACGAAGTGTCCCTTGCCTTTTGTATCGATAAACCGGTAGTTCCTTTCTCCTTTCTGATTGGGTTTTTGTGGGCCAGTCAGAGCCCACTCTGTTTCACCTTCCGGCAAAGCTTCAGAGAGAGTATGATTGTACCAGGCATGAAAACGACCCATATCTTCCGGTATTTGTTCCATTTCAAGATAGTCCACATAAAAATATAAAGCAGTGATGGGTTTGTCGTTCTGGTTTTCGATTTCGATGCGAGCACCTTTCTCAAAAGGCATTGCGAAGTAACTGCTCAATCCTGTTCCGTTCGCAGGTCCTGCCGACAAGGGAAGCGAAGCGTAGTTATACTGTTCGTTCCACCCCTGACCGAAAAAAGGGCCAATGGGAGATTCCACGGAGGGATAGTCATTCCCGTCCCAGTACATCCGGATAATGATATCGTTCCTGCTCAGTACATCCGGCGGAGGGGCAATGGTAATCCATATATGATTGATTACTCCCGCTCCCTTTATCTCTGCAATGGTCCTTTTCTCTCCTGGGGCAAAAGGTTCCAGATGATCACTGTTGCCTCCCGTTGGGTCAGAACTGGAGACCCTCTTGTTCTTTACACCCGATTTCATTTTTGCCAGCTCAAACATATCCCCCATCGTATTCGTCTGGGAAAAGAGAGGAAACGAAAGCATAATCCACAGGAAAAAGGTGCTTAGATTCAGTACTTTAAAATCAATTTTCATCATTCTATCAATTTATTTGGTTAATTAGATTCAGATTATTTCTCGCAATCTCCACGCTACCTGTATAGTGGTCCATAAGCAGCGCATGCTCGGTAGTCCGCTCCCTCGTTATCCGATCCGAAAGCCGACCATGCTGACGGTCGGAAGATCTTTTCATCATCCACATTGTGCATATTCACTGGAATAGACAGCGCCGAAGCCAGTGTAATCAGATCTGCACCGATATGTCCGTAGCTGATGGCTCCGTGATTGGCTCCCCAGTAGTTCATTATCGAATAAACATCAGTGAATCGCCCCTTTCCGGTAATTCTTGGAACAAAGAAAGTGGAGGGCCAGGTTTTATCCGTTCTTTTGTTGATGATGTCGAAGACGTGAGTGGGAAAGGTTGCTGTCCAACCTTCGGCAATCTGCAATACCGGACCCAATCCTTTTATCAAATTCAGCCGGCACATGGTAACCGGCATCCCCGCTTTGGTCAGAAATTTAGAAGAAAATCCGCCTCCACGCATATATTCCAACGATGCGGGATGCCAGGTGGTGGCTTCAAGCATTTTTGAAACTTCCTCATCGGTAATTTCCCAGAATGGCTTCATTACGGGATTTCCATCCTTATCCGATTGCTGCCCCGTTCCGTCCAATGTGCAAGAACCCGAGTTGATCAGGTGAATGGCCCCATCCTTCAACAACCCATCAGGTTTCCACCCGCTGACCCGCTCAATGGCTTCGGGACTCCAATAGGTGCGGACATCGGCAAAGATCTGCGCGGTATTGGTCAACAGATGATTGAACAGCATACTGATACCGTTCAGGTGATCGTCCTCGGTGGCAAAGGTGAAAGATTCACGGATCCCGTTCCAGTCGAAGGATGAATTGAGGATCGCCTCGGAAAAATCACCGTCGGGCAGAAAATCAGTCCACTGGCGTTGTCCCTGAAATCCGCCTGCAATGGCATTGTGCCCTAATGCTTCTTCGCCAAACCCCATTTCAGACAATTTTGGGTTGCCTGTCATCAGGTCGCGCATGATGAGTGTCATTTTGACCACAAATTCCCAATCTTTGTCTTTTTGCACCCTGCTGTGTTTTAGGTGTTCCGGATTGAAATCTTCGCCTTCATACGACATACAGTTTTCTTTTGTCCAGACCATCGCTTTTTCAAATTCCTCTTTATCGTAAATACCAAGCTGAATTCGACGAAGGACTTCGATGGCATCTACTTGTTCGGTGCGCATACCCAAATACTCCTGTAAAAAATCGGGATTGACCATCGATCCGCCGATTCCCATCGATACCGTTCCGATGGCCAGGTATGATTTTCCACGCATAAGGGCAACCGCCAGGCCTGCACGGGCGAATCGGAGCAGTTTTTCCTTTACATCTGCCGGGATATCCGTGTCGTTCATGTCCTGCACATCGTGACCGTAGATGCCAAAGGCGGGCAGTCCTTTCTGGTTGGGGGCAGCCAGCACCGCTGCCAGGTAAACTGCTCCCGGTCGTTCCGTACCGTTGAAACCCCATACCGCCTTGGGTATAAGGGGATTCATGTCCATGGTTTCCGAACCGTAACACCAGCAGGGGGTTACGGAAAGCGACAATCCCACGTTCTCCTTCTCAAACTTCTCGGCACACATGGCCGCCTCTTTCACACCGCCGATACAGGTGTCGGCAATCACACACTCTACCGGCCGGCTGTCAGGATATCGCAGATTCTCTCTGTACAACGACGCCACACGCTTTGCAAGGTTCATCGTGGTCTCTTCCAGGGATTCCCTGATGCCGCCGCGCCGGCCATCAATGATGGGGCGAATACCAATTTTAGGATAAACTTTTTTCATACTTTCTGTTTAATCGTTTAACTAAAATGAATAAATTAATCATTTAATTCTACTTTACGATTTTAGTTTTTCTTTTTGCTTATGAAGGGTTGTATCATATCTGCATGTTTTTTCTTGTGCCGTTTAAGCATTTGTCTGGCTTTGTTTTCCATTTCAATTTGAGTGGCACAGATATTTGTTACTATCATAATCCTGACATCTCTAAAACTTAGTAATAGAACTTCCTGTTGATGTTCAATCAATTGAGTTACAATGTAAAGCGAGGTCATCATGATTATCGCATAATGTGTGTGCCACGACTGCCATTTTCTTATTTGATAATCAGACATCCCCAATTCATTTTTTGCATTGTCGAAAGACCTTTCCACCCAATATCGCTGACTTACAAAATATCCGTATTCTTTTTATAATTGTAAGTAACCAGATCACCATTACTTATGCTGTATTTTATCTTTCGCTTCCTCGCATCTGTACGGTGCTTCGGCCCATGTTTTGGGAAGAAAAATCCGTTCGTTTATTATAGTAGAGGAGGTATGATTGACAAATGATGCTTAAACTCCAACCTGGCAATTATCTACTTTGACGATAACACCTGCATACTGCCGACTGACGGCAACTGATTTTTTACCCCTTTTGCGATGGGCCGATTCCATCAATAATATATCCGTTGTGTAGTTTATTCTTCGCTTTTGTTTTTTTTAAAAGCAGCGATGCTTCCAAGGCAACCTGTTCCTGTAGCCCTTCCCAGAGTTCCACGAGGAGTTGCTTATGAAGTGCTGATATGCCCTGTACTCGTTATTTGAAACTTCTTCTTCCATTCGTTCCATATTTGCCTGCCTTTTCTCACAGAAAAATAGCCCTTACACCTAATTAATTGCTGTGTGAGAGTTGTCCCGCCTGTATACTTTAAAGTTGATTCTGAATCTCTTCGCAAAAGACTTAAGGCTACGCATTGATTTACAGGTTTTTAAAATTTTGCGTAATTTTTTTGTCCGATTGAGATTTAGACATTGTCTTAATTCATTCGGGGATGATTAAATACTTTTATTTTGACCTAAATATATAAGCATGTTTTTTATAGTGGTAGAGTAGAACTATAAAAAAAAATAAAAAAAATAAAAAAGCCTCAAAAATATTTTTGTTATTCAATTTATATTTAGCATGTTTGAATGTTTTTTTAACAAAAAATCCATCAGAATAGGTGGTAAAACCGGTGGCTTTTTAAAAAATAAAAACATATGAATAAACCACAACTAATAGGTCAAAAGGCGGCCAAGGCCGCTTTGTGCTATAAAATATTCATATTCAACAACCTAATCGTATGTTGTTTGTGATTCCTCGTAGATAAAAATGGCAAGGAAAAATATTTTTGCCTAATTTCATTTATTCCTTTTTATCAGCGCGTTATTGATATTAGAAAAATCAAGCGGAATTGTTGTTTAGTCTTTTACTACCTGCATATCATCAACCATCGAAGTTACATTTCCTGATTTAAAATTGTACACTCGAAACCAATCAATTTCTTTTAAATTAGGGTGACCTATAACATACGCATCACTCAATCTTTTTGAAATCATGTTCCATCCATTGGTAAGACTACTAACATCTATAATCCAAGCAAATTCATCCACATCCGGACCTCCACCACTGCCCAATTCTATTTGATTATTCCCAGATAACATTGATACGTCTGATACATAATACCAAAATTGAAAGACGCCATTATTTTGGCTAATATCAGAATTTAATGCTAAAGGATTTGGATATAGTTTTGAAAAATCATCCGTTCCGGAACCATATGCACTTATACAACCGGTCCCTTCTTGCTGAACATCTCTATTAACAGATAGTTGATTATGAGAACCCCATCCATTCAGTCCATCACAATTATCTAAATAATTGCTGGTAACCTCGATGGAAACATTTGATGTTGTCTCACCAAACCATTCGACCCACTCCTGTAACATCCTCCATTGAAAATTATACGTTCCCCTTTGGTTTGGGGCCGCAAAGTCAAATGTAAAAGTTTTTTCCTGCCAAGGCTCCACGGTCTCATCTGAAAGCAAAGCAATACGGTTTGATCCCCAAATTGTATTATCATGAGGATTTTGGCTCCCAAGATAATAAGCATCAGCGGCTGACCATGAGGTTAACCCGGTATTTCTGATTGTAATACTGGCCGTAAAATTTTGGCCCCCATCAACGGTTGTAGGAACACTCTGTGATACAAAAATTGAATTATTATTTACATTTTTGTGCAGAGTCGGATGATTCCAAATTAATGGCATTTCATTTCGAATCATTCTTCCCCCGTCTCCAGTTAAACGCAAATAAAAATCCGAGGAAACAGTTATTCCATCTGCGTCCAATGTAAGAAAGTATTGATCCGAGGGAGTCATTAAAACATCCTCCGCTGCTTTTGCAATAGCTGTTGCCTCATCATATTCGTCAAACATTGCCACATAAGCACTTGGAATACCTTTATTTCTAACTTGTGCAAACTGTCTCCACATAAAATCTCCGTGCATTCTGGGTATCTGGTTCCGGGAACCACCATTCCAGTTAGACCACGCAAAGCCGGGAAAAACAACCGGCTGATAATCCATATTATACTGATTACAATAATTTTTATCAGCCTCCATTACAGTGGCATAATTATCAACTCCTCCATTATCAGAATAGACCCCTACAGTCCAGGGAGAAACCATGTTAGCAGCATTAATAGCCGGCAATATAGAAGAATCAGAACGCCAGTTATTATGTGTTCCCACTATAACATAGCAGCTTTGATTTTTAAACCAATTTATTATATCAAGCCACGAGTTAACATCTCCGGGACGTCCAGAAACTCCAATCCCCCAAATAGCGACAACCGGCTTTCCATCTTGTTTTGCATAAGCATTTGAATTAATTAAATTGAGATCTCCAATTATGGCATTCGTCCAGTCAGTTTTTATTTCAGTTTGAAAATTTGTCCATCCCGAAATATCATACATTATATAAAACTTTTTCCCATAACCTTCAGCTGCATTTTTCATTTTCAATGCAACACCATCTCGCTGAGCTTTAAAAGACGGAACACTAAGTTCAACTCCAAACCTCTGAAGAGCAATGCAATCAATCCCATAATCTGATATCCACTTAACGTGGGTATTTATTACTTCAGAATCATACGAAGAATATAGTTTTGCAGGATCTCCATTCCCTAAATTTCCATATCCTGTCTGATATCCATTAGGATAATCTCTTATATCAGGCCATAATTCAAAAGTTTGATTTCCAGGAGCAGGCTGACCTGAAGAAGACCAATGAACCCATTGATTAACAGGCGATCCATCACCTTGACAAGCAAACCAACCCTGATAACCAACAGTGAGTTTTCCTACAACATCGTTTGAAGTAGAGGAGGATTTCAACTCAAAAACTTCTTTTTCAACTTTTTTCTCAATTCCAAAATCATTGGAACAACTCGAAAAAAGGATTAAAAGAACAACGTTAAACAAAAGATAATTTTTAATTTTCATAGTATTAAAATTAGTTAAAAATTAAATCTATAATCATTCACTCCATAACTCTTTAATTTTCTCCTCCAACCCCTTACCTGCCGTGCATAACTCACTCTTTTTATTCGCCTTGGATTTGTGCCTTTTACTAACACCATCCACAACAACTCGGCAAGTAGGTACTTGCAAATAGCCATTTTATTACCCCTTTTGCGATGAGCCGATTCATCAATAATATATCCGGTGGGTAGTTTATTTTTCGCTTTTTGTTTTTTTAAAAGCAACGATGCTTCCAGAGCAACCTGTTCCTGTAGTCCTTCCCAGTTCCACGAGGAGTTGTTTATGAAGTGCTGATATGCCCTATACTCGCTATTTGAAACTTCTTCTTCCATTCGTTCCATATTTGCCTGCCCTTTCTCACAGAAAAATAGCCCTTTCAGATAATTAATTGCTGTGTGAGAGTTGTCCCGCCTGTATGCTTTAAAGTTGATTCTGAATCTCTCTGCAAAAGACTTAAGGCTACGCATTGATTTACAGGCTTTTAAAATTTTGCATAAATTTTTTATCCGATTGAGATTTAGACATTGCCTTAATTCAATCGGTGATGATTAAATACTTTTATTTTAACCTAAATATAGTATGTATTTTATTGATAATAAAACATATAAGCATGTTTTTTATAGTCGTAAAGTAGAATTAACTACGATGAATAAATAATTTAGATTAATCGTTTAACTTCATTCGCAAAAAATTACACAATGAGTTCAGCATCCAACACAATTTGTTGGCCCGGTTTTTCTTTTCTTTCAATCTGACCGATCAGCAGATCGAGGGCTTGTTTGGCCATCTCTTCGATCGGTTGTTTCACATAGGGAATCCGAAAAGGGAACAATAAAATGGCTTCACTCTCATCGAAACACATCGCCTGAATATCTTGCTGCACCAGCAATCCCTTTTTAAGCAGGGAACGGATACCGATAATGGAAATAGAGTTGGTGGCAAAGAAGACAGCATCTACTTTCGGATTCATTTGCAACAACTCTTCAATAGCATCATCCATATCTTCCTGAAGTTTTTTGTAACTTACTTCCTTTATCTTATCAGTGACATTATGTCCTGCATCCTGCATTGCCTCCAGGTATCCCCGTTTCCTTTCGTTGGTATGATACTGATCCTGTTTGTAGGATATAAATGCCGGATTCTTGCATCCGCTCTTCAATAGCTGTCGGGTTGAACGGTAACTGATCTCAAAATTATTGATCATGACCGATGCAGTATGGATATCGGGATAGGTACGGTCGACCAGTACCAACGGTTTCTCTTTTTCCAAAAGTGCTTTCGCCATATACTCACCTCCTTCTGTGGGGGTGATGATCAGACCGTCAACCTGCCGGGAATTGAGAAAGGTAATCATCTTTAACATTTCTTCCGGCTCTTCGTTGGTGTTTCCGATGATAACGGTGTAACCCTGTTGTTCTGCAAAATTCTGAATATGCAAAGCCAGTGTACCAAAAAAAACGTTTGAGATATCCGCTATAATCAAACCAATCGATTTGGAATGACCCATTTTCAATCCCTTGGCCAAACTGTTGGGTACATAATTCAGCTCAGCAGCTTTTGCCAGAATTTTTTCTGACACATTTTTGCTCACCCGGCCGTTCTTATTCTTACCGTTCAGCACGAGTGAAACCGTTGCTGTTGAAACACCCAGCTCACGGGCTATTACTTTCAAAGATGCTCTTTCCATCTAACTTTAATTAACACAAAAGTAAAAGATTAATCGTTTAATCAAAAAAAAATTAATATATTTTACAACATATTTTATAAAAACTGGAGTTTCCTCAAAATTTTAATCAGGGAATAAAGAAAGTTGAAACTGGTCATGATGAGGGCCAATTCTG
>NZ_AEWI01000022.1 GCF_000191885.1 Anaerophaga thermohalophila DSM 12881
CATACCACATTATATGGGGCGTAGAAAAGTGGGAAACTTTAATTAATAATACGTGACACGAGGGCAGGATTTGTATTTCCTGCTCTTTCCGGTGGAACATCCCAGCCTATATTGGGTTTTACCAATACTTTTTGTCCGGCTTTGACAAATTTATCCATCCCGCCGAGGGCTTCCATCGCTTTATCAAACATATCGGGGGCTTCGCCACCTCTCACTGCTGCCAGATCGTACTGACCTTCCTCCGCAGTCAGACCTACGGCATTCAAGCCTCCAAAATTGGGGATCAATGCTCCGGCCAGTCCTAAGCCTGCGCTTTTCATTAGGAAATCTCTTCTTTTCATAAGGCCTCCTTGTGATTGTTGTTGGAAAGTTACCTCTGTGTTTCTGTTTCAGACGACTCCTTTCCGGTTTAAAATTTTTGGATAAATTTTGGGTTGGACAAAATGATAACTTCCTCTTATCCCGAGGATAGAGGATATCATTTTCAACTTTGAATATATTTAGTGCCTGTCAAAATACCATTTACTGTGTTACGCTTGTCCGAAAAGCACTCATTTACGACAAGTAAACTCCGTATTTTCGGACTTTGCAAGCCTTGTAAATGACACTTTCTGAACAGACGCATGTTTTGGTATAATTTTTCCGACCTCTTAGACGTGCACTATTTATAAATGTGGATGATGGGATCAAATTCATAAACCTGGTCTAAAACATATTTGTTTTAAACTCATTAAAACGGGTTAATTCCGGCACAAAAATTTAAAACGCCTTGATTTTGACAAAAATATGTTTTTTATACCGTGCTCATACATGTAAAAATTGCCATATTTTGAACCGTAAATATATGAATAAGATGGAATTTTTCATCAGCAATCCGTTAATTTAGAGTTGGTTTAAATAAAACCATCACTTATCCTGATTAATTTGTTTTTTTTTCATAAAATACTATTGCTGGACAAATATTGGGAAACCAAACTGAAAAATCAGTATACAATTTACGGTTTGTCGTACCATTTTTACTGATCTTAATGTCAATATTTGATTTTCGTCGCATCATGCAAGCTTTCCCTTCACTATTCTGCCACATCCGGGTTTATCAGCAGACGCGAAAACCAATGCCACTGTCCGTCAGGGGTACGAGTGGTGATGGTCACAGGGGTACGCCGTCTGTTGTTCGGTACATTGAAGGAAAAAGAAAGCTGATTTCCGTCAAGAGATATTGCTTCGGGCGACGGCTGTCCGCCAATAAAGCAATTGAATGGCCCGCTGAGTGCCTCTCCGACAAGTTGTATTGAATAAGCCGGTTTCTCTGCGCTTTTTACAATGATGGGTAACTGGTCTTCTTTTCGGACTTTGAGCGGATGCATATTCACTTTGCTGATGAACTGCTCCATGGACACATGGCTGCCGGCTACCGGGAAGCGTGGTACGGCATAAGGGTGAGATGTATTGCTCAGTACTCCCGAGTTTTGCGCAAATGCAATGTCATAATCTTGTTTCTTAATGACCTCAACCATGTCATCTGAAAACTCACCATAAGGATAGGCATACGTTTTGGGAATAATACCTAAATGTTTTTCAAAGAGGGCTTCCGCTTTCAGTAAATCCTCTTCAAAAACCTTTGTGCGCAAAGAATCAGGTTCATTTAAAAAATATTTGTGCTGATGCGAATGGCTGCCTATTTCAATCCCTTTATTCCTCAACTCTTTCAACTGCTCCCAACTAAGGTAGTCGCCCCATCCCACACTTTCGGTATTAACATAGAGCGTGGCTTTCATTTCGTATTTTTCCAGAAGAGGAATGCCGTTTTCATAAAAAGAAGCAAATCCGTCATCCACAGTAATCAAAACCTTTTTGCTTTTCTCCGCCAGTGCTGAAGTGTCATTCAACAGATCACTTACTGTGAAGGATTTAAAACCATTATCAGACAAATACTTCAAATGTTCTTCAAAAACCGAAACCCGGGTATTCGTGGAAGGATAGCGGGAATCGCCGAAACGGTGATACACCAGAGCGACCACTTCGAAATCTGTGGTTAACTTTTGCCAAAGCGGTTCGCCGGGGTTATCGGCTGAATTCTTCCCTGCAGTGTTTCCCGCACAGGCCGCAACAAAAGGCAGGAAAATAAGAATCCTGATTTTATAAAGCCAGTAATTTTTCCCAGTTTTCATCATTTTCATCAATTTCTTCCAGTTGATAATGATCATATTGAGACAAATCATTGAACTCAATGACATTCCGTAAAGAAACCACGTACCCCAGGCGTTTTTCCGAATAATTACTTAAAAACCATATCAACCGGTAAGGATTCTGAGATTTCATCCTGCTTTTCCGAAAGTCTTTGTAAGCACTTCCACGGGCAATAACCAGCAAATAATCGTAAACAGAATCGAAAAGTGTATCATAACTCCTGAGAAAAATAGTGTTCTCTCCTCTCGATTCACCGGCCACTATGCGCTGCTCATCGCTGTTGTACGACCAGATTCCAAAGGCGTTGTTGGCCTCTTTGAAAAAACGGGAACTGCCCCATCCACTCTCAATGGCCGCCTGAGCAAGAACGATGCTTGCAGGATGGGGATGAAGACGATTGAGCAAATCACTTTCGTTTTTAGCATTAAACTTCTCCAGAAAATTATTCAGCACAATGCTGTCTTCGGAAGAAAAACCTTGCTCTTTCGTTTTTTTAAGAAGCCGTTCGATCTGCAATCGTTCGACTGCTATTTTTTCCTGAGCCAAAAGTATCGCAGGCAGCATCAGATGAACAAATTTCTTTTTGCGGTCTTTAACGCTAAGTTTCGAAAAATCAGGAACTTTAACATAAAGTACAGGTTTTACTAAACTATCGGAATGGATTACAATAGAATCGGCGGTATTGATATCAATAATTTTGACAGGCCTTCCTGATGGTGGCCCAAAAATTTTGAAAATGATGAATGCGAACAAGCCAACAATCAGCAGTCCTCCCACAATTGGCAGGGCATTTCGACATGAAAGTTTCTTCCTTAGTTCTTTCAGCATCAAGGTTGTATTCTTTAATTTTTCAATGTCTCCAATATACTAAAATTTAGTCAAAGTATTGGTGCCTGCTCATGCAATTTGCCTCTCCCTCATTGCAGTGATGGCTTCGGCAAAGTGTACCGCACTCAGGAAGTCAGTTCTTATTTTATTTGTATAAAATTTATTAAGGCCGAGTGGAACTCATATGCAAGTATTTAGACATTTTACCATACAAAAAAACCTTACCGTATTGGTAAGGATTTTTGTTCATCAGGGTAATCGTACGTGAGTAAATTAGAAAAGCAGTGACCCCATAGGCGGGTATCACCTTCAATTTTAATATTCCCTTTGGTTCGTGAGTTTCCCGTTTTCGTCCCAGATGGACCAAACACCTGTTTTAACGCCCTGAGTATACTCCATTTCGTATCGCAGGGTGCCGTTTTCGTCCCAAATATACCATTTACCGTGCTTTTTGCCATTTTGGTAGCGCGCTTCAGCAATTTTCATTCCCGCTTCATTCCAGGTGATCCAGGTTCCGTCCATTTTATTATTAGTGAAACTGCGAACTTCTTTTTTCGTTCCGTTTTCATAATAATAAGTGGTGGGACCGTCTTTTTTACCCTCCTTTACCTTCATCTCAAGACGAACGGTTCCATTGGGGTAATACTCAATGTAAGTACCTGAATAGGGATTGTTGTTGGAGTCGTAGTAGATACCATCTTTTTCAACAAGCTGGGCGAGCAGCAGAGGCGCTGATGCAACCATCGCGATTAGTAATATCAACTTTTTCATGGCTTTCGTATTTTAAAAATTATCAAAAGCCTCCCAATTTAGTCCTGTCTTTGTGTTAACGCAAAGTTAACATTAAAGTTACATTCCGGCAACTTTATTTTAACATTCGCGGGCAGACTCATTCATAAAATTCATCCCTGAGTTCTTGCTATCAGAAATTTGGGTCATAAAAAAAAGGGAAGACGTACACAAACACGTCTTCCCCGGTTTTATATTGCTGAATTGTTGATGGACTGCGTTATTCGCTGTCGACGTTTTCCAATTCAAGATTGAGCGCATGCATTTCGTTGGTGTGCACCCTGATGTTTCGAACAACCGGCTGATAGGAAATATAATTGACCTGAACCGAATAGTCGCCGGGTTTTACTTTGTCGAAAAAGAATTTTCCATCGAAATCGGTGTAAGTTTTTGTTTCGGTTCCATCGAGTTTAACTTCAACGCCGGTCAAGGCTTCTCCTGTTTCTTCGTCAATAATGGTTCCTGAAATGCAGGTATTGACGGCTACCGGTTCTCCCGGGTTCTCTGTCTTGTCGTTCGAACCCGCCAGGGCTGTCATCGATACAGAGGCAACCAGTGATAAAATTATTAATAATGCTTTCATAACATCTGTATTTTGCGTTATAGTACTCCTTTTTGTTTTTCTCTGGTACAAAACTACAGATGCTATATTATCTTAATATTAAGGTGGTATTATCAGAGAATTAAAATTGAGTACGGTCTAAAAAGCATCCTTTTTGTCAACCTCGTTGTTGTTTTTCATCCGTATAAAATAAGTTTATGTTATTGTGCTGATGCAAGTTATCATGCTTTAATTGATGATAGATGATGAGAGGTATGATTCTTCGCTCCGCTCAGAATGACAGACTTTCTAATGTCATTCTGAGGAGGTATCGACGAAGAATCTGTTCCCTGTTTTTTGATTTCTTAGATGATTAGTGGTTTATACATATTCTTGTTGTGGAAAACTTTGCCATGCTCGTTTCAATTGGTTACAACAAGAATAAATAAAAATTGCGGATATCATCATTCTACTCTGTAGTTGTATAAATAGTTGTTTTCACCTCCTGTTATCAGATTAAACCGATAGGCTGATGATTTTAAAAAGCCTATTGAAAATCTTGTTGTTCCTTTCAATGGGAATCCCTGATAAAGAGAACCGTCGCTGTTATAGAGGTATATTTTTGAGTTTTCTGTTGAAACGAGGCCGATTTTATGGTCGGTTGAGGAGAACTGATAAATGTCGGCGATTACATTTACCGGGTATTCCAGGGTTTTATTAACGATGGGTTGAAGGGTCGAATTAAAAATCTTTAGTTGTTCAGGGGTTACCAGCACATATTTAGGATTGTTTTCCTGAATGATAGTAAAATAATGGTTATTGCCATCCACTTTTGTTTCGGGATGAATATTGGTTCTGCCGGATGGAAGCATGATTCGGCCCAGGGAGCCGTCAGTTGTGGTTGTAACCAGTGCTGATTTTTCAGAGTCGGGATATTCCAGGTAAAATGGGCTATGTTCATTTCTTATAAAGCTTTTATCGGGTATGACCCGGTGATTCCCACGACGGTCCATGATATAGTTACGGTACTGGTCGCTGAACACTATGAAATCTTTCCCGCTGGTTCTGAAAAACTGCACAGGTTGTGTTACAATGCCTTCTGTTTGCGGGATATTCCAGCCGGGAATCCTGGCGCCTGTTTTGTCAAAGAGGTATATTTTACGGTCGTTTAATGCCAGAAATACGCGATAGTTCCGGTTATTATTATAATCGAACACAGCCAGTCCGTTAGTGGCTTTCGTAGGCAATGTATAAGGGTACCGTGCTACATGGTTCCCGTTACGGTCGAGGAGATACAATTTTTCTTCTGTGTTGAAAAGGTACTGCAGCTTTGTATTTTCATAGTAATCTATTTGAAATATCTCACTTAGGATGGGCCCGTCGAGCGGCCGCTTCCAGAGTATGCGCCCCATGTTGTTGATGAGGTACAGATTGTTGGCCTTGTCCTGCACCATTATCTCTTTTTCCGAGGTATAATGATTTTCAACCAAAGCGGGTTTCATTGATACCATCGAATCAAGGCGGCTTTGCCAGATGGTACGGGGCTCTTTGTCGCGATGAGGGGCGTAATTGGCAAAAGCGGTTACATAGTTAAGGCCTGAATTGTGTGATAATTGAAACCCTGCGCCATAAAAATTGAACAGTATTTTGTTCTGTTCTTTAGTCGGATGGAAGATATCAGCATTCAGGTATTGGCTGATATATGAATAAAGATGGGGAATTTCCGCGAAAAAGAACAGATTTTCTTCGTAGGCAAAATTTTCCGTGAATGACGAGAAGTAAGGATGACTTTCCAAAGTTCGTTTAAGCACATTGTTGTATAAAAATGATTCCAGAGATTTGGGACTGTCTGCAAAAACCAGGTAATTGCGGTAAAACGAGAAAAACTGCAGAGGAGCATCCGGAAACAGGTATTCAAGGGTCAGTCTGGGCAACTTGTCCGGGAATCCACGATAGATTGGAAACGAAATGGAGTTATCTACATTATATGTGGAAACGGGAGTGGTTGAAATGCCAAAATATTCCTGCATTTGTTTAAGTGCCGGTAAAGTTATTGCCTGTCCTTTTGTTTTAAAAACCAGGAACCTGCCTTCTTTGGGGTTGCTGGTATTGTAGTTTGTGAAAGCCATGGCGAACTCGCCGGCAATATTTCCGAAAAAGGCATCGACAAAATGTTTGCCGGTAGTATTATTAAAAGACTGATTGGCTGTTTCAAACTCGTTGGAATCTTCGGAATTTAAAATGTATTTTTTAAGGTTTTCGATAAAGCGGATATCATTGGCATAATTATATCCCAGAAACAACCTGGTGTCCGAAGGGAGAACCTGCGAAAGCGTCGACCTTTGTGGCTCAATACCATCAAAGAGTGAGATAAACGGGGATGATGCATTGCCTGATGCGGATAAAAATCCGTTAAGGGCCATTCCGTCTTCCTTTAAATGGATGTCTAAAGCACCCCATGAACTCAATTTACCCAAAAAGTCGGCATATTGTCTGGAATTGGAGGCAAAAAAGGGTTCAGAGAAAGAAGGTATTTGTGAAAAGTTGATAAAAAGCGACCCCGTGGCTCCTGAACTTGTTGTTTTGTTAAGTGAAGAAAATTCTCTGTTGTTGCGCAGTGAATGGTCGGTTTGTTGTTGCCGGATAGATGCTTCTACCATTAAAGAAGATGTGCTTACCGTTAACACCCCGTTCTGAACAGTGGCATAAACGGTTTCATCACTTGAATGGGGCAGTGGAATCTGATAAATGGTAAATCCGGTATAATTACGTTTCCCTGTTTGATGATTGTTTATCCACGACCTTATTTCGTTCTGATGGGCCTGGTTTTGTAATGCAAAATGATAACTTAATTCAATATTTGTTTTGCCTATTTTCTGGAAAGAAATGTAAACCGGAGCTTTTAACAAATTCCTGACCGGGGCGGAAGAAAACAGCGCCGATGTATCGACAAAACTGATGACATTGTAAACAGAAGCAAGGCTTTCAAAAGCTTTCAATTCCGACCGATAATCTGCTTTTTTCCGGAGGGTGTTAATAAAACCGTTGACAGAATTGATCCTGAGTACCAGTGCTGTATTGGCAGGCACCGAGTCCAAGGTTTTTTCGGCGTTAAAACTCTGATGTCGGTACAGGTTCCATAAGACAGCAATAATAATAACTGCGAAAACTAAAATAATTCCGAAAATACTCAGGTTTCGTTTAGACATCAATCGCATTTTTTATAGCTGTTCTATTGTCATCGGATGATCGCCACTTTGGCAGATTTATTTTTACTGCCGTCCGGTGATGCCAAAAATATAATATATATACCGGATTTCACTTTTTCACCATAAAGATTTTTCCCGTTCCAGAAAGCATTTCCTCCGAGCGATATTGTTTCATATACCAGATTGCCCGCTGTATCGGTAATTTTAACATTCGTTTGGTCCATCAGTCCGGTTATGGTGATGGGGCCTTCATGCTCAGGTCTTACCGGATTGGGATAGACGTACACATTGCTGAATGTATTTTTCCCTTCTACGGCGGCTCCACGGTAAGAGATTAACCCTTTGTCGGTAGCGAAGAAAACCTCGCCGGTGGATTCATCAATATCAATATTAAAGATGTTATTGGAAGGAATCGGGCTGTTTCCGGTATTAAAATGCTCGATGGTTTGTGTGCCGTCTTCTGATATCAGATAGATACCGTTTCCTTCGGTTCCAAAATATTTCCTGTTTGCACCGTCAACAGCAATTGCTGTGATGCGAATGCCTTCGAGCAGATAATCGGCCAGTCCGCTGCCATCGTTCCGGGGTACTTTTATTTTCGAGAAGACCGGTCGTTCTGTTTCGAAAATCTGACCGGGGTTATATTGAACGACTACCCCGTTTTCTGTGCCAAACCAAAGGTAGCCTTTTTTGTCTTTCTCAATGCAAAAGGCCCCCTCGATGATTTCTTCACCGTTTTCATCCCACAGCTTCAAAGGGCCTTCATTTCTGGGATCGGGGTCCTGCTCGCGGGTAAGTAAACCCCGGTACCGGTCATCCGAAGAGTTGTCAATAGTGCCGTTATCGTCAAAAACAAAAATACCTTTTTGACGATGCAAGACAGGCAGCCATTTATAGCCATTGTTGTCGATTATTAACGCTCCGTTTTTCTGGTCGCCTTCGGTTATGTCGGCATAATCGTATTTATACCAGGCATTGTCCATAACGTTGTAAACAGCAAAAATCCATGTAATGGAAGAACAATTCATAAATAGATTCCCGTTCGTGTCAAATGCCATACCCCAAACCCTGATGTATCTGCCGGGGGGTGCATCCGGGAAATTGGTAAGTTCGCTGTTTTCATCAGTATATTGGGCGGCAAGGGATATGGTATCGTTACTCTTTTTAAATTCGAATACGCCGTTCCCCCATGAAGAAATGAAAACATTGTCGGGGTTGAGGGGGTTGACTTCAATGTTGATTAAATCGCGGGCATTACTAAATTCCGGAGTGTTTGAAGAGGTAAAGTATTGCCATTCTCCGTTTTTCTGAATAGAGACACTGGCCGGAATATTTGCATTGTTATGAATGGCACCGAACCCACCCGGGACAATCCACAATTCATCGTTGATTTTTTTTGTTTTGTAAGTCGAATTTGAATAGGGGCCGGGCGGCAACACCTGCTGATATTTGCCGGAAGTTGTTTTATGGAAAAGGCCGCCGTTCCAGTCGGCCACCCAAAGTGTCTGATCTTCCGCTATAAAAGCATCCCTGTAGTCAGGCATATATTCAACCTGGTTTTGAATAATTATGGTGTTCTGTGTGGAAGTTGTTTCAAGTTGACTGTCGGTAAAATAAATACGATTTTGGGTGGTAATAATAAACCCGTTACCGGAAGGACGTATGTTTTGAAAATTCCCGTAACTGGAAAGCGCCGATACACCCCTGTTGTTGAATAATACCAGCTGGCAGGTGCTCCCTTTTTCTCCTTTTGCGGCAACAATACCTGAGGAATTTGACTCAACATCACAAAATGCTGACCGGTCTTCCGAGAGCAATTCCCAGCTTTCGTAATATGAGAGCGTTTTGTTCATATCGGCCATCATAAGACCTGATGCAGTTGCCGCGTAAATGGTATCATCCTGGACAATCGTTTTGTTCACTTTCAGATAAGATGCTTCATCTCCGATAATAAAAGTGGAAGCAATTTCTTTTTTTTCAATATTTAGTTCCAGTATTCCAAAATCTGTACTGCAGAATACCCTTCCGTCATCATAAAGAAAATGATTGATTTTTTTACTACCGGACATGTTTTCAATCTTGAGGTCCGGAATATTATATGTGCCTTCATCTGTTAGTACGTCAATGTTTCCGTTTTCATAGCCAATCAGAATTATGTCGTCATAAGGAATTGAATTTATTGCTGAAATTTCGGAATCGGAAAGACCGTTAACTTTATTTTTAACACTAACTGAGTTGGTTTCTTTATGATAAAGGATCAGCCCCAGATTGGAAGCACCAATTATGAAGTCTTTATTCTCGGCTGGATTAAAGCATTGTTTGTATGAATAATAAGTCGTCCATAAGTTCTGCGCGGATGTGGACGCCGAAAGTGCTGAAAACAAAAGCAGGAAGCAGACATTTCTTATTGTTGTATTCATCAGTATAAAATTAGTCTAAGTTTTTAGATTGATGCATCATATTATATTTTAATTGATGTCAGATGATTAGGTTAGATTCTTCGCTTCGCTCAGAATGACAGAATGCTCAGTGTCATTCTGAGGAGGCACGACGAAGAATCTGTTACCTGTTTTTGGTTTCTTAGATGATAAGAGGTTAGATGGTGTTTATACATGTTCTTATTGTGACAATCGTTGTCATGCTCGTTTCATGGATGTTAATTATTCCTTATCAAGGGTTTTTAAATAGTCGGCCAGTTTTTTCACTGCTAAGGCTCTATGGCTGATTTTGTTCTTCTCATCGAGTGACATTTCTGCAAATGTGAGTGTGTATCCTTCCGGTAAAAAGACAGGGTCGTAACCAAAACCCTTTTCTCCGCGCGGGTTTTCGAGTATCGAGCCATTAACAATGCCCTCAAACAACAACTCTTCATTGTTGATGATCAGGGCAATAACTGTTCTGAAGCGGGCTTTTCTGTTCCGACAGTTCTTTAATTCCCGGAGCACTTTCTCCATGTTCTTTAAACTGTCTTTTTCTGGTCCGGCATAGCGGGCCGAAAAAACACCGGGCGCACTGTTTAGTGCATCAATTTCCAGACCTGTATCATCGGCAAAACAATCGGTTCCCAATTGGTTTTTTATATAACGTGCTTTTTGTAATGCATTTTCTTCAAGAGTTTTACCTGTTTCCGGTATGTCGCCTTTAAATCCCATTTCCGGGAGTGATTTAACAGTCCGGTTTTCTCCTAATATACGGCCTATTTCAATGGTTTTATGTTTGTTGTTCGTTGCAAATACGAGTTCCATAATTATTTGTAAATGTGGCAGTAAATTACATAAAATCTTTCATAATAAATTTCGGTGTCTGTCATGACCCGAAACTTTAGGAGAAGATTATTCTTTATTGTAATATGCGAAAATACAAAAAACAAGGGGAATGTTGGTGATAAAAACTTTGCGAGACTACATTCTTTTTGCGGTAAAAATCGGAGAGAAGTGAAAATTGTGAGTGTGTTATAGTTTCATTTTGGCAAGCAGAAAGGAAACGCCAAATCGCGCTTTTGAAGTCCGGACAAGCGGCCTGTTCGCTGTTCACAAACAGGATTGATTTCAGAAGCTGCCACCATAACCGTACTTCATCAAATCTGTTCTTGGGTTAATCACCATAACCGGAACTTTGGCGCTGTTGGCAATAATATACTGTTCGTGAGCCCCTAAGATATAATCATGGAAAGCAATGTCACGGGTGGTCATGATGATGATCAGGTCGGCGTTGTTTTCTTTGGCAAACTCAATGGTTTCCTCCGAAAATGGAGCCTTATGTTTGGCCAGTACCAATTCGTAATCGATGTTCTTTTCTTCCAGGAAATTTTTACAGAATACCACATTTGCCTTGGTCCGGCTGTCAACACTACCATCCCTGGCTGTGTCGGAGAACAAATAAATTTTGGTTTTGAAATAGCGGGACATATATTCTGCCCATCTAAGTTTTTCTTTGTTTTCGGACTTGAAATCGACCGGGAAAACGATTTTTGTATAATCGTCCTTTTGCGGGGGTTCCTGAACAACCAGGAACGGTACTCTGGAGCCGACAATCACTTTCAGTGCCCAGCTTCCGGTGAGTTTTTGCATACCGCGCATTCCGTGGGTAACCATAACCACCATTGCACATTCGAGTTCTTCCGAGACTTCATTAATGGTTTTAAAAATAGTTCCTTCTTTGACCAGGATTTCAGGCTTTACGTTTAGCTTTTTTTCGATGTCCTTTGCCTCTTTACGAAGGTTTTCTTCGGCCGGTGAAATCTCCGATTCTTTTTTAACGATATGAAGTAATGTGATGTTTGTGTTTAAAACACGGGAAAGATTTACAGCATGTTGAACTGCATTAAATACAGTGTCCGAAAAATCATAGGGCACAAGAATACTATGCATCAGGCTTTCCATAGTCAGTTTTATTGTATTTAACTGGCTAAAGATAACATTTTTGTTTTTACAAACATTAAAGATTTTGCAGCATTTTTTTTAAGTGTTTCAAAGTTTGGATGAATGGTGGTTTTTTCAAGACTTTTTTTATATTGCGGAAGGTAAAATATTTTTAAGTGATGCCCGAAGGATTCTCAGTTAATATCTATATGATACTCATATTGCTTGCCGCATTTATCATTTTTGGTGTAATGTGGTTAAGAAATTTTATTCATCGTCGCGTGGAAGAACTTACAGCCGAACGACTTGCTTTGGCACTAAAAGTGAAGGAAAAAGCACACCGGATTCAGGCACAATATGACACCGATTCCATCGTTTATACACATCAGGGGCCTAAAAAGAAATCCAGGAAATATCAGAAAGTAACAGTCCTTTTTGCCGATATTCAGGGGTTTACCCGAATTGTGGAACAACTTAATCCGGAGATGCTCATTGATGAGCTTGACCAGTTTTTTCTACATTTTGATGAGATTGTCGAAAAATACGGGATCGAAAAAATTAAAACGATTGGCGATGCTTATATGTGTGCAGGAGGGCTGCCTGTGAAAAACAGCACCAATCCGGTAGAAGTTGTTTTGGCAGCCATCGAAATGCAGCAGTTTATGGATGAGATGCGCCGGATAAAAATGATTGAGCACAAGGACTACTGGGAGTTGCGGATTGGTATTCATACAGGGCCTGTTATTTCCGGGATGGTTGGACGAAAAAAGATTTCTTTCGATATATGGGGAGATACCGTTAACATCGCGAGTCGGATGGAATCATCAGGAATGGCCGGAGAAATAAACATTTCGGGCACTACATGGCAATTGGTTAAGGAGTTTTTTGTTGCAGAGTACAGGGGCAAGATGCCAATCAAATATAAAGGAGAAACGGATATGTATTTTATTAAAGGTATTATTCCTGAATTATCAGTTAATGGTGAGGGGAAAGAACCAAACGAACTGTTCAGGATCAGGTTGCAGCACATCAGGTTTGGCGATATGGAAGAGGCGGTACTTAACAGGCTGGAGAATGAATTGTCTGACGATCTTGCCTATCACAACATGAAACATACCGTAGATGTGGTTACTCAGGTCGAGATTATAGGGCGTGGCGAAGGCGTCAGTGAAGAAGAAATGCTTCTTTTGAAAACAGCCGCACTTTTTCACGATACAGGATTCCTGATTTCTTATGATAATCATGAAGATAACAGTATTGAGCTGGCAAAAGAAGTTTTACCCATGTATGGTTATCTTGACGACCAGATCGAAGAAATTGTTGAATTGATTAATGTTACCCGAAAGGAAGCTCAACCACGAAATCATCTTGAAGCCATTTTAAAAGATGCCGATCTTGATTATCTTGGCCGGTCCGATTTTTTACCGGTGTCGGGAAATTTGTATGAAGAATTTCAGAAGTTTAACGGTAAAATGACATTGCCGGAATGGAATAAAAAGCAGATCAGTTTCATCACCAACCATAAATATTATACCAATACGGCCAAAAACCTCAGACAGGTAAAAAAGGAACAACAACTAAGTGCTTTAAAGGATTTCATGAAGGGAGGGCAATAATTTGTTTTTTCTTTTTAAATTTGTTGTTCAGATCAATATATCCTGATCCTTTGATGTTTAATATCTAACCATCTAATTATCTATGAGTTTGCCAACAGAGATGCTTTTTAGGCCGGGCTCATCTATTAAAAAAGTATTATTAACAAATATAAATGTAAATGGAGATGGCGAAAAATTTTGAACCCGAGAATAAACTACCCAACATGATTGGTCAGGGAACAAAAATTGTCGGAGATGTTGAAACCAATGGAGACATTCGTATCGACGGACATATTGAAGGCAATATTAATTCCAAAGGAAAGGTTGTTATCGGGTCAAACGGGATGATAAAGGGAGAGGTGATTTGCAGCAATGCCGAGCTGGCCGGTTCCCTGAACGGGAAAATAAATGTTAGCGAGCTTCTTTCTCTTAAGGCAAGTTCAAAAGTAAACGGAGATATTAAAACAGGGAAACTTAATATTGAGCCCGGAGCTATTTTTTCCGGAACCTGTAGCATGGGAAATCAGCAAACACCAGCTTCCCAACAGGCTCCTCCCAGGGATATTAAAAAGTGATTTGCTTTATGACAACGCTTTTAGCATATAAAGTGTTACTGATTAAGGAAATTTTTTATGGCCTGCTGTTGAAAGGATTGGCAGGTCTTGTTGTTTTTATTGAAGCCGGTCATGTTCCAAAAAACTGGTTTTATTTAGCTTTGATTATTATTGCTTTGTTTCCTGTGACTTCTTTTGTGCTGAAGGAGATTAAAGAACATTGGGAAAATTCTGTTGGTTTTGCGGTTATGGCTTTGTCTTTGTTTAAGTTGATATTAATTCCGGTTTTGATTATTATTTTATTTGACAAAAATCATGAAGATGTAGAAGCCTATGTTATGCCCAGCCTTATTGCTTACCTGGTTCTTTTAGCTATGGATACGAAGTGGAAAATAGAATGGCTTTTTGGGAAGAGGCGTTTTTGATTTTAGGTGCAAATCTTCAGCGGATGAAATGAGCATGGCAAAGATTGCCTTAATAGATTATCAGATTTTTAGATATAAGTAATTTAGACATTAGTTTTTAGACATTAGTTTTTAGTCATTAGCCAGTAGTTTGAATTATAAACACAACATACGTCTTTGCGTTTTAGTTTTTTTTAAACCCCTGCAACACCACAGTTTGCCCGTATAAAGAAAAAATATTTATATTGATGAAACGAGCATGGCAAAGTTTTCCGCTACAAGAACATATATAAGTTCTTGCATGCGATTTCCATCAGGCCAATGACTTAGACCTATTTTATGCTGATGAAATTGAAGAGTGGTGAAAGAGCATGTTTAAAAGAATCAGGAGTTCTGTTGAGCCTTAAAATCAGATTTGAAACTTCTGTTCTTTTCATCACGTATAGTACGGGAATCTGAAGAAAATGGCGGCAGATAACTTATCCTTTATTTTCAAGTGTTTTAGTGAATTATCAGGTGTTTCTAAAATTAGTAGTTTGAGGTATTTTATAGTCATATTCTTTCTGTTCGGTCTGGGTTTGTCTGTTTTTTCGGAAAACCATGCAACAGAAGAGGGCGATGTTGAGGTGTCCGGGCTAATTATCGAACACATCAGCGATTCTCATCAGTGGCATATTATTGAATATACGAACCGGCATGGGCAGACCATTCAATTGTCACTCCCATTACCCGTAATTTTATGGTACGACGGAGAACCCTGGTTTTATTCTTCTGATGAGTTCTATCATTCCGAAACACCTGCAGCAATCGGGGATGATTTTGTTGTGCTGAAAGATGAAACTTTTTATATTACCGGATCCGATGGAGCCGTCAATTATGATGAGAACGGGCATATTACAAATGTTTCACCGGCTGATTTTTCGATCACCCGGAATGTTGCCAGCATGTTCTTGTCCATGATTATAATCATGAGTGTGTTTATTTTAGCAGCCAGAAGTTATGCCCGGCATGGTATGGTTGCCCCAAAGGGTTTAAGAGCAGTGCTGGAACCTCTTATCCTTTTCGTGCGCGATGATATTGCCCGGAGCCAGATTGACAACGACAAAGCCGATAAGTATGTTCCCTTTTTGCTGACATTGTTTTTCTTTATCTGGATTAACAATTTAATTGGCTTAGTGCCTTTTTTCCCTGGTGGAAGTAATCTTTCCGGGAATATTAGTTTCACTGCAACTTTGGCTGTTTTTTCTTTTTTTGCAATCAATCTGTCCGGCTCGAAGGATTATTGGAAACATACTTTTACAGCTCCGGGAGTGCCGGTTTTTGTGAAGTTCCTACTCGTTCCTGTGGAATTTATCGGACTTTTTACCAAGCCATTTGCATTAATGATCCGGTTATTTGCTAATATTACGGCCGGTCATATAATTATTTTAAGCCTCGTGACCATGATATTTATTCTAAAATCAATCTATATTGCACCGGTCTCAATATTGCTTTCTTTGGTGATGTTCATGCTGGAGCTTTTGGTTGCTGTTTTACAAGCCTATATATTCACCATGCTGACATCATTATTTATAGGGATGAGTACAAATAAAACCGAACATTAACAATTGAGTGCAGTATAAAAAGCATATTTTTGTCAAAATCAAGGCGTTTAAATTTTTGTACCGGAGTTAACTTGTTGTTAATGAGAATTCAAAAATTTAAAACAACAACGAGTTTGGCAACAAAGATGCTTTTTAGACCGGGCTCACAATTAAAACATTGAAATATGGAATTAACAGCTATCGGATTAGGAATTATTGTTTTAGGTGCCGCATTCGGAATTGGTAAAATCGGGCAATCTGCCATTGAATCAATGAGTCGTCAGCCCGAGATCAGTGGAAAAATTCAAACTGCCATGATTGTTGCCGCAGCTCTTGTCGAAGGGGTTGCCTTGTTTGGTATTGTTGTAGCCTGGCTGGCCTGATGAAACGAAACTGGCGCATTGATTTATTAAATTGGCTATAACTTAGCCAGACTATTCGGAAACAGGAATATGTAAGTTCTTGCATACGAGTTGGCACGATAAATCAGGGCAGGCTATCCGACCGTATTAAATTAATTTTATACGGATAAATCAATCTTGCAGTTGGAATTAAAAAGAAGTTTATGGAACTGTTAACACCAAGTCCGGGATTAGTTTTTTGGACTTCCCTTTCATTCATAATTCTTCTGGTGGTGCTTCGAAAATATGCTTGGCCATCCATTCTGCGTGCCCTGAAGGTACGCGAGGAGACCATTTCTTTTGCGCTTGAAGATGCCAGAAAAGCCAAAGAAGAAGTAGAAATGATGGAGCAAAAAAAGAAAAGAATTCTCGATGATGCCAGGGGAGAACGGGATGCCATATTGAAGGAAGCCAGAGAACTAAAGGAGCAGATTATGGAAGAGGCACGTGAAACGGCACGTGAGGAAAGCCGGATAATGCTTGATAAAGCCACCAAGGATATTGAGAATCAAAAACAGGAAGCGCTTCAGGAAATCAGGGATACCATAGGCCGATTATCACTGGAGATTGCAGAGAAAGTATTAAAAGAAGAACTTTCGGACAGTGAAAAACAGAAAAAGGTGATTAATACTTATCTTAACGAAATGAACCTTAATTAGTGTCTGTCCATAAAGTACAATTTGCTGTGTTACGCTTGCTGCCAAAAAACTCATCCCGAGGTCGCTTTTGTAAGATTTTTCTTAATAAAAAACCAACAAAAAGCAAACTCGGAACTCCGTTTTTGGCGGCTTCGAAGGCCCCGATGATATGAGGGCAGGCATTGCAACCGACACTTTCTGAAACCACACATGATTTGTTACAACTTTTCCCGACTTTTATTGAATTGACGGGAACTAATTAGCACTATTATACAGGATGAACAGAGGTCCCATCACCATAAGATATGCCAGAGCACTGTTTGAGCTTGCCAAAGAAAGGAACGAACTGGACAGATTGTACCATGATTCGAAACTCCTTCTTGATCACTGTCTGACGGTGAGGGATTTTTGTGCCTTTCTGGAAAATCCCGTGATAATGCCATCCCGGAAAAAGAATGTGCTCAAAAAGGTTCTTTCAGGTGAGCAGAATCCGCTTATGATCAGGTTTTTAGACCTTGTCATTGATAAAAACAGAGAAAATTTTCTGCACGATATCATTGTCACTTTTGAAGATTTATACAAAAAACATAAAGGAATCAGAAGTGTTAAAGTTATCACTGCTGTTAAGATGGATAAGGATTACCTGGATAATCTGCAAATTTACCTCGAACGCGAATTTGAAGGGCCCATTGAAATGGAGGAACAGGTGAAGTCTGACATAATAGGGGGCGTAATTCTGGTTGTGGATGAGAAAATCATCGACAACAGTATTGCTCACCAGATAAAATTATTGAGAAATAAATTGTTGAGTTAAAAATACATTAGAGGAGGTACAGCTTCCGTACAATAGTGAAGGATAAAAAGCAGAAGATGAAAGCAACAAGCTGCTCGCTTCTTGGGGCTTTGACCTTGCACCTGGTAATGGGTCAGTTAGCCGGCCTCCTCCTTTTTGAAATTATTACAGCGAACTCTGATTTTTATTTTTGATTTGAGTTAGAGAAAAGAAACTTGATATGGAACAAATTCGTCCGTCGGAAGTCTCCGAAATAATAAAAAAAGAAATAGAAGGTTTTCAATCGGCCACGGAGCTGGAGGAAGTGGGAACAGTATTGCAGGTTGGTGACGGGATTGCGCGTGTTTACGGGTTGTCTAATGTCCAGTCGAACGAGCTGGTGGAGTTTGATAATTGCATGGGCGTTGTCCTCAATCTTGAAGCCGATAGTGTAGGTGTTGTATTATTAGGTGATTCCCAGCTTGTATCGGAAGGCGATATCGTGCGAAGAACCAAAAGAATAGCTTCCATTAAGGTTGGAGACGGCTTGGTGGGCAGAGTTGTTAATACCCTTGGCGAACCTCTCGACGGGAAAGGAAGTATTCGCGGACAGCTGTATGAAATGCCATTGGAGCGCAAAGCGCCGGAGGTTATTTTCAGGCAACCGGTGAAGGAACCGCTGCAAACCGGGTTGAAAGCCATTGATGCCATGACGCCGATTGGACGGGGACAACGGGAATTGATTATCGGAGACCGTCAAACCGGTAAAACCGCCATTGCCATTGACACCATTATTAACCAGAGGCCGTTTTTTGAGGCCGGCGAGCCGGTTTATTGTATCTATGTGGCTATCGGACAAAAGGGCTCAACGGTGGCTCAAATTGTCAGTACCCTTCGTAAACATGGTGCCATGGATTATACTATTGTGGTTTCCGCGACGGCTTCCTACCCGGCCGCTATGCAGTTTTATGCCCCCTTTGCAGGAACCTCTGTGGGAGAGTACTTCAGAGACACCGGACGACACGCACTCATTATTTACGACGATCTTTCCAAGCAGTCGGTTTCTTATCGTGAAGTATCTCTGTTGTTGCGACGGCCTCCCGGACGGGAAGCTTTCCCCGGCGATATCTTTTATCTGCATTCCCGGCTGTTGGAAAGAGCAGCCAAAATTATAGAATCGGATGTGGTGGCTGCCCGGATGAATGATGTCCCCGAATCATTAAAGGGGAAAGTTAAGGGTGGTGGTTCTTTAACCGCTTTACCGATTATTGAAACCCAGGCAGGAGATGTTTCGGCATATATCCCCACCAATGTTATTTCTATTACAGATGGTCAGATTTTTCTGGAAAATGATCTTTTCAATGCAGGAGTGCGTCCCGCCATCAACGTGGGAATTTCCGTTTCACGGGTTGGAGGTAATGCGCAGATCAAACCCATGAAAAAGGTCGCGGGAACGTTAAAACTTGATCAGGCTCAGTATCGCGAACTGGAGGCTTTTTCCAAGTTTGGCTCCGATCTCGATCCTGCCACCATGGCCGTACTCGACAAGGGTAGAAAAAATGTTGAATTGCTGAAACAACCTCAGTATAAACCGGTGCCGGTTGAACAGCAGGTGGCTGTTATTTATTGCGGCACCAGGGGACTGCTTCAGGATGTCCCGATGGACAAAGTGAAAGATTTTGAAAGAGAGTTTATCGAAAATCTTCAACTGAGGCATTCCGATGTTTTAAAGAACATTTTATCGGGGAAATTTGACGATGAAATTACCGGCAAGATAGAACAAGTCGCCCGCGATGTGGCAGCTCAGTTTAAACCAGGTGAAGAGAAGGAATAATTATAAATGGCTAATTTAAGAGACATACGAACAAGGATTAGCGCCATCAAAACCACGCGCCAGGTGACCAGTGCTATGAAGATGGTTTCGGCAGCAAGGCTGAAGAAGGCGCAGGACGATGTCGATCATATTCGTCCCTATACCACGCGTCTTATCGGTATTATCAATGACATGGTTTCGGCGTATCCCGATATTAAAATTAACTATACTTTCCCCGGCAGAGGTGACAAAGTAGTGCTTTGGGTTGTTGCTTCAAACCGTGGTTTGTGCGGCGCTTTTAATTCAAATGTTGTGAAAACTGTTCAGTCGCTTTTAAGGACTGACCTGAAAGACGATTACAGGAAAGGAAATGTTGAAATCAGAGTCCTCGGGAAACAGGCATGGAAAATGTTGCGGTCAAGGAATATTGCGCCGCATGTATTGGAGGAAGGGCAGCTTGTTGATCCGACCTTTGCCAGGATATCCATGTTGGCCGACGAAATGATCGATGAATATGATCTGGGGATATTGAAAAAATCGATTGTCATCTATAATGAATTTATCAATGCGGCAGTACAGGAAGTGCAGGTTCAGCAATTTTTGCCCATAAGCATTCCCGAAGTGAAACGCGATAAACCAATTTCGGAGTACATTCTGGAGCCCAACCGGCAAACAATTGTAGATACGCTGATGCCAAAAACCCTGCGGTCGCTTTTCTATCAGGTAGTGCTCGAGTCCATTGCTTCCGAGCACGGCGCCAGGATGACTTCCATGCATAAAGCTACCGATAATGCTACCGACCTGATCAGAGAACTGCAACTTTCGTACAATAAAGCCCGTCAATCGAACATTACCAATGAGCTGATTGAGATTACGTCGGGAGCTGAGGCGTTGAAGAGGTAGAAATTATCTATGAGTACCCACACCCCCCCCCCATATCGCGAAAAGTTTTTATTCCGTTTTCAGCACTGAGCCCGAAAGACTAACTAATGCCCATCTATAAAATGGGAAAAAGTTGTAACAAATCCTGTGTGGTTTCAGAAAGTGCCGGTTGCAAAGCTTGCGAAGCCGTCAAAAACGGAGTCTATTTTTCATCCGTATAAAATTAGTCTAAGTTATTGGAATGATGCTACTTATCATACTTTAATTGATTTTAGATTCTTCGCTCCGCTCCGAATGACAAACAGCTAAGGTTGAGGTTGAGGTTGAGAGTTCATCTCAGTTGACGCAGATGAACACAGATTATTTTTATTAACATCAATAAAAATCACATCTTAGTCTGTTTGCTTTTTTAGATTCTTCGCTCCGCTCAGAATGACAGACTGACAGACTGTCTAATGTCATTCTGAGGAGGTAACGACGAAGAATCTGTTCCCCGTTTTTGGTTTCTTAGATGATTAGAGGTTAAATGGTGTTTATACATGTTCTTTTGTGACAATCTTTGCCATGCTCGTTTTGTAAATGAGTATTTTGACGGAAAGCGTAACACAGCAAACGGTACTTTCTGGACAGACACTAACTAATTTTTTCATAATCCTGTTTTGCGATTAGAGATAATTTCAACTTCAAAAACGGGCAAAATTTTCTACCTTTGAAACAAATCCCGAGTAATCAGGACGTGTTCCATCCGACTTTAACAGACTAACTTTATACGGATGAAACGAGCATGACAAAGATTGTCACAAAAGAACAAGTATAAAACTCAATCATGCGAGTTCCATCAGACCAATAGCTTAGACTAATTTTATACGGATGAAACGATCATAGCGAGGTTTATTCAACCTAAGTTAAGCAATACGAGTGATGCGAAGTATTGCTCAACTTTAGAGTTAACCCCTATTTAGAAAATGTTGGCTTTTACCAATATTTTTGATGAAAGCCGTACATTTTTTAAACGTTGAGCGGAATCCCTCAGTTTGGGGTTACAAAAATAAGGCATTAAAAAGCTGCAAGCAGGTATGATTGATAAGGGTACTATAGACCGGGTGATGGAGGCCGCGCAGAGCCAGATTGTAGAGGTGGTTTCGGAGTTTGTAAATCTAAAGCGCAGAGGGGTTAATTATATTGGATTATGCCCTTTTCATAATGAGAAAACGCCTTCTTTTATCGTTTCTCCACACAAAGGAATTTTTAAATGTTTTGGCTGCGGCAAAGGGGGCAATGCGGTAAACTTCCTGATGGATCATGAGCAGATTTCGTTCGTCGAAGCCATTAAAATCCTTGGAAAAAAGTTACATATTCCCGTTGAAGAGAAAGAACTGACCCCTGAAGAGGTGGCCCATCAAAACGACAGGGAGAGCATGCTGGTGGTCACAGGTTTTGCAGCCAAATATTTCGAAGGAAGGTTGCACAACTCCGACGAAGGAAAGTCTGTAGGATTGAGTTATTTCAGAGAACGGGGTTTCCGTGATGATATCATTAAAAAATTTCAGCTGGGATATTCTCCCGATTCAAAAGATGCTTTCACCCGGGAAGCGCTTCAAAAAGGATTTAAGCTCGATTTTCTTGAGAAAACCGGACTTACCATTGTCAGGGACGATTATAAAGCCGACCGTTTCAGGGGACGGGTCATTTTCCCGATACACAGTCTGGCAGGTAAAGTAATCGGATTTGGTGGCCGCATACTTCGTACCGACACCAAAACAGCCAAGTACCTGAATTCTCCCGAGTCGGAAATATATCACAAAGGTCACATCCTTTACGGGATGTATCAGGCCCGTCAGGAGATTGCCCGCCAGGATCGTTGCATCCTTGTTGAAGGCTACACCGATGTTCTGGCTTTCCATCAGGCCGGGATCAGCAATGTTGTGGCTTCGTCCGGTACAGCGCTGACGCCTGGACAGATCAGACTCATTTCCCGTTTCTCGAAAAATCTGACCATTATTTTTGATGGTGATGCTGCCGGAATAAAGGCTTCTTTGAGAGGGATTGACCTCGTGCTCGAAGAGGGTCTTAATGTAAAAGTACTTTTGCTACCCGATGGCGAAGACCCCGACTCTTATGCCAAAAAACTTGGTGGCGAAGCACTCCGCGAGTATATCAAACAGCACGAAACCGATTTTATAAGGTTCAAGACCGGTCTGCTGATGGAAGAGGCGAAAAACGATCCGGTACAGCGTGCCAGGCTTATTCAGGATATTGTCCATTCTATTTCGGTGATTCCCGACTCCATTACCCGCACCGAGTATGTAAAAGATTGCAGTAACCTGATGAAAGTGGAAGAGCAGGTGCTTTTCATGGAGATTGGTAAACTTCGCCGAAAAAAAATGGAGAAGGAGGCAACCAGAAATAACAGCTATTATGGCCGGAATACAGAAGGAACACCTTCTTCGGGTAATGATGTTGAGAAGACAGCAGTTCTCTCTTCCAATCCCTTTGAAACGGAAGAAAGAGAGGTGTTGCGGTTTTTATTGAAATACGGTGATCTTGATCTTGGCGAATTCGAGTTTGAGGAAGGTACCCGGCGTGTTACTGTTGGAGAATATATTATTACAGAACTTAAGCAGGATGATCTCGAGAGCGTGAATCCCCTTTACAACGAAATTATGAAGTTGTATGAGGAGAACTTCCGGAATCAGGGATTTAAATCTTCTCAGTTTTTTGTTTTCAGTACCGACAGCAGGATCAGCAGTCTGGCCAGTGACCTTATTGCAAGAGAATATCCCCTGAGCCGGATACACACAAAAAACGGACAGGTTGCCAAAGAGAGTGACCGGTTGGATGAACTGGTACCAAAAGTTGTTACTGAGCTAAAGTGGAGAAAGGTGAAAGTCCTCCTTGAAGATAAACGGAAACAACTGAAGACCGCCGAAGAAGCCGGCGATCAGGAAAAGTTTATGGAACTCCTGCAGGAAATTAACGGACTCCAGCAGGCGTTTATTTATATTTCGAAAG
Source organism: Anaerophaga thermohalophila DSM 12881 (assembly GCF_000191885.1). Lineage (GTDB taxonomy): Bacteria > Bacteroidota > Bacteroidia > Bacteroidales > Marinilabiliaceae > Anaerophaga > Anaerophaga thermohalophila. Next base: position 23,573 of record NZ_AEWI01000022.1, read on the forward strand.
AGCTTGGCGAAAGAACAGTAGTGTAATTTTGTTTCAAAATCTTACCATTTGATATATGAGAACCTGCAGGCACACTGTCAGGCAGTTTATCGATGCTGTTATTTCCTAATGCAAAATCTGCTGTATTGGATGGATAGAATTTGGCGCCCGGCATGATGCCTATAAAAAATAATTTATGGTACTAAACTACATCTGGATTGCTTTTTTTCTGATTGCCTTTGTTGTGGCATTAATAAAGCTCATTTTTTTTCAGGATCTGGAAGTTTTTTCCAACCTGATGAATGCCACATTCGATTATGCCGGGACAGGTTTTGAAATATCTCTGGGACTCACCGGCGTTCTCACTCTATGGCTTGGGCTGATGCGTATTGGAGAGAAAGGCGGGATGGTTACTGCCATGTCGAAAGTAATCGGTCCGTTTTTCAGACATATTTTCCCTACTTTGCCCAGGGATCATCCAGCTTACGGATCAATGATGATGAACATAGCCGCCAATATGCTTGGGCTCGATAATGCCGCTACGCCAATGGGCCTTAAGGCCATGAAAGAGCTGCAATCGGCCAATGAAAAGAAAGATACGGCTTCGAATGCCCAGATTATGTTTTTGGTTTTGAATACTTCGGGACTGACCATCATTCCTGTTTCAGTAATGGTTTACAGAGCCGAAATGGGAGCTGCCAATCCGGCCGATATCTTTCTACCCATTCTTCTGGCTACTTTTTTTAGTACAGTTGTGGGTTTGATTGCGGTGGCCATTGTACAAAAAATTAATCTTTTCAACCGTGTCGTGATTGGCTATCTCGGGGGGTTGTCGGTCTTTATCGCAGCGGTTATTTACGGATTGTCTTTACTCGACCGGGAGGAGATAAGAATCGTGTCGTTGTTGACGGCCAATATTATTCTTTTCTCTATCATCATTACCTTTATAGTTATGGCCATGATGAGAAAAGTAAACGTGTACGAAACGTTTATAGAAGGTGCGAAAGACGGGTTTTCTATTGCCGTCAGGATCATCCCTTACCTGATTGCCATCCTCGTGGGTATCGGTGTTTTCAGGGCTTCCGGTGCAATGGAGATACTTATCAGCGGGATTGAATGGGTTGTTGCCGCTGCCGGGTTGAACACCGATTTCGTGGGCGCTCTTCCTACGGCATTAATGAAACCTCTTAGTGGCAGTGGCGCCCGTGGAATGATGGTCGATGCCATGAACCTTTACGGAGCCGATTCTTTCGTGGCACGTATAGCCAGTACTGTTCAGGGTGCCACTGATACCACATTTTATATAATCGCCGTTTATTTCGGATCGGTCGGTATCCGCAAAACACGTCATGCGGTTACCTGTGGACTCATTGCTGATTTCGCCGGTATTGTTGCGGCAATATTGTTGGGGTATCTCTTTTTTGGTTAATGACATTTTTGTCTGACAAAAGTGCAAAAAGACATGACTTGCGAGGGGAATTTTTAAAAAAATTGGGATTTAAAAGGAAACCAAAGTTAATTGTTTTCGTAGCAATGGGATATAAATAATGCCAATTACTAAACAGGATTTAACTATTTGACAAGCATAGAGAATTGTCGGTTTGCGTTTGCGAACATCTTGAAATCACTTGGTTATTTGAGATATATGTTTGTTAAATATAGAATATTTCAGCATAATAGAATTTATCTTACATCTATAACCGGCCTTGTGGAAGCCAGATAGCTGAAAATCTAACGGTCTGTTGTAAGAACATGTGGAACAAATAATGGGTTATTTGAAATATAAACATTAAAAAACAAATGAGAAAGATTTACTTATTTCTGGCACTGTTCCTGTTGGTGCCGTTTATGTTAGAAGGGCAGGTAGAGAAGTACAAAGCAGTTTTTACCCTCAATTTTATTCGTTACATTGGCTGGCCCGATGATGCCCGTCAGGGGGATTTTGTAATCGGAGTATTAGGTGACCCCGCCATTGCCCGTAGGATTCAGGAACAATCAGCAGGGAAAAAGTTTGGTTTTCAGGATGTTGTGGTGAAAGAATTCAGTTCTGCCGATGAAGTGGAGAATTGCCAGGTGCTTTATGTATCTTCAAGAGTTCGTTTCTCAAAAATCGCGGCTCAGATAAATCAAAAACTGGGAAGCAGTTCCCTAATAGTTGCTGAAGAGGAAGGTGCTACTGATTATGGTGCAATGATAAACTTTGTGATTAGAGATGAAGTTCTTAAGTTTGAAATCCATAAAGGAAATGCGTCACAAAAAGGACTTCAGATAAGTTCACGTTTGGAAAATATGTCTTCAGCCATTGTTTTGTAAAAAACAAACCGTTTCTGTAGACAAAGCACCCGGTCAGGGGATAACAACCGCCTCCGGGATTTTTTTTAACAGAATTCAGCCCGCCTGGCTCAAATGAAACGAGCTTGCCAAAAATTGTTTTAATATAGAATAATAGATTATTAGATTTAAGATGGTGAGATGTAAGATAAAACGGGACTGACAAGGCATACCACAATAAGAATATGTATAAATGCTTGCATGCGGGTTCCATCCGACCAATAACTTAGATTAATTTTATACTGATGAAACGAGCATGACAAGGTTTGCCTTAATAGATTATTAGATTTAAGATTTAAGATGAAACGAGCATGGCAAGGATTGCTACAATAAGAACATGTATAAGTTCTTGCATGCGAGTTCCATCCGACCTTAATAAATAAATTTTATACTGATGAAATTAAAATATAAATTTAACATCGCCCAAAAGTTGATCGTTGGTTTCGGGTTGATACTTATTGTCATTATAGTCAATGCTGTGCTGACTTTGGGAACACTAACCCGGAGTAAAAATCTGACAAATGATGTCACAAGTGTTTATTCACCCAGTGTAGAAGTGTTGGGGGACCTTGGCATGACCATTACCCAGACGAAAATGCTTATAAAAAACTGGGTGTATATTGATCGTCAATCGGATACCCCGGACAAAGTCAGATTGCAGGAAATACATAATACCGAATTACCCGTCATTGAGGAAGAGCTTATGCAACTTTCGCAACAGTGGGAGAACGAAAGCGACCGAGAGCAGCTTGAGAATATATTTCACAAGACCGATTCTCTGTTTGCCATGCACAAGCAAATCATGGCAGCCTTAAATACTTTCGAAGCCTATGATGATCCCATGGTTTTGTTCGAAGTGGAGCCAATGGTCGTAGAAGGGGGTGATGTGATGAAGCTGAGTGACGAAATTATTGATGAGGTTTCTTCTCTCGAGAAGAAATATCTGGCCAGTTATGAGGCGTCTCTCAGTAATATGAATGCTAACTTTTCATCATTTACCTGGTTTACGTCTATTATGAGTATTATCCTGATAGCCGCTTCATTAATTATCGGCTATATTCTTTACTCCACCATTGTAAAGCCGCTTCTGAAAGGTGTCCAGTTTGCTCAGGCTTTTGGAAAAGGTGATTTAACAGCGCGTGTCGAGATTAGCCAGGATGATGAAATTGGTATCCTTGCCAGAGAATTGAGCTCAATGGCCCATAATCTTAAAGAGATTGTGGTTTCCATCAAACGTAATGCACTCGATTTGGTTCATTCCAGCGAAAATCTTCGTGACAGTTCTCAGCAACTTTCCAGGGGATCGGCCGATCAGGCAGCATCCGCGGAAGAGGTTTCCACTTCAATTGAGGAGATGGTTGCTAACATAGACCAGAATACCGATAATGCCATCCAAACAGAAAAGATCACTGTTGATACCGCTAAAGAAGTCAATGTTGCCAATGAATTATCGGCCGAAGCTGTTAAAGCGATGGAGGAAATATCGGAGCGTATTTCTGTAATCAGTGATATTGCTTTTCAAACCAATATTCTGGCATTGAACGCTGCGGTCGAAGCTGCCCGTGCCGGTGAGCACGGAAGGGGTTTTTCAGTCGTTGCCGCCGAAGTGCGAAAGCTGGCAGAAAAGAGTAAAGTGGCTGCCGATGAAATTGTTAACCTTGTTTCAAAAGGGTTGAAGGTTTCTAAAGAAGCTGGGGAGAAGTCAAAAATGCTTGTTCCCGATATTGAAAAAACAACGCAGCTTATAAAAGAGATTGCTGCAGCCAGCATGGAACAAAAAACCGGCGCCGATCAGATCAATCAGGCCATGCAGCAACTAAACATGATTACCCAGGAGAATGCTTCTTCTTCCGATGAACTGACCCAGTCTTCAGAACAGCTTTCCGACCTTGCGGCCAATTTACAAAAGGCTGTCAGTATCTTCAACATAGGAGAAGAGGGAATTAAACAAAAATCTGAAGGGACTAAGACCGGACAAACACAAAAGCAAAAAGCCGGAAGAACTGCTGACGGGAATAAAAAAACAACGGAAGCTAAAACCTTTCAGGGAAAAAATAAAGAGAAACAAGGATCAAAAAATGAACCCGGAACCAAGAAACCCAACCTTGGAAATCTGGGGAAAGAATTTGATCTTGATAATTATGAAAAATTTTAACGTTTTCTGTTGGTGTGTTTCCGGATTTTATTCCTGTAGGAAATCAGTGGCTTTCTTTGCCACTAAAACAGGCTACAGCTTAACGGGGAATTAATATTTTTAGTTTATGAAGAGCGATAATTTTACGGTTCAGGTTAAAGACAACGGTGAAAATCTTGAACTGTTTTTCTCCGGACAACTGACCATTAATTATATACAAAAAGTGAAAGAGGCAGTTGGAGAGCAGGTTAATTTTTCAAGAGATATTGCTGTCAGGATAGACAATCCTGACAACCTGGACATTACTTTCCTGCAGCTGTTACAATCGATGAAGGCAACTACAGAGAAAAACAAACGCAAATTTTCGGTATCTGCTGATTTGCCTAATGAATTGGACAGCCTTGTCTCCAACGCAGGATTTTCAGATTTGTTAAATAGTAACCCTGTAAATAGTTAATCACATGGCAAAAACAGTTCTTATTGTTGATGATTCCGAAAGTATCCGGGAGGTCGTGAATTTTACACTTCAAAACGAAGGATACAATGTTCTGGTAGGCGTCGATGGCGACGACGCACTTCAGTTTCTTGATGGCCGGCCCATTGATATTATCATTACCGATCTTCATATGCCAAATATGAACGGACTTGAACTGATTCGAAAAGTCAGGGAGATGGATGATTATAAGCACATTCCTATTTTGTTTCTGACCACTGAATCGCAGGCTGCCAAAAAGATGGAAGCTAAGCAGGCAGGAGCAACCGGCTGGATTATTAAACCATTTGTACCTGCAAAATTATTAAGTGCCATTTCGAGAGTTCTCCGGTAGGCAAGTACGGGTTGGTCTGATTAGTTTTATCTATCCGCCGGGGCCTGGCGGCAATTACAGATCAATAAAATACATTATCAATGACAGGTGAGCTTGAAGAAATAAAGAAGACATTCATTAAGAATACCATTGAAGAGCTTTTGGCATTGAAGAAAAAGCTTGTGAGGGTAAAAAGTGCAACTCCCGAAGATGTTGACCAGAAGGAGTTGGTACAGGAGGTCTTTTTGCTCATGCATGGCATAACGGGAACAGCTCCTATGGTTGGAATTGATAATATAGCATCCGTTTCCGGCAAGGTGGAAATGGCTTTTGATAAGATCAGGAGAGGGGAGAAAACATACACCGGGCAGTTGATTGTTCAGGCCTTGAGGGGATTTGATAGCATTCTTGACGAATTGCATGCCCAGCTGAAAGATGGCCTGTCAGACAGAAGCGCCAATAGTTAATTGAGCGAAACCTCGTAAGGATATGATAGATAAATTTAAAGCCAAGTTTGTTGAAGAGTCTCTGGATAACGTGAACGATCTGGAAGAGGCTCTTTTTGCGCTCGAGAACGATATGCAGAGTAAAGACCTGATAGAGCGCATTTTCAGGGCTATGCATTCATTAAAAGGTGGTGGAGCCATGTTTGGGTTCAATCATCTGAGCGATTTTACACACCATCTCGAAAATATTTTTGACAAAGTTCGCAACGGCAAAATTAAAGTTACCCCCGACTTGATCTCTCTCACCTTTTCAGCTGTTGACGAAATTAAATATTTGCTCGAAAAAGGAGATTTGACCGCCAGAGACGATCTTGATGAATACAACCTGATGATGGGGGAAATTCAAAACTTCCTGCAGGGAGGTGGTACCGGCAACCAGGAAAATAGTTCTGTTTCCGGGGATGACGCGTCGGCTGCCAATTCCGAAGAAAAGACTTACCTCATCTCCTTTATTCCCGGAGAAGATTTGTTACAAAACGGAACAAATCCGTTGTTTTTACTGGATGATCTTCATGCTTTAGGAAAAGGACACAGCATTGTTTACACGCATAAAATTCCCTCCTTCGATAATATTGAGCCCGAGAATAATTATTGCCTGTGGCAGATAATTCTTTCTACGGCCGAGTCTGTCAACGAAATAAAGGATGTTTTCATCTTTGTTGAAGACGAATGCGATCTTTCTATTGAAGAAGTGGGTAAAGGAGGTTTTGAAATGAACCCCGCGGTAGAAAAACTTATCGAAAATGCCCGCAATTCCAACACGCTTATCAAAGTTTCTGATTTAAAAGTCCTCCTGAATAAGAATGAAACTGAAGGAAAAAAGACAGAACAAGAGCAGGAAAATACAGAAACCGAACAGGGCAGAAAAAAATCCCAGCTTAAAGACCACAAGATATCCAGCATCAGGGTTGCTTCAAGTAAAATTGACGAGCTGGTCAATCTTGTTAGTGAATTGGTCACCATCCAGGCACAGCTGAGTGTATATGCAGAAAAAAAGGGGGATAACGATATATTGGAGTTGGCAGAGAATGTGCAGAAACTATCGCGCCAGTTAAGAGACAATGCTTTCGAAATAAGCCTTATCCCGATGCAGACCGAATTGATGAGGTTTCAGAGACTTGTGCGGGATTTATCCAAAGAACTCGGCAAAGAAATAGAGTTTGTTATTGAAGGCGGGGATATTGAACTTGACAAAAATATAATAGAACACCTGACCGATCCGTTGCTTCATATTCTCAGGAATTCGGTCGACCACGGAATTGAAAAACCTGATGAACGTGTTGCAGTAGGTAAATCGCCTAAAGGGAATATTTATTTTAAAGCATATCATGCCGGTGCCAGTGTTTTGATTGAAGTCACCGACGACGGTAGGGGTATCGACGTTGACAGCATCAGAGCCAAAGCCGTCAGTAAAGGGATGATAGAGGAGAATGAGGAACTCTCGCACAAAGAGATTCTGAATCTTATTTTCCAGAGTGGCTTTTCTACCCGCGACACAGTTTCCGGTGTTTCCGGACGAGGTGTTGGTATGGACGTGGTGCGAAAGAAAATATCTGAAATACGCGGAGAAGTAACCGTTGACTCTGTAGTGGGGCAAGGCACTACCGTTACTTTGCGCTTGCCACTGACATTGTCTATAATTGACGGATTACTGGTAAAAATTGGAGAAAATCAGTATGTGGTTCCCATTTCTTCAATCGAAAAAATATTTGCCCTGGACAAAAGGCAGCTGAAAGACTCATTCAACAGGGTTGTCATTATCGATAATGAGCAGCTTCCTTATGTTGATATGCGCGAAATATTTAAGGAAGAAATAAAAGAAACCGAAACACATCAAATGGTACTGGTCAGGCATGAAGACCGTCGGCTGGGGCTTGTGGTTGATGAAGTGCTTGGGGAACATCAAGCGGTGGTGAAACCTTTGGGACGTTATCTGACAAGTCATGAAGTGGTTTCGGGAGCCTCTATTTTAGGCGACGGGTCCATTTCTCTGGTCATCGATACCAACCGGATATTGCAGCTGACTTCCTCAGGGAAGTTCAGAGGGAAAACTAAAACGTCAACAGAATAAGGTATTTATTATGTCCGAGCAACAAAATAATACACTTTTATCATTCAGAGTAAACGATGAGTTTTTTGCTCTTGATGCCATGAAAGTCAATCACATTCTTGAAATTCCTGAAATTACAAGGATTCCGAATACTCCCGGTTTTATGAAAGGAGTGATTAACCTTCACGGCAACATTATTCCCGTAGTCGATTTGCGCGTATTGATGGGCTTTTCGGAAACGGAATACGATAACGATACCGCCATCATCGTCATAACACCCGACGATGAACAGGACAGTAGTTTAGGACTCATTGTCGACATGGTAAAAGAGGTAATAGAGGCAGACGGAATTGAGATGAAACCTACAGTCGTAGACATGGAAAAGAGCCAACTGAAAAATTTTCACGGAACATTCTCTTTCGATAATCAATTTGTTCATGTTATCGATATTGAGGAATTGGTCAAAACTGCCGAAATATAAGACAGGAGAAAATTTAGAACTTTAATATTAATTTGTTTAGATGGATTCATATCTGACATTCAGGGTTGCAGACGAAGTTTTTGCGGTACATGTTTCCAGAGTGATGGAGATACGTGAATATGAGCGCCCCAAACCCGTTCCGCAAAAAATTGAATTTGTTTCCGGATTGATTGAGTTTCGTGATGAGGTTATCCCGCTTATCAACACCGGTATCAAGTTTAGCTTAAAGCCCGTGGAAGCATCTGAGAACACGGTAATCGTGGTTCTTGATTTGAAAAAGTCTGAAGAGGACCAAACCTTCAGGGTTGGAATTATGGTAGATGCCGTTTCCGATGTTATAGAGATTCCCGCGGATAAATTGAAACCCATTCGTCAGGAATACAAACCCGGATACATTACCGGTACTTTTAACTATGAGGGCACATTTGTGCTGATACTCGATACCGACAAAGTGTTTACCGGAGATGAAGTGATTGAGATGGACAAAATTCTGTCAAAAGCCAAAAAGAAGTAAAGAGCTGTTGGAAATGCCGGAAGAGAAAAGTTCTGAAAATAAGGGGTTCGATTGTTTTAAAGCCGAATTGTCTGAAAAAGATTTTCAGGCTTTCAGCAGGTATATTTATTCGCAGTATGGAATAAAGATGCCGCCGGTAAAACGGATAATGCTTCAGGGACGCTTGTTAAAAAGAATCCGGGAACTGAAGATGAATTCTTATTCCGAGTATCGCGACTTTTTTTTCAGTAAGGAAGGACAGCAGCAGGAATTACTGAATTTTTTGAATGTCATTACAACCAATAAAACCGATTTTTTCAGAGAACCGGTACATTTTAATTTTTTAAAGGATAATGTTCTTCCCGCATTTGTCGAAGAGGAAGGTTCAGGACGGATTTTCAAAGTCTGGAGCGCTGGTGCCTCAAGTGGTGAAGAAGGATATACCATAGCTATTGCGCTGAATGAGTTTAAGATGGCAAACCCCGGGTTTCGTTACGAAATTCTGGGTACCGATATCTCCAGTCAGATGCTTGAAACCGCGGCAAAAGGGGTATACAAAGAGTCGAAGATAGATATGGTTCCGGTAGAGCTGAAAAAGCGGTACTTTTTGAGAAGTAAAGACAGAACAAACCCGACGGTGAGGGTAATACCCGATTTGCAACAGAACCTGAGACTGAAGTATCTGAACCTGATGGATCAGGTTTATAGTGTTGATGATGATTTTGATGTTATTTTTTGCCGCAATGTTCTGATTTACTTCGACAGGGTTACTCAGGAAAAAGTTATCAACCGTCTGTGCAGGCATTTAAGGCCAGGCGGCTATTTTTTTATTGGTCATTCCGAGTCGCTTTCGGGCATGGATGTGCCACTTAAACATGTGAAACCGACCATTTTCAGACGAATGGGATGAAAATCGGAATTCAATGATTTTCAATATATTTGTGCCCGATTAGAAACAGAGTATTTAGGATGTTAGAAAACTATGATGACGCTTTTTAAATAATGCATTATGACAAACATCAGTGACAGACAGCTTTTAAAAGAAATAAGAGAAAGGCTTAACGAGCGAAAAAAATATGAGCAGGAGGTTCAGATGCTCACCAGAGAATTGCAGGAGGTTACCAAGAAGCTTAGAGAATCGGAGGCCTTGAAGAGCCATTTTATTTCTAATATTTCAAATGAAATTGTAAACCCGTTTACTTCCATTCTCGGATTGTCTAAATCCATCCTTTCGGTCGAAAAGAACGATTGGAAGAAGGTGGTTTCGATGGTAGCCCTTATCCATAGCGAAGCTTTCAATCTGGATTTTCAGCTGAGGAACATCTTCGTGGCTGCCAAAATTGAAGCAGGCGAGGTCGTCCCGAATATCTCCAAAGTTAACATCAGGGGTGTCATTCAGAGTATTATCGATTCTTTTAGCCTGGTCGCCCGAAAAATGGGAATTGTAATAGAGTTTGAATGGGAAATTGAATATGGCTTTGGGAAGAATTTTTACTTTAAGACCGATAGTGAGAAAATTAAGTTGATCCTGAGTAATTTGCTTAACAATGCTTTAAAGTACAGCTATAAAGACAGCAAGGTAATAATCAGGGTCTGGGCCGACGAAGATAAGCTCAGTTTTTCTGTCCGGGATTTTGGTACCGGCATATCAGATAAAAACCAAAAAATCATATTCGAACGTTTCAAGCGACTGGATACCGGCATTAACTCCATTAACCGTGGTCACGGGCTCGGGCTTTCTATTACAAAAGCTCTCCTCGATGTTTTGGGTGGAGATATTGAGATTGAAAGTCAGAAAGGTGAAGGCTCGACCTTTACCATTCATCTGCCTGAGGCAAAAAATGTTGTTGAAGGTTTTAGCGGTGAAGGCAATGACATCTTTTTTGAAGATGGTGATGAGATTTTTTAAGGTTTTTATTAAATGGAGCAACAATATTCACAACATTTTTTATATCCATCCACGTTGTTTGCCAGTAAAGAGCCGTATGTGGTGAAAACCATCCTCGGGTCGTGCGTGGCTATCTGCCTGTGGGACCCGGTTACAAAAATAGGAGGGATCAACCATTATATGCTTCCTACCTGGAATGGTAACGATTTGGCCTCCCCGAAATATGGAAATATCGCCATTGATAAGTTACTTGAGCGGATGGTGCACCTGGGGGCTAAACGTGAAAATCTGCAAGCTAAAATTTTTTGGCGGAGGTGAACTCATTGAGAGCGGAGCAAACGGAACTTTGATCGGAGAACGCAACATAAGGGTGGCACGGTTAATCCTCGAGGAAAAAAAAATTCCCGTGGTAGCCTCCAGTACAGGAGGACGAAAAGGACGGAAAATTCTTTTTTTTACCGATACAGGCGAGGTGCGACATAAATTTTTGGACAAAAAGGAACAGTAGCTCAGGATGCCGGGTATCCCGGCTCGGAGTTTACTCTTTTGGCAATGGGTTATTCCTGTCCTGCTTTTCAAAAGGTAGATTTTCGCAACATTGAAGAATAAAAATTGAACGAATGGACAAAAAGATCCGGGTATTAATTGTAGACGATTCGGCAGTAGTAAGGCAAAGTCTGTCTGCTATACTGGAATCGGATCCCTACATTGAGGTTATGGGAACGGCGGCTGATCCTCTTATTGCTGTTAAAAAGATCATGAAGGAGGTCCCCGACGTTATTACCCTGGATATAGAAATGCCCCGGATGGACGGACTCACTTTCCTCAGAAAAATTATGTCGCAGCATCCGATCCCCGTAGTTGTGATCTCTTCGCTTACCACTGAGGGAACCGAAACGGCAATGAAAGCCCTCGAATACGGAGCTTCCGAAATAATCGGGAAGCCGGCAATGAATGCCGCCCAGTTTATTAATGAGTCCAAAATTCTATTATGTGATGCTGTAAAAGCGGCTTCTCAGGCCAAGCTTACCCGGCTTAAGATCAGCAATACCCCGCAGGTAGAATGGGTTGCCCCTAAATTTTCGGCAGATGTTATTTTGCAAAAAAGCCTCTCCTACAAAAAAATTATTAATACGGAGAAAATTATCGCGATGGGAGCATCTACCGGAGGTACCGAAGCCATTCGTTCTTTTCTGAAAGGGCTTCCGGCAAAAATGCCGGGCATAGCGATTGTACAGCACATGCCCGAAGGATTTACCCGCTCATTTGCAAAAAGTCTCAACACATTATGTAACCTCGAAGTAAAAGAAGCCGAGAATGGAGATAAACTCTACCAGGGAAGGGTGTTGATTGCACCCGGAAACTATCACATGCTGCTTAAGCGTTCGGGAAAAGAATACTCTGTAGAAGTGAGAGAAGGGCCTCTGGTCAACAGACACCGCCCTTCGGTTGACGTTCTCTTCAGGTCGGCAGCCCGTTATGCCGGACAAAATGCCATGGGAATACTATTGACCGGTATGGGTAATGACGGTGCCAGGGGACTCCTGGAAATGAAAGAAGCCGGTGCCACTACCATTGCACAGGATGAAAAATCATCGGTGGTATTTGGTATGCCCAGGGAAGCTATTAAATTAGGCGCTGCCCGCGAAGTTTTGCCAATCGATAAGATGGCGCCCTGGATTATTAAAAATTTTATCTGATGAGTCTGTCCCCGAAAAAACCTATTTTTGCCAGAGTAGTCTGGCTGAGCATTCTCTGACAGTAAGCTAAGGGTTAATGAGAATTTTTAAATGTTCTGCAATATACGAGATATAAGATGTTTAGATATAAGATGTTTAGATTATCAGATGATGCAACAATTTAACAACCTGACAACTGTAACAATTCTAACATCCCTAAAACCTTGCACCTATCCAGGCTGAGGCTTGGATTGAGGTTAAGGTTGAACAACATGTAACCCGAAACCCGAAACCAGCATCCCCTGGCTGTACCCCCTGACTTCTAAAGGGAGAACGGTCGGCCTTCAGTACCTGACAACCTAACAAAATAAACTATAACCTTTTAGCCCGATTGTTCGTTAACCATTTTAAGATGTCAAAGAAATGACAAAATGAAGAAAGCAGATTACCGGAACATATTATCAAAATATTCGCTCAGGGGTTTTGCCTTTGGATTAATCCTGGCATTGATTATTATCTTATTGAGTCTCGGTGCCGAACCTGTCAGGCAATCGGGAGGTGGTATATGGCATCTTCTTTACCTTGTGCCCGGAATATGGATCGTCCTGCTTTTCCCTGTTATTTTCGCAATTGCCGGATATCAGGTTTCCAATGTTTTTGTCAAAGCGCTGCGCAAGCAAAACAAACGCATCAAAAAGGAAGCCGGGAAAACGAAAATGGTGCTGGCGTTTATCGATAACCTGCGCCAGGGAAAATTGGAAGAACCCATCCCAAACGAACAGAAACGCGATGCACTGACAAAAGCCCTTATCAAGTTAAGGGAGTTTATGCTTCAGAGCAAAAAAGACCAGGAGCAACGACGCCTTGAAGAAGAGCAACGTACGTGGGTAACACAGGGACTTGCCCAGTTTGCTGAATTGCTGCGGAAAAACAATGACAACCTTGAAGAGTTGTCCTATAACATCATTCACTACCTGGTAAATTACATGAAAATCAACCAGGGTGGTTTTTTCCTGTTAAACCAGCCCGGCCCGGGCGAAGAGGGGGAAAAATACTTTGAAATGACCGCCTGTGTCGCTTATGACAGGAAAAAATTTGCTGACAAGACAATCAAATGGGGAGAAGGTCTCGTGGGGCGTTGTGCTCTTGAAAAGGCCACAATTTATATGACCGATGTTCCTGATGACTATGTTAATATCACATCGGGACTTGGAGAGGCAACACCAGGCGCTATCCTGATTGTTCCTCTGAAAGCCAACGAAGAGATTTACGGAGTTATTGAACTTGCCTCATTCAGACCATTCCAGCAATTTGAAATTGAGTTTGTTGAAAAACTGGGCGAAAGTATTGCCCTAACCATTTCTACCGTAAAAACAAATATAAAGACTTCCAGGCTCCTGAAAGAGACTCAGATTCAGGCTGAGAAAATGGCCCAGCAGGAAGAGGAGCTTCGCCAGAACCTTGAGGAGATGAAAGCAACCCAGGAAGAAAGCGAGCGGAGAGAAGTGGAAATGCAAGGTATTCTTGATGCCATCGATCATGCTGCCATAAGCTGTGAATTTGAAACCGACGGCACGCTTATCTCTGTCAACCATAATTTCCTGAATACTTTTAAATATCGTCCCGAAGAAATTGAAGGCCAGAATTTGAGAATTTTCTTCTTTAAAGAAGATGTTGCCGAGCTGGATAAAATCCTTGCACAGTTGCAGCAGGGACAGAATTTCAGAGGAAGAGTGAGACGAAGAACCAAGCCCGGCGAAGAAATATATCTTCTTACTACTTATTCGCCCGTTGTTGATAATGATGGTGAGATAATGAAAATACTCAGCCTCGAAAGCGACGTAACTGAGCAGGTACAGATGGAAGAGGCCCTGAAGCGCTCAAAAGAAGAACTGGGTGTTATGCTTGAAGAGGCCAGAAACGAAGTTAAAGAACATTTTAAGGAAATTGAAGCTGTCAAAATCAGAAATGAGAAAACACTCGAGGGGGCCCTCGATGCCATCATTACTACCAATAAAGATGGCATTCTTGAGTTTTTTAACGCTGCAGCAGAAAAGTTGTGGGGCTATTCGAGAGACGAGGTACTGGGAGAGCATGTTTCCAGGTTGTTTTCTAAAAATGCAGCCAAAAATGACCCGTTTGTATCCGCATTTGTCAATTCCAAAGGAAGCAAAGTGATCGGTGAACGAAAGGAAGTACCCATTTTGAATAAATATGGTGAAGAAATACCCGTACTGTTCCTGTTGTCTGACGCCGAGGTGGGAGACGATCATTCATATACTGCATTTATTCAGAATGTTGAAGTTGAATTGTTTTAATTGATAGCTGAGTTGAATCACTGCGGAGTAATGACCTATAAAGAATATCTTCAGGTGCTCAAAGAGCATTCACCGTATGATTTTTCCGAATACTCCGATAACTCTATTTTCAGGAGAATTCAGAAGGTGATGCGGGATCATAAACTCACCCTCGAAGAGCTTGGAGCCCGTACACAGTCTGATAAATTCTTTGTTGAAGAAGTGGTCGAAGCCATCACTGTAAATACAACAGAACTTTTCAGGGACCCGGATATGTGGCGGTATTTGTACGAAAAGCAATTACCGCTCTATCATAACAACAATGTCATTAATATTTGGCATGCTGGCTGTTCAACCGGGCAGGAAGTGTATTCTCTTATGATTTTGCTTAATGAACTGGGAATGCTGGACAAAGCTCGTGTTTTTGCCACCGATATCAGCCAGAAGGCGCTTGACAGCGCGAAAAAAGCAATATATAAACACCAGATTGATAAAGGGTGTATTGAGAATTTTAGTCAGGTTTTTAGGAATACTGATGGTGTCGAAAAGCTGTTTTCTAAATATTTTGATATTGATAAAAAGACAGATATTATATCGGTAAAACCTTTTTTGAAAGACAATATAAAATTTGTCCGGCACAACCTGGTTGAGAATAACCTACCGTTTTATAATAAAATGGACATCATTTTTTGCAGGAATGTACTTATCTATTTTAATTCCAGGCTCCAGAACAGAATTGTTCAACGATTCTTTGATGTCATGTTTTCACATGGAACTCTGGTTTTGGGGGCTCATGAAGGTTTGAGCGGGTTTTTCAAAACAAAGTTCGACAGGTCGGGGCCGGTATACAAGAAGAGCAATGTCTTTCATTTCAGATATTGAATATAACAAGGTTGAACATGGGTGTTACTTTAAGTATTAATGAAATAAAAAACGTCACAACCGAAATGGCCCGGTATAAGAGTCTGGATTATACCGGGTATTCGTATTCGTTTCTGAAAAGAAGGCTGGGGCATGTGTTTGGCAAACTTAAAATTCGCAGGTTGCCCCAGTTCAGCGAGCGCCTGGCTGATGAAACATTTCGTGAGTCGGTTAAATATTATATGGCGGTGAATGTAACGGAAATGTTTCGAGATCCGGGGTTTTGGAGGGCTTTGAGAAACGATGTTTTCCCCTTGTTTAACGGGAATAACTGGTCTGCATGGTTGCCCGATACCCCTTCGGGCGAGGAAGTTTACTCCTTACTCGTGTTGCTTAAGGAGGAAGATTTGCTGGAGCGTGTTGATGTTTTGTGTCAGCATCCTTCAAAAGAAAAGTGCCGGGAAATTTCGGAAGGTGTGATAGATATAGGGAATGTTGATGTAAGTTACAGTAATTACAAACGACTCGAAGAGAATGACTGTTTTGATGATTATTTTACTGAAGCCGTAGATGGAAGATTTTTCAGGAAAGACCTGTTAAAAAAATGCCGGTTCCGGAATTCCTGGTTTGGCGATGAAGAACCTGATGAAAACTTCGATCTGATATTGTTCAGAAATTCGGGAATTAATTATACAGCCCGGAAAAAAGAAGAAACTTTCGGGACGATATTGGAAAGATTGAAACCGGGAGGTGTCATCGCACTCGGAGTCAGGGAAGCGGTTCCCCTATCGTTTCGGGATCAGTTGGATGTTTTGAATGAAAAAGAGAGTATTTTTTTCAGAAAATCCTGAATGGTGCCTAGTGATGGTTTGGGCAGTTGCGAGTTCCATTCGGCCAATGACTTATATTGTGAAAATTTTTGCGAGTTTATAGACGAGCACTAATTATATAGGAATGAAACGAGCATGACCGGGTTTGTCACAAGAGAACATGTATAAACTTCAATCATGCGAGTTCCATCAGACCAATAACTTAGACTAATTTTATACTGATGAAAATACCTGAGCAGAGATTTAAAATTGTCGTTATTGGCGGTTCTGCCGGCAGTTTTTCGGTTGTTTCCAGAATTCTGTCACAACTCGATCCGGCTTTTCCGTTGCCTGTGGTACTGTGTCTTCACAGGCTTAAACACGTGCGCTCAGGATTGGTTGAAGGTTTGAACATGAAATCGAATATCCCGGTTGTTGAACCTTACGATAAGGATAAACTCAGGCCGGGAGTTGCAATGCTGGCACCATCAAATTATCATCTTTTTGTGGAGTTCGATAGTACAATCTCACTATCAACCGAGGAGGTCAACAATCATAGCCGGCCCTCTATTGATTATGCCTTTTCATCGGCAGCCTATTCTTTCAGAGAAAAAGCCATGGGAATTATTCTTACCGGGGCGAATAAAGACGGGGCAATGGGCATAAAAAACATACACGAGAAAAAAGGATACACCATAGTGCAGGACCCTTCCACTTGTGATGTTGATGCTATGCCACAGGCTGCTTTAAAGTTGTTTACTCCCGATCAGATTCTCAAACCCGACGATATTGTTAAGATTTTGAACGGGCTGAAAGCATAATTTTTAACAGTTAAAGATCACAGATATAAGATTATTAGATATAAGATTATTAGATATAGGATGTTTAGATTATCAGGTGATGCAACAATTTAACAACCTAACAACCTAACACCTTAACATCCCTAACACCCTAACACCCTAACACCCCTAACAACTTAACAGTTCTAACAGCCGTAACAACTTATCAGATATGAGCAGGCATTTTTTTGATAACAGGCATTTTCAAAGATGGCTTTTCCTTCTGGGAGGCATTGCTTTTATTCTGGCTTTGCTAAAGAATGTTTTTTTACAACAGCATCCCGGGATAGCCTATTACATGGTTGAGGTGCTTGCGTTTATATTTTTCCTGACTGCTTTTTATATCAGTGATAGGAACAATCAGGGATTACGTTCCGAAATTAAGCGCCTCGGGGAGGAGCTGAAAGACACGCGTTCGATACATGAACAAAAAATAGTAGAACTGGAATCGGTTATTGCCGGTTATGAGGCAAAACAAAATGAGGAAACCCGTTTTGCTTCTTATCAGGACAAAGTTGTTCAAAGACTTGTAAATGACCCTGTGGCAAAAACCGATAAACATCATCTGTTGTACCTTTTTTCTGAATTATTCCATGCTATGGCCGTGGTCTGGTATGAAAAAGACAAACCCTCAGGCCGGTTTAACGTACAAGCTACTTTCGGATTACCCGAAGATTTTGAGCTTTCGCCTTTTGAAGAGGGCGAAGGACTGCATGGCCAGGCAGCAGCAGACGGTGAAGCAACCAAAATCGAGGACATACCGGAGGAATATTTGCCGGTTAATACAGCCCTGGGAAAGAGCAAACAATATTTTTTATATCTGTTACCGGTTGTTAAAGGTCAAAAATGTACCGGTTTGATTGAACTAATGACTTTCAGAGAGTCTGATGTTGAGCGGCTCTGGCCTGGGGTTATGACGAAATTGGTCGAGAAAAATATTATTTAGAAGTGTCTGTCCATAAAGTGCCATTTACTGTGTTACGCTCGTTCGAAAATTACTCATTTACGATGGGTAAACACCGTATTTTCGGACTTCGCAAGCCTTGCAACCGGTACTTTCTGAACAGACACACATATTGTAAAAATTTTTGCGAGTTTATAGACACGCACTATTTAGTGTCCGTCTATAAATTATGCAAAAGTTGTTTATGATCATGTTTAAACAACGTTTACTATTATAAACATTTGATCGTTTTCGGGATTATGTTACTCTGCGAAGAGCAGAGACTGAAGGGTTCGCATGTTAATAGCAAATTTTATACGGAACAAACCCTGATTAGCCGGGATGAGTTTCATTCGACCTTAAAAAATAAATTTTATACGAATGAAACGAGCATGACAAGGTTTGTCACAAGCGAACATGTATAAACTCCAATCATGCGAGTTCCATCAGACCAATAACTTAGACTAATTTTATACGGATGAAAATGTACAGGTGGACATTGAGGCAAATAAGGAAGTGGTTCTTTACAGGTGTGCTATCGGTAAAAGAACGATTTTTTCTTTTTGTGTTTATCGTGCTTTTTCTGCTGTTGGCCTGGGGCGGCTTTTTGTCCATCGAAAAAAGTGTATTCAGTCTTTCCAATATCATTCATCTTCATACCTGGTGGCTGGTTTGGTTTGTTGACTTACTGATTATTTCGGTTCCTTTTGCTGTCATTTTTGTGAGGAACTATATAAATGAGAAAACCGCTCAATACCGTTCCGAGATTTTTGACTTGAACAAACGAATTCAGCACAATATTGAGCTGGCTTCAAATTTGAAAGAGGGAAAGGATGATTTGGGAAATGAAATATCCGGTGATCATCTTGCTTCGGTCTTACTTGACATCGGAAAAAATATAAAAGTTGCCCGCCAGCGTGAGGATGAGGAAAACTTCATCTCGAAAGGAAAAGAGCAAATGTCTGACTTGCTGCGGGTACATCATGATCTTTTGGATCTGACCCCGGCTGTATTGAAAGCATTGATCGATTATATGGGAGCCATTCAGGGTGCCTTCTATCTGCTCGAGGATGAGGTGCTTAAACGGAGTGCCATGTACGCCTATAACCGCCGACGCTTCGAATACGATGAATTCAGAATAGGGAAAGGACTTGTGGGGGCAGCAGCTTATGAAAAGCAATTGATTTACAGAACTGAAATTCCGGAAGACTATTGGTCTGTTACATCGGGATTGATCGGAGAAAAGAAGCCGAAAACGCTTCTGGTAATTCCCCTCATGCAGGAAGAGGAGTTGCAGGGAGTGGTTGAAGTGGCTTTTCTGCGTGATCATCTTGAAAATAAACATCTCTTGTATGCTGAGGTTGTGGCCGAATCTATCGGTCAAACCATCTATAACCTGAAGATTACAGCCCGCACGCAGAAATTGCTTCAGGAATCTCAGGAACTGACTAAAACCCTTCAAAAAAATGAAGAGCAGCTGAGGCAAAATGCGCAGGAAATGCTCGAAACCCAGGAAGAGCTTGAGAAGTCGAATCAAATGCTGGAAGCTCAGGTTCAGGAAGTGGCTCATGCCCAGAAACGACTCGAAGCACTGCTGACCAACGCTTCTGAGTTTATCTCTATTTACAACGAAAATCAGGAGCTTGTTTTTGAAAGTCCTTCCGTTAAAAGAATTCTCGGTTATGACGATGACGATGAAATAACCGGAATGGACCCCGACCTGCTTACCCCGCGTGGTTACCGTACCATCAACAATCTTTTTCAGTATCTGCTTGAAACGCCCGGAGGAGAGCAAACCGCCCAGTATACTTACCTGAGAAAGAATGGAGAAAAATTATTCCTCGAAACAAAAGGGAAGAATCTGTTGCACGATCCTGCTATCAGGGGTATTATTTTTAATACGCAGGATATTACCGAACGTAAGAGAGCCGAGAAGGAAGAGCAGATGAAAAGCCGTATGCAGAGCTTATCGGAGAACAGTCCCGATATGATCATGCGGATAAATATAATGGGGAAACTGGTATATGTAAATCCTGCCGTGGCCAAATTTGTTGGAATACAAACCAACGACATCATTAAAAAGCGTGTTAATGATCTGGAAATTGACCGGCGGTTTGTTGATTACATTGAAGCAACGCTTTCTGAGATTAAAGAAAACCAGGAAACCATTATCTCGGAAGTAAAAGTATCGACCAGCAGCGGCGAAAGAATCATGGAAATAAAGGGAATTCCGGAACTGAATGATGAGGGCGAACTTGAATCTGTTTTGTTTGTTTCGCACGATATGACAGAGTTCAAGAAGATTGAAGCCGAAATTAAGGAGAAAAATAAAAAAATCTCGGACAGCATAAATTATGCTCAGAGGATTCAAAGTTCATTACTGCCCGATACCAACCATCTGCAATATTATTTCCCGCGTTCATTTATATTCTACCGGCCAAAGGATGTTGTAAGTGGCGATTTTCCCTGGTTCCTCAAAAAAGATGATACCTATTATGTGGCAGCAGTAGACTGTACCGGACATGGCGTTCCCGGAGCATTGCTCTCATTTATAGGATACTTCCTGCTAAACAATATTGTCAGCGCCGACCCGACTTTGTCTTCCGACCGGATTATGGAACAGTTGCATCAGGAGGTACGAAAAACCCTTAAGCAGGACCAGGAAGGGTCTACCGGACGGGATGGCATGGACATAGCATTCTGCAAAATTGAACCCGAAAAACAGGTTCTTGATTATTGTGGTGCCCACCGTCCGTTGTTTTTGCTTCGCGACGGCGAGTTGCTCGAGTATCAGGGAACAAGAAAAGGCGTTGGCGGAGCCCCGCTCCCGCGAAGAAAAGAAAAAGAGTTTGAAAATCACTTAATTGAATACAGAGAGGGAGATAAAATCTTTATCTTCTCGGATGGTTTGCCCGATCAGTTGGGCGGCCCCGACAGAAAGAAGTTTCAGCCAAAGAGGGTGCGCGAAGCACTTACTATGGATCCAAATTATACCATGGCGCATTTTGCCCGTTTTTTCCCGAAAACTTTTTACGAATGGATGGGGAACGAGAAACAAGTTGACGATGTTTTATTGATAGGAATTGAATTGTAATTATATTTACACTTTTAAAGACTTCATACACTATGAGCAAGGAAATTGAGAGTCACCGTTTTCTGGAGTTTGCATATCAACTCTACAAAACGATGAAAACAAACGAGATTAACCTGGTTTATGAAGGGGAGGTAACACAGGAAATTACCAAAACTTTTACCTCACTCACCGAAAAAAATATGGCCAGAAGTGAAGAACCCAACCAGGTACAACGAAAAGTGTTCAACGTTATGGTCGAATGTTTGCAAAACATCAGCAAACATGCAGATACCTTGTCCGACGAAGCAGACGACGATCGGCGTGGTATTGTTATGGTAAGCAAAGGAGACGACAGTTATAAAATCATTACAGGCAATGTTATCCGGAATTCAAAAGTTCCGGGGTTAAAAGAGAGCCTGGAACACATCAACAGCCTCGATAAGGCAGGATTGTCGTCATTGTATAAACAGCAGATTATGGAGGCCAAACTTTCCGAAAAGGGTGGCGCCGGTTTGGGACTTATTGATATCGCTAAAAAAACCGGCAGTAAACTATCATACCAGTTTAAAGAACTGAATGAGGATGTTTCGTTTTTTATTCTAACGTCTACCATTAAAAGAAATTACTGATAAAACATTTTGATTTATGGATGTGATTAATATAAAAGGAACCGATGATACCCCAAACGTGATTTTGGACAAGGCAAACGGGCAGTTTGAAATTTCGGGTCGATCGTTGCCCGAAGATGTGAATATGTTCTATGAGCCTATATTGGACTGGATTGATCAGTATGCTGAAGATCCCAATGATCATACAGAATTTTGTTTTAAACTGGAATACTTTAATACGGCTTCATCAAAAGTGATCCTTGATATACTTCTCAAGCTGGAAGAAATTGTCGAGAGCGGAAAGGAAGTGGTTGTTAAGTGGCATTATCACGAAGATGAAGAAGACATGCTGGAAGCCGGTGAAGAGTATGCCGATATTGTCGAAATTCCTTTCGATTACGTTTTGTATACCGATTAATTGACCAAGTGGTAACCCACCTTTTACTGACCGATGAGTGAAGAAATACTAAAAGCACTGATGCAATTGTTTGGCCTGATTGCCAAACAAGATGGGGGCGCAGAGTCCAACGAAACAGAATATGTCCGAACTTTTCTCCGACAACAACTCAATTCCGAAGCTGTAGAAGAGTACTACGGGCTGTTTTTGAAGCACTCGGCCGACGACTCAAAAGGTGGGAAAGAAGAAGAGGGAAAGGTGCGCCTCACCTCTATGAAAGATTCTGTTCGGATACTGGGAATTTGCAAAAAAATCAACAAGCAGCTGAACAGAGAACAGAAAGTTGTCGTACTGGTACGGTTGTACGAGTTGGTTAATGCCGATCATAAATTTACCGAACAGCGTATGGCCATTATAAACACAGTGGCCGATGTTTTTAAGCTGCCCCGGAACGAGATCAGCAATATTGAGAATTTCGTTATCCAGAATGACCCGGCAAATCTGGATTTTGCCGATTTGTTGATGGCCGGAGATGAAGAGCCCGGATTTCAAAACGCAAGATTTATTCATACACCCGGGTTGCATGGCGCTATTATTATTCTAAGGGTCAAAAGCGCTGATCTCTATTTTATGAGATATACCGGCGACCAGGATATTTTTCTTAACGGTCTGGTTATCAACACAAGAAGAATTTATCTTTTCCCCAACGGAAGCTTCATCCGGGTTCCCAAGGGTAAACCCATCTATTTTACCGATGTTGTTGGTCATTTCATGACCGATACCAATGTTCCGCGTATTACGTATGAAGTTAAAGATGTAGAATTCCGGTTCAAAACCGGTGATATTGGTATCCGGGATATTCAGATCGCCGAAGAGCAGGGTAAGCTCATCGGAATTATGGGGGCCAGCGGTGCCGGGAAAACCACTTTGCTCAATGTTTTATCAGGAATTGAGGCGCCCACAAAAGGACAGGTGCTGATCAATGGGTATGATTTGCATCGTGATGCAGAGGAGCTTGAAGGGGTTATCGGTGTTATCCCTCAGGATGACTTATTGATTGAGGAACTTACGGTTTTCGAAAACCTTTACTATAATGCCAAGCTGTGTTTTAAGGATAAGGATGAAGAAGAAATAACGCATCTGGTCAATGAAACACTCAAAAGCCTGGGGCTCTACGACCGCAGACATCTCAAAGTGGGATCCCCTTTAAATAAAATGATAAGCGGCGGACAACGCAAAAGGCTCAATATTGCCCTTGAACTGATTCGTGAACCCGCCATATTGTTTGTCGATGAACCTACATCCGGGCTGTCGTCCCGCGATTCGGAAAATGTCATGAATCTTCTCCGGGAACTCTCGTTGAAGGGGAAGCTTATTTTCGTGGTTATCCACCAGCCGTCATCGGATATTTTCAAGATGTTCGATAAAATGTACATTCTCGATACCGGTGGATACCCCGTTTATTATGGTAATCCGAGTGAATCGCTTATTTATTTTAAACGCCTTGATGCTCAGATAAACAGTGATGTAGGTGAATGTCCTACCTGTGGCAACCTCAATCCGGAGTTGATTTTCAATATCATCGATTCGAATGTAATCGATGAATATGGCAATTATACCGATCAGAGAAAAATTTCGCCCGAAGAGTGGCACGAACAGTTCAAAAAGAATATTCAGATACCGGAGGTTGAGACTGTTAACGATACACCTCCCCGGAGCCTGAATATTCCGTCGTGGTTGAACCAGTTCAGGATATATACTTTGCGCGATTTTTTCTCCAAGATCAGTAATACACAATACATTCTACTGAACCTTCTGGAAGCGCCTCTGCTGGGGTTTATCCTGTCCTATCTGGTAAGATACATTGCCGATCCTACCTCCAGCGACTACATCTTCAGGGAGAATGAGAACATACCGCCTTATATTTTTATGGGCATTGTTGTAGCGCTGTTTTTCGGACTTATCATCAGTGCTGAGGAGATATTTAAAGATGCTAAGATATTGAAACGGGAGGCTTTTCTTAACCTGAGCCGGTCCAGTTATCTCATGTCCAAAATACTTATCCTGTTTTCGATCTCAGCCATTCAGATGGTTTTGTTTGTTTTTGTTGCCAACTCAGTTCTGGGCATAAAAGATATGTATTTTGAATTTTGGATTGCCCTGTTTTCGATCTCTGCCTTTGCCAATATACTCGGACTCATTATTTCGGCATCATTCAACTCAATTATTACCATTTATATTCTTATCCCGTTGCTGATGATTCCGCAGATGGTTCTGGGTGGCGCCATGTTTACATTTGATAAACTCAATAAAGATTTTACCAGTCCCGATGTGGTTCCAGCCATTGCCGAGTTTATGCCATCACGATGGATTTATGAAGGATTGATGGTACATCAGTATAAACACAACAATTTTAAGAAAAATATATTTGAAGTGGAGATGCGGGAAAGTGCCGCTGACTTTAAACAGGTATATTATATTCCCGAGTTGAGAGACATAATAGCCGAAACAGAAGGTTATGTTGAAGGTGAAGAGAATATCTCCCGCGAACAATACGAAAGTAACATACGGCTTATCTATAATGAAGTATCTAATGAATTGAAAAGGATTCCTTCGGTAAATTTCGATAAGCTGGACAAAATCACCCCCGAAGGCTTTTCAGTACAGCTGGCCACTGAAATTAATGATTATCTTGACCGGCTTTTGGAATATTATCAGGATGAGTTCTACAAAGCCAATACCATTAAAGAGCAGTTTCTGTCGGCAAATATTGAGGCCAATCGCGAAAAATTTGAAAGAATACGTGACGATTATTTTAATGAGAGCATCAATGATATCGTCAGAAAGGTATTTGATAAGAATAAGATACTTCGCGAAGACGATCACCTGATTCAGATGGTTGACCCTGTTTATCAAAAGCCGGAACCATTGCATTTTTTCGATTTCAGAACACATTTCTTTGCCCCGTCAAAACATTTTGCCGGCCATTACTTTGAGACATTATGGTTTAATATTGTAATGGTATGGGTGTTGACGATACTGCTCTACATAGTCCTGTATTTTGATCTGCTCAAAAAAGGACTTAATTTTGCAGGCAATTTGAAATGGATTAAAAAGAAAGATAAGTAACCTTTTTTAAATCATAACAGTATAAAAAGGACGAAACAGGTCCTGATTATTCGGGATATGTTCGCCCGGCAAATCGGGTCAGGCTATCAGTACAATACCAATAATTTTAGATAAATTGAAATCAAAAAAACAATATGCTATGATCAGGAAATTAATAATTGCATTGGTTATTATTACTTCTGCCAATTTGTTTTTTTCATGTGCAGGAGGTTCAGATAAAAAGGAAAAGTCACAGGAAGATGAGTTAATGTTACCCGATTCTTTAAAAGGTGACGCTCCTCTGAAGCTTTCCGAGGAGATTATCGGAGATGTTATTCAGAACATTTCTTCTCCTGTAGAAATGGCCAACTTGATTAAATCGACCGGAGTTGACTTTTCACAACAAATTCTGAACAACCCTGAAAATATTTCGAATTACAGCACCAGCTATAAACGGGCACTGAATTTAGGCGTTTACAGTGCCGATCTGGGTTACATCAATTCCTACGATAAGAGTAATATTGTTGTATCCTATTTACTGGCTGTCAAAAGTCTGGCCGATGGTATCCGGGTAGGACAATTCTTCGATTTTGAAGCTCTCAAGCGCATGGCAACCAATTCCTCTAATTTGGACTCGCTGATGCAAATATCGGTTACCAGCTTTAACCAGATGGATTCCTATTTACGGAATCAGAACCGGAGTAACGTAAGTGCCTTAATTATTACCGGAGCGTGGGTCGAAGGACTTTACATAGCAAGTGATGTTATTGAAAAGACCAATGATGAAGAGTTGATTTCCCGGCTTGGAGAGCAAAAGGAAATTGTAGATATACTTTATATTATCCTTAAGAATTATGAACAAAACAGTAATTTCAAGGAGCTGATTAGCTATATAGAAGATTTGAAAAAACTGTATAAAAACGTGAAGATAACCAAGGAAGTCGGTGAGCCAAAAACGATTGAACAAGACGGAATGCTTATTATTGTTCAGGACGAGATAAGTAACGTGGAAGTTTCGCCCGAAGACCTTGGCACAATAATTGAAAAAATTAAGGATATACGTTCCTATATAGTTAGCTAATAGGGTGATTACATTGTTTTGATGTTTTAGACAAACAGGATTAAAGAAACCGGCCCTTAACAAGTTTCATTTTAGATGAAAATAAAGAGGATTTTAGTGGCCTTTGAAAATAAAATTTAGAAAGATGAAAAAAATATTTTTTTCCTTCCTTTTCATATTCGCACTGGGTTCGGCAGGACTATACGGGCAATGTGATCATGATGCCCTGTTAAAGCAGGCTCTTAATGAAATGGGAAGCGGACAGTATATCAAAGATTTCATTGTTGATCTTAAGAAGGAAAACAACGACGGGAAAACAGGCACTGTAAAATACTCTGTAATCCTTAACAGCCGAAGTCAGTATAAATTCAATGTGGTGAACGGAAGCGGAAATTCCGAGAAAGTTCTGATGGAACTTTATGATGGGGATAAGTTGTTAGTGAGTAATAAAGCTCAGGGGAAAATGTATAAAGCTTTCGGTTTTATATGCCGTTCAACAAAAGTGTACAATCTTGTTTTTTCATTCCCTGAAGGGAGTGAAGGCTGTGCAAGAGCAGTCCTCTCGCTTCAGAAACAATTTCAGGCGGGAGAACAGGGATTTTGATTTTTATTTAGAAAAAAGTCGCTTTAGAAAACGAGATTGGGGTTTCAGAAAAAATGCGCCGGGGTTCAGAAAACGATCCGGCGTTTTTTACGTTTTAAAGCAACCATTTTTTAAAATTTTCGTCTAAGTATAAAGTTTTAGGTTGAATTCAAAATCTTTTTGGCTATGAGTATTAAGAGAATTTCTGTTGATCTGCCGGAACGTTTTCTGGCGGCTCAGGTCGTGTTACTGTTTACTGTCATCCTACTGTTTGTATTGTAGGTAATCCGCATTTTAGTGCAGTTTTTAATGTTTGAGTAGAATGTTTTTCTACTCTTTTTTTTGTCAAAATACATTCTTAATCCCGTTAAAGTTGGTTCTGAATTCGGTGGGGGTACAATTCTGTTTCTTTTTAAACGTACGGTTAAAATTTGAAATATTGTTAAAGCCGCATTCGTAGCATATTTCCGATATACTCCTGTTGCTTTCAATTAACATGCGCGTTGCATAACCAAGACGGATTTCATTGACAAAGTCAACAAACGATTTTCCGGTCCTCTGCTTGATCATCCTGCTAAATGAAACGACCGACATGTTCAGCAACTTCGCGGCATCTTCAAGCATAATTCTTTTGTTATAGTTTTCTCTTACGAAATTGTATATTTTTTCGATCTTGTCACTATTATAAAAATCATCCTGGTTTTGAAACGAAATATTGGTCAATAATCGTTGTTCTCTTGAAATAGCCAGATCATACAGCAACGATTGAAATTCCAGATACGAATCAAATCCTCTCTTTTTACTGATGTTTCTCAGCCTTTCAGCCGCCATAAGTGTAGTATGCCGTGAAAAGAGTATCCCGCGGTTTGCATTGTGAAGCAAATCTTTCAGCGGTTTTAAAATATTCTTCTGTAGCAGATGTTGCTGGAACAAGTCAC
Organism: Anaerophaga thermohalophila DSM 12881; assembly: GCF_000191885.1. Classification (GTDB taxonomy): domain Bacteria; phylum Bacteroidota; class Bacteroidia; order Bacteroidales; family Marinilabiliaceae; genus Anaerophaga; species Anaerophaga thermohalophila. The sequence goes on from NZ_AEWI01000022.1 coordinate 51,436, forward strand.
GGGGAAACTGTAAAGTAATTTCGTGAAGAAGCTCTTCTCCCGTATTCCTGTAGTTTTCCCATCCATGATATAGATTAGGACCTACCATGACCAACTCCATGTCATCAATCTCTCCTATATGGTCGCCCACCACCCTTCTTGCTCCTTTTGCATTGGAAATAAAATTGATTTCATATTCCGGATGGAAATGAATCGGGAAGTTAAAGAGGTTCCGTTGACGATCAAAGACCAGAAAACAATCATCTTCCTGAAGGGGTGTTATCTCGCGGTGTATTTGGTTTTTCATGAATTTATAATTGGTTTAAGTTATCGGTATGATGGAATATGTCTATCGTTTAACTTATAATCTTCAGGTTTAAAGGACTGAATGAAATACTGCATTGAAATATAATAGTCCCCCGAACAATTTTGTCTGCTTTTGAGAATTTTGATCAAATAAAAACAAAATTAGCTAAAATGATAAGATCGTACAATATATAAAGAGAATTAGATGTAGCGAAAATCAATCTCTTGAATCTTTAAACTGTTTGGTTATTTGGGTTCGGCCTCATTTGACACATTATTTTTTCATTTTTAAATTGTAGATTAATGATAAGATACCATATAAATAATGAAAATTTTTTATCTGCCTTTTAGGGATTAAAAGCTTTGAAAGTTAAGATAGCTGCAAAAAAAGAAAAAAAATACTGAATTATATAAAAAAAAGCAAAAATAGTATTAGGTTGATTTTCCTATTGGAAATATCTTTGAAAATCAATGAAAGAGTTAAAGATACACTAATTAGAGAAGTTGAGCATTAGGATAAATTAGAAATAAATGAATAGAAAGTGTTCTTTATACTCAAAATAAATTAGAAGCCTTTTATTTTTGGTTTCTTATCTTTTTTATATATTTGAAAATTAAAAAATGTTTAAAAGATAATTACTTTGTAAATTTAAATTTTAACTCTATGGCTATGAAAAAAAGAGTGCTATTTCTATTAATTGGCTTGTGTTTTAGCATTGCCTCATTTGCGCAGGTGCAGGTGAATGGTAGTGTTACAGACACACAAGGCGAACCTGTTCCAGGAGTTACTGTTTTGGAGCAAGGAACGCAAAACGGAGTCATTACTAATGTGGATGGTAATTACAACATCGAAGTTACAGGTGAAGAATCTGTTTTGGTATTTTCATTCGTTGGAATGGAAACCCAGGAGATCGCAGTTGGTGACCAAAGAGAGATTAATGTTGTTATGCAAGAGACTTTCACTGATCTGGATGAGGTTGTTGTGATTGGATATGGTGTTCAACAAAAAAAGCTAAACACAGGAGCAACAGTTCAGGTTAAATCGGATCAGATTGTCAAGCAAAACACGGTCTCACCTATGACCGCAATGCAAGGATTAACACCCGGGGTGAGCATAATTAAGGAGACAGGTGAACCTGGTAGTGGATTTAAAGTAAACATTCGAGGTATGGGTACTACCGGTGATTCTGAACCCTTGGTTGTAATAGACGGTGTTCCTGGTGGAAACCTTGATTATCTTTCTCCTGCAGATATCGAGTCCATTGATGTACTTAAGGATGCAGCGTCAGCTGCTATTTATGGATCAAGGGCGGCAAATGGTGTTATCCTGGTTACTACCAAAACCGGATCAAGAGGTTTGTCAAAAGGTGCCAAAAAGGCAACCATAACTTATGATGGCTCGTATGGGGTTCAAAATTTGTATAAAAAGTTACCTGTTGCCACTGCCCAGGAATATGCCGTACTTCTTAATGAAGCACGCGTCAACAGTCAGCAGCCATTGTTAGACTTTGCATCACTTGTCCCCGATTGGGAAAGGATTGAAAGTGGAGAATGGAAAGGAACCGACTGGTTAGAGCATCTGACAGTCGAAGATGCTCCAATTCAGAATCATGCGCTTAATATTTTTGGTGGTGGTGAAAACTCCACATACTCTTTAGGACTTTCATACACTGACCAGGAAGGTATTTTTGGTGGTCCTGTTAATTCTCAATACGAACGTTACTCATTTAGATTGAATAGTGATTATGCTCTGCTCAGAGATGCCTCTGACAGTTTTGATGTTTTGAAAGTTGGTGAAACATTGCGTTATTCCTATTCAAAGCGAAGTGGTATTGGAACCGGAAATCAATACTTGAATGATATTTTTAGTAGTACTGTTGCAAGTCCGTTTTTGCCAATGTACGATGAAAATGGGGAGTATCATGATGCAATTCCATGGAATCCTCAAGAAGCCAATCCCATCGCTTCAATGATCTATCAGCGTGGTCAGAATGAGTCCAAGAGCTACAATTTGAACGGGAGTATTTATTTAGAGGTACAACCTATTAAAGGACTTAAATACCGGAGTCAATTTGGATATAATATGAATGCCGGTTCATACCGTAGTTATACACCCACTTATTCCCTTAGTGCTACAGTTTTTAGAGAGCATGATCAGGTATCTCATAATTTGGACGCCGGTTATAGTTGGACCTGGGAAAATACGGTGAATTATGATTTTGATATCAACGTACAGCACTCATTCAACGTCTTAGCTGGGATGTCTGCTGAGAAGTGGGGGCTTGGCGAGCATATAGAAGGAACAAATATTGATGCTCTTCTTTCAGGATTTAAATATGCCTGGTTAAAAAATACTCCAGTCATTAATGATGACGGAACTACAAGTATGTCAAGTTCACCGTGGGGAGAAGGAGGCATATTGTCTTATTTTGGACGGGTTTCTTATGACTATCTTGAAAGGTATATGCTCACATTAATAATGCGTGCCGATGGTTCTTCTAATTTTCCTGAGGAAAATCGGTGGGGATACTTTCCTTCTGTTTCTGCAGGATGGGTCTTAACTGAAGAACCTTTTATGGGAGGACTTGATGGAACTTTAGACTTTATGAAGTTAAGGGCTAGTTGGGGCCAGAATGGTAACCAGTCCATTGACGCGTTCCAGTACTTATCAACGATTTCTTATGAGAATGTCAATTATTTCTTTGGACCAGACAAAACAGATGTTTCAATTGGAGGGTACCCAAGTATTTTGCCAAACCCGGATATAACCTGGGAAACTTCGGAACAGCTTAATATCGGTGTTGATTTAAGACTGTTAAGAAGTCGACTGGGCGTAACATTTGACTGGTATACGAAAACAACTAAAGACTGGTTGGTGAGGGCCGATAATCTAGCATCCTTCGGAACCGGGGCTCCTTTTATTAATGGTGGAGATGTTGAGAATAAAGGTATAGAATTAGCCATAACATGGAGCGACAGAATGAGAGATTTTAGCTATGATATAGGATTGAATTTTGCCTATAACCAAAATGAAGTTACAAGAATTGCCAATTCTGAAGGGATAATTTATGGGCCAGGTGACATTCTTGGGCAAGGTACAAATGAAGTATTTAGAGCACAGGAAGGATATCCGATTGGCTATTTCCGCGGATATGAAACTCTTGGCGTTTTCCAGAATGAAGAAGAAATTCAGAATTATACCAATTCAGAAGGAGACATTATTCAGCCCAATGCCGTTCCCGGAGATTTAATTTTTGCCGATACAAATGATGATGGAACCATTAGTGATGAAGATAAGAAGATGATTGGAGATCCAAACCCGGATTATATTGTAGGTCTTAATATGAATTTTGCTTACAAAGGCTTTGATCTCAGCGTTGTCGGGAATGGTGCTTTTGGACATCAAATTGCACGCAGTTACAGGCGATGGAATGATTCTCCGACAAACAATTTTACAACAGATATTTTTGACAGATGGCATGGAGAGGGCTCTTCAAATAAATATCCAAGGTTAACATACGGGGCTCATCCAAACTGGCAGTATGTATCTGATATCTTCATTGAGGATGCAGATTACTTCCGGATAAGCAATATTACTTTTGGATATGATTTTACCCGCATTGCTCCGAATTTGCCATTTGAGCAGGCCCGATTATTTGTAACAGGGCAAAATGTATATACTTTCACTAATTATTTTGGAATGGATCCGGAAATCGGAACAAGTACGAATGATGATTATCCCTGGGCCAAGGGTATAGATATCGGATATTACCCGTCTCCTCGTACTGTTTTAGTTGGTGTTAGTGTTAAATTCTAAAACAATGAAGATCATGAGAAAATTAATTTATATATCAGTAGCAGTTTTAGGTGTTTTGCTACATAGCTGTTCCGATAGTTTTCTTGATACGGAACCTTTGACTCAGAAAACCAATACAACCTTTTATGAGAGTGAACAAGATATGAAGCAGGCTTTAACAGCCGGATACTTTGTATTGGTTGATTGTCCTCAGGATTGGATTATCTTTAACTACCCGTTTGTAACAGCCGAAATTTTGAGTGATGACCGACTTGGAGGAATGGGGGATAATGACCGTGCTATCAGAGCCATGGATGAATTTAAAGTGTCCGGGCCAAGCATGTTTGAAGGTATGTGGAAAAAGTATTATCAGGGTATTTTTAGAATGAATATGTTAATTGAAAACCTTGATAAGGCTACATATTCCTCTGAGGAATCCAAAAATCAGATTATAGGTGAGGCTTATTTTTTGAGAGGTTTGTTTTATTTTGAGCTGGTAAGGATGTTTGAGAATATTCCGCTTGTTTTGGAATCAGCTCCGGTTAATGAACCGCAGGCCGATCCGAAAGAGGTTTATGCTCAGATTGCATCAGACCTCAAAAAAGCCATTGAAACTTTTCCCTCAACAACAAGAGGTGAGTTGGGCCGCGCGAATAAATGGATTGCAGAAGCATTAATGGCTCGAGTATTTTTGTTTTATACAGGGTTTTATGAACAGCCAGAACTACCTCTTGCAGGAGAAGAAGCTGGTTCTGTATCTAAAAATCAGGTTGTTACCTGGCTTGAAGATGTGATTGACAATAGTGGTTACGAGTTGATGCCCGACTTTCGAAATCTATGGCCTTATGCATTGGCTACCTCAGAAAATTCTGACGAACCGTTTAAATATGCTGAGGATAATAATTTGGATTGGTATGGCGAGGCAGGAGAAAACATAGAAAATATGTTTATGTTGAAATTTTCTACTTTCGCCGATTGGGGAACAAGTATTTATTACAGTAACCAAATGAACTTGTTCAACGGCTGGCGCAGCTATAGTTACAAAGGCGTATTTGGTGAAGGATGGGGAATGGGAACCGTCAATACCAAACTTTGGGATGAATGGCCCAATGATGATTTGAGAAAGAGAGCTTCAATACTGAATGTGAAGGATGATGGTGAAATTGCTATTCATGGCGTGGATAACTATGGTTATGGTGAAGATTTTCATGATAAGCAAATGGATGAAACCGGTTTGTGGCAAATGAAATATCGTCCGGTTAACTTGCATAATGATGGAGAATGGGCAAATTATAGTGTAACTCTTTATGGTGCTGAAAAGAATTTCCAGCTGGATAACATGCAGGATATAGTTTTGATTCGTTATGCTGATGTTTTATTGATGCACTCAGAACTGACAGAAACTGTAGAGGGTATTAATGAAGTTAGAGATCGTGTAGATTTAGAGCCGATAGGGTCCTATTCTCTTGAAGCACTGAAAAAAGAAAGACGCTATGAATTAGCCTTTGAGGGCGTGCGTTACCATGACGTTTTAAGATGGGCCGGACAAAGTAATCTTCAGGAAGTGAAAGAGGTAATCGAAAGTCAGGATGGTGTTTCGATTATAAATAATGGTGTTCAGACAGAAAAAAGTATGAATTTCCGAGTTGAAACAAGAGGATTTATACAAATTCCACAGAGGGAAATAAGTTTGTCTGATGGTGTTTTAGAACAGAACCCTGGCTGGGGACCCGATGCACCGGTTTACTAAGAAAAATGGTGTTAATTGTTATTTGAACAGAAAAATTTTGAGATATGAAAAAGGCAATTTTATATAGTTTTATTGGATTTTTTGTACTTGCTGTTGCATGCGATCCAATAGAAGACAGAGATGAATTAGGAAGGAAAGTTCCTGCCTCTGAGTTTGATTATTCCATAACCCAGGATCCGGAAAACGATTATCTCGTTACGCTCGAAAATAATACTCCGGATGTATTGTTTTCCTGGGATTATGCATGGGGCGTTACCACAAAGCAAAAAGCAACCGTCAGGATGTTGGTACCTGGAACCTACACTATTAAAATTACTGCAACCACTGATGGAGGTATCGTGTTTGATGAATATGAAATAACCGTGAATGATTCAGACCCTGAGGCGTTTCAAGAACCTGAATGGGAGATGTTGACCAATATGGCTGAAGGTAAGTCCTGGGCCTGGGATTTGAGTTTACCTGGAGCTGCGGGGAATGGTGGATACGCCGGATGCTTTGCTCCTTGCTGGTGGGTGCTGGATGCAAGTGGCCTTGAAGAGCAGGGTGTACTTAATGATTACATGACTTTTGATCTTAACGGTGGTCGTAATTTGACGCGTGTTGCTGAAAGTTTGCCTGAACCAGGAGCTGTTGCCGGTTCTTTCGATCTGAATATGACTGAAAATGTGCCGGATTGGAGTGTTGGGACGCTCACTACAAAGAATGTTACAGTTCCTTTTGGATGGGATATTAACAACAATAATTCTCCCTTCTATACGTATCATATTTTGAAGATTACTGACACTGAATTACATCTGGCAGCAAGCCAGCCTGGTGTCGGTGCCTGGGGAGAAGCTTGGTTTTATATGTTTGCACCTAAAGAAGATTAGAGATGAATCTTTTCTTAGCTTTTTTTATTTAAGCCAAGTTTGAGGTGAGATAAATAAACAGCATTTCAATGAAAGAGGGTGTTATTTTGCATCCTCTTTCACTTTTTTGAGCCGATGCAAAATATACAGTATGTACAAATTGAAGATTACAATAAGGATTATTATTATTATTATGCTTGTTTTTGCATGTAATAGGGAAAAGCTCTTTGTAATAAAAGGGGAAGTACATAATGCAGCTTTTGAGGGAGAAAAGGTATATCTGGTTTCTTCTGATGCTCCGGTTACCAAAAATGTTGATTCAATAGAAGTAAAAGACGGCAGGTTTCAATTTATGATACCTTCCGATTCGCAAACTGCTAAGATTATCAGAATACCTCCGAAATATCCGGATATCGTTCAGGACTTAGTTGTAATACCCGAAGATGGTACAATTGAAGTTGAACTTGATCAAAGAAGCAGAGGAAAAGGGACGCCTTTAAATAATTGTATACAAGCATGGAAGCAGAAAAAAGAAATGTATGATTCTATTCAATGGTCATTATATCGACAAATAAAAACCGCGGGTTTATCTGACTCGGAGAAAGATAGTATTGAAAGTTATATTAATGAAACAAAGGACTTGTTTATTGATGAAGTAATGTGCACTATCGACAGTAATCTTCATAACGGCATCGGATTGTTTTTATTTAAAATTTATTTTCATTCTTTTCCGGCTGAATTTAAAAACAAAGTTCTTTCTGAAACCGGTGATTTATACTTTAAAAAAGACAAACAGTTGGAGAAAATAATAAGACCTAACTGAATTCAGTATAGAATGACGAAGATGGGTGTTTATTCTTATAAGGTTCAAGTATTTGTTGTGGCCGGTCTGTTTATTATTACAACCGGGCTATTATTTGCAATTTTTCATATTGAGCAACTTGTTTATCGAGAACAATTACAATTATTTCAGGATAACAATTTTTTAGAAAAGCTAATTGTCCCTGGAGGATTATCCATTTTTGCCGGGGAGTTTTTTCTTCAATTTTTTAAGCTTCACATAGGGGCACTCTTTGTTACGGTGCTTTTTGTTACGATAATTATTATCTTTTTGTTCAGAATCTTTTCATTTGTAACTAACAAAAATACAGCCATCTTCTTTTCCTTGCTCCCCGCTGCGGGCTATGCATTATTGTTATTAGATAGATTTTTTTATTTTTCCGGATTAGTTGCCTTTTTATTGAGTATAATAGGAATCGATATTTACATCAGAGAGAAAAGAGGTTGGAGAAAGTTTATACTTGGATTATTACTGGTTGTATTCACTTATTGGTTTGCGGGAGGTGCTGTTTTTACTTTTAGCTTTTCTGTATTTTTACTCGAAATAGTTTCAGCCGACAGCTGTTCATCATTCCGTGGAAAGCTGTTTTTTGGCGTCTCATACATAGTATTGTCTTTTTTGCTTCCTGCCTTGCTACGAAATATTTTGTTCTATGAAAATGTTTTGCAGAGTTTTGTTTCAGAAGCCTTTTACAGAATCCCTGTTTTTCTTCCCGTTGAATTAATCCTTGCACTGCTGTCTGTTCCTCTTCTTATTTTCATTGCAGCTTTTTTTGAGTCGGCTAATATATCTTTTCCCCAAAGGATGGTTTATTTTTTAAGCTTGTTTATGATTATTCTGTTTGGGGGAACTTTCTATTGTCTTAATAATACCAACGAGGAGAGAATACGCAAGTTAGATAATCTTGTTTTTAATAAAAAATGGAATGAAATTGCCATACATGCCAGGAAGCAAGGTGTTCCAGATAGCAAAGAAGCCTCTGTGGCTGTAAATCTTTCTCTTGCAAAAGAGGGACGATTAACAACAGATTTTTTTAAGATTCAAGGTCTCCAGCCGGTTTTTGTAATTCCTTATGAAAGGAAAGGGATGACACCATTCATGGCAAGTGAACCATACTATTACCTTGGATTAAACAATTTTGCCAGGATGATGGCTATGGAAACACTTGAATCTACTGTTGATGCAAAGTTGCCGGTAAGAGCTGTGAAACGAATCTCTGAGACGTTTCTGATTTCCGGAAATGATAAATTAGCCCAAAAGTATCTCGGATTGTTAAGTGAAACCATGTTTTATTCAACCTGGGCAAAAAGACATTTATCACAAATTAGAGGAAACGAAAGTAAAACAGAATTTTTATCTCAGGAATTAAATGAAATACGTTCTCGTTTACCGGACGAAGACTTCTACTATAATGAAAAGCACTTCGAAGTGGCACTTTTGTATTTATTGCGCGCAAACAAAGACAACAGAATGGCATATGAGTATTTAATGATGCATTATTTGTTAAATAAGAATTTTGACAGCTTTATTAATTTTTTGTCAATTTATTCCTTGTTTAAATATGAAGAAACCCCGCTTATTTTTCAGGAGGCAAAAGCTTATATTCAGACTTTAACTTCTGATGATGTTCCTTTACTGGATGTTGTAAATATCAGCAAAAATGTAGAGGAAAAGTTTAATATGTATATTAGTGAATTTAGAAAAGGTGGGAACAAAAGACCCGAAAGAATGAAAGATTTGTTTGGAGATACATATTGGTACTATCTTCATTTTGGCAGAAATGACAGCTGAGATGAAACAGGGGCCACAAAAGAGTGTATTAATGACGGTTATGGTGAATTTATGTTGGATTAATTAGTGTCTGTCCAGAAAGTACCATTTGCTGCATTACGCTCGTCGCCAAAATACTCATTTACTAAGGTAAACTCTGTTTTTGGCGGCTTCGCAAGCCTTGCAACCGGCACTTTCTGAACAGACACACATATTGTAAAAATTTATGCGAGTTTATAGACACGCACTAGTCATGAAGAGAGTTAATGGAACCATCGCTTTAAGTTTGGTTATTGCCATATCTTTTTTTGGCTGTAAAGAAGGAAAGCCTGATTTATCAAATGCTTTTGAAACTGGGATTCTTCCTAAAGTATTTCCTGAATATGATGGTGTCACGGTACCCTGGAATATTGCTCCGCTAAATTTTAAATATTTGGATAGCTGCCGATACTTGTATGTAAATGTTTCTTCTTCCTACAGCGAAATGGATTATTTTTTCGATAGTAATAAGGTAAAGTTTTCAGAAAAAGATTGGACTAATTTTTTGAGTAACAGCAGAGAAGATTCTGTTTTCATTACTGTTTATTCTCGAAATGGCAGCAAGTGGACAAAGCATAATCCAATTCGTTTTTATGTGTCTGAACACAGGATTGATAAATTGTTGGTATATCGACGGATTATGCCGGGCTATCAGACATGGAACACAATGGGGGTTTACCAGCGGGAGTTGAGCAGTTTTAAGGAAAAATTGATTTTGGATAGTGAGGTAATGCCGGGAACATGCATGAATTGCCATAATTTCAGGGACAATAAGGCCGATTCATGGATGTTGCATTTAAGAGAAAATTATGGTGGCACCATCATCTTTTCAGATGGAGATTTGAAAAAAATCCAAACTAAAACGGATCATACTTTTGGCAGTGCCGGATTTCCGGCCTGGCATCCATCCGGAAATTATATCGCATTTTCAGTCAATCAGGTAACCCAGATCTTTCATGCTATAGGAGATGTACGAGCACATGCATTAGACATGAAATCAGATATGGTAATATATAATGTGGACAGAAATGAGTTTTTTACTTCTTCTGTTTTGAGTTCTCCAAATGCGTATGAAGCTTTTCCTTGTTTTTCACCAGATGGTGAGAGGCTGTATTTTGTAAGTTCTCCTTCTGGAAAACTACCTGAAGACCAAGAGGAAATGAAATATAGTCTTTGTTCTGTTTCTTTCGATGAGTACAAAGGGATAATTGGAAACGACGTTGATACCATTATTTCAGCAAGAACTTTGGGTAAAAGTGTGTCTTTGCCTCGGGTATCACCTGATGGCAAGTACATAATGCTTACTACTTTGGACTATGGAAATTTCCCTGCATACAATCCTGAAGCTGATTTATATATCTATGATTTAACGAAGCGTGAATTAGTTGAACTGAAGGCTTTTAATAGTGATAATGTTGAAAGTTGGCACTCGTGGTCTTCTAACGGACATTGGGTTGTTTTTAGCAGCAGAAGACGTGATGGTCTTTTTATGGATGCCTGGATTGGATATGTTGATGAGAAGGGAGCTCCACAAAAGCCCTTTTTGTTACCACAGAAAGATCCGGATTTTTACGATTCTTTTTTGTTTTCATTTAATGTTCCGGAATTTCTAAATGAGCCTTTTGAAATATCTCCTTATCAGATAGCAAATGTTGCAACAAAATCTAAAGGACAACAAGCTGAATTTGAAAACAGTCATTAAATGAAGTTGAAGAAACACAGACAAGAGTTAAATGTTATTGATAAGATGTTTGAGAAAAACATCCCAGGGGTTATTGCGACATTAATCGTTTGGGCGTTCATTCATTTCTCATTTCAATATCATTTCTTTTTAAAAGAACAGATAGCTTTATTTGCCTTCGACTCTCATCATATAACAAGTTATTTCTGGAAACCGGCTTTTTTTGCACGATTTTTAGGAGATTTCTTCAGCCAGTTTTTTTATCTAAGGGGAATGGCAGCAATAATTGTGTCAGTAAGCTTTTTGCTGATTTTTTTACTGACAAAGAAGGTGATTCAAATATTCTCCGGGAAACCATTAAGTGGTTTTTATGCTGTTTTTCCCCCGGTTTTTGTTCTCCTCTTGATATTTAATGTAAATTCTGACCTTTCTTTTTTGATGTCTTATTTGTTGGCACTGCTTTTATTATGGGGATATTTTTTATTACCCTTAAAATGGTGGCGACCGGTATTGCCAATTATTCTTTATCCTGCATTGTATGTTACTTTGGGTGGAGTTGTTATTCTGATTGGTTTTTTGGTTTTACTTTATGAATGGAAGCCTTTATCGGAAGACAAAATTACTGGCTTCCAGCTTAATAAAGGAAGAAAGATTTTATCTTTTTTAGGGGTCATTTTTTCAGCAGTAGTTCCTCTGTTATTTCGGCAGTATTATACAATTTCTGTTTTTCAGGCATATTTCTTTCCTTTTCAGAACGAGCTTATTTCATTGTTTTGGATTATTATACCTTTCATTTCTTTGATTCTTTCTATCTTATTATTTGCGTTAAATAAAACATTTAAAAATAGGGCTGTACAACTGTTCATTGCCTCTGTGTTTATTGCAATTATTTCTTTTGGTTTTCATTCCAATGTGAATCTTAGGATTGAGAAGCTTCTTGCTCTTGACTCTGAATGGTATTTTGGGAATATTGACAAGATGTACGAGTTTGCAGAATATTATGATTACAAAAGTAGTGTAGGGGCTTATTATTGTAATTTGGCGCATTCAGCGAGGGGCGAACTTGCTGAAAAGTTCTTTAGCATCAATCAGACAGGTCCTAAAGGGTTGATTCTTCCTGTGAGTAATAAGGGCAGTTACTTGCCCATTATTTTTAGTAATGAGGTGTATTTTCATATCGGTGATGTCAATGCTTCTCAACATTCAGCACTACAGGGAATGATCTTTGCCCCAAATAATTATAGTTCAAGATTGTTAAGAAGATTAGTGCAAATCAATATAATTAACGGGGAATATAAAGTTGCAGAAAAATATTTAAGAATTCTTGAAACCACATTATTTCACAAGAAATGGGCAAAAAGATTGCTTGAAGTGCTCGATGACGAAAGCAGGATTTCTCGAATATCTTGGGTGAAAAAGAAAAGGCCGTTGATCCCCTCAAATGAAAATCTTCGTCGACCCAATGAACATATTAAGGCTTTAAAACTACTACTTGAGGAAAACCCAAAGAATCAGAAGGCATTACATTACAAATTGTGCTATCATCTCCTGAGTAAGGAGGTGAAAGAATTTGCTAATACCTTTTTCGAAAACAGGGATGTATTACTTCGAAGAAGAATACCGGAGGTTTATCAGGAAGCATTAGTAATCTATCATATTAATAATCCTGATCTTGAAGTATGGTCAGAAATTCCTGTTGAGCCTGAAACTATTAGTAAATTTGCCGATTATAATAAACAATTTGAACGATATGAGGGTGAAGGGTTAAAACTGAAAGCGAAATTTGAGGAAACTTATTGGTTTTATTATCATTATGCAGATGCAGAAGAAGATTAATGTGCATATTATTTCTATTTTGTTGAGTGGAATTGGACTGATTTTGAGCTTTGGTTGTTCAGAACCGGATTTATCCGATGTTTCATATGTCGATCAAAAGCCTTTGATATACCCCGATTATACAGATATTGTAATTCCTCCAAATATAGCTCCGCTTAATTTTATGGTTCCAGATAGTATCGATAGGGTTGTTGTGACAATGAGGGGTACTGAAGACAAAATGAAAATTGAAGGAAAGCATAAAATTTTTTTCAGGATCGACCGATTTAATAAATTTTTAGAGGCACATAAAGGAGACACTCTGTGGATTGAGGTATCTACTTTGAACAGGAAGAAGTGGTCTAAATATTTGCCATTTTTTTGGTATGTTGCCAACGAACCGATTGATCAGTGGCTTAGCTACCGGCTTATTGAGCCAGGGTATGAGGTATGGAACAAGATCAATTTAAGTTTAAGGAATGTCAGTAACTTTGAAGAAAAAGTGTTAGCAGACAATAATCAGCTGGATGGAGCATGCATGAATTGTCATATCGGTAATCAAAAATTACCCGGTAAATCATTCTTTCATTTGCGGCATCCGGAGAGAGGGGGCACTATTATCAACGAAAATGGGGATTTACGGAAGATAGACACTTCCACAGAGGGAACAATTTCCTCGGGAGTGTATGGAAATTGGCACCCTGGTGGACGCTTTATCGCTTTTTCAACAAACATTATAATCCCTGAATTCTATTCTACTAATGATATGAGAATGGAAGTTTATGATACTACCTCTGATTTAGTCGTGCTGGATATACGAAAAAATGAAATCTTTTCGGGCAATTCTATTAGCAAACCGGGTCAATTCGAGACTTTCCCTGAATTTTCTGCAGATGGAGAAAGATTGTTCTTTTGTGTTGCCGATTCTGTAGTGTTACCTGAAGGTTATAAGTCTTTGAAATACAGTCTTTGTTCTGTTGACTTTTTTGAGGAGACTCGTTCATTTGGCGATTGTGTTGACACACTTTTTTCGGCAAAAAAACATGATAAAACAGTAAGTGAACCTCGGGTTTCTCCGGATGGACAATATTTATTGTTTACAGTTTTTGATTATGGAACATTTCCAATATGGCATCCGGAAGCCAGATTAAATTTAATTGATTTGAAGAATGGAGAAATTAATGAACTTCCGGAAATTAATAATAATAAAAAGTATTCAAACTCTTATCATTGTTGGGCATCTAACAGTCGCTGGATCGTTTTTGCAAGTAAACGGGATGACGGTCTTTACGGGAAACCCTATTTTGCATATATAGATAAAGAAGGGCAGGGACATAAACCTTTTGTTCTTCCCCAAAAAGATCCGGAATTTTATGACTATTTTTATAAATCTTTTAATATCCCTGAGCTTTTTTCGATACAACCAGGTTTCGAAGCTGAAGATATTGAAGATATTTTTTCAATGTCATCGGAGAAGGTAACTCCTGTCGGCATTGAATACAATGGGTCTGTTCAATGATTTTTCAGTCTTATTAGTGACTGTCTATAAAGTGGGAAAAGTTTCCTACTTATCATGTGTCTGTTCAGAAAGTGTCATTTACTAGGCTTGCGAAGTCCGAAAATACGGAGTTTACTAATCGTAAATGAGTAATTTTCGGACGAGCGTAACACAGTAAATGGCACTTTATGGACAGACACTTATTAGGGAGGATATTAAAACTATTATGATATGACGGTTCGTTTAAAAATGTGGATTTCTTTTTTTAAAACATATCACCGACAATGGTTTCTTTTGTTTTTTAGTTTATTAGTGATTGTTTTTTGGCAATTTGGTTATCCTTATTCTCTTTTTTTTCAGGAGCCGCTTCAGTTGTTTCTTTTTAGCCGGGATTATTTTTTTAATTCTATATCTACGGCTGGTGGATTGTCGGGATATTTAGGAGAGTTTTTCACACAATTTTACATTATTCCTTTTGGAGGACCTGTTATTATACTATTCTGGCTTTTGAGTTTGCAGCAACTTTTTTGGAAAATCTTAAAAAGATCGGTTCCCGGAGCAAGTCATTTTTACATACTAAGCTTTTTGCCCTCTATATGGTATTGTACAATATTAAGTGAAGAGTTTTATCTTTTGAGCGGACTTATTTCCGTTGTAATTGCTTTGACCGGAGTTTTGCTGTATACGGCTATCAGGGATTTCAGGATACGCTCAATTGTGGGACTGCTGATTGTTCTTTTAGTTTATTTTACTGCCGGGGGTAGTTATATTCTATTTGTGTTATTTACATTGTCGTTTGAATTTGTTAAAAGGGGAAGTAGTATAGGAATAAAGGGATGGTTATGGAGTTGCTTAGTCCTGGAAATTTTGCTTGCTGTATTTTTACCGGTCATTTATAGGTTACATTACGATCCGGTGCCTGTGCTTCAGGCATATATAACAGAACATTTTCATAAAATATCCACGGTTTTCCCATTTCCTGTTGTCTTGATTTGGATTTTGATAGCAATTTCATTGCCAATAGTTCTTTATTTTGACAAAAAAATTATAAACAGGGGAAGAAGAAATACTCTTTATATTATTCAGGTTGCTTTTTTATTGTTGGTTTTTTTAGGCGGGCATAGTTTGTTCGCTAATCCCAAAGCAGAATATATTAAAAAACTTGATTATCATGTTCGCCATAATAATTGGGAAGAAATAATAAGTCTATGTGAAAATCGCCTCCCCAGGAACGCGTTTGCGGTGAATTATTTAAATTTGGCCCTTGCAAAAACCAACCAATTAGGCGAGCGGTTATTTCATTTTGAGCAAATTGGGCCGGTCGGACTATTTCTTCCATATGAGAGGGAACAATTAAGCGCGATGATCGGGAATGAAACTTATTATCATATTGGATTAGTCAACGTCTCGCAGCAATATATTTTTGAGGCAACCGAGGCGATGCCGGACTTGAGAAAGTCCACCAGGTCATTGCAAAGATTGACGGATGTTGCAATTATCAATGGTGATTATGAATTGGCTAACAAATACATTCAGTTGCTCAAGAAAACATTTTTCTATAAAGACTGGGCTGAGCAAGCCGAAGACTATCTCTACAACGAAAGCAAAATTAATAATCATCCCGACTGGGGTGAAAAAAGAAGACTAAGGCCTATACAGGACTATTTTTTCTCAGTGGAGAATATGGATCAGATATTACTTGCTCTTTTGCGAGATCATCCGGATCACAAGATGGCTTTTGAGTATCTTATGTCTTATTATCTTGTAAGAAAAGATATCGAATCGTTTATGAAATATGTACATCTTGGGCATGAGATGAATTACAAGTATCTTCCGGTAGCTTTTCAGGAAGCAGTTTTGTATGTATTGGGACTTAAATCACAAGAGGCTGTGGAACAAAGTAATTTTCCTATTGAAGAGAGGACAAAGAACCGATTGTACGAATATGTGGATATTTATACCCGTTATCCCAATGCTCAGAAATTATTAGAAAAGGAGTTTTCTGATTCATTTTGGTATTACTATCATTATCGATGATAATTGAAATCATGACAACAAGGAGGGAGTAATTATGAGACGATTTTTTATAACAGCAGGATTTATACTGTTGATAGTGGCCTGTAGCCAAAAGCCTGAAAATGCTTTTCAAACTTCTGAATATCCTTCAATATTCCCGGACTATGTTAATGTAACTATTCCTGTTAATATAGCTCCGTTGAATTTTAAACTTACTGATCATTTCTCTGAGATATATGTCGAGGTTAGAGGAAAAAATAAAGTATTGGTTTCAGAAAGTAATAAATATGCTGATTTCGATAAAATCGAATGGGAAACATTGTTAGAGAGTAATGTTGGTCGTGCGATTGGGGTTAACGTTTTTGCGAAGAGCGACAGTGGATGGATTGCATTCAACCCCTTTTCTGTCTTTGTTAAAAAAGAACCAATTGACCCATATCTTGTCTACCGATTGATTGCTCCCGGGTATCAGGTGTGGAGCAGTATGGGAATTTATCAACGTTCACTTGAGGATTTCAGGCAAACAGAGGTGGTTACTAACAGACTTTTTCCTGGTGCTTGCATGAATTGTCATTCCTTCCGTGAACGAGATCATGAACAAATGATGTTTCATCTGCGTGGAAAGAACGGAGGAACTTTTATTACCAATGATTCCGGGGTGATTAAAATTAACTCAAAACCAGACCAGTTATATTCCGGGTTTCAATATCCTTATTGGCATCCGGGAGGTCGATATATCGCATTCTCTATTAACAAAACAGCTCAGGCTTTTCATGCAACTAAAGAAAAGAGAATTGAAGTTTTTGATTCAAAGTCTGATGTTGTTATTTATGATACTCGGGACAATAAGGTTATTACAGATAAAAAATTGATATCGAAGGACTGGTTTGAGACCTTTCCAACCTTTTCTCCTGATGGGAAGTATTTGTATTTTTGCTCATCAAAAGCAACAAAAATGCCTGCTGACTATCAGGATGTAAAATATAATCTTTGCAGAATTGAATTTGATCCAGCAACAGGGGAGTTAGGAACAAAAGTTGACACCCTGGTTCGTGTTTCCGACACTGACCAGAGTGTTACATTTCCAAGGATATCACCTAATGGGAAATTTTTAATGTTCACTCTTGCAGACTACGGCAATTTTTCAATTTGGCATAAAGAAGCCGACCTTTATCTTCTCAATCTTGAGACAGGGAGGTATAGACCACTTGAGCAAGTTAATAGCAATGATACCGAGAGTTATCACTCATGGTCTTCTAATTCAAATTGGGCGGTGTTTAGCAGCCGTAGAGTAAATGGGCTATATACAATGCCTTATTTTGCCTGGATAGGAAATGATGGAAAAGCGGGCAAACCATTCTTGCTTCCTCAAAAAGATCCGAATTTTTATTTGAATTCATTTTATTCTTTTAATATTCCCGAATTTGTTGATGATAATATCTCTTTGTCAGTAAAAGAAATTGAAGAAGCCTACAACATGGAAGGAATAAAAGTTCAATGATTGAGATTTGTTGAATGTAGTGTCCACAAAAGGGAAAAGGAAAGGGGAAAATTTTTGTTATTTAGAAGTAAACTTATTAGAAAGAGATTTTTAAGAATGAATCGAACCTATCAAATAATTACCCCTGCAGAAGAGCAGGATATAGAAGGAGAATGGCAAAGCTGCCTCGCCCAGCTCAGGGAAATGGGCAGAAGCAATAAATTATTCAAACTGGTGGTTTTTATTGATGCCGAAGAGGAAGAAAAGTATCTGCGCTATCGGACTATCATTATCAATGACATTATTGAGCAATTTAAAGATGAAGTCCCGGCACATACAGTTTTGGCCCAAAAACCGGAAAATGGATTTCATGTCACCATAGAAGCGGGAACAATGTCCTCTGGTGAGGTTGAAATAACTTTTAAGGAAGTGAATGATTTGTTCTATACTGTTGTCAGAGATTCATTCCATAAAGAGATTTGGGCATGTGGTATGGGAAGTAAAAATTTTTCTTCAGGGGATGTCAAAGAGGATTCTTCCGGAGCTTTTACCGATATGCTTCAAGTTCTCGAGAATGAGGGCATGAACATGGACAACGTTGTCCGTCAATGGAATTATATCGGACACATACTTCATATAGAGCGCAGGGGAGGAAAAGCAATACAAAACTACCAGGTATTTAATGAGGTAAGAAGTCAGTATTATAAGAAGTACAGGAATGGGAAAGATTTTCCTGCTGCCACTGGTATTGGAACATCGGCTCAAGGAGTATCTATCGATTTTTATGCAGTTGAAGAATATAAAGAAGTTATAAATGTCCCTGTTGATAATGAGCATCAACAGAATCCTTACGCTTATGGACAGGATGTTCTTGTAGGAGTAGCCTTGTCAAATCGTAACAAAAAAGAACCTCCGCAGTTTGAACGGGCCCGTCTGCTTGCCTTCCCCGGTAATACAACATTGTTTGTCTCAGGTACGGCATCTATTGTCGGCGAGAAAACTGTAGGAGTTAATGATTTGAAGAGACAAATTGATACAACCGTTAGGCATATCAAAACCCTTACAGATTCAAACAATATAAAAAAGCATGTTCCCGATTTTGTAACTACTTCAGCTAACTATCTGTTGCTCCGCATCTATGTTAAGTATGAAAAAGACTTCGCACCGGTGCGCAATATGTGTGAACAGATATATCCGGGAACGCCCATGGTCTTTGTCAAAGCCGATGTTTGTCGTGATGATCTGCTGGTGGAAATTGAAGGAGAAGTAATGTTTGATTAAAAAAATTAGGCAATTGATATATTTTTGTCAGTACATGTTGTTATTGCATTATCATCTGTGGCATTTTGACCAAAATGGATAATTTAAATGTTAAAAAGCGTAAATATATTAAAATTACTTTTTCAATGTTTTCTACCTTATTTCACTTTATTTGCAACGTACTATGTCTGATATGAATTTGTCTACTCCTTTGTAAGTTCGGTAATAGAGGTAACAACACATATTTTGCTTTTGATAATTATTTTTTTCTGAAATATATTTTTATTTCATTAATAATATAAAAATTTAACTGGTGCTAAAGACACAGTCTATCCAGTATAGTTTGATTATTATCCAGCCTATAGTGCGGTTGTAATCTGTATTTTACATTGATTCACTATTTTTAATGATAAAATAGTATGTATCATTAAACCGAAATTTGTGTTTGGCTTCGTCTTGCTTTAATTTTTTTCTTTACAGATTGTATTTCTTATTTTCCTCATTTTGTTTTAAATGTTGCAATAACAGTTTGTAGGTCTATTCTCTTTTATATTCACGCTTTTTCTTTTCAGGAATACAATTTATTAAATTTTGATAGAAAGTGATAAAATAATATTAGCAATTAAGTATTTGTTAACATACATTTGTATTTATATAAAAGTGTATTTTTCACACCTAAACTCAGTTGAATTTTAATTTTTTACTTATGAGAAAAAATCTGCGGTTTTTTTTAGTGATGTTTTTTCTTGCCTTTCATTTTTTAACTTTTGGGCAGGAAAGAACCGTAACGGGTAACGTTACCGATGAAACCGGGGCGCCACTACCCGGTGTTTCCGTCCTTATTCAGGGGACTACATCCGGTACCATTACTGATATTGACGGAAATTACAGTATTACTCTTGAGGAAGGACAGGATGTGTTAAGATTTTCCTTCATCGGGTTTAAAAACCAGTCCATTGAGGTTGGAACCCGTTCGGTTGTTGATGTTCAGATGGTACCTGAAACAAGGGCCATAGATGAAGTTGTGGTTGTTGGTTACGGTACAATGAAAAAAAGCGATGTTTCCACAGCCAGTGTTTCTGTGAGTGGGGATGACCTTGAAGAAACCATGTCGGCCAATCTTGATCAGGCCCTTCAGGGACGCGCTGCCGGCGTAACGGCTATTACTACTTCCGGCCAGCCAGGTGCATCTGTTTCTATCCGGATACGGGGGCAAAGCACTTTGAGCTCAGGTGCGGCAGAACCTCTCTATGTAGTAGATGGAGTACCTATCCAAAATGTTATTCAGGGTGGTCATGACGTTGGAATTGGCGACCGGCTTGGGAATGGTCCGGTTAGTACTTTTGGCGGCGGATTGTCAAGCATCAACCCCTCTGATATTGAATCCATGGAAATTTTAAAGGATGCTTCCGCAACCGCCATTTACGGTTCAAGAGGTGCCAATGGTGTAGTACTCATCACAACAAGGAGAGGGAAAACCGGTGAACCGAGGTTTAACTACAATTTTGAGTACGGGATTCAGGAACAAGCCAAACGGATCGACGTATTGAATTTGCGTGAATATGCAGAATACAGTAACAATATTGCTGCCGAAACTGACGGAAGGGAATCCCGTGAGGAATTGTTGGACCCCGGCTTGTTAGGTGAGGGCACAGATTGGCAGGAAGCTGTTTTTCAATCCGCTCCTATGCAGAAACATCAAATTAGTGCCAGTGGCGGAACAGAAAAGAGCCGGTATTTTATTTCCGGTAGTTATTTTGACCAGGAAGGGATAGTGGTTGGTAGTGGATACGATCGTTTCACCGGGCGTGTTAATCTTGATGTTGAATTGAAGGATTGGTGGGATGTCGGAACAAATTTAACTTTCGCACAGTCGGAGGATGACCTGGGGCTGAACAACAGTGACGAAGGAATCATTAATGTCGCTTTAAAGACTTCGCCCGATGTTCCTGTCTATAACGTAGATGGATCGTGGTCTGGTGATGAAAGAGAAGGATCGCCAGGCAAAATTAATCCAATCGCTAAAGCGCTTGATGAAGAAATAAGACTTGAAAGGACCAATTTTATCGGTAATATTTATAGTGATATTACTTTCATCGAAGGCCTTGACTTACGTACCGAGGCTTCTCTTAATATTGGCAACACGGATGCATATACGTTTCTTCCAACCTATCAGTACGGAAATGTCAGTAATACACAAAACAGTTCGCGCTGGCAATATAACAAAAACAGATACTGGGAGTTGAAGAACTATTTAACTTATAGCAGATCGTTCGGCAATCACAATCCAACAGTTATGGTTGGACAGGAAGTATCTGAATCTTCATGGGAATACCTGAGTGGAACAAGTAATGCCCTGCCTAGTAATGAAGTCCACTCGCCAAGTCTCGGCGAGAATAACACCATGACTGTTGGTTCAGGTTTTGGAAGCGGTTCAATGGCATCCTTTTTTACCCGCGCCAATTACAATTACAACAGAAAATACTATTTAACTTATACCTTCCGGTATGACGGCTCTTCAAATTTTGGTCCTGAAAACAGATGGGCGCCATTTCATGCAACATCTGCTATGTGGAGAGTTTCGGATGAGCCATTCTGGGATGGTATCAGCCCTATTGTAAACAGCTTTAAGATACGTGCAGGCTGGGGGCAGACAGGAAACGCGGATATCGGCGGTTACCAGTGGGGAGCATCGATTACAAAAATGCCTACCGGACTTGGAATGGGGTATCGGCAGAGTAATATTGCAAACCCCTATATCCAGTGGGAAGAGCAGGAACAGTACAATCTCGGAATCGATTTTGGCCTGTTTAGAAACCGTATCGATGTTGTTATAGATCTTTATCACAAAACATCGACAGACATGTTGATGTCCATGCAGTTACCTTCCTATATGGGTACAAGGGGTAATGCTTCGTCACGCCTGAATCCTCCAATGGGAAACTTTGGAGAAATACGTAACAAAGGGGTTGAGATTACTTTTAACGCCGTTCCTGTTGCCCGGCCATTGTTCATGTGGGAGAGCAATATAACCTTTACAATGAATGATAACACATTGTTGGGCTTAACAGATTCTCCATCAGCCCATATTGAAGGATATGGACAATGGAGTGACGTTGTAACCCTTACCGAGATAGGGCAATCTCTTTATGGTTTTTATGGCTATAAGGTAGATGGTATTTTTACGAGTAAAGAAGACATTATTAACAGTCCACGTCAGGAAGCTTTTCCATCAGTTAACGAAGATACAGGCGAACTTATATGGGATCGCGCCACCACTACGTGGGTTGGCGATCTGAAATTTAAAGATATTTCAGGTCCCAATGGTAAACCTGACGGTGTCATTGATCAATACGACCGAACGTTTTTGGGGTCACCCTGGCCAACCTTTTCTTATGGCTGGAATAACACTTTCCGGTACAGGAATTTGGAGTTGACAGTTTTTATAAACGGAAATTATGGCAATAAGGTACTGAACTATATCGGAAGAAGTCTTACAAGTATGGACAATTTGTGGGACAACCAACTTTCAGAAGTTACCGAACGAACCATTCTTGGACCAATTGAGGATGTTGAAGGATGGTACAACGATATCGATAATGTTCAGATTGTTCAGATGGGGAAAGATAATATGCCAAGAGCCATCGCCGGAGATCCTAATGATAACACAAGAATTTCTGATCGGTACATTGAAGATGGTTCCTACCTGAGATTTAGAAACGTGTCGCTTTCTTATTCTGTCCCTAAAAGAATTATTAACCGATATGGTGTAGACAATCTGAAAGTCACTGCCGGGGTTCAGAACTTGTATACTATTACAAATTATTCCGGGTTTGATCCCGAAATTGGCGCCAGCCAGACAAGTGCGAACGTTTACGGACTTGACAACGGCCGTTACCCGGCACCTCGCATTTTTATGTTTGGATTGGACGTTGCGTTTTAGAAGATTTCTGAATAGGATCCCGATATTTTAAAAGTTACCCAAAAAACTACGGGTTATTGTTGATGAAGGTTCCTGTTGGATTAAAACAACAAAAATTGATTCGTATGAAGAATGTATTAAAATATAAAACAATTGGAGTCCTGGCAGTTTTACTTCTTACTGCTACATCCTGTGAAGATTTTTTGCACCGACCTACAGAGGACTCCTACACAATTGATAATTTTTATCAAACGGAAGAACAGTGCTTTCAGGCGGCCAACGTTCTGTATAACTCGCCATGGTATGATTTTCAAAGAGGTTTTCTATGGATCGGAGATCAGTTGGCCGGAAATATTTATACCGGAACTGAAACCATTTATCAGAATTTTAACCTGAACTCAACCAATGAGGATTTGGTGAATGCATCCAATTCTTTATGGCTGGTTAACGGACACTGCAATGCTGTTATAGAAAATATTGCTTCCAAATCTGGTTCCGGTGTCAGTCCGGAAGTAAAAAATACGGTTACTGGAGAAGCGATGACTTTTAAAGCGTTAGCTTACTTTTACCTGGCAAGAATATGGGGTGCAGTTCCGATAATTCACAGTAATACTGAAATAATTGGTGCCGGAACAGCGACAGACCTTCGAAGAAACAATCTTGAAGATGTATATGAGTACATTGAACGAACCCTTTTGAGGGCCATTGAGTTGTTGCCTGCCGATAACCGGGAAGGACGAATTAATAAGTATTCTGCAATGGGCCTGCTGGCTAAAGTCTATCTGACCAGATCCGGGCTCGGAATGAACGGAAGCAGGGACCAGCAGTATCTTGACCTTGCTAAACAATATGCTAAAACTGTAATTGATGAATATCCCGGGACGCTTGAGCCTGTATACAGTAACCTTTTCCGTATTAGTACCGGTAATTATAACTCTGAAAATCTGATTTCGTGGCGGTGGACTATTTCTAATACATGGACCTCTCAAAACTCCATTCAATCCGATGTAGCGCTTAACAATTTTACCGGTATTGCCGGTGATACATGGGGCTCATGGCGAGGTGTTACAATTGATTTGCAAAACCTGTTTGGAGAAGATGCTCTTAGTCCAACGCGCCAAAATGATGATACAAGACGAAAAGCAACCATGATGATGTGGAACGATCATTATGATTATTTCTGGCGGCATGTTGGTGGATTCACTGCAACGATGGATAATGACAATAATGTTGCAGGTGCTACTTTTGGTGTCCCGACAGGTGCGTTCATGGTAAAGCACATTGTAGGACATTATGAGGGCGATCATGCTGCTGAAAACGGCAACCTCGGACAACGTATGGCAACCGACCTGGCAACGCATATATTGCGATTAGCGGATGTTTATCTCATTTATGCTGAAGCTATTTTGGGGAATAACGAGTCGACTACTGATACTGAAGCGTTGAAATATTTTAATGCTGTGAGGCAAAGAGCTATACCAGATGCCGATCCTGTTACGAGTCTTACATTTGAAACAATATTCAATGAAAGGAGAAAAGAATTTGCAATAGAGGGCGACAACTGGTACGACTATGTCAGACTCTCATACTATAAGCCTGAATTAGCGCGCCAATGGATTAATCAACAGGAAAGGGGAAGTTACGAAGGAGATATTTATGGATATTACAAAGGTGAAGTCGATGCTTCAGAAATTGCCGTAAACTCATTTAAGGTCAATATTACACGCGATGACTTTACTTTGCCGTTCCCTGATATTGATTTGTCTATGAACCCCAATTTGAGTAAGGAGCCGGTACCGTTCGATTTTAGTACCATTCCTTATTAGAAAAACTCACAGGCTATTAGACCAAAGACATAGGTTATTCATGAATTGAGCATGTCGCAATATGAATATGTATAAAACCTTGTATGGGAGTTCCATTAGACCTTAAAAATCAATTTTTATTCTGATATAATTATTAGTGAATCAAATTAATGATTGGATACAGTGTGAAATTGAGTTATAAAATAAATAAAGACAACAACTTAGATAATATTGTGTTATGAATAATATAAAAGAGCCTTTAAAAAGAAGTACTGCATTTAAGCTTTTACTCCTTTTAATAGCCGTAATGTTGACCGGGACTGTTTTTCAGTCCTGCGAAGACAATTCGGACAACGGAACCGGTGATATGCCGGAGATTAAATATGTCCGGGTTACAGACCCGCTGGCCTCAGATTCCTTGTTGGTCAGTGCATATTTGGGAAGTACGATCGCCCTGGTTGGCGAAGACCTTGGTAATGTGGTAGAGATATGGTTTAATGACCAGAAAGCTGTACTCAATGTCAATTATATAACCAATGATGCCATTATTGTAACTATTCCGAATACCATTCCGGAAGAGGTTACGGATCAAATCAAACTCGTAACACGGGGAGGGTTGGAATATACATACGATTTCCAGGTTCAGGTGCCGGAGCCTCTTCTTACTTCTATGAAGTGTGAATATGTGCCTGCAGGCGGCGTGGCTATTATCCGTGGCAACTATTTTCTGGGTAGCGAAGAGAAGCCGTTGCAGGTATTTTTCCCGGGAAATATTGAGGCAGAAGTAGAAAGTTATACGCTTAAGGAGATTCGTGTTATTGTCCCCGAAGGAGTTGGTTCGGGTCCTGTTACCGTTAAATCGATGTATGGCTCAACGCGTTCTTCGTTTTACTTCCGCGACGATAGAAACGTCTTTCTTGATTTCGACACAATGTTTGGTGCCGGGTGGCGTTCGGGAAACACGCAAGGTAGTAATCCCGAAGGTGTTTCAGGTGATTATCTGGCACTTTCAGGCACTCTTACAGACTGGGGCTGGGTGGAAGACAATCTGGCCATGAACCTTTGGGGAACCTGGATTAATAATCCGCTTCAGAAGAACCCCTTATTTGAACTGGGGGATAATAGTCTTTCCGATATGGCATTAAAGTTTGAAGTTAACGTGGTTAATCCCTGGGCAGTGGGTTATCTGCAATGTATTTTTACACCACAGGATGTTCCTGACGTTAACGGAGGTAACAGCTATTACAGTGATGCCGGTCTTGGACGTGCTTTGTGGCGACCATGGTTCGAACAGCAGGATAATTTTCAGACTGAGGGATGGATAACCGTTTCTATCCCAATGACTGAATTTAGGTTTTCTCATGATGCTTCTGTCAATGACCTCTCATTGACATATCCAGATGATTTTGGCGGCTTTACCTTCTTTGTATGGGGCCCTGCATTAGAAGCTGACCTGGAACAAGATTTGTTCTTTGCCATTGATAATGTAAGAGTAGTGCCAAAATAGTTCATAATTTATTAATCTGATCGTTATGCAAACAAAATTCAATAAATATATACGGTATTCATTCAGTGCACTGATGCTTATTGTACTGGGTGCCGGTATGCTTTTCATATCATGTGAAGACGATGATGATGAAGGCAATGATAAAGTTGAACTCTTCAGCTATGGGCCAATGCCTATAGCCAGAGGAGCAGAACTAAGGTTCATCGGTGACAATCTTGATAAAGTAACGGCTATAATTATTCCTGACGGCATTGAAATTGATGCCTCGGAATTTACAACCCGCACAACCGAGTTAATAACACTTACCGTGCCACAAAATGCCGAAGAGGGATTGGTTGTATTGAAAACACCCCAGGGTGATATAACAACTAAAACACCTATAGGCTATTCAGAACCCATCTCTATTGATGAATTCACTCCGGCAACCATTCGGCCTGGCGAAGTTCTCACCATAAATGGAGATTACCTTAATCTGGTGAAAGAGGTGATCTTCACCGACCGTGTAGTGGCCGATACGTCATTTTTCGAATCACAGAGCCGTAAAGAGCTGAAAGTAACGGTTCCTGAAGCCGCTCAAACCGGTATTATTGGTGTTTCTAACGGGGAAGAGGAGCCGGTAATTGTTTATTCCGAAAGTGAGTTGAACATTACTTTGCCTGTATTTGATGAGATTTCGCCTAATCCGGTTAAGGCTGGCAGTGAACTCACTATTTCCGGTTCCGATCTTGATCTTGTTGTATCTTTGAAGCTTGGAGGAGATATCGAGATCGGCTCTGATGATTTTGTTAGCCAGAGTGCTGACCAAATAGTTATTTCTGTTCCTTTAAATACCCGGGATGGAAATATTGTGTTACTTCCTCTCTCCGGCGTTGAAGTAATTTCCGGAACAGAACTTCAAATGCTTCTTCCGACCATCAATTCGATTGTGCCGCTAACATTAAAAAACGGTGAAGATATAACGGTTACCGGTGAAAATCTTGATCTTATTTCTTCTGTCGTATTTGAAGGAGGTTTTGAAGGAGTCATTGCTGAAGGAGGGACACCTGCCGAAATTACTGTTACTACTCCCGATGGGGCTCTTTCAGGTGCAGTTGTTTTCAATACTCTTGCACAGAAATCAGTAACAGGCGATGAGCTTAACTTTCTTGCCCCTTCTCTGACATCGTTTAGTCCTTCAGAAATAAAACCAAATAATTTGCTAACCATTACCGGCGAAAATCTGGATTTGGTAGATAAGGTGATTTTTTCGGGCGGTGTTGAAGGAGAAATTACCAGTCAAACAGAAACCGAAATAATCGTTACTGTGAAAGTAGGTTCTGAAACAGGTGTCATTACTCTTGTCGCTATTAACGGCGTTGAGGTTGAATCTTCCGGACCGGTTACAATCCTTTCCAATCTTCCGGACGTGACCGGTTACGAGGAAAGCAAGGCAACACCTGGTCAGATTCTGACTATTCTGGGCTCGAATCTTGATTTAATAAAGGAACTTGTTTTTCCGGGCGAAATTAAGGCAACTGCCTATGGTGAGAAAACCGACACCCGCGTCGAGGTTTATGTGCCCGAAGATGTCCCCACAGGGAACGGCCAGATTCGCGTTATTACTTATGAAGGGGAAGAAGGTCTTTTACCCGAAATTTTCTTTGGAGGTGTCGATCCGGTTCTTTATCCCGATCTTGTATTTAATGATTTTGACGAGGAAGGACATAGTCTGGATTGGGACAATTGGGGTGGTATCAGTGCATTGATGGATGATGGTAATGGCGTATCTGGTAAATACCTGAAAGGCAATGCACAGCTTGGTGAATGGGACTGGAAATGGGTATGGGGATGTAATCATCATGATGCCTTTCCAAAGCCCGAAGTGGATGCTGATAATCATGTTGTCAAGATTGATGTAAAGATCGAAGGGGCTATTAGTGATGATTCAAATAATTTCCAGTTAAAACTTGCTGGCAAGGATTCCCAATGGTTTAAACTCGGCATCCAAAATGATGACGGAACCTGGGGTACCGGAGACGGTTGGGTTACTGTAACCTATAATCTTAATGATATAGGAATCACTGGTGATATCACCAACAGCGGTGATTGGGGACTCATTACTCAACCTCCCGCCGGTTTGGATTTCACCAGGATTAGTCTGGATAATTTCAGATTTGAGCCGGTTCCGTAAAGAATGATTCTTGTGTATTTCAAGAAGGTTTCTAAAAAGACTAATTTTTACTCTGTGGGACTCTGTGCCAACTCCGTGTATCTCTGTGAAACAATGAATTGCACAGAGTATCACAAAGTACGCACAGAGTATCACAAAGTACGCACAGAGTATCACAGAGTTTTTACACAGTCGCTATTCTTTAACTAACTCAAATAATGGAAGTATGATAAAAAGAATATGCATACTTTTTTGGGCATTTCCTCTTTTTGTGTATTGTTCGAATGATTCGGAAGAAAAGAAACCTCCACCTGTTGTAGAGTCAACATCGCCTGTCGACGGGGCCGTGGATGTAAATGTTTCGGCAGAAGTTTCTGTTACTTTTGACGAGGTTGTGGAATTGGTCGAGAATCACGGTATTTCTGTAAATAGTAAACAGGTTGCGGCAGATGCTTCCTTCAAAAAAATATTGATAGATGCAGCTCTCGAATATGGAACTCAATACGAGGTGACAGTTCCGGCAGGGGCCGTCGTCAACACTTTTGGGGTGCCTTCAGAGCATGATGTAACATTCTCTTTTACTACCAGGCCTCCTGTCGAAATCACCTCCGACCTCACTGTTTCAAACCCATCTTCCGAAGTCCAAAATGTGTACAACTTCCTGAAAGAGAATTATGGTTCAAAAATTATTTCAGGAGCTATTGCCAATGTGAGCTGGAACATCAATGAAGCCGAATGGGTATATCAGCATACCGGGAAATATCCGGCCATGAATACATTTGATTATATTCATCTGAATGCTGCGCCTGCCAATTGGATCGATTATTCCGATACGCAGGTTGTTGAAGACTGGTGGGCCAATAATGGTCTTGTTAGTGCCTGCTGGCACTGGAATGTCCCGGTTTCAGAGGGATCGACTGAATATACCTATAAGCCCTCCGAAACGACTTTCAGCGCTGCTAACGCGACTGTTGAAGGAACCTGGGAAAACGATATAGTAAATGCCGACCTCGAAGAGATAGCAGGGTATCTGAATTTATTGAAGAACAAGAATATCCCTGTAATCTGGCGTCCGTTGCATGAAGCAGCCGGTAATATCTATGAATACGACGGAGGCAAAGCCTGGTTTTGGTGGGGTGCCGATGGTGCTCAGGCCTTTAAAAATTTATGGGCATATATGTTTGAGTATTTTCAACAGCAGGGATTGAACAATCTCATCTGGGTTTGGACTACACAGACAAAAGATGATGAATTTTATCCCGGTGATGAGTATGTCGACATTATCGGCAGAGATATTTATAATAATAATGATGCTGCTGATATTGCGTCACAATTTGATGCAATACAAGACGCTTACCCGACAAAAATGGTCACTTTAAGTGAAATGGGAAGCATTGCAAACATTACCGAGCAGTGGAACAGTGGTGCATTGTGGTCCTGGTTTATGCCATGGTACGACTACGAACGTACCAATGATCCCGGAGATGCGGATTTCAGTGAAACCAACCATACGCATGCCGACATAACCTGGTGGGAAGACGCGTTTTCTCATGATGCTGTGATTACCAGAGATGAAATGCCCGATTTGAAATAATGAGTGCGGTATAAAAGGCATATTTTTTTGAAAATCAATGAGCCTGGTATAAAAATCATCTTTGTTGCCAAACTCGTTGTTGTTTTGAATTTTTACATCCTCATTAACAACAAGCTAATTCTGGTACAAAAATTTAAAACGCCTGGATTTTGACAAAAATATGCTTTTTATACTACACTCATCAATGAATTTGGCTTAAGGCAGGGCCCGATAATGTTAAAGGTATAAAATAGTATAGATTGAATTAATAGCCCCGAACCGGATATTCTTTTGTTTGGTTTGGGGTTTTTATTGCTAAATCATAATGATATATAGCATCTTAGAACGCAAAATGCTTTTCCTGATAATGCTTCTTTAATTTGTGACAAGTTGTTCTGCAACGATTACAAATGGGCGAATTATACAAACAACTGAAAGGATTGTACTTGTAACAAAGCTTTAAAATCCGGTATTTTGTTGAAAATTAATTCGCAATAAGATTGTATTACTACAAATATCCGCGATATGATTATTAAAAAGGGTTTACTTGTTTTTTTTGTTCTTCTTTTCGGGTTTCGCATTCAAGCCCAAAAATTTGAAGAATTGGCACTTACTCCGCCATTGGGTTGGAACAGCTGGAATAAATTTGCCTGCAATATTAATGAAGAAATAATTCGTGATATAGCGGATGCCATGGTGGAAAGTGGTATGAAAGACGCGGGTTATGAATATATCGTCATTGACGACTGCTGGCATGGCGGACGTGACAGTCTCGGTTTTATCTATCCCGATTTCACACGTTTTCCCAACGGGATGAAAGCGCTCGCCGATTACGTTCATTCTAAGGGACTGAAGCTGGGCATTTATTCTGATGCCGGTACTAAAACCTGTGGAGGGTACCCGGGCAGCCGTGGCTACGAGTATCAGGATGCGCTTCAATATGCAAAATGGGGAATCGACTATTTGAAATATGACTGGTGCAATACTGAAAATATAAATCCTGTCGGGGCTTATACCACAATGCGTGATGCGTTGTATAAAGCAGGCCGTCCTGTTTTGTTCAGCATGTGCGAATGGGGCAACAATGAACCCTGGAAGTGGGCCGCAGACATTGCCCACATGTGGCGCACCACTGGCGACATCTTTATTTGCTGGGACTGTAAACACCAACATGAAGGGGGCTGGTACTCCTGGGGTGTAATGAAAATTCTGGATATGCAGGAGGGATTGCGCAAATATGCCGGTCCCGGACATTGGAACGACCCTGATATGCTGGAAGTGGGTAACGGATTGACTGTTAACGAAGATCGTGCACATTTTTCGATGTGGGCTATGCTCGCAGCTCCCCTTATTGCCGGAAATGATCTGAGAAATATGTCCGAAGAAACCATTGAAATTCTTACCAATGAAGAAGTCATTGCTATTGACCAGGATTCTTTGGGCGTTCAGGGCTTTAAATACAGCAGTAAAGACAGCCTGGAAACCTGGTTTAAGCCATTGAAAAACGGAGAGTGGGCAGTTTGTTTTCTTAACAGGCGTGCAGAACCGGCAGTGGTAGAATTTGACTGGAAAAATGAGAATGTGATGGATGAGATTTTTGGTTACGTGACCAAATTTGATGAGGTTACATATTCAATACGCAATCTCTGGAACAGGAAGAATATTGGTAAAACCAAAAAGGCTTTTATTGCAACTGTACCTTCACATGATGTTGTTATGTTGCGACTGAAACCATTAAAATAGCCGAAAAGGCAGTTATTTCCCCAATATCTCAGACTGATTTTATACAGATGAATCGAGCATGGCAAAGTTTCCCACAACAGAACATGTATAAGTTCTTGCATGCGAGTTCCATCAGACCAATAACTTAGATTAATTTTATACCGATGAAAAAATTGGTTTTCTTATTCCTTTTAGGGAATGTTTTGTCCTCATGTGTGACCAAGCCTTCTGAAAATTTATCGCATAATCCTGCCGATAAGCTTTTTGAACAGCTTAGCGGGATAAAAATAAAGGGATACTTTTCGGACACCAGGACGACCTGGCTTCTGGTGTTAATTGCCTATGTAATGCTTTGGAGGAATGCCGATACAACCCATTTTTTCAGTACTTACCCAGGACATTCCCCGGCTGCTGATTTTAAGAAATTCGTCAGCCGTGAAAAAGTCTGGTTACTGGAAGACTGGAACCGATTTAAGAAGGAGAATAAGCTTGAATAATTTACGGGGTTACAAAAAGAGTCACGAACTCACAACTTCCCGGTTCACGATGCTGTTGACTAATTGTATAGATATCGGATAATCTCTGAATCTTATGTGATCTAAGATTAAATATGGCTATGAAGAATGAATTATTTAAAGAACGTCTTGAAAGAGTGTCGAGGGAGCATGAAAAATTGCTGACAAGGCCGAATGAACCGTTGTTTAGCACAAATGGAATTTACAATCGTTACAGATATCCCATCCTGACACGCGAATATGTTCCCCTTCACTGGCGGTTTGATATGAATCCCGAAACCAATCCGCATTTTATGGAGCGCATTGGTTTTAATGCAACTTTTAATGCCGGAGCCATTAAGTGGAACGGGAAATATGTACTGGCAGTCAGGGTTGAAGGCAACGACCGGAAATCGTTTTTTGCAATTGCCGAAAGCTCAAACGGCGTTGATAATTTTCGTTTTTGGGACAGGCCCGTTACTTTGCCACAGAACGAATTACCCGATACAAATGTCTATGATATGCGGCTTACCAGGCATGATGACGGGTATGTTTACGGGGTGTTTTGCGCCGAACGTAAAGACCCTGATGCCCCTGATGGGGATACAAGTAGTGCCGTTGCTGCTGCCGGAATTGCCAGAACCAAAGACCTGATAAACTGGGAGCGCCTTCCCGATCTTGTTTCAACAACAGGTCAACAGCGTAACGTGGTTTTATTTCCACACAAAATTGATGGTAAATATGCCTTTTATACGCGTCCACAGGACGGGTTTATTGATACCGGGAAAGGCGGTGGCATCGGATTTGGCCTGGCTGACGATATTGAACATGCAACAATAAAAGAGGAAGTAATTGTTGATGCCAAACGGTATCATACTGTTTATGAAGTAAAAAACGGACTCGGTCCGGCACCGCTTCGTACCGGGAAGGGATGGTTACATCTGGCGCATGGTGTCAGAAATACAGCTGCCGGATTGCGGTATACGCTTTATATGTTTATGACCGACCTTGAAAAACCATGGATTGTCACTCACAAACCTGCCGGTCATTTTATGGGGCCGCTTGGAGAAGAACGCGTGGGTGATGTTTCCAACGTACTTTTTTCAAACGGCTGGATTGCCGATGACGATGGTACCGTATATATTTATTATGCTTCCTCAGACACCCGCCTGCATGTCGCTACTTCAACGATCGATCAACTGATTGATTATTGTATCAATACGCCTCAGGATAAGTTTTACAGTGCTCGCTCGGTAGAGACAATTAACAGTTTGATAGACAAAAACAAAACTTTCGAAGAAACTCAAAAGAAAAAATTAGAATGAACGGAAAAGACGAATTGCTGAACGATCTTCACAAAGAATTGGAAGACATACTTCATTTTTGGCGTTTTCATACCATCGATCATGAGCATGGAGGTTTTGCCGGAGAAGTAGATGCAGAAGGGAAAATGGTACCAGGGGCAGACAAAG
Organism: Anaerophaga thermohalophila DSM 12881; assembly: GCF_000191885.1. Classification (GTDB taxonomy): domain Bacteria; phylum Bacteroidota; class Bacteroidia; order Bacteroidales; family Marinilabiliaceae; genus Anaerophaga; species Anaerophaga thermohalophila. The sequence goes on from NZ_AEWI01000022.1 coordinate 85,159, forward strand.
GTGTTGTTTTGAATGCCAGAATTTTATGGACTTTTTCCGCAGCTTACAATTTTTTCAAAGATGAACAATACCTGAAGCTGGCTCACCGGGCTTTTGATTATTTGGTTAACCATTTTTGGGACAACCAATATGACGGTCTTTTTTGGGCCGTTGATTTCAAGGGTGATGTGATAAATCCAAGGAAACAAATATACGGGCAGGGATTTGGGATTTATGCCTTTTCCGAGTATTTTAAAGCATCGGGGAAACGCGAAAGTCTTGAACTTTCAGTAAAACTGTTTGACTTGATAGAAACACACAGCTTTGACCCTGTAAATGGAGGCTATCTGGAAGCATTGTCGCGGGAATGGAAGCAAATGGAAGATGTGCGATTGAGTCCCAGAGATGCCAATTCACCCAAGAGCATGAATACTCACCTTCATATTTTGGAGCCCTATTCCAATCTGTTTCGTATATGGCCTACAGATGAACTTCGGAATAAAATAAAAGGCCTGGTAAGAGTCTTTCTTGATAATATTTTGAATCAGGAATCCTGGCATTTTCATTTGTTTTTCGACATGGATTGGACGGTGCAATCTGACATTGTTTCCTTTGGGCACGATATCGAAGGGGCATGGCTCATTAATGAAGCGGTCAGATTGATCGGAGATGATCACCTCGAAAAAGAAACACGTCGTAAAACATTGCAAATGGTGAATGTAGTAATTAAAGACGGGTGGGCTCCCGACAATTCTCTCTATTATGAAAAAGATATTAAAAAAGAAGTGTTGCACAAAGACCGTCATTGGTGGGTGCAGGCTGAGGCTCTTGTGGGGTTAATGGATGCTTATGAGCATACCGGTGAACCGGTGTATTGCGAAATGTTCGGAAAAATCTGGAATTACATTAAAAATCATGTAATAGACCATGAAAAAGGCGAATGGTTCGGGATTGTTTACGATAACGGGCAGCCTGATCGCAACGGCCTGAAAGCCGGTTTTTGGAAATGTCCGTATCACAATACCAGGGCACTGATTGAAAGCATTCAACGTTTGCAATATGTTGCCGCACAAAACCATGTGACCTCAAAACTATCCTGAGGAATCTGCCGCTATCTACTTGTTGATGGCATTGAGGCACTAAGAATTTTCAAACCTGCGTCAGTTAATTGTTAATGAGGATTTAAATCTATTTTCATGAGTAATACTGCCATAAAATTAAAGGAAAAAATTGCTTATGGTTTCGGGGATGCCGCGTCATCGATGTATTGGAAGATTTTCACCGCTTACCTGGCTATTTTTTACACCGATGTATTTGGTATCCCGGCAGCCGCTGTAGGTACCATGTTTTTGGTCACACGCATTTGGGATACTGCAAATGACCCCATCATGGGAATTATAGGAGACCGCACTAACACCAGGTGGGGCAAGTTCCGTCCTTATCTGCTTTGGGTCGCGGTACCTTTTGCTATTATAGGGGTCCTTTTGTTTACTACACCCAACCTCAGCGTGAACGGGAAGATCGTTTATGCTTATGTCACCTACACGCTTATGATGATGGCCTATACTGCTATCAATGTGCCTTATGCCAGCTTGCTGGGTGTAATGACAGCCGATCCTAACGAGCGAACCAGCTTTGCTTCTTATCGTATGGTTTTTGCTTTTGCAGGTAGTTTGCTGGTGTTCGCCATTTTTCAGCCTACTGCCGATTTTTTTGAAAATGTTATCAATTTTAGCAAAGAGACTGCCTACCAGCTTACAATGACAATCATCGGGATAATTGCAGTCGGCTTTTTTCTGATGACTTTTTCATGGACACGCGAACGTATTCACCCCCCGAAAAATCAGCAAAGCAGCCTGAAAGAGGATTTTAAGAACCTTCTCGGCAATGTTCCGTGGTTTGTTATTCTGGGAGCAGGAGTCATGACATTAATTTTTAATTCTGTTCGTGATAGTGTGGCATTGTACTATTTTAAATACTACGTTATTGACGAAACCGCATTGGCCATTTCTTCTGCAACTTTTACATACAGCACCCTTTATTTATTCCTCGGGCAGGCTACCAATATGATTGGTGTTATGATGGCCAAGCCTGTTTCTGCCAGAATCGGGAAAAGACGGACTTTCATTTATGCCATGTTCATGGCGGCTGTTTTGAGTGGCATATTCTATTTCTGTAACCGCGAAAATTACTTTTTTATATACCTGCTTCAGGCATTGATTAGCTTTTGCGCGGGGATTATTTTCCCGTTGATGTGGTCGATGTATGCCGATGCTGCCGATTATTCTCAGTATAAAACAGGCCGCCGGGCAACAGGGTTGGTGTTTTCGGCTTCCAGTATGTCGCAAAAGCTCGGATGGACACTGGGCGGTTCCATCACCATGTGGCTTCTTGCCTTGTTTGGGTTTCAGGCTAATGTGGAACAAACACCGGATACCATCGAAGGGATCAAATACATGATGAGTTTCATCCCGGGTATTGCAGCCTTGATCTCCGGTGCTGTTATGATATTTTACAAGTTGAGTGATAGTAAAATGAATGAAATTATTGCCGAACTCGAAAGAAGAAGGGCAGCAGAAGAAAGTAATATAAAGGAATAAAGCCGGGAAGAGGTCATTAAGTATATCTTGTTCAGAGGGTTTTATTGATGGGTACGATATAAAAGCATATTTTTGTCAAACTCATTTATACCCCTTCGGCGACACACCGAACTTGGCCTTAAAACTTTTGGAGAAACTTGATAAACTGGTATAACCGACGGCATACATTATTTCGGTAATGTTTCCATCTTTGTTTTTGAGCATGTTGGCAGCCTTTTGCATGCGGTAGTTGTTGATGATATCGCGAGTGGATTGCCCGGTTATGGCTTTGAGTTTCCGGTAAAGGTGGGTACTGCTCATTCCCAGGGTCTCACTGATCATATCTACTGAGAAGTCGGGATTTTCAACATTTCTTTCAACAAGCGACATTACTTTTTTCAGGAAGAGGCACAGGCCCTCAATTATCAGGAAGCGCACAACAGCAATCTGCAGGGGCCGGCCTGCGGTGATGCCAACTGGCTCATGTTTGACTACAACCGGGGGTATGCTTCTGATATAGAGGCCTCGGGAATTATGGATATTTTCAGACTTCCGAAGTTTGCCTGTTATTTCTATAAAAGCCAGGCCGATATTAAGCCTGAAGTAAATGAAGAATTCTACAGCCCTTTTATTGAAATAGCCAACTTTTATAATGATCCCTCTTTTACTGATGTTAAAGTTTACAGCAACTGCGATGAGGTTGAATTGCTGGTTAACGGGAAATCTCTTGGCAGACAAAAGCCGGACAGCGATCGCATCAGTACACATCTGAAACATCCGCCGTTTACTTTTAAACTTCTGTCTTTTGAACCTGGCGAAATTACGGCCAAAGGCTATGTAAACAATGAGGTAGTTACATCTGCTGCGCGTAAAACGCCCGGGGAGGCAGACAAATTGAAAGTTTGGGTCGATGAAAGCGGGAAGCCCTTACAAAAGGGTGTCAACGATGTGGTATTCCTTTATGCGGCCATAACAGATCTCTTTCCCCTCCTTTTTGCCATTTTATGCAGATACAGACACTTCCCTTCATTTCAGCATTGATGCCATTGAATCTATTCAGGTTTCGTTACTGAACAGATCGTACAGAGAAGTGAACTTTCGATTGGATAAAGTATGGATTGAATAGTTTTTGAACAAATTCTCTTTTTTCAGGTTTTTAGAAAAACATTTCTAACAAAACAAGAATATTATGAGAACATTATTCAAAAACGAAAAAGACCTTGCGGCATTGATATTACGTCTTGGTTTTGGATTTTTTATTGTATTTGGTCATGGACTGGGCAAGTTACAAATGCTCCTGTCCGGAAACGTTCAATTCCCGGCTCTTTTCGGGATCAGCCCGGCAATTAACCTGACACTGGCAATGCTGGCCGAATTTATTGCCGGAATCATGATACTGATTGGACTGAGAACCAGATTGGCATCTATTCCTTTAATGATTACCATGGCAGTTGCAGTCTTAACCGTTCATTTGGCGGATCCGTTATTTGCAGCAAGCGGTGGAGCAAGTAAAGAGTTCGCCTTATTGTATTTTTTGGGTTTTGCCGGACTATTCTTTTTAGGATCGGGTAAGTACTCTGTTGATGCTTACTTCGGTCGCGGATGATATTATAAAAAGGATCATAATGCTCGCCCGTTAAATTTCAGGAATTTCTTTGCGCAACGGCATTTTTTTCGGATAATATTGATTCAGAATATTATTGCCCAAGTTCTTGCAGGCATGCGGCATAGCCGGACGGCCGCTTGCTTGAAAGAACTTGGTTTTTTTTAATGATTTATGAGTGCGGCATAAGAAGCATATTTTTGTCAAAATCAAGGCGTTTTAAATTTTTGTACACGAGTTATCGCCTTGTTAATGAGAATCCAAAAATTTAAAACCACAATGAGTTTGGCAACATAGATGCTTTTTAGACCGGGCTCATTTATCTGATACCTGAAATTTTACAGGTCGATATCATTTAAAACCGGTTGTTAAAGTTTATTAACAGCCCTTTTGTCCGGCCTTAAAGTTATTTTCCTGATAAAAAAGTACAAATATTTATCATTTTCTGTAAAAATATTTCCACTTAAAACTTGCGTCTGTTAAAAAATGTCTATATTTGCAACCAGAAAGTTCAGCCTTTCCCTTAAATCAGAAAATCCAAAAAAGAAGGTTCGGTTCCCATCGGGCCTTTTTTTGTTTTAAAATTTTATATTTTTGCAGAACCAAATCAGGGGTTGTTAGCTCAGTTGGTTTAGAGCATTACCTTGACAGGGTAGGGGTCACTGGTTCGAATCCAGTACAACCCACAAGGCCGGCAGAATTGATCTGACCGGCTTTTTTTCTGCGTGGTTCATCAGTATTCGTCTAAGTTATTGGTCTGATGGAACTCGCATGCAAGAACTTATACATGTTCTGTTGTGGGAAACTTTGCCATGCTCGTTTCCTTTACTTTTATTAATTTTGAATCCACTTCTAAAAGTCTTTTTTTGCTTCGATCTTTACAAAGATAGCTTTTTTAGGAGAAGACTCATTTTTGAAGTTTTACAACTGAAACGATCACGAATTTTGTGAGGCTTATTTCGCAAAATTCACAAAAGGGCCTGAAAATGACATACAATGAAGATAACTGGGACCTGCTGGTGCTTGAAGTAAGTAAGCGTTTTAAAGTGACCGCCGATTTTGATTTCATGCTGTTCCTGATTGGGGTTCAGGAACTGGGAGAAGGTATGCGCTCTTATTCAAGACAAGAAAAGATGGATTTGATTAATCTTGGGAAATGTACACTTCTCTGCGGCAGCGGGTATCTTGAACCTGATGGCACCGATGATGAAGGCTGGCCTAAATTCAGGGAAATAAAATCCTTAAAATCCCTGACGCCTTCATTCCTGAATTATACTTTGAAAAAATCGGCGTTTGAATACCTGAAAGAAAAACTGAGTGCAGTATAAAAAGCATATTTTTGTCAAAATCAAGGCGTTTTAAATTTTTGTACCGGAGTTAACTTGTTGTTAATGAGGATGCAAAAATTTAAAACAACAACGAGTTTGGCAACAAAGATGCTTTTTAGACCGGGCTCAAAACTTAATCTGTAAAATTATATAATCATGACTTCACTCTTAAATCACAGCAAGGCAGTTGTTTCGATATTAATTATCGCTTTAGGATTCGTTTTTGTAACATGTGAAGAGCCTGAAAAGAAAGTGCTCATCAAAACGCCTTACGGGAATATGAAAGTCAGGCTTTATGAAGATACACCTAAACATAGGGCTAACTTTTTGAAACTTGTAGAAGAGGGGTATTATGACCAACTTCTTTTCCATCGCGTCATTGATGGTTTCATGATTCAGGGAGGCGATCCGGAATCAAAAGAAGCAACGGAAAGAACACGGCTGGGAAGTGGCGGCCCTGGTTATACATTGCCGGCAGAAATCAATTACCCCAAACATTTTCATAAAAAGGGTGCTCTGGCCGCTGCACGGCAGGGTGATCAGGTCAATCCCGAACGCGAATCTTCCGGGTCACAGTTTTATATTGTTCAGGGCATGACATATACATCAGAGGAACTCGACAATATTGAAGAGGAACACTCGAGGCGCCGTATTCAGTCAAAGATGTTTGATATGCTCAATCCTTATCAGGACTCGCTGATGGCTATGCGCCAACGAGGTGACAGAGAAGGATTTGAATCCCTCATAGATGAGATTGAACAAAAGGCAAGAGAAGAACTCGGCGACTCCGCCAGCTTCTCTTTCCCTGAAAATATTCGTGTAGCATATTCTACCATAGGAGGAACTCCTCAACTTGACGGGGCTTATACTGTTTTTGGGGAAGTGGAGGAAGGACTTAACGTAATCGACTCTATAGCTGCAGTGGCTACCGACCAAAATGACCGGCCTCTTAAAGATATAAAAATGACCATGGCGATCATTGAGGAATAGTTTTTGTGAACTTTTCCTGTAACCCGATGAAGAGGGTCTGCTTTTGACGGCCTGACCTGTAACACCGGCAACGAATAAACCGATGATCTTTTGACTTTTTTAAAACCATGCGAAAATTATCAATACTACTGACGGCGACAGTTGTTTTTCTTACGATAGGAACGCTTTCTGCTCAGGAATACACACATTATGTCCTCATCAATACCAACATGGGGAACATGAAAGTGAAACTTTACAACGATACCCCCAATCACAGGAATGAATTTTTGAAACTGGTCAACAAAGGGCATTTCGACGGAACCCTGTTTTACAGAGTAATCAAAAACTTTGTTATTCAGGGTGGTTCCTCAGATTCGCGAAATGCGCCACCAGGCAAACACATCGGCTATGGTACCGGGGCAGTAAACATTGATGCCGAATTCCGTGACAACCATTTTCATAAAAAAGGAGCGATTTGTGCGCCCCGTCAACCCGAAGATGCGAACCATTTCAAGATGTCCGATATATCCCAGTTTTATATCGTAGAGGGAAAAGTATGGACCAATGAGCAACTCGATATTCTCGAAAAGAACACCAATATTCCCATCAAAAACGATTTGAAGAGAAAGTATTATCTTCCGCGTAAAGAAGAACTGGCAAAACTCAAAAAAGAAGACCCGAGAGCCTTTAATAAGCTTTTGCGTGAGATAAAAGAGAAGATCAATTTCGAATATTCCTTGTCAGATTATCTCGAGTTTTCCGAAGAGCAACGAAAGGCTTATACGACCATTGGCGGATTGCCCGACCTGGACGGAGAATATACGGTTTTCGGCGAAGTTGTTGAGGGGTTTGATGTTATTGACAAGATTGCAGCGTTAAAGACCGATAAGAACGACCGTCCGTTTACCGATGTGGTTATTGAGATAAAAGAAATTTCGCAATGACAATGGTTACCTGAAAAGGCCTGAACACGAAGACGCACTGACGCTGAGTTACTATTTCCGGGTGTTATAGTGAATTTTTCCCTTTGAAGTGCAAGGTTGAGTGCAGTATAAAAAGCATATTTTTGTCAAAATCAAAGCGTTTTAAACTTTTGTACAGGAGTTAACTTATTGTTAATGAGGATGCAAAAATTTAAAACAACAACGAGTTTGGCAGCAAAGATGCTTTTTAGACTGAGCTCAAGGTTTTTTAAGTAAACCTTAAATTAAGTCTGTTGTTCCTGGAAGTGACTTTTAAGAGTGGAGTCAGGGATCTAAAGTTCTATATTATTATGCAGTTTAAATACCTCAACTTTGTATTGAAGAATCCGATCATATTGATCCTTCTGATCTCTTTTTTGTCGGGTTGCAAGTCCCCTCAGAAAAGGAGTGAACAAACACAACAACCCAAAGGCTCTTATCAGGCCAATATAAAGGGTATGGTTGAGATTCACACTTTCGATCATTATAACCGGGTAGAGAAAAAAGGGTTTGGGTTTTTTATTGATCGCGACCTGGTGGTAACCAATCTGGAGTGGATTAAAGGAGCATATAAGGCAAAAATAGCACCTCCCGGAACAAAAGACTACAAGGACGTGAGGGGATACACTGCTTACGATCATAATCTTGACCTGGTTATTCTGAAAGTTAAAAGGAATAATCCCAACTATATTAAACTGACAGAGAATCAGCAAGAAACCGATTCTCTTTATACGCTGAGAAGGCCCTCACGAAAACTCTATGTTCGGAAAGGTGTTGCGGGTGCTTTTCACGACATGGATTCAATCAGTTTCCTGGAGGCACCGGCTATTCTAAGGGCTGGTAAACCTGCATTCAGATTGAATCACGAATTACTTGGAATAGTGCAGGAAAGGGAGGTGAACGATTCTCTGCGAAAGGTGGTTCTAAGTCAGGAACACATCGCCGCATTGCTGAAGAAACAAACCGACCGGCCGGTGTCTGTCTGGGATTTGCGCACTAAAACCGATAAGGTTTATATTTCTCATGAAAAGGTCGCCGGCTTCAGGATAAAAACCACAATGGGAAATATCGTCATCAGCCTTTATGATGAGACCCCCAGGTTTCGGGACAATTTTATTAAACTGGTGAGCGATCATTTCTATGACAGTCTTTTGGTGCACCGGGTTCTTAAAGATTTTTTGATACAAACCGGGGCTGCCGATTCCAAATATGCCGGTAAAGACGATATAGTAGGCTGGCAGGGACCCGGATATAATCTGCCTACAAAAATAGTTCCTTCGCGGTTTCACAAAAGAGGCGCCGTGGCTGCTTCAAAACTACCACCGGACAGAAATCCCGGAAACCGTTCGGACGGATCGCAGTTTTACATTATCTCGGGGCGTGTTTTTACTCATGAGGAGCTTGATGAGATAGAAGAAGAAAAGGGATTCCGGTTTACACCTTCTCAACGCGAAATTTATACAACGGTTGGCGGGGCCCCTTATCTTGATGGCGATTATACGGTTTTTGGAGAAGTGACCGATGGTATGGATGTGGTAGACAGGATTGCTGCCGTTGAGACTTATGGCGAAAACAGGCCGGTAAATGATATCCGTATTAAGACGATAGATATCATACAAAAGATCGATCGATAATTCAATCGATCTTTTGTATGTAGCTATATCACGCTATCGAAATTTCATTATTCAGATACACATCCTGTATCAGATTCAATAATTCAACACCTTCTTTCATTGGCCTTTGAAATGCTTTCCTGCCCGAAATCAAACCTGAGCCGCCTGCCCGTTTGTTAATGACAGCCGTGCGTACGGCTTCACCAAAATCACTGGCTCCGGAAGATGCTCCGCCCGAATTGATCAGTCCGATCTTTCCCATGTAGCAGTTAGCCACCTGGTAACGGCATAAATCGATGGGATGATCAGAGGTCAGTTTCTTATACATGTCGGGATGCGTTTTGCCAAATTTTAACTCTGTGAAACCGCCATTACAGGTTGGTAATTTTTGCTTAATAAGATCGGCTTTTATCGTTACCCCCAAATGGTTGGCCTGACCCGTGAGGTCTGCAGCAGTGTGGTAATCGTCTTTTGCAGTTTTGAAGCTGCTGTTTCGTGTATAACACCATAATACCGTTGCCATACCAAGCTCATGGGCCTGCTCAAATGCTTCGGCTACTTCTACCAGCTGCCGGTTCGATTCTTCCGAACCAAAATAGATGGTGGCACCAACAGCAGCAGCCCCCAGATTCCATGCTTCCGAAACGCTTCCAAACATGATCTGGTCATATTTATTGGGGTAGGTCATCAACTCGTTGTGATTGATTTTTACAAGAAACGGGATTTTATGGGCATACTTGCGCGCATGCAGAGCAAGTCCGCCAAATGTTGTTGCAACAGCATTGCATCCCCCTTCAATGGCGAGTTTTATGATGTTCTCCGGATCGAAATAATCGGGATTGGGGGCGAATGATGCGCCTCCTGTGTGCTCAATGCCTTGATCGACAGGTAAGATAGAAAGATAACCTGTTCCTCCCAGTCGCCCATGGTCGTATATGCGCGAGAGGTTAATGAGTGTCCGCGGGTTGCGGTCACTTTGCCCGAACACTTTATCCAATGTATCCGGACCCGGCTGCGTTAGTCGCTCTTTGGAAATTTTTGGTTGGTCAAAAGTGAGCAATGAGTCATCATTCCCGAGATATTCGATGATCTTTTGTGTGTTATTTTTTATTGTGTCCATAACTGTATTGGTTTTTTGGTTATACATATTTAAGTGTGCTTCTATAAAAGAAAACTAAATATAACCAATTGATGGCACAATGGCTAATTTATTAAAAGGTTTAACACTGATGGCTTCCATTAACCTGGTCTATTATGTACTGATAAAAAGTATTCTCTTCATGCTTTCTATTAGAACAACATCTTTCGGGAAGATAAGAATAAGTGAAGAGCTGGTCAAATTTATGCGGTGTCATTTCCCGGCTTAATTGTTAGACAATATTCCGCTTGATTTTTAGAATAAATTGCAAATCAATTGTTTGAGATTAATGTTTTTTTCTGCTAAGGTGTAGTATATCAATGCCATAAGAATTATCTGACGTCTTATATCTAACAATCTAAAAATCTAAAAATCTAAAAATCTAATAATTACAGCCTCACTGGAAAAATTTATTACTTTTGCGATTTACTTGTGGTTTAGCACATTTTGTGTTTTTCAATTTTGAGCAGGCTCCGAAAAGAGCTACTTTTGTAAATCATTTTGTAATCTAAAAATCTAACAGTCTGGTGATTAGTATTACAGGCAGAAAATTATCCGTTTGCCAAAAGACCATGACGAATTAAATTGTTGAGTGCAGTATAAAAGGCATATTTTTGTCAAAATCCAGGCGTTTTAAATTTTTGTACCGGAGTTAACTTATTGTTAATGAGGATGCAAAAATTTAAAACAACAACGAGTTTGGCAACAAAGATGCTCTTTAGACCGGGCTCATTGTTCCAAAAAAATAATGACTATGCTTGATAAGATTAACAAATTACTGGAAGAAATAAAAGGGCTTTCTGCCTCGTCTGCTGAGGAAGCCGAACAATTGCGTATCAAATATCTCAGTAAAAAGGGCATTATACCTCAACTTTTTCAGGAATTTAAGGATGTTCCGAATGATCAGAAGAAATCTGTTGGTCAGGCAATCAACCAGTTGAAGGCTGCGGCCCAGGAAACCATCAATAATCTGAAGGAACAATTTGAAGAATCTCAACTGACATCGGGAGCTACCGACCTGACACTTCCGGGAACATTTATGCCCGTGGGAAGCCGTCATCCGTTGTCCATTATTCGAAAACAGATAGTGGATATTTTCGGGCGCATCGGGTTTACCGTTGCTGAAGGGCCGGAGATAGAAGATGACTGGCATGTGTTTGAGGCTTTGAATTTTCCTCCCGAGCACCCGGCAAGAGATATGCAGGACACATTTTTTATTACACAGGATCCCGACATTTTGCTCAGAACGCATACTTCGTCTGTGCAGATTCGTGTTATGGAACAGCAGAAACCACCCGTCAGGGCTATTTTCCCCGGCAGGGTATTTCGCAACGAAGCCATATCGGCGAGGGCACATTGCATCTTCCATCAGGTTGAAGGTCTTTACATTGACGAAGATGTATCGTTTGCCGATTTGCGTCAAACACTTCTCTATTTTGCCAAGGAAATGTTTGGACAGGAAACACGCATTCGACTCCGCCCATCTTACTTTCCCTTTACTGAACCATCTGCCGAGATGGACATCTCCTGTACACTTTGTGGCGGTGAGGGATGTAACATCTGCAAACACACCGGTTGGGTTGAGATACTGGGTTGTGGAATGGTTGATCCGGCCGTTCTTTCCAACTGCGAAATTGATCCGGACAAATACACAGGATTCGCATTTGGTATGGGCATTGAACGTATTGCTATGCTGAAATATCAGATCAACGACATCCGCCTGTTCTTCGAGAACGATGTTCGGTTTCTTGAACAATTCAGGGCAGAATCATAAATTCCTGTTTTTTGGCAAAATATTTATAAAAATGGCTGCGCCATTTGTTGTTTGGATCACCGAATTTACGCGAATTAACGCGAAATTAGTCGCATCTTTGATGCGACAGTAATTCGGTGTCATTCGTGCCATTGACAACATCATAATTGATTTTTTAAGGCTCCTTTCAGTCGTTTCATCCGTATAAAATTTATTTATTAAGGTCGGATGGAACTCGCATGCAAGAACTTATACATATTCTGATTGTGACAAACTTTGCCATGCTCGTTTCATCTTACATCTTACCATCTTACATCTAAAAATCTATTAAAACAAACTTTGCCATGCTCGTTTCGTAAATGAGTATTTTGGTTTTAAGCGTAACGCAATAAATGGCACTTTATCGACAAACACTGGGAAAAGTATCGATTCTTTTGAAGAAAAGTATGGATTCTTTTGAAGAAAAGTATGGATTCTTTTGAAGAAAAGTATGGATACTTTTGGTGCAAAGTATGGATACTTTTGGTGCAAAGTATGGATACTTTTGGTTCAAAGTATGGATACTTTTGAAGAAAAGTACAGATACTTTTAGAGTGGTCTGTTATTGTTTTCCCCTTCAAATTGTTTTTCCGCTTATAAATTGAACCCTGTTTCCAATTTCTGCGTAATTTAAACGGACAACTTTAAACTGATGCCATGGGCAAAGTTACTTCAATAGCGTTGTTGGTTTTATTTCTGGGTATTTTTTCAGAGTTCAGTTTCGCTCAGTATTTTGGGAAGAATAAGCCCTCTTACCGTACCTTTGATTTCAAACTTGCCTGCACCGAACATTTCGATATATATCACTATCTGGATGACACTAACAGACTTAATAAGTTTGGTAGTCTGGCAGAACAATGGTATCGCTATCATCGCAAATTACTGGTTGACACGTTTAGTACCCGTAATCCTGTTATCCTTTACCGGAATCACGCCGAATTTCAACAGACCTCTGCCATTTTGGGTGATATCGGGATTGGCACCGGTGGCGTAACCGAAAGTTTAAAAAGACGGATAGTGATGCCGTTTGCCTTTTCGGATTACCAGACATCGCATGTATTGGGACACGAGATGGTGCATGCTTTTCAATATCACATTCTTGAACAATATAAAGATTTGAGTCCGGCCTCAATGACAAGGGTGCCGCTTTGGATGATCGAAGGAATGGCCGAGTATCTGTCTGTTGGTAATTCGGATGCTTATACTGCTGTTTGGATGAGGGATGCATTGCTCAGTAATGACTTTCCGACACTGGAGGAGTTAAGCCGCAGCGGGCGGTACTCTCCTTACAGGTTTGGGCAGGCTTTCTGGTCTTACATTGCCTCACGATACGGAGAGCAATACATACGCCGTCTTTTTGTCGCCTCAGCCATGTCGGGTTATCATACGGCTGTGAACGATTTGCTTGGAATTACCCCCGACTCACTGTCGAAAGAGTGGCGTGAAACGCTGGGCAATCACCTACTGACAAGGCAGGATTCGTCTTATACTTTGCTTGGACAAAAACTATTTTCAAAAAAGAATGCCGGGAGGTATAATTTATATCCCTCGGTGAGTCCTGATGGCAGACATATTGTTTTTTTATCGGAGCGGGATATTTATTCACTGGATCTCTTTCTTGCCAGTGCTCACGACGGGGAGATTATTGATAAACTCTATACCAGTTCACGTAGCAGCGATATTGATGCCCTGGAATATATTGAAACCTGCGGGACATGGTCGCCTGATAACCGTCATTTTGCATTTACCGGTTACCGGAAAGGCCAATCGGTCATTCTTATTTTTGACATTAAGAGAAACAAACTGGTGCGAACAATTTCACCGCCGGAGATAGATGCAGTCTCTTCACCGGTCTGGTCGCCCGATGGACGGAGTATCGCTTTTAGTGGAATGGTCAATGGTGTGAGCAATATATATTTATTTGATTTGGGAGAAAAGCAGGTCAAAGCTGTTACAACATCTTCTTTTGCCTCAATCCAGCCTTCCTGGACATCCGACGGAAAATATATATGGTTTTCAACCGATGAGCCTGCATCTGACCAGACACGGCATTTCCCCGGTTTTTTTAACCTGGCCAGAGTGAACCTGATCAGTGGAAAGACTGAGGTGTTTTGTCCTTTTGACGGAGCAAAGAATCTTAATCCTGTTGCAATCCCGGGTCAGGAGCTTGTTTTTTTTCTTTCGAATGTGAACGGGCGACGTGATTTGTATGTATTCGATACTACCGATGAAACAATCCGGCGTGCAACAAACTATGCAACGGGAATTATGGGGATCACCGAAATGTCTCCGGCCCTGAGTCTTGCTTCTGAAAACATTTATTATTCAATGCTTTGGCATGGAGAGTTTCAGATTGTGAAGGTGCCTTATGAGTTGCTTCTTCAACATGCCGAAGTTGTGCCACGTCAGGGGTTCGATTACCGTGCTGCCCGTCTGGCGCCGTTTTCCAGACAATTTTCTGTTGTTGATCAAAACCTTATCTATAACGGTGTATTGGATGCCCCCGAAGTAGAAACCCGGCCAAAACCGCTCAAAAAGGATTTTCGACTTGATTATCTTGGCAATATGGCCGCCGGTGTTATGACAAGTCGCTTTGGAACAGGAATGGGAGGGAGTATTGAAGCCCTTTTCAGTGATGTTCTGGGACATCAACTTCTCTATACAGCCGCCAGCATTTACGGAGAGATTTATGATTTCGCGGGTCAGGTTGCTCTACTCAACCAGAAGCGCAGAATTAAGACAGGAATCAGTTTCTCGCATGTCCCTTACCGGATGGGATATTTTACTTACGAGGGTGCAGGAGATGAACAAAGTCTTGTCTATTACAGCCGAAGAATTTTCGAAGATAAAACATCTTTGTTTGCATATATGCCGTTAACCCGGATGGTGCGAATTGAATCAGGAACTTCGCTTGCACATTATGGTTACAGGTACGAAAAGATAGAAGATATCCGCAATTATTATCCTACTTATTATGAATCCGGTACAAAGACCGATGCGCCTGACGGTTTTTGGGTAGGTCAGGCCGATGTTGCCCTTGTTTTTGATAATGCAAAAAACGGGATGACTTCGCCGGTGGATGGCACAAGAACAAGGGTTCAGGTCGAAAAATTTTACAACGGCGTTAATGCCCATGCCGTTTTATTCGACTACAGGAAATATAAATTTATTCGTCCGTTCAGTATTGCTTTCAGACTTTATCATTACGGGCGATACGGGGCCGACAGTGAAACCAACAGAATGACACGGCTTTTTGCGGGATATCCATGGCTGGTGAGAGGGTACGATACCGGCAGCTTTTATGCCGATTCCACTCATAATAGCTCATCGATTGGCATTAAGCATCTTATTGGTAGCAGAATGTTGGTTGCCAACGTTGAATGGCGGATGCCTCTGTCAGGCCCTGTCGACCTGGCTCTGCTTCGTTCGTCCACTTTCTTTTCAGAGTTTACTTTTTTTATCGATGCAGGTCTGACCTGGGACGATGAAAGCAGGCCGTATCTATCTCTGACTACAACTTCCGATAAAGAAAGGATACCCGTTTTTAGTACAGGTACTTCCGTGAGATTCAGTTTCTTTGGCGTTATTATCATAGAACCCTATCTTGCTTTTCCTTTTCATCAGGGCAGGTTTTATACCGGACAATTTGGATTTAACATTTTTCCCGGGTGGTAAGTGTCGCTTCGAACATAACTCTGTTCTTAAAAATTTTAACGTTCATCCCAAGAGTACAAACCGATAAATTTTTTATCTTGTGCCTGTTTTGGCTTTTTTTGAAAAGCGGTTAAAAACACGCTTGTCGTGGCTGAAATTGGGGGAAGGCAGGGATCCGTTGTGTTTTATGTAGCGTTGGTACTATAAAGGATTTACAGACTATTGTATTTAGAAAGTTGATGGTAGGTTTATCAGGATAAAATCACTAAGAGCCAGCTGAAGATGAGATGGGGGATCGAAGTTTGTTACATCTTCTGCCTGTCAAACTTCTGCCTTTTGGGTGATTTTATCTGAAGAAACGAGCATGGCAAAGATTTCCACATAAGAACATGTATAAAACTCAATCATGCGAGTTCCATCCGACCAATGACTTAGATTTATTTTATACGGATGAAACGATCAGTTAATAAGATAATAATCAGTATTAAATAATAACCAATAAATCTTAGAACTATGCTAAATCCTGTATTTTGGTTTGTTCCTGTCGCTTCATTGATAGCGCTGTTTTTTGCCAGGTTTTTCTTCAAGCAAATGATGAAGAACTCTGAAGGCAACGATACCATGAAAGAGATTGCCCGCCATGTACGTGAGGGGGCGAATGCCTATTTGCGCAGCCAGTATAGAGTGGTCGCCAGGGTTTTTGTGGTATTGGTTATTTTGCTTGGCGTTCTTGCCTTTTTCAAAGTACAAAACCCGTTTGTTCCTTTGGCCTTCCTGACCGGTGGTTTTTTCTCCGGCTTGTGCGGTTATCTGGGTATGAAAACGGCCACCTATGCTTCGGCCCGTACCGCCCAGGGAGCTTCCCAGTCACTGAATCAGGGACTGAAAATTGCCTTCCGTAGCGGTGCAGTAATGGGGCTTGTTGTGGTTGGTTTCGGACTTCTCGACATCGCTATGTGGTTCTATGTTCTCAATGAGCTGATATTTACCCCGGAGAACATGAAGACCGGTCTGGAATTTGCCGGGCTAACATTTGTTAATCCCGGGATTACTGAAACAGAAAAGTTGGTAGAAATTACTGTAACCATGCTGACTTTCGGGATGGGTGCATCCACTCAGGCACTTTTTGCCCGCGTTGGTGGAGGTATTTTTACTAAGGCTGCTGATGTCGGAGCCGACCTGGTTGGTAAAATAGAAGCCGGTATTCCTGAGGATGATCCGCGTAACCCCGCAACCATTGCTGACAATGTTGGTGACAACGTTGGAGATGTTGCCGGTATGGGTGCGGATTTATATGAATCATACTGTGGGTCAATTCTTGCAACCGCAGCTCTTGGCGCATCACTGCCGGCGCTGACCGGGGCCGAACAGATGCAGGTAGTGTTGGCCCCCATGCTCGTGGCCGCCGTTGGGATAATTCTCTCCATCGCGGGAATCTTTTTTGTCCGGGCAAAGGAGTCGGCTACCCAGAAGAACCTTCTTACTTCGTTGCTTTTAGGAACCGGTGGAAGTTCATTCTTAATCCTGATAGCTCTTGCTGTGTTGGTGTTTGCAGGTTGGATTACCTGGGGAATTTTTGGTTCTGTGGTTGTTGGTCTTCTGGCCGGGGTTATTATTGGTCAGGGAACCGAATATTTTACTTCGGATGAGTATAAACCCACCAAAGGTATTGCAAAGCAGGCTCTTCAGGGACCCGCAACAACTATAATAGAAGGAATTTCAGTCGGAATGTTTTCTACCTGGATTCCTGTCGTGACAATAGTAGTCGGGATTGTAGGATCATTTGGTTTTGCCGGAGGCTTTTCCAATTTTGCAATGGGCGTATACGGAATCGGCTTTGCCGCCGTCGGGATGCTTTCTACTCTTGGTATTACATTGGCAACCGATGCTTTTGGGCCAATTGCCGATAATGCAGGTGGTAATGCCGAAATGTCGGAACTTCCGCCCGAAGTGCGTGAACGTACCGATGCCCTTGATATGCTTGGTAATACCACTGCTGCCACCGGAAAAGGTTTTGCCATTGGATCGGCAGCATTAACAGCCATGGCCCTTTTGGCAGCGTATATGGAAGAAGTTCGCTTATGGCTTGGAAAATTGGCCACGGCTTCTGTTGAGGGCATTCAGCAGGTGGGCGATTATATTTTCTATTTGGCTGGTAACCCTGAACCCGCAGTAGCTAAAGGACAAAAAGCCGTTGAAATTTCGGAGGCAGGTATTCGTGATTTTTCATCAGCCTACGACCTTTCTTTGTTTAATCCGATGTTGCTGGCAGGTTTGTTTATCGGAGCGATGATGGCTTTCGTCTTTAGTTCAATGACCATGAAAGCTGTTGGTCGTGCTGCCGGCAAAATGGTGGATGAAGTTCGTCGTCAGTTTAAAGAAATTCCCGGAATTATGGAACGAACAAGTAAGCCTGATTATGCCCGTTGTGTGGAGATTTCCACGAAAGGAGCCCAGCGTGAAATGGTTCTGCCTTCGCTTCTTGCCATTGCTGTTCCTGTGATTGTTGGCGTGGTATTTGGCGTTCCGGGAGTTGTAGGACTTCTGGCCGGTGGTCTGACTGCAGGGTTTACCCTCGCCATCATGTTGAACAACTCTGGTGGTGCCTGGGATAACGCTAAAAAATTCATCGAAAAGGGGAATTATGGCGGAAAAAACAGTGAAGCACACCATGCAGGTGTTGTCGGCGACACCGTGGGAGATCCATTTAAGGATACCTCAGGCCCGTCGTTGAACATTCTTATTAAACTTATGTCAATGGTTTCGGTTGTAATGGCCGGACTGACCGTGGCTTTTTCATTGTTTTAGGAAACAATGGTTTTTAACCTGACGGAAAGGGTACATCCCGGGGGTGTACCCTTCCTTATTTTATAATGTGTTATGAAACGAGTCCCGATTACTCGGGACGAGTTCCATTCTGCCAATAACTCAAACAAATTTTATACTGATGAGAGTTGAGGGCAGTATAAAAAGCATATTTTTGTCAAAATCCAGGCGTTTTAAATTTTTGTACAGGAGTTAACTTGTTGTTAATGAGGATGCAAAAATTTAAAACAACAAAGATGCTTTTTAGACCTGGCTCAGAGTTATTTTTTTAACTTTGTATATATCTTCAACGCATCTGTTATGGAAGCTAAAGAACCATTATTTGATTATATTTCATCTCAGGTTAGTCCTCAGGTAATTAATGGAGACTCTCTTGAAGTTTTGAAGAATTTTGAAGACGAGAAATTTGATCTGATTATTACTTCACCGCCGTATAATATCGGGAAGTCTTATGAAACTAAAACAACCATAGAAGAGTACCTGGAGACTCAGGAAACAATTATTGCCGAATTAATCCGAGTGCTTTCAGGAAAAGGAAGTTTGTGCTGGCAGGTGGGTAATTATGTGAACAGGGGTGAAGTATTTCCTTTGGATATTTATTATTATCAGATATTTAAAAAATTTGGTCTTAAGCTAAGAAATCGTATAATATGGCATTTTGGACACGGCCTTCATGCATCAAAAAGATTCTCAGGAAGATATGAAACTATTCTCTGGTTTACAAAAAATGATGATTATATCTTCAATCTGGATGATGTTTGTGTCCCCTCCAAGTATCCCGGGAAAAGACATTTTAAAGGCGATAAGAAAGGACAGTTATCCGGGAACCCAAAAGGGAAAAATCCATCGGATATATGGGAGATTGTGGTTAATGATTGGGACAGGGAATTATGGGACATTCCCAATGTAAAATCAAATCATCCCGAAAAAACTGAACATCCCTGCCAATTCCCTATAGAACTTGTTGAACGTTGCGTTTTGGCATTAACCAACGAGCATGGCTGGGTGCTTGATCCATTTGCCGGAGTAGGTTCTACAGCTGTTGCAGCGTTAAAAAATAACAGAAATACTATCGCAATTGAAAAAGAAACTGAGTATTGTAATACGGCAAAAGAAAGAATTGAAAAATTAAAAGAGGGTAAACTTAAAGTGAGACCTATAAACAAACCTATTCATACTCCTTCACCGAAGGATAAAATTGCCCAAGTACCTGAGGAATGGCGTCAATTATCGCTTAATTCATTTGGGAAATAAATTTTTATTCGAATGGAAATTGCTCAAAAATATTCTCATCTAAATGGCGAAGAGTTTCTTATTGTTCATCACCCTGAACTTTATTCTGAAATAAAGGAAGTAATTACAGCTATAAATGCCAATGGGCTGAAAAGTAAAATTAGCAACGAAAAAACAAAAAAGATGCAGTCTGAAATGTCTTCAGGAATTGCATATTTCGCAGGAGAGGTTTATAAAGTGATGCGGCAGGGAAGAAATCATCCGGCTGTGCCATTGCTGATTTTAGGAGTTGAACGATAAAATATGCGCATACAACCAACAATGACTTTCAGCGACATAAAAAGAGCTCACGAACGAATTTTACCGTTCATCACACGTACGCCCGTCGTATTCAGTGAGGCCCTTAACAATATGTTTGACGCTCAGCTTTATTTCAAATGCGAAAATCAACAAAAGGCCGGGGCATTCAAATTCAGGGGGGCCACCAATGCTGTGCAAAACCTGAACGATGAAGAGGCGGCAAAAGGTGTTGCTACTCACTCATCCGGCAATCATGCTGCAGCTTTGTCACTTGCTGCACGGAACAGAAACATACCGGCCTACATTGTGATGCCACGAAACGCACCCCAAACGAAGATTGATAATGTCAGAAGTTTTGATGGTAAGATTACCTTTTGCGAACCCACACTTGAGGCAAGGGAAGAAGGATTAAAGGAAATTGTTGACGAAACGGGAGCTACATTCATCCATCCTTATGACTGTTTCGATGTCATTTGTGGTCAGGGTACCGCAGCTCTGGAAATGATAGAAGACTACGGCCCGTTCGATATCGTTATGGCTCCGGTAGGGGGCGGTGGACTTTTGAGCGGAACAGCAATTGTTGCCAGGCATCTGATTCCTGATGTTAAAGTGATTGCCGGAGAACCTGCCAATGCTGATGATGCGTATCGCTCGTTGAAAGCAGGGTATATAGTCCCGTCTGAAAACCCCGATACCATTGCTGACGGACTTAAGACGTCGTTGGGAAAGCTCAATTTTCATATCATTAGCCGATATGTGGATGAGATTAAAACAGCTTCAGAACAATCTATTCGTGCTGCAATGACAATATTAAAAAAGCATGCCGGCATTTTCGCAGAGCCGTCATCCGCTGTTCCACTTGCTGCCATGATCGAAAACAGGGATTTGTTCAGAGATAAAAAGATAGGAATGATTATCAGCGGTGGGAATATTTCGGAAGAGACATTCGCACAATTGACTAAAGAAGCGGACTAAACAAGCGGGCAAACGATTCTTTGACTTTTTCGATATAGGGACGGTCAATCCATTCGGGCAAAAGAATAATTTCACTGTCACTTTGGTCCTTAAAAAAAGTGGCTTTCATTTCTTGTGCTGCGCCTTTGTCGTAGATAAAAGCTGTCGCCTCAAAGTTTTGTTCAAAGCTTCTGAAGTCCATGTTGGCCGATCCTACGATGCTGATCTTGTCGTCGGCCACAACGGTTTTCGCGTGCAAAAATCCTTTCTGATAGAAATAAATCTGAACCCCGGCTTCCAGCATTTCGCGGATATAGGAGCGGGAGCAAAGAAGTGTGATGAAGGCATCGCTTTTTTCAGGAATTATAATGCGGACATCCACGCCACTCAGCGCTGCCGTTTTTAAGGCAAAAAGAACGCTTTCGCTTGGCAGGAAATAGGGCGTGGCAATATACAAATAGTCACGAGCGCTGGTAATTGTATGGAAGATTCCCATCATGATGGCCGGCCAGTCGGAATCGGGTCCACTGGGAACAATTTGCATCACTTTATTACTGACAGGCTGGCTTGCAGGAAAATATTTGGGATCGGTCAATTCGGTCCGGCTTACAAAATACCAGTCGGTCAGGAAGATGGATTGGAGCGAATTTACCGCATCTCCCTGAATCATTATATGAGTATCGCGCCAGATGCCATAGGTTTTTGCATCACCCTCTTTGTAACGATCGGCAATGTTGTATCCGCCGATAAAACCAATGTGGCCGTCTATGACGACAATTTTACGGTGATTCCGGTAATTTACTTTACTGGTAAGCAGTGGAAAACGAACCTGAAGAAAAGAATAGACTTCGACGCCGGCATTCCTCATTTCCTCAAAAAAGGACCTCTTCAGTTCCCAGCTTCCTACATCATCAACAATCAGGCGTACTTCCACGCCTCTGGATGCTTTCTCTTTAAGAATTTTTTTTACCTCATTCCCTATCCTGTCTTCGGCAAAAATGTAATATTCAAGATGTATGAAGTGCCGGGCGTTTTTAAGTTCACGCAGGAGAGCTTCAAATTTATCCTTTCCGTTATTCAGAAATGTTACTTCATTCCCTGTTGTTACCAGGGAACTGCTGTTGTTGAGTAATAACCGTACAATACCGGTAGGTTGCCGGGCTGTTTCATTGTCTCCCAGGCTCCCATGGGTTAATTGGCTGATTTGTGAATATGCCAGATTATTCAACCGGTGATGATTGCGTAATCCTTTACGGGCAATGATTTTTTCTTTTCGAAAATTCTGTCCGAAAAAAATATATAGAATAAAACCAAGGCCGGGTAAAAGAAGTAATACCAGCACCCACGAAATAGTTTTGAGGGGGTTGCGGTTCTCCAGTACAATCATTATAACCACAACGAGGATGCTTATGGCATAGCCAAGTAAAACATAGGGAAGGATGTTGCTGGACAAAATTTCGTTAATTATATCCATACCGACTTTTATGAGAATAAGTTAGTCATTCATGCCAGTCATTCACAACGAGTTAACTCCGGTACAAAAATTTAAAACGCCTTGATTTTGACAAAAAATGCTTTTTATACCACACTCATCTGGTAAATAACTCTTTTTAGCAAGTGTTACCGTATGGTTTTTCTAAGATAATGATTTGTTTCGATAAATGAATAACCGACTGTTTCCAAATTTTTCCCAGGACAGGGGTTTCTGTTTTATTACTGGTGCTTCAATACCTGATACGAACCATTTTTCGCCGGTAAAAACTCTTGCTTCGTCCCATAATCCGGCTTCCAGAAATGTTTTAAGCAGAATGCTGCCACCCTCAACCATCACCGACTGGATGTCGCGGCGATAAAGCTCATCCAAAACGGATGTCAGCGGATTGGCCTGTGGGGGCAGGAATATGGTTTCCACATTCTCTGAGGCGGTTGTTCCTTCTTCCGAAAAGACCAAAGTTGGCGTTTCCCCGTTGAAGAGCGTAAGCGTATGGGGGAGCTTGCCAAAGCGGTCAAGTACAACTCTTAAAGGATTTTTCCCCGACCAGTCGCGCACAGTAAGCGAAGGGTTGTCTTTTAAAGCCGTTATACTTCCAACCATGATCGACGGTTCCATACTGCGCCATTTGTGTACCATTCTTCTGGCCCAGTCGTCAGTGATCCAGGTGGGGCGGGCTTCTTCCAAAACCGTGCGGTCAATATCCATGTAACCATCACGGGTCTGGGCCCATTTTAACAAGATGTATGGCCGTTTTTGTTCGTGGAAAACGAAAAAACGCCGGTTAAGCTCCCGGCTCTCATCTTTCAGAACATCCGTTTTTACTTCGATACCGGTGGAGCGAAGCATCGTTATTCCTTTGCCTGCAACTTTCGAAAAGGTATCTTTGCAACCGATAACCACACGCGGAATTTTCTTTTGCCTGATCAAAAGTGAACAGGGAGGTGTTTTTCCGTAATGAGCACAAGGTTCAAGGTTTACATACAGGGTGGATTCTTTTAGCAATCCCTGATCCTTGACGGAATTTATGGCATTTACTTCGGCATGAGGTTCTCCGGCTTTTCTATGATAACCTTCGCCGATAATCCGTTCATCGTGCACAATAACGCATCCGACCATTGGGTTGGGGAACGTGTTGCCTTCGGCCTTTCTGGCCAGCTGGAGGCACCGACGCATATATAATTCATCCTGGTGTTGTAGGTTCATCCGTGTTAAATTACTCTAAGTTATCGGTTTAATATCGCGCTCCTGTTCATCGGGAGAATTCGCATATTTGATTTTACCCGGGTACTGGTTTGAAAATTGTTGCGATGCTTTTTATGCCGCACTCATCTATTGTATTTTTACACTTTATAAAAATTTGCTTATGCAGCCAACAGTAAAAGAATTTGTCCAAAAAATACGTAAGGAACTTTCTGATGTATATTCTCCACATGAGGCCTTTCAGTTGGCATGGCTTATTTTTGAGCATCTGTTTGGTTGGTCCAAGACAGAAATGATGCTTAATGATCACACAAAATTAAACGATTCGGAACACTTATTCGTACAAAAGGCTCTTGAAAGATTAAAAAACCATGAACCTATACAATATATCCTGGGTGAAACGGAGTTTTTTGGCCTTCCTATAAAAGTAAATTCTTCTGTACTGGTTCCACGCCCCGAAACTGAGGAATTGGTCGAATGGATCATTCAAAGTGTCCCGCCGGGCAAACCTGTTGATGTTTTGGATATTGGCACCGGAAGTGGCTGTATTGCCATTGCCCTTGCTAAAATGCTGCCAACGGCTGGTGTCCGGGCCTGGGATATTTCTCAGGAAGCACTAAATACGGCTGCTGAGAATGCACATATAAACGAAGTGGACATCTGCTTCGAACAGAAGGATGTTTTGAATCTGTCGTCCTCTGACGTCAAACCTTTTGATGTCATTGTTAGCAATCCTCCCTACGTGAGGGAGGCTGAAAAAGAATTGATGCCATCCAATGTTCTGAATTATGAACCTCATGTTGCTCTCTTTGTCAGCGATTCCGATCCGCTGCTCTTTTTCAGGGCCATCGCTGAATATGCTGAGGCGGCACTTAAAGAAAACGGGAAACTTTTTTTTGAAATAAATCGTGATTTTGGAGAGCCGGTTAAAAAACTTCTTGCCGGCTACGGCTTCAAAAACATTGAGTTACGCGAAGACCTGTCAGGAAATTGCAGGATGGTTAAAGCTGATAAACCGGTCCGGGGCAACCATGAAGGCTCTGACTGAAGCTGCTATTTCCGGCATAAACTCCGAAAATTGTTGTTGAAGCTCGTCATAATGTGATTGAAGCTGTTTCAGGGCAAATGATGTTTTATCGGGAAGAGACGAGTTGGCCGACATAATGTTCAGTGTTTTTTCGACTCCTTCGATGTGTTGATAATTCTCCATTCTACGGCTTTTGATTAAAAACGGAAGAAATTGCTTGACTTTTGATGGCAAACTAAAATAATGCTGCATTAAAATCCGGTGCGTCTTCATTACAAAGCTGTGCAGATCAATTTCTGAATACTCCTTCCAGTTGGCGGCCAGAAAATGGTCGTAAATTATATCACAAACCACGCCGGCATAACGTCTGTATCCGTCTTTGAAAACCGAGGTGCTTTGCTGAAACACAGGGTGATTATCGGTAAAGGAATCGATGTGCCTGTGTAGGAGAATCCCTGTCTGCATGGTACCCGAGTATCGGGTAAAGCTTCGGCCCTTTACATAGTCGCCAATGAAATTTCCCACGAGCAGCTTCTCGTCATCACCTGATAAATAGAGATGTGCCAGATAATTCATGCTGTTCCTTTCCAATAACGAACATCCGTCTGGATTGGTATGTTCATTAGATTGAAAGAATATTTGTTAACTCCAGCAATTGAGGATTCAGCGCCTTCTTATTCTTCACTGCCTGACTAAACGGCGTGTGAATGATATCTTTATTGGAAAGACCAATCATAACACCTCTATTTCCGGTCAGTAGCGCTTCAACAGCTGATACCCCAAGCCGGCTGGCGATTACCCGGTCGAAAGCCGAAGGAGAGCCACCTCGCTGGATATGTCCTAAAATAGTTACTCTGACATCGTATTCGGGATGAGTCTTCACTACCTGTTCTGCGGTTTTGATGGCTCCTCCTATTTCGTCTCCCTCAGCAACCAGTACAATGCTGCTGGTCTTTGATTTCTTAAAGCCGTTTTCCAGAAAATGGTTCAATTGGGCATAGTCTGTTTTTATTTCGGGTACCAATATGCCTTCTGCTCCGGAAGCAATACCACTTCGCAATGCCAGAAATCCGGCATCGCGTCCCATGACTTCAATAAAGAACAGACGGTTGTGGGCAGTGGCAGTGTCCCGGATTTTATCTACTGCCTCTACCACGGTATTTAAAGCGGTATCGTAACCAATGGTATAATCGGTTCCGTAAAGATCGTTGTCGATGGTGCCGGGAATACCAACAACAGGAAAATCAAATTCCTCGCCGAAAATTCGCGCGCCTGTGAATGTCCCATCGCCACCGATAACAACCAGCGCATCAATTCCCCTGTTACGGAGGTTTTCAAAAGCTTTCTTTCGACCCTCAGCCGTTTTGAACTCCATGCTGCGGGCTGTTTTTAAAATAGTTCCCCCGGTTTGAATGATATTACTCACCGACTTTGATTGCATTTCTTCTATGTCAT
This sequence comes from Anaerophaga thermohalophila DSM 12881, assembly GCF_000191885.1. Lineage (GTDB taxonomy): Bacteria > Bacteroidota > Bacteroidia > Bacteroidales > Marinilabiliaceae > Anaerophaga > Anaerophaga thermohalophila. The sequence goes on from NZ_AEWI01000022.1 coordinate 111,266, forward strand.
CGTCAATCATTCCCTGGTATCCGCGTCTGATTCCGAAAATTCTTAGATTGTGATAAATGCATCCCCGGACTACTGCCCGGATGGCGGCATTCATCCCGGAAGCATCTCCTCCCGATGTAAGTAAACCTACACTTTTTATGGTGCTCATATTTTTTATTTTTTTAAAATATTCTAATGAGTGCAGTATAAAAAGCCTTCAAACTGCTGATTTTTACCATTTTTACCCCTGACCCCTAAAGGGAACTGCTAAAAATCAGCAGTTTGAAAAAGTCCCCTTTAGGGGATTTAGGGGTCAAAAGTCTTTTTAGTACTGTAATCATTCTGATTTTTTCAGCCACTTTTTCCATCAGCCACAGGGGCGTTGAAGTGGCTCCACAAACACCGGTACTTTTGGGCCTTGCTGTAAACCAAAGGGGTTGCAGGTCGTCGGGACTGCTGATAAAATGGGTTTGCGGATTCACTGAAAAACAGGCTTCATAGAGTGCCTGGGCATTACTGCTTTTTACCCCGCCAACAAAGATTACCACATCGTGCTTCGATGCGAAATCCCGAAGATGAGGCGTTCGGTTCGAAACCTGCCGGCAAATGGTGTCATGAATCCGGACTTCCACTCCGGGCATGGCATGTCTTTTTAAAGCATCTGCTATATTGTTGAATATTACGGGGTTTTTTGTGGTTTGTGAAAACAAGATTACCGGCCGGGCGGGGTCTATCAGACGAACATCTTCTTCTTTTTCCAGGATGATGGCTTCATGGTTGGTCTGCCCCGAAAGCCCCTTAACTTCGGCATGACCTATTTTACCGAAAATGGCAACTTGTCCGCGCTTTTCCTGCATCTCTTCCCATGCAGCCTGAACTTTCTTTTGAAGCCGAAGCACTACAGGACAAGTGGCATCAATCAATTTAAGGTTCTTCTCTTTTACGGTTTTGTATGATTCGGGCGGTTCTCCATGGGCCCGGAAAAAGACGGTGCCATCTTCCAATTGTTCCAAGTCATGGTGATTAATGGTTTTCATTCCCTTTTTTTGCAGCCGTTCCACTTCCATGTCATTGTGAACTATGTCTCCCAGTGAAAATATGGTTTCGTTTTTTTCAAGTTTCTCTTCAGCCTTGCTGATAGCGCGTACCACTCCAAAGCAGAAACCCGACTGATCGTCGATTTCCACATGTAAAGTCTGCCTGTTTTTGTTGTCAGAAGGACTCATTTATCAAAGTGTATCCCTTTTTCGGCAAGCTTGTCCAGTATCCAGTCAAGTTGCTCTGTTCTGGTCATGTTACTGTTATCAAGCACAATTGCATCAGGGGCCTTTTTCAACGGGCTTTCTGAGCGTGTGCTGTCTATTTCATCCCTTTCTTTCACGTTTTTCAGAATTTCATCAAAAGAGGGACTTTCTCCTTTGGCAACCATTTCGTCGTAACGCCGACGGGCTCTGACTTCCGGAGAGGCGGTCATGAATATTTTCAGATCGGCATCGGGAAAAACAACCGTGCCGATATCACGTCCGTCAAGAACGACACCTCCTTTTTCACCCATCAGTCGCTGAAGTTCGACCAGGCGTTTTCGAACGAAACCTAATGCACTAACCTGGCTCACATTGTTACTTACTTCCAGACTTCGTATCGCATCTTCAACATTTTCACCGTTGAGGAAAGTTTCGCTTTTCCCTTTGCTGAGGTTTGACCGGAAACGTATGTCAATGTCTTCAATTACTTTTTTCAGAGCTTTCTCATCTATTTTACGGTCCTTAATGATGTTGTTTTTCAGCGCAAACAGGGTGACGGCCCGGTACATGGCACCTGTGTCGATATAAGCGATGTTGAGGACCTTTGCTAAATCACGTGCAACAGTGCTTTTCCCGCACGATGAATGTCCGTCAATGGCAATAATTATGGAATCAATATCTTTTTGCATAGTTGACAAAGATAATGAAACGTTCTTTTATCCATATTTTCCCGGCCTAAAAAGCGGAAATATTGGTGGTGATGGAAAAATAATTGGACGAGGAAGACAGGTGGTACCTGGCAGAACTGTAAGCAAAGTGGAATTTATAAATGCGAAATCCAAATCCCCAGGAATATCCCACGGTTGATATTTTTGAATCGACTTTAAGCTCCTGCCGCCTTCGGGGGTTCAATCCTCCGGCAACATAGAAATTATCCGAAGGCACAAATTCCACCCCCAAAACCAGATGTCTTAAAACCAGGTCGCCAAAACCGGCATCAGCACTTTCGGGCTGTGGGACAGTAATGCCATATTCGTTATCAGGAATCTCATAATCCAATGACCCGGATAAAAGGTCGCGGGCGGTCAACGAGAACCGGAATGGCGCATGTTCCAGTTTCAGAGAGGCTCCAATTTGAAGGTCGGGTTGCAGTGTTTCTGCTGAACTTTCACTGTAAGAACTGATTTGACGTCCGGCATTTCGTAATAAAAGACCGGCATGGAATCTTTCGTTATGGCTACGATAATGAAGCCCGGCATCAATTGCAATTCCCCACGAATGATAGGTTTCTATAGAACTGAAGACAGGTTTGAATGCGATACCGGCAGACAGAAGCGGTGATAATTTTTTTGAATAACCGAGGAAAACAACCGTTTCGGCAGCACTGAATGTTCCGCTGATCTCACCGTTTTGGTCGGCCATGATCATATTTCCGTATCCCAGGTGATTCAGACCGCCAAAAAAAGTGCCTGTTTTGGGCACGTGCCATGCAAATCCGGCATAACCATAATTAATGTCAGCAATATAAGGAGAAAATCCGATGGTGGCATTTTTATGAAACGAAGAATCGGCCATGGCCGGATTAAACAAAGCCGTGCCCGGATCATTGTCGTAAAGCGCTGCCTGATGGCCGCCCAGGGCATTCATCCTGGCCGACGGGGTGAGATTCAGAATGCTGAACAGGGCCTCGCCCCCCTGCTGGGCAAAAACTGATAAAGGCATCAGTAAAATAAAACAAATATAGATAACTCTTCTAACTCGCATCGCACGGTTTAATGTGATATTTTAAACGTTCAGGTCTTTGGTTTTATTGCCGGCAAAGTTAGTATAAAACGGTGAATGGAAGGTGTTTTATGAAGGAGTCTTAATGCAAGTCCGTTAAAATAAAGCTAAATAAAGGTTTCTGATATTATAAGGCATTTATTTAGAGAGAGTTACACCCTGTTTTTTAGGTCTTTCAAATATTAGTATCTGTCTATAACCTGTCAGGTTACCATTTTGGCAGGGAGCGTATCGGTCTTGGTTTTCGCTCTTACGCCTTTACGACAGTTTCGGAATGTTCAAATGTTTTAGCCATGCTCACGCATCCATGCCCTTAATCGGTCTAAGACCCCGATGACAGTCCGCCTTGCGGTTTCGTGGCACGCCGTGGGATACGAAATCCCTGCGATTGGTACACTTCTCCCGGGAGCTTCAACCGATAATGGTTCACCCTGTGAAAATTATATTTAACAGGGCAAGCCATACATCCGTTGTCCCGGTAGGATACTATTGGAAGAACAATAGGTTTTATCAGGGCCATTGCCCTGTAAAACAATTATATAGAGCGACTTGGTGTCGCAACAACAGTAAATTGTATGTTTAGCTGTGGTTTTCGGGGCGATATCCAGTTCACATACACACCGAAATGAGGCGGGTAGGGAAGATGAAACTACCACTGCACCCACAGTTAAATATACAAAATGTTAACGCCTGGCTTTATTTTTAATCATGCTTTCAATCAGCAAAATAAAATCACTAACTGGCTCGAAATAAGGAATTACTTTGTCTTTATCGAAATCGAATAAATCATCGTAGTCTCCTTTTTGTCTCCATGTGAACAATTGAGAATACATTTTTCCATATTTTGAATCATTGTTGTCCGGTAAACCCGGAATTTTATTTATTTTCTATTTTAACTCATTGACAATGAGATTTCATATTTTCATTTTTCAAAAGTAAGCCCCCTCCCAATCTGGGAATAAAGAATTTTGATATTTCAATTTATTTTCCTTTATAACCTCCCTCCAGCTTCCTTCGGGGTCTTCTATGAAATAATAAATGTTGATATAATTCATCAATTGCTGCCTGACAACAGATACCAGGTTTGAGAATGCCCATTTGCGTTTAATTTTGCCTTTCACAAGGGTTATCAGCAGGTTGGCCAGCATGGCTGTCCATATTTGTATTTCAATAGCGTTCTCGTTATCGCCAAGAAAATACTTTAATGGAAAGTTTTGCTTTAGTTGTTTAAACAGTAATTCAATCTGCCAACGTTTCTTGTAAATCAGTGCAATTTTTTCGGCTGACAGTTCAAAATTGTTGGATATGAACTCAAACAAGCGGTTATTTTCGCTGTCCCAGTATGCAATCCGTCTTGCACGGTGCTGATTTTGGTTGTTACTACCATATAACAAAACAATCTCTTCGTCTTTAAGGACACCAGAATCCGCATTGTCAGGAATATCAAATTCTTTCCTTGCCTGATAAATGGCATTATCTTTTAACCGTGTCACATACCAAATATTGCTTTGGGTGAATGCTTCGTAGGTAGCGTAATCAACATATCCTTTGTCGAAGGTAATTATTGAACCTGCTTCCAGGTTGAAAACCTCTTTTAAAAACATGTGGTCATGCCGGGCTGCTTCGCTGTAACGGATAAGGCAGGGTACGTTTTCGCTCGATTTTATTATGGTATGAGCCTTTATCCCCCCTTTTTTCTTCCCTTGTTTTGGGTTGCGCCCCACCCCGCGAAGAATGTCTTTAAACAAGCTGATAGTTGTTGAATCCATAATGTAGAGACGCTTCAGGTCGGCATCGCTCAACCGGCTGTCCGTTAAACGGGAGGCATGTTTTCTGTAAACACTCATATAAATATCTTCGAAAACCTTGCTGCTCCGTCTTTGGTTAGCTTCAGAAAAAGTACTCCGCCTAACCAAATACGATAATCCCGGATGTGAAAGTTTATGGGCGTTAGCCAATAAACCCAGAATGGCCTCACGGATAGAATGATAACCTTCTAATGCCACGAAAAGCATAACTACAATATGATTATATGTGGTAAACTTTTTCACATAACGTTCAGCATCATGCTTTTTTGCTATCTTCTTTATCTCACTCTTGTCAATGAACTTTATTAACTGATTAAATATCGGCTGTCCGCTAAAATTTTTATTTTTACCCATGTCTAATTTTTTTGTGGCGTAACTCAAAAATAGACATACCGGGTTAGATTTTCAAAATCTGGCCCGGTTTTAAATTTTTACCGGACAACAGTGGATTATTATAAAAAATTGGTTTGTTCCAGTCCTTTTCTTTAAGACGTACAATTCATCAAAAATTAGAACATAAATCTCAAACCAACAATCAACCGGGTGCCGTTTGTTATTCCTCCGGTTCGTGAAGAGCTAACAGCTGTTTGGTACAATCCCTCAAATTTCACATGTGGCGAAACTAATAAAATGTTGATGCAACCGGGTTGCAAAGTTTATTTGTCGCAATTGGCACATACTCCTTTCACCACCAAAACGGTATGACAATTCTCACATTCATAAAAAAACTGACATACATCTTCCGGCATGGTTTCTTCTTTTCTAAACCCGCAATCAGGGCAGGTTATTACACTTTTAGTGATGATGGCGCCCATGTTCATTGTTGTTTTGGTTTATATCCAGTAAAACCTTTCCCGAATCCTTCAATAATCCAATCGACCATTTGATAATCACAAATGAGCTGATTAATGCAGCAATGGTATCAATAAACGGAATATCCCAAATCATTGCTGCGGTCAATCCCAGGATTGCAGATACACTGGTTAATGCATCCGCAATAACATGCAAATAGGCCGCCCTGATATTATGGTCGGAATGTTCATGCTTATGATGCAGTATGAAGGCGCTGGCAATATTTACCAGTAAACCAATAATGGCGACAAGTATTGCTTCTTTATAAACAATGTCCACCGGATTGTAAAAGCGTTGGATTGCCTCTACTATAATAACAACTGCAAAAATAAGCAGCATCAAACCACTGCTGTATCCCGAAAGAGAAAGTATTTTGTCTGAATTGCCCGTAAACTTTTCGCTTTTTGAAACCTTTCGTACTATTATGTAAGCCACCCAGCTTAACCCAATAGCAAGCACATGTGACCCCATGTGTATGCCATCGGCCAGTAAAGCCATTGATTTTGTGGTCAATCCAAATATTATTTCCACAACCATGGTAACGGCAGTTAAAAGAACTACCCACATGGTTTTATTTTCGTAATTATGTTTAAATTCTGACATGTGTAAAATCATTAATGATTAGCGAATTCAAATCTAAACACAAACGTCTATAAAAAGTAGTCATGATTACTTCATTTCATTATTATCTTCCAAGCTTTAATATCCTGAATGCACCGCGTGTTACAATTAGAAAGATAATTGTCCCGATTATTAAATCCGGGTATTTTGATTGGGTCAACAATACCAAAACACCAGCCACAATTACACCTGTATTGATAATTATATCGTTAGATGTAAAAATCATGGTGGCTTTCATGTGTGCTTCGTTGCTCTTTGATTTTTGCAATAAATAGAGGCAAACTGAATTGGCAATCAATGCCAATGCCGAAACGATAATCATGGTTTGAAAGTCCGGCACTTCTACAAAACTGATAAACCGGCGTATCACCTCCGAAAGACCCAGAAGGGCTAATGCCAGTTGAAAATATCCGCTTAGTTTCGCTACTTTTTTCTTGCGAATTATTGTTGAACCGACTGCCCAAAGGCTAAGTCCATAAACCAACGCGTCAGCCAGCATATCCAATGAATCGGCAACCAAACCCATGGATTTTGAAATGAGACCTGTTGTAATTTCAATGATAAAAAAAGCAAAATTGATAATCAGTACCATCCAAAGAAGTTTCGATTGTGCGCTTGCATTATCTATAAATTCATCTTCCTGGACATCGATAGTGTCTTTGTGTTCAGCGCCTAAATTGAGTTCTTTCAGTCGTTTTTCGATTTCCGGATTTTCTTCAGCATGAAAGATGGTAAGTTTGCGGTTTTCAATATCGAACACTAGGTTTTTGATACCTGAAATCCCTTCCATTTTCATCCTGATTAAGGATTCTTCAGAGGGGCAGTTCATTTTACTTACGGTAAATACAGATTTAAACATGTTAACTATTCTTTATACAACACCACATTTAACGGGATAAAAGCGCCCACTTTCAAGCCCCAGTCAATATTATCAACAGGGGTAAACAGGAATACAAAGGCATTTCCCACGTTCCCTAATTTGAAATTGGGGCCGGTCTGGACTATAAATTTATTTTCATCAAACATGTACTCTTCTGCCAAAACCCACGATACCGGGATTTTTTCATCAAACCCTACAAACCAGTATTCGTTGAAATTGTAGATGGCGTTGGCAAAGGGCGTGTATCCCACCGACAGGTAGGTTTTATTATTGAACATGGCGCCCAACTCGGCATGGATACGGGTTATTTCCGTTTTGTTGCCGTCAAAATCGTACATCACAAAAGGGTTAACACGCACCCCTGTGATTACTTTCAACCGTTCTCCCTCCTGTGCATTCACCGTGAATGCACAGAAAAGCGCGAAGGTTAATAACAACAGTTGTTTTCTCATTTCCAAGGATTCTTAAACTACTTTAGGGTAAAATTCCGGCCGTATTATACGTTTTCAATGACCTTTTCAAGTTTCGCCCTGATTTCACCGGCAATTTCACCTAATTTGTCGTTATCAACTGCCTTCATGGATGCCACCGGGTCAACGGCAGCTACTTCTGTTTTGCCATTCTCCAGTTCCTGCACAATCACATTGCAGGGTAGCATGGCCCCGATTTTGTTTTCGGCTTGCAGCGCTTTATGTGCAAATGGCGGATTGCAAGCCCCCAAAATCCGGTATTTTCTGAAATCGACATCCAGTTTCTTTTTCAATGTGGCCTGCACATCAATCCCGGTCAGTACCCCGAACCCTTCTTTTTTAAGTTCTTCGGTTACTTTTTCTACTGCTTCTTCAAAAGCATAATCTGTGGTTTTTTCGAAATAATATTTCATAACTATTAATTTTTGATGTTAAACATTCTATATTAACAGCAAAATTACATAAAAGTCAGTGCAACACTGTTGCAAAGTTTAATCACAGCGCGGACACACCCCATTAATAATGAACTGGGCGTTCTCATAAGTATATCCATCGGGCAGTTTAACATCGGGGATGGGCAGTTCCTTCATGCAACGTGTTTTGCCGCAACGCGTACAATAAAAATGAACGTGCAGGTCATGTATGTTACATGTGCAATCGTCATCACAGACGGCATATTTAACCGAACCCGTTCCATCATCCACAGGATGAACGATGAAGTTGTCCTGAAATGATTTAAGCGCCCTGAATATGGTTGAACGCTCTACCTTTTCAAAACGTTGTTCCAAATCGGACAGGCTCAGCGCTTTGCCCGATTCAGCGAGTGCTTTGTAAACCAACGTTCGCATGGCTGTTGGTTTTACGTTTTTCGATTCAAGTTTCTTTTCTATTTCATTGTTTTCCATACCTGTAAATATTTAAGATACAGTTACCTTTATCTGCTATATTATTGAACTTTACTTTTTGTATGCCAACAACCTCAATGCATTAAATACTACAACAAGGGTTGAACCTTCGTGAATCAGCACGGCCAGGCCAATGCCGGCCAGGCCAAGGATGGTTGAAGGAATAAGCAGAGCTACAATGCCCAGGCTAATCCACAGGTTTTGTTTTATGATGCTTTTTGTTTTCCGGCTCAGGCCAATGGCAAAGGGCAGGATTTCCAGTTTGTCGCCCATCAGGGCAATATCAGCGGTTTCCAGGGCCACATCCGAACCTGCCGCGCCCATAGCTATTCCCACGGTGCTGTTGGCCATGGCGGGGGCATCATTCACACCATCGCCTACCATTGCCACTTTGGATTCCTTCTCTCTGAGTTTTTTTATGGCATCCACTTTTTCATCGGGCAACAGGCTGCCCCAGGCATCGGTCAGGCCTATTTCTTTTGCCACGGCATCGGCCACTTTCTGGTTATCGCCCGTGAGCATAATCATTCGTTTAATACCGATTTTCTTTAATTGCTCCAGCGTGCTTTTTGCCTCTTCCCTCGGGGTATCCATTAAGGCGATGATGCCTTCATAATCGCCATTGCGGCGGATAAGCATGGTGGTGTTCCCTTCGGATTCAAGGGCTTTTACTTTTTCTTTGATTTTCTCCGAAGGTTTTTTATCATCGAGGGCTTCATACAGCTCCAGGTTTCCTATATACACTTTGTCTTCACCCAATGTTGCTTTAATGCCTTTTCCCAAAACGGCTTCCAGGTCTTTGGCTTCGGGAATATCATTTCCTTTCAAACGTTTTTTGCCATCCCTGACCACTGCTTTCGCCAATGGGTGGTCGCTCAGATTTTCCACGGCTATTGCCATTTTCAGCAATTCATTCTCATCGGTATTATTCAGCGCAATCACTTCAGTGAGTTTTGGTTTGCCTTCGGTAAGGGTTCCGGTTTTATCGAAAGCAAGCGCGGTTAAAACACCGAGGTCTTCCAAAGGACGTCCGCCTTTGATGAGCACACCGCCTTTGGCTGCACGCGCCACCCCGCTCAGCACGGCGCTGGGTGTTGAAATGGCCAGCGCACAAGGACTGGCTGCTACGAGAACGGACATTGCCCTGTAAAAGCTGTCGCTAAAACTTTCGTCGATAACCAAAAAAGCCCCAAACAACAACACGACTAAACCCAAAACGGCAGGTACAAAATATTTCTCGAACTTATCGGTAAACCGCTGGGTGGGCGATTTCTGCGTTTGGGCTTCATTTACCAGTTTTACCAACCGGGAGAGGGTTGAATCGCTGGCTTCCTTTATAACTTTAACTTCCAGCGTATTGTTGCCATTGATGGTGCCTGAGAAAACCCTGTGTTTATCACTGATATCTTTTTCATTCGAATAGTCCTTCTGCGGGGCATCCACAGGCACTTTATCCACTGGTACACTTTCGCCCGTAATGGGGGCCTGGTTCACGCTGCTTTCGCCACTAACCACGACACCATCAGCAGAAATTTTACTATTGGGCTTTACCACGATAATGTCGCCAATGCTCAGGGATTCAATCTCCACTTCTTCTGTTTTCCCGTTTTTTTTCCGCAGGGCTGTTTTGGGCGCCAGGTCAGACAGGGCCGCGATGGATTTGCGGGCTTTGTTCATGGCATAATGCTCCAGGGCGTGGCCCATGCTAAAGAGGAACAGTAACAATGCCCCTTCTGCCCATTCACCCAGAATAGCTGCTCCGATGGCTGCCACCAGCATGAGGAAGTCAATTTCAAACCCACCTCTCAATACGGTTTCGATTGCTTCTTTGGCCGTATAGAAACCGCCAAAGAAATAAGCTCCTATGTACAAGGTCAGGCTAACCCACGACGGAACTGCATCCACGAATGAGAGGCCGAACCCAATGGCCAGCAATATTCCACTGGTAATGGGAAAAATCAACTCCGTATTTTTACCCAGGAGCCCGCCATGCGCATGTTCATGCTCTTCCCCTTTTTCTTCGTACCCGGGCTCTTTATCGTGCGTATGCTCTTTCGCAGGCTTCTCCGTTTCTTTGATGCCGCGCAGATATGTTCCGGCTTCTACGGCAGTATCCGTGATGGTCAGGCCTTCCTTTTTTAACCTGTTAACAATTGGCGTTTCGTCAATCTGTCTTGCATCGAATTCAACCCGCACCATTCCCGAGGCAGAAACCGATGCTTCAATTATGCCGTTTAAGTCGCGCAGATTACGCTCTATACTGCGCGCATGGCGCGGGTGGCGGATGCCTTCTACCCCGATGAGCTTGTGCCCGGTTTTTTCGGTAATGGATGCCCCGGTTTGCCGGGCAATTGTACGTATGCGGTCGATGGAAATCAATTCCGGTTTATAGTGGAAACAAAGTTGAGGTACACCCTTATCAGAAGCTTCTGAAACGTGGACTTCTTCCAGTCCTTTTTGCTCCTGAAGCAGTGAGATAAGCTCCTGAACACATTGGTCTTTTTCATCAGGCACTTCGGGAAGAATAAGTGGTATTTCTAACTTTAATTTTTTCATCTCCTTTTTTTCTTTTTCTTTTGTTTTCGCAGGTTATTTGTATTCACTCTTTGCAAAATAATTTTTGCTATCTTGATTGGTCATTCACTATCACCGGTTTTAGCAAATGCTATTTTGTGCATTTCAAGTATACCTTCCATGGTTTCTATGCTATTAATCCAATCTAATATCCTTCCCTGTTTTTACACGAAAAGCTTTTTCAACATCCGAAATATAAATTATTCCATCACCGGGATTCAGAGTTTTACCTTGCTCCGAAATAATCTGGACTACTTTGTCCACATCGTTTTTATCGACTACAATTTCCAGTTTGGCCATTTCGCTGTCGGTAATGGAAAACTTTTGGGACACAAATGCGGTTTCATCCTGTAATTTTCCGGTACCCTCTGCCGATGAAATGGTCATGTTCTCAAAACCTGCACCTTTTAAATGGTGAACAATGTCGTTCACTTTATTGGGCCTTATAAATGCTTTTATTTCTTTCATAATCCTGGTTTTTAATGTTCATGTTCTGTTTCTTCTTTTTTCATATCGGCCAACAGGTAATAAGCTGCATTCATTACAATCTGTGTATTATCGGGAAGGGGACTGAGCAATTTTATCTCGGTATATCCGCTCTCTTGCATCCCGGTAATGACTTCCACCATTCGAAACGCCATTACGTGGCTGCCCTCTTCGTCTTCTGTTAGCGCTTCATGTTCATGCCCTTCGAGTTCTTCTGCTTCAACCAATTCATCCAAGATAAAGATATAGGACTTAGTCCCTTCGGTTACGATGGCATCATTGGGGAGGGTACGGGTATAATTTTCATCGGTATGGATATGTCCCGAAACGTACATGCCGGGAATCAGGTTGCCCGGGTTCTTGTCGAGACGTGCATGGATGTGTACCGCTCTGGTGTTAGGTTCAAACTCTTTTCCGATGGCAAAAATGGTAGCGTTCAATTCTTCGCCCGGACGGTTGGAAACGGTGAAATCAACTTTTTGTCCGTTTTCTAAAAGGTGTACATCATTTTCATACACCATAAAGTCGGCATGTATTTCCCGGTTGTCAGTGATGCTGAAAAGCTGGTTTTTGGCATCGACATACGTTCCCAATTTAATATTCACATCATTGACAAAGCCGCTAATGGGCGAAAGAATGGAAATGGTATTTGAAATACTACCTCCCTTTACTTTTTCGGGTGAAAGGTTGAGCAGTTGGAGTCTTGATTTTAACCCTTCGTAACGTGCTTTGGCGGTATTGTATTCCGATTTTACCTGCTGGAAGTCTTTGCCTGCCCCAACATTATTCTCGAAAAGCTCTTTTTGACGGGCATATTCCTGTTCAAGAAATTCCAGTTTGTTGGCTGTTTCGGAAAATTCTTCCTGAAGGGCAATATAATCCGGATGCTCCAGTATGGCCAACACCTGGCCTTTATTCACTTTATCGCCATGAAAAACCTTTATTTCTTTCACATTGCCACCAATAATAGCGGTAACATCGGCACTTGCTGCTGGTGGTACTTCGAGTTGTCCGTTTGTTTTTACCAATGTGGTGAGGTTTCGCATTTGAAAATTGCCCAACTGTAAATTTAGGGCTTCACGCTGAAGTTCGTTCAGCATAACCACGCCTTCGGGGCCTTCATGTTCCGCATGTTCCCCGGTTTCACTGTTTTCTTTTTTGTTGCTGTTGCACGACATGAATGTTGCTATTGCAATAAGTGCTATAAATATTTTTGTTTTCATTCTTATCTGTTTTTTAAAATTATTGACCTGTTATGTATTCCAATTGTTCTTTTATCTCGAAAAATTCCGCTAGACGGGATATATATTGTTGTCTTGTTTTTATGGCTGATTCAGTATTCTGGATAAACTCGATGTAACTGAGGCTTCCAAGACGGTAACCCAGGTTGGCTGCTTCAATTTGTTCGGCAGCAAGCGGCAGGGCTTCATTTTTATAATATGCAAGCACCTCGCCCATTACCCTGTAACGGCTTAAAAGCTCTTTGTAAGAGGCATTCAGTTCAAGTTCCCGTTGCTTGTATTCCTGCCCGGTCATCTCGTAATTAAAACGGGCGGCTTTAGTCTTACCTGACTGGGAAAAGAAGAGTAAAGGAACGGAAATGCCCGCTTCCCAGCCATAAAATCCTGATGTGCCATCTACAGATTGCTGTCTGTACCCCAAATCAAGTTTGGGCAGGAAATTTGCTTTTTCAGCTTTCCACTCTGCCTTAGAAACATCCAACTGTTGCCTGTAATAATTCAGCAGGGGAACAGCGTTTAAAGAATCCATTGAAAAGGCAGCATGAACCGTTTCGTCCCATTCCTGCCCTGTATCGGCAATTTCAACGCCATCGGGGTACATAAGGTACTGGTTCAGGATTTGCAGGGAAGCCAGGTACTCGTTTTCAGCCTGTTTCATATTTACCATTAACTCTTTGTATTTGGCAGAGGCAGAAAGGTACTCCACTTTGGATGTTTGCTGGGTTTTAAACCGCAGTTCCGCAGCTTTCAGAAAATTGGCATAAATACTGTCAAGCTGTTTGTACAATTCTTTTTGTTTTTTGGCTACCAGCGCCCTGTACCATGCCAGGCTCACATTCCTGACCAGTTCATTTTCGGTCAGTTCAAGTTTTGAAATGGCAAGATTGGTGCGTGATTTATTTAGCTTGTTTTTGGCAGGTATGCCAAACAAGTCAATTTCCGATTGTGTCACACCAATTTGGGTTTGAATACCCACCGCTCCATTGCCTGTTTCCTCTTTACCGGTGTAGATGGAAGTATTACCCAAATCGTAAGCTGTAGCTTTCAAGGCTTTTTGCTTTTCCACATTAAGCGAGGCCGCTTTTAACGATGGATAGTTTTCTTTAGCCCGTGTGATGGCCTGTTCAAGGGTAACAGTATTTTCCTGGGCTTTCAGCCCGCCCGAAATACCAAGCCCCCCTATGATAAATAAGATGGTTATTACGGTGGGATTGAGTTTTGGTACTTTCAGTTTGGTTTTTCCCGATTCAACCATTTTGTATAGTACGGGCAACACAACCAGTGTCAGAAGGGTAGATGTTAACATACCGCCAATAACTACAGTTGCAAGTGGTCGTTGCACTTCCGCCCCGGCGGATGTGGAAATGGCCATAGGCAGAAATCCGAGAATGTCGGTTGATGCGGTCAGGAAAATAGGGCGTACCCTGCGAAGGGAACCTTGTTTGATAATTTCGCCAAGGCTGAGTTTTCCTTCTTCTTTTAACTCGTTAAAACCGCTTATCAATACCAGACCGTTTAACACAGCCACACCAAAGAGCACGATAAAGCCGACTCCGGCCGAAATACTGAAAGGCATGTCACGCAGGTAAAGTGAAAAGATTCCGCCTACTGTAGCCAGTGGAATGGCCACGTAAATCATCAGGGTTTGTTTAAAGGATTTAATGGCAAAGAAAACCAGCATAAAAATTAATGCCAATGCAAGCGGTACAACCAGTGTAAGACGTTTTGATGCCCGTTCGAGATTTTCGAAAGCTCCACCGTAGCGAATGTAGTAACCAGAAGGCAGTTCCAGTTTTTCATCAAGGGTTCGCTGAATTTCTTCTACCAGCGATTTAACGTCCCTGCCTTCCACGTTGATACCTACATACGTACGCCTGTTGGTATTATCGCGGCTGATTTGCATAGGGCCGGGCTGATAGCTGATTTCAGCTACTTCTTTTAGGGGAACCTGGTTTCCATCCGGTGTATTTACGAATAAATTCCGAAGGTCGTCAATGCTTTGGCGGTGTGCTTCATCTAAGCGTACCACAAGGTCGAACATTCGCTCTCCTTCATAAATAACTCCGGCAACACCACCACTGAAAGCTGTTTCTACTACTGTATTAAGGTCCTTTATTTTTAACCCGTACTGCCCCAGTTTGGTTCGGTTGTATTTTACCGTTATTTGAGGCAACCCACGGGTTGCTTCAGCTTTTATGCCTTCAATTCCTTCTATCCCGGCAATTAAGCCAGAAATTTCTTCGGCTTTGTCAGCCAGCATATTCAGGTCGTCACCGTATAATTTTATGGCCACATCTTCCCGGATACCAGTTAAAAGTTCGTTAAAGCGCATTTCGATAGGTTGCGTAAATTCGTAGTTAATACCCGGCAGGACACTTACCTTTTCTTTTACCTTATCAATCAGTTCCTGTTTCGATTCAACCTTTGTCCATTCATCCTGTGGTGTAAGAATAACAAATATATCAGCAATATCAATCGGCATGGGGTCGGTAGGCAAATCGGCAACTCCAATACGGCTTTGTATAGATGCTATCTCATCGGGAAAATTTTCCAATACAATTTGTTCGATACGGGTAGATGCATTTTCCACCTCGGAGAGAGAAGTTCCGGGCTTTAGAAAAGCCTGGAAGGCAAAATCGCCTTCGTCCAGCTGTGGAATAAATTCGGCTCCCATGCGTGAGAACAAGAATACACCTGAAATTAAAAGGACCAATGCAATTCCCAATACGAGCTTACCTTTGCGCAAAGCCCAGGCAATTACCGGTTCGTACAGGTTTTCGAGCTTCAAAATAAATTTCTCTCCCCAGGTTTTTTTATCTGTTTTTGGAGGTTTCAGGAAAAGTGCAGCCATCATGGGGATGTAGGTAAGACAAAGCACCATAACACCCAACACGGCAAAGCCGAAGGTCATGGCCATGGGTATAAACATCTTGCCTTCCACACCCTGCAATGCCAACACGGGAATAAATACAATAAGAATGATGAGCTGTCCGAAAAATGCGGAGTTCATCATTTTACTGGCTGAATTATAAGCTATCTCATTGCGCCGGGGCAGCCCAATTTTTTCCCCGATAAATTCATTTCGGTGCAGGTAAAAAATCATGCTTTCCACGATGATTACCGCCCCGTCAACCAGAATACCAAAGTCGATAGCCCCAAGGCTCATCAGGTTTGCCCAAACGCCGAAAACATTCATCATGATAAATGCAAACAGCAAAGCAAGCGGTATGGTAGATGCCACCAATAAGCCACCCCGAAGATTGCCCAGAAAGATGACCAGGACAAAAATTACAATCAGCGCTCCAATCGACAGGTTCTCAGCAACTGTGGATGTGGTGCTTTTTATCAGTTTGCTGCGGTCGAGGAATGGTTTTATCTCCACGCCATCGGGCAATGATTTTTGGATTAATGCCATACGTTCTTTCACATCCTTGATTACATCGTTGGAGTTTTCACCTTTCAGCATCATCACAATACCCCCCACGGCTTCGCCTTTACCATCTTTGGTGAAAGCCCCGTAACGCACAAAGCTCCCGTATTTTACCTCGGCCACATCCCGTATAAAAACAGGTTGCCCGTTTACATTGGCAACAGGGGTATTGCGGATGTCATCGAGCGAACGCATCAAACCTTCGCCACGGATAAAGTTGGCCTGAAAGTTTTTTTCGATGTATGCCCCGCCTGTGTTCTGGTTGTTGTCCTCCAACGCCTCGAAAATGTCGGCAATGGTTAGGTTCATACTGCGAAGCTTATCGGGGTTTATAGAAATTTCGTATTGTTTGCCACGACCGCCAAAGGAGTTTACTTCAACCACACCGGGGACCATCGCCATTTGCCGTTTTACAATCCATTCCTGCATGGTGCGCAATTCCATGTCGTTATACACGGTGTCGTAACCTGGCTGTACTTCAAGTGTGTACTGGTAAATTTCACCTAACCCAGTACTGATTGGAGCCATAAACGGCTCGGCAAAGCCTTCCGGGATTTTTTCCTTAATTTCGGCCAATGCTTCGCTTACCAACTGCCGCGGAAGGTAAGTGCCCATGTTGTCCTCGAAAACAATGGTAACCACTGATAGACCAAACCGTGAAACCGAACGAATTTCGATAACCCCCGGCAGGTTGGCCACCGAAAGTTCCACCTGGTAAGTTACAAACTGTTCAATGTCCTCGGTGCCCAGATTGGGTGCGGTTGTAATTACCTGCACCTGGTTGTTGGTAATGTCGGGAACGGCATCCAATGGCACTTTGGTCATTGACCAAATACCCCCTATAATAAGCCCGATGGTCATCAAACCAATGAGGGCTTTGTTCTTTATTGAAAAAGCAATGATTTTGTTTATCATCTCATATTGATTTTATTTGTTAAAACTTTATTTATTTCTCTGTTCATAATATTCGTTCATCGTTTGTTTATTCTTAAAGTAAACCAATTCAGGTTCCCCTTTTTCTTTTAACCCGATTAATGCATCGGACTTGTTAATTGAATTGCCTGAAAAAGCATCGGGAACCATCGCAACTTCTGTAAAATGCTTTACCAGATGGTTAAAACATTCCTCGCTACAGAAATAGTACACCTTGTTTTTATAGTACACTTTTGAAGATATATGAAGCTGTAAGTCATCGCCGTTCATGCAAGCCCATTCGCCGGGAATTTCTTCTTCGTACCAAACTCATTTATGATAAAAAAACCGGGTGTCGCACTTATAGGTGTAGAAAGTCAGAACAGAAACTGTTGCGACCATCAGTAAACTAAAACTGATAATAAGTGTTCGATTAAACTTTTATTTTCGATTTTTCGTTTTTCCTGTAATTGTTGCTTGCTTAACTTCTTCTTTTTCATAACAAAAGAATTAAGTATAAGACATTTGGCCCGGCTTGTTTGCCGGTTCGTTAACTCAAATAAAAATTAAGCATTTACAGGAGGCGCCCTGAGTGATTGGGCAGTAACGAAGAATTGTTTGATGAAAATGGCCTGATCGCCAAAAATTGTTGTAGTAACTTTTTTAACAGGCGGAATTTCAATACTGGTATTGATTCCGGCTATGTAGGAATTGAAATATTCAGATAAAGCCTGATTTACAATAGAATTCGTTGTCTTTTCTGATACAAGCGTATTAAATGCATGACAATGGGAATCCTGGTTGTCAGTGTTTTTCTCTTGTGCAGGAATTTCGCACGTTGATTCCTGCTCCGATAAATGGGTTAACTCGAAATGGTGATGGTGTGGGACAACAGCATGAGCCAAAATAATCAGCCCTGCCAAAAAGGTAAATACTCCTCCTATATGTTGTCCTTTAAAATTCACCGGTTTCTAAAACTTAAAATCATAAAATATGAACGCCAAAGATAAAAAAAAGTTGATGCAACCGGGTTGCAAAGTTTATTTATCGCAATTGGCACATATTCCTTTCACAACCATGTTCACACATTCAAGGGAAAATCTATTGGGCAGATTTATTGTTGGAACCGGAATGTCGTTTAGACAAAATGTTTGATTACAATTTGAGCAAAGAAAATGAACATGCAGGTCTTCGGGTTGGCACTCACAAGCTTCCTGGCACAAAGCATATTTTACCGAACCCGAATCATCATCAATCGAATGAATCAGTTTATTTCCCTGAAATGTTTTTAGCGTTCGATACAAAGTTGCTTTGTCGGCTTTTTCAAATTTTTGTTCCAATTCAGGCAGGCTGATAGCTGATTTGTGTTCGGTTAAAACCTGCAACACTTACTGGCGCATGGCCGTTGGTTTGATGTTTTTGGATTTGAGTTTGTTGTCAATTTCTTTTTCCATTTTGTCGGTTCATTTCTTGATAGCTCAAAAGTAACAATTTAGCACGAGTGCGTAAGTAGAATTGCAGCTCTTTTGCAAGCCTTGGCTTTGTGCGTTGGTTCGTGCGGGCTTGCAAATGTGCTGTAATGTGGGATGGTTTTTTTGCGGGGGGGGGGGGGGGG